>JAGTSE010000015.1 GCA_018261615.1 Pseudomonadota bacterium | reverse complement strand
TGGCGTATGGCAATGAGCCGCTTTATTATCGAGTTCGGTGACCGCCTGGACGGTCACTACTGAGAAAGGCATTTACACAGAATCATGTACAGGGTCACATTGCCTTATATTACCGTGTATTGCTTTTCTAACCTTCTGTTTTTCAATTAACTTATTGTTTTTCTATTGGTTGTTAGAGTTCTCATAATCGCTTGGTCGCTGGTTCAAACCCAGCAGGGGCCACCAAATTTTAGCTTTAAAATCATATAATTAAGCCACCTTTTGCGGTGGCTTTTTTATTACTACGACTGTTACTGTCCCCTTTTTGTCCCCTCAACAATAACGACCATACCTTGTCAGCCCTACGGCGATGGTTCCCGGTATCGTGACGGGAACCAAAAAAAGAGGCTACGTTTTCACGCAGCCGCTTCCGTCTTTCATTCTCAAGGTTATTATTTTTCTATGTTTCGCCTTTTATAATGTCCATTGCCCAAGCGACCAGATAGGCAAGAACAAGAAAACCGACAAATCCAACCATTTTCATCCAGCCATCAAGTACAAACAAACTACCAAAGGCAGCAAAAGAACAAAGGCATGTAGTTATGCCTTCAACCGTATTTGCAGACTGTATGCCTATAAATTTGCAAAATTTAGCGAGAGAGGATTTTGCAGATTTCATTTTCTACACCTTTGCATTGTATCGGGTGGCTGTTGATGTACATCAGGTATGGTTCCAGCTCACCTTCAACAAGAAAATAAACCATATCTAAATTCGACGCCCAGACTTTGTAATATGTCCCAGGATACTTAGAGCGCATTCTTCTGGACGCTCTGGCCGCTTCCTCGATCAGCCCCTGAATCATTACAATGTTGAATGTTACCGCAGATGCAACGCGCGTTACACGCCGCATGAGTGTGCTCATTCTTACACGATTAATGATTTTTGTAGCTACATACTGAGTGATGAATGCTTGGGCACCAACCCGACTTCCCAACTTAGCATCTGAATAACCCAGCTTTTCATTAATCGCTTTTTTTCCCTTGTCATCCAGCTTTGTATAAAAATCTGTGATAACAATCGTAACAAGTTGTCTGATTGGCGCTTCGTTAGCTGCCAGGCTCTTTAACACCCGGAAAAAACGCTCGTTTTCAATTTCATTGCGTGCCTTGAGGTCTCGATCAACAATCCCTGTACCTTCAACAGTCCTGACTGCTGACAAATACAGTCCATTAGGAATAGAAGCCAGACCGTCAACGATAC
Organism: Pseudomonadota bacterium; assembly: GCA_018261615.1. Lineage (GTDB taxonomy): Bacteria > Pseudomonadota > Gammaproteobacteria > Enterobacterales > Enterobacteriaceae > Kosakonia. Next base: position 114,518 of record JAGTSE010000015.1, on the reverse strand, counting down.
CTTTGGCGATTAACTTTGCGTCCATAAGTCATCCTTTCTTTTGTTATCCTGCTCACAGAATAACTAGGCATTAACAACGCATCCAAAAAATTTTTTTCAGTTTCAGAATCCAGCTCAATATCGCGCCAGCCCGCGCCACTGCTGCAATTTCAAAAACCTGTTTTTCTACGCGCCGAATGGAAAAGCTGACGGCATTAAAATTGTGCCGCTGAGCGAGGTCGCCACCAAAGACGATTTTTTCAATATCAAGAAAGTCAGCGCGGGCGACCTGCTGGACGCGCACCGCATCCCGTTCCAGCTCATGGGTGGCAAACCGGAAAATGCGGGTTCGATAGGCGACGTTGAGAAGGTGGCAAAAGTGTTTGTGCGTAACGCGCTGATGCCGCTACAGGCCCGCTTTCTTGAGCTCAACGAATGGGCGGGAGAGGAAATTATCCGGTTCCAGAAATACAGCCTCGACACCGACGATGCGTAACCCACGCCAGCCGCCTGCGGGCGGCTTTTTCATACCCCCTCGCCAGCCTCTGCGTATTCTGGCCCAATGTGAACATCCATTCTCCCCCTGTGTCAGCATAGTTGTCGCTTATTTTTTGAAGGAGAATGACTATTCCGGCGGAAAATACCACGATTTTGTACCATGACCAGAATCACTGTTCATTTTGCCAGAATCGGTGTTCACCCGACCGGAATTGCCGTTCACATTGACAGAATCATTCTTAACGAATTGATTTTTAATGCTATATCTATCCCTTTTATTCCAGGGAGTGATATATGCCTAACAAGAGAATCGCAATGCGTAAAATCCATGAAATTTTAAGACTGCGTTTTGAAGTCGGCCTGTCCTTCCGCCAGATAAGCCAGTGCGCCGATATCAGCACGGGTGTCATCCAGAAAATGCTCAAACGACTTGAGGCCGCAGGGATCTCCTGGCCACTCCCGGAAGGAATGTCGGAGCCCCGGCTTCCCGGATGCGATAAACAGCGTCTACCCGCAGACCCATATCCAGTTGTGCATCATCCATATGGTGCGCAACAGCCTGAAATACGTGTCGTGGAAGGATTACAAAGCCGTCACAATCGGACTGAAGTCAGTTTATCAGGCCCCGACCGAAGAAGCAGCCCTGATGGCGCTGGATGTATTCGCGAACGAGTGGGACGACACGTATCCGCAGATCAGCAAAAGCTGGTGTGCGCACTGGGAAAACCTCAATACGTTATTCAGCTATCCAGCCGATATTCGCAAGGCTAAGGCGATGCCTGCCCTGATCTCTTTTCGGACAACGCTCAGGAAGGATTTGATGCTGCTTTTCGCCGGTTTAATTAGCAGTTTCCTGCCATACTTACGTACATCAAACCCCAGAAAATCGAACCCTTGTGAAATTGAAACGATCGCGGTTTTTTCTTCAGATAGCGTCAGCCCTCTTTCCCGCAGGAATGCCGTTACTGCCGGTTTTATCCTGTTTTCCAGTTGCTCTTTCGAACTTCCGGTTATCATAAAATCATCGGCGTACCTGACCATGTGAACCTTGTCGGCAGGTCTCGTAATGCTTTTCAGCATTGATTCCATACCGTCCAGAACACTGTTAGCCATACAGGGGGAGATAATGCCACCCTGCGGCGTTCCTGCTACGGTGGAGAAAAGCTGTCCTTTCTCAACAAAGCCTGCCTTCAGCCATTGTGCAAGTATCCTACGCTCAATGCGGAGATGCCTTAACATCCAGTCGTGGCTGATGTTATCAACGCAACCTTTAATATCGCCTTCGGGGATCCATTGTGCTGATGACCTTTGCGCCAGCACTACAAAGCACCGTTCTATTGCGTCTGCGGCTGAACGTTTTGGCCGAAAACCATACGAATGGTTATCAGCAGTTGTCTCAGTCACAGGTTCTGTTGCCAACAGAAAGAGTGCCTGCATGGCACGATCATACATCGTGGAGATCCCTAACGGCCTTGTTTTACCGTTCTTTTTGGGGATATGTATACGTCGTAAAGGTTGTACCCGATAACCCCGACAGGACAGAGCCATCACTGCATGCCACTTTTGTTGCGGATTTATCCATCGCGTTCCGGGGTGTTACGTCCCCGGTTCGACGTCACGCGCTTTACAGCCAGCAGTTTCGCCTGATGAGATCGGGTGAGAAGTCGCTGGAGCACACGCACTTTATTCCAGTGCTGTGCTTTGGTTGCCTTAGCGATACGCATTTGAAATGCGAAATACATCATCTTCAACCTGTTGCCAGTTAATCGATGACCACAGAGATGATACTGAAGGTGCACCGCACTGGCTTGTGGCCTGCATACTGGCTGAAACAATCACAGGAACAGCCTCGTGTCGCACCACAGAATTATGGGCAGGCTCGCGACAGGACTACCATCAGCAACGCTGCGTTGGTGTAAAGACTTTCAGCCCCGTGAGATGCGAATTGAGGGGGAATGGACAGTCATTTGCCTGGCGCGCTGGTCACGGCGAATCATCCGTTTTTTCCGGAATCGCCGGCCTGCCGGATGCGAACAACTCACCTGTTGTGGCAACCGCGATGGCGGATCAAACGCAGAAATGCGTTACGTTCCTACTATAATGAGAATGTGTCATTCGACCACTATTTTGCAACCTATCCCAACGCGGCCAATCCTTCGGTGAACCGAGTTTCACCGCCGCATCCGGCACCCCAAAGGTGGACGGTTTAAACGGTTCCCTGCTGACCGCCAACCCAAACGCCGCCAATAGGGAAAACGCTACGGGCGCGGCCAATCCGTTTCGGTGGGATCGTGTACCCAGGCCGCGACGGCCGACCAGAACCATGGCCATAAGATTGGGTTAAACCGCGCGATTTGATAAGGTTTGGCGCCCCATGAGTCAATTAGGGATGATTTGCGCCAGGCCGTTCGTTAGTCGCCAATGGCCTTGCTTGATTATTGATAGTGTTGCTTTAAAAAAATAGACTTGTTTTTAACGAATCAATGCTAAATAAGTCTCAATCCACGACCCTGAATTAACGCCATGCTGGACTGCCCGATTTGATATCGTTTTTTCAGTCATGACGACGAATGCCTGCTGTGGAATGACTTACCTAAATTAGGGAATATATTCCATAGTTATAGGGTAATGCTGGTCATTATTCTATGTCAGGCGTTTGATTTTTTATAGAAATAATTTTTTCTGAATTTTTCCACAAAAAAATAACAATAACACATAATAATATAATTCAATTAGTTACTATTTATTTTTTAGCTAAAATTAATTATTCAGATTAAGAAAACTCTGATGCGGCGTAGGTTGGCGCACTAGTTGCATTCTAATAGGCCATGCAGTGCAAATACGTGCAGTGCAAGTGCGTGCAGTTTAAGGCTGTGCGTAGAACCAAATTACATATGTAATTTATTAACATTTCCTAGGAGACGCCATCATGGCTAAAGTACAAAAATCAACAGACTCTTCCAGCTTGGCTGAAGTAGTAGATCGTATTCTGGACAAAGGTGTTGTGATCGACGCTTGGGTCAAAGTTTCATTGGTGGGTATTGAACTGCTATCCATAGAAGCACGCGTTGTTATCGCTTCTGTTGAAACTTATTTGAAATACGCAGAAGCCATTGGCCTTACGGCTAGCGCGGCCACTCCAGCGTAATTAAGTAAAAAGTAAATGTGCCCAGGCAGTTGAGTATTCGGCCGCTTGGGCACTTCCATCGCTTCAAGAGTGTTCTTGGGGTTTTAAAGTGATCACATCAGGAGAATACCTATGGGATGCTTAACAGACGGTATGGCGCGGCTGCGGAAAAATATTGATGACAGCCGCGAGTCTCGCTTAGCTCAGCAAAATGCACGAATTTCCAGCGTGAACGTACAGATTGCCGGTTATTCCGCGGCCCGCGCGAGAAACAGCGTTCAAGACGCGCGCGCGCGCGCGCTATTCGTTGCCGATAATGTCAGTGATGTGAATCGGATGTTGAGTGACTTTTGCCGTACTCGTAAGGTCATGAGTCGTCAACAGCGTGAAAATCGTGCTGCTTTTGTGGCGGATATGTCAAAGAAAACACAGGTTTTATTAGATAACTTTAATGCTGAGCGTAAGACTAAAGCTGAACGTTATGCTAAAGAACGGGCTGATTTCATTGCTGATATGTCCTGCAATGTTACTGATTTTATTAGCACGTTTGCCAAAGAACGAGTGGCTGCCCATGCTGCATTCTTCAACATGACGCAGGCTAAAAAAAAAACGAGTCTCGCAATCTAGCCACTCATCTTTTGGATATTACTTCAGCGGTAAGTCATGAAAATGTGTTGGCGCCTGGCAATGGAGGTTCGGTAGTACCCGGCAGTGAACAGTCTGAGTTGTCCGAAATTGGGCAAACGGCCGTACCGATATTGCCAACCACGCCGCCAACGATGGTGTTTGAGAAAAATCGTGCTGTTGAGCATACCGTTGCCAACCAGACCAAAAAGCCCAAAAAGAAAGTTAGTGAAGATTCAGGCCAGAAAAAAAATAATTAGCGGTATTGATCTGGGCGGTTAATGGAGGATATGGAGATGAATAATCTGCTCACATAGCACGAGGTGGCATTATTGGGCTTACAGTTTCGATTATTTTCTGAATTAAATCGAAATATAAGAAGCCGCTAAAATTGATAGATTCTAGCGGCTCAGTTGATTATTTAATTGGCCATTTCGTAGGGCTGGTATTGGCTGGTGTGTACACGGTTTGGCATAGGCATAGGAGTAGTTTCATGATTAAGCAGAATACCGTTTCACAGTACACCGTAGACGATGAACTTGTCGTTCCGGAAGCAAGTGAACATTTTGTCGCAACGTCTTATGTGAACGAAATCATAGAGCGCGCATTGATTTATTTACGCGCTGGCTATCCTGTGCACTTTGCCGGGCCATCCGGGACAGGAAAAACGACCCTGGCATTTCATCTCGCTGCACAGTGGGGTCGTCCCGTTACCTTGTTGCAAGGTAATGAAGAATTTGTGAGCTCCGATTTGACGGGGAAAGACATCGGCTACCGTAAAAGCAGCCTAGTTGATAATTACATTCATTCCGTACTTAAAACCGAAGAGCAAATAAACCGCATGTGGGTGGATAATCGTTTGACCACCGCATGTCGTAACGGCGATATGCTGATCTATGATGAGTTCAACCGTTCCAAGGCGGAAACCAATAACGTTCTGTTATCCGTACTGTCAGAAGGTATTTTAAACCTTCCCGGTTTACGTGGCGAGGGAGAGGGCTATCTTGATGTACACCCGCAATTTCGCGCTATTTTCACGTCCAATCCAGAGGAATACGCCGGTACGCATAAGACCCAGGATGCCCTGATGGATCGTATGATTACGATCAACGTAGGTCTCGCCGATCGGGATACCGAGTTACAGATATTGCATACACGCTCTGAACTGGAATTAAAAGAATCTGCATATATTGTTGATATTATTAGAGAGTTTCGCGGCAATGAACACGAGACCAAACATGGGTTACGTGCGGGAATCGCGGTTGCCCACATAGTACATCTGCAAGGAATAAAGCCACGTTATGGCGACAAGCTATTCCATGCCATCTGCTATGACGTGTTAAGCATGGACGCCGCTAAAATACAACATGCTGGACGTTCCATATACCGTGAAATGGTCGATGAGGTTATTCGTAAGATCTGTCCGCCAATAGGCTCAGATACGCTCAAAGCACCTACACAAAAAATAAAAGCGGTGGAGTAATCATTATGGTAATACGTACTCGCCCTCTCAGAACGCTGTCAGACATAAAAACTCATTCAGGCCGAGTGAGCGGTGATCATCAAACTTATCGTGATTATTTTCAGATCGGCGCATTGGAACTAGAACGTTGGCGTAGAACACGGGAACGCGAGGCAGCTTCACTGCGCATTGCCTGCATTGATGAGCGAATTGGGGATATTAATAAAGAAAAAGCGGCACTGCTTGCAGACGCGGCGGCGATGAGTTCGGTAATTGAAGGTAATGGCAAATCAGAGACAACTGAGAAGAAGAAAAAGTCTCCTGGTCTGCGAATCAAGTATTGAGGTCGTCATGATGAACAAAATCCGCACCCTCGCTCATGTCCGTACACTGCGTATGGTTAAAAGTTTTCGCGCATGTGCCAACATGACGGGGCCGTCACAAATTCTTATTGATTCCGGGCGCGTTTATTTTGAAGAGTGTCGGCGATTGAACCGAGTGCAATGCGCAAAATGCAAACGTATTTTACTAAGGAAAGCATGATGAATATCGATACATCCAAAAATCACCGTGCCAAAGTGCTCTATGCGCTTTGTGTTTCCGATGATTCAACGCCTGATTATAAAATACGGGGTTTGGAATCTGCACCGGTTTATTCTATTGACCAAGATGGTTTAAGAGCTGTAGTCAGCGATACGCTGAGCAGCCGGTTACGCCCGGAAAGACGTAATATTACGGCCCATCAGGCTGTGTTACATAAGTTGACTGAAGAAAATACCGTATTACCGATGCGTTTTGGCGTCATTGCCCGTAATGCCGAAGCAGTAAAGAATTTGTTGGCCGCCAATCAGGATACGATCAGAGAGCATTTTTCTCGTTTAGATGGCCGCGTGGAAATGGGGTTACGTGTTTCTTGGGATGTTGTTAACATTTATCAATATTTCGTTGCCTCGTATCCCATCTTAAGCGAAACGCGCGATGAAATTTGGAATGGAAATTCCAGTGCCAATAGTCGTCGTGAGGAAAAAATCCGATTGGGTAACTTATACGAATCATTACGCAGCGGGGATAGAAAAGAATCGGCGGAAAAAGTCAAAGAAGTATTGTCGGATTATTGCGAAGATATTATTGAAAACCCGGTTAAAAAAGAAAAAGACGTAATGAATCTGGCCTGTTTGGTAGAAAGAAAACGGATAGATGAATTTGCCAAAGGTGTTTTTGAAGCCTCAAAGTTGTTTGACAGCGTTTATCTGTTTGATTACACCGGCCCCTGGGCACCGCATAATTTCGTTACTCTGGATCTACGTGCTCCTACGGCGAAGAAGAAAACGTTGATACGCGCGGGTACTCACTCTGACTAAGGCCAAACCATGCTGCTGATCGATGACATCCTGTTTTCTCCTGTCAAAGGCGTCATGTGGATTTTTCGGCAAATTCACGAACTGGCGGAAGATGAATTGGCTGGAGAGGCGGATCGTATTCGTGAAAGTTTGACTGATCTATACATGTTGCTGGAAACGGGCCAAATCACTGAAGAAGAATTTGAACAACAGGAAAAGGTATTACTGGATCGATTAGACGCACTAGATGAAGACGTTAGCATGCCAGGTGATGAGCCTGGGGATGATGCGGAAGACGACGCCGATGACGACGCCGATGACGACGACGACGACGACGACGACGACGACGACGACGACGACGATGATGGCGATGATGGCAAAGAGGGCAAGACTGGGGGGACGATAAAATGATGCCTGCTATTTATCCGACGTTTTTACTGGAGTCACCGCTGCAACTGGTTTTCTTCGGTGGTAAGGGCGGCGTGGGTAAAAGTACCTGTGCGGCGGCGGCGGCGTTAATGTTGGCGCAGGAACAACCCCATCATCGTTTTTTGCTGGTTTCAACCGATCCCGCGCATTCCCTGCAAAATATTCTCTCCGGTCTGATATTGCCCAAAAACCTGGAAGTACATGAATTAAACGCGGCTGCTGTATTGCATAAGTTTAAATCACTGCATGAAGAGGATCTGAAAGAGATAGCCTATCGCGGTACTTTTCTCGATAAAAACGACGTACAGGGATTGATGGATACCGCGCTTCCCGGTATGGATGAAATCGCGGCTTATCTGGAAATCGCCAGGTGGATTCAAACAGATACTTATCATCGCATCATTATCGACACTGCCCCGACGGGTCATACATTGCGGCTTTTGGAAATGCCGGATTTGATCCATCGATGGCTGATCGCACTTGATACCCTGCTCGCCAAACAGCGTTATATACGGAAACGGTTTAGAGGCGATAATCGATTGGATCATCTGGATCATTTTTTGCTGGGCATGAATGATTCGCTTAAAACCATGCAAGGGCTGGTGACGGATAGCGCGCGTTGTTGTTTTGTTTTAGTGATGTTGGCTGAAACGATGAGTGTGGAAGAGAGTATCGATCTGGCCGACGCGCTGCATCGGCAACGCGTATTTCTGTCCGATCTGGTGGTCAATCGATTGTCCCCTGAAAATGGCTGCCCAACATGTTGTGTTGAGCGTAACAGGCAAATGCTTGCGCTGCGGAACGTATGCCAACGTTTGCCTGAACATGCATTCTGGACACTGCCCTTGCTTGCCGCAGAACCACGTGGCGCATTGCTCCATGAATTTTGGTCTGGAGTACATCGACTTGATGAAACAAAGATGATGACCACGAACCGCCATCATCAACTACCGCTGCATGTAGAAAACCCCATTTCGTTGCCCGCCAAGACATTCCGACTGTTGTTTTTTGCCGGTAAAGGCGGTGTGGGTAAAACGACCCTGGCCTGTGCTACTGCGCTGCGCCTGCACAATGAATATCCAGCATTGCGTATCTTGCTGTTCTCCGCTGATCCTGCACATTCGCTCGGCGATTGTCTGGGTTTCACCCTACAGCAACAGCCCATCCCGGTGTTGATGAATCTTGATGCCCAGGAAATAAATGCCAAGGCCGATTTTGACAAAATCCGGCAGGGCTATCGTGCGGAGTTAGCGGCTTTTTTGCTGGATACTTTACCAAATCTGGATATTACTTTTGATCGTGAAATGATGGAGCATTTGCTCGATTTAGCGCCCCCCGGATTAGATGACATTATGGCATTGACGACGATCATGGCCCATCTCGACAGCGATCGTTACGACATGGTCATCGTGGATACCGCACCAAGCGGGCATTTGCTGCGTTTACTGGAATTACCAGAATTGGTTCGGGATTGGCTAAAACAGTTTTTCTCCCTATTGCTGAAATACCGCAAAGTGATGCGTTTTCCACACCTCTCGGAACGTTTAGTACAGCTTTCACGGGAATTAAAAAATCTGCTTGCTCTACTGCGGGATACCAAACAAACGGGATTGTATGCCGTGACCGTCCCGACCCACTTGGCACTGGAGAAGACCCATGAAATGGCGTGCGCCTTGCAGCGACTCGGCTTAAGGGCAAAAGGATTGTTTATCAATCAGATTACACCTCCCCGCGACTGCCTATTGTGTCAGGCCATCACACGCCGGGAATCGTTGGAGCTTAAGCGCGCTGGCGATATTTTTCCCAACCAGCCGCAAACACACATTTTTCGGCAAACGGAACCTACCGGGTTATGTGAACTAAAAACATTAGGTTCGGCATTATTTTCATAGACTGTGAGCGTACATATTATGGCCGTGAATAAACAATATCAGGATGAGCAGCAACAGATTTCGCTGTGCGAGGCGTTGGATCGCATTCTGAACAAAGGAGTGGTTATTGTCGCTGATATCACCATTTCCGTCGCTAATATTGATTTGATTTATTTGAACTTACAGGCCTTGGTCTCTTCTGTAGAAGCGAAAAACCGGTTACCCGGTAGGGAGCAACACCATGACAACTCATCAATCATCGCGTCATAGCCCTGTGTTCGGCCTGGCATCGCCAACAACGCAGCGGCCGGTCGCTGAAGTCAATCAACATAAAATAGATATAGATGGTGAACGCGTTCGTGATGGCTTGGCGCAACTGGTTTTGACGCTGGTCAAGCTGTTGCACGAACTGCTGGAGCGCCAAGCGATAAGGCGCATGGATTCAGGTTCGCTAGATGACGAAGAAATCGAGCGTTTGGGGTTGGCGCTCATGCGTCAGGACGAAGAGCTGGCGCATCTGTGCGACATTTTTGGCTTCAAGGATGATGACTTGAATTTGGACCTGGGCCCTTTAGGCCGGTTATTTTAAGGAAATTATATGTTGAACAATAACATACCATCGTTTTTTCGTTCCTATGGAAATGCTATCAATCTATTATCGGCGGAGGGTGTATACCGTGGCTAATACTACCAACGACATCAATGCGATGACCTGTAACCTTCTACTACGAATGGGCGACGCCTGGTTTGAACAAGGGGACTTGCGACAGGCAGTGGATATCTATCTGAAAATTATTGAGCACTATCCTGATAATCAGGAAAGTAAAAGCGCTCAAACAGCGCTGCTGACTATTGCGCAACGCTATGAACGTGACGGCTTGTTGCGACTATCGCTAGACATTCTTGAGCGTGTCGGGGACGTCATGCCGGTATAGCTGTAATTTTCAGGGCAAAAATATTGCCTTTTTAACCGTTTTGAAAACGATTTGAGTAACACAGGATATAGTCAGCAGCGTTTTTCTACGCAGAGAGATCAACGTTCAGGACACACTGGCTTCAAGAATCGAGAGCATCAGTAATAAGCTGTCATCTTTCAAGTTGCAAGGCGCGTTGACTGGCCTCGCTCGCCCCAGCCACTCGCTGGCGTAGGTAAGTTCCCGGGGATTCGTTCGACCGCCGCTCTCCTGCATATTGAAATCCGTTGGATGCCGTTGCTTTTGATTTGAAGGCGCAGGGGAATGAGAATATGAGATCTTAGAATCGTCTAATATATAAGGATTTGCGCCATGAGCGACAACAATAAATTAACTCACTCAACCGATTCGACCACCATAGCGGATTTGTTGGAGCGATTACTGGACAAAGGGGTTGTTATCAGCGGTGATATTCGCATCAGACTGGTTGAAGTCGAATTGTTGACGTTGGAAATTCGGCTACTTATTTGCTCCGTAGACAAAGCGGTGGAAATGGGGCTGGATTGGTGGAGCGGCAATCCGGCGTTTGATTCCAGAGCCAGAGTGGCGACATCAGTACCTGTCGCCGATGTGGAAGAACGTCTGCAGCGGCTGGAGACTCGGTTGGCAGCGGTGCCGCCAGTCATAGAAGCAACTCATATATAAGGATTATCTTTTTATGCGAGCACTGATTCATTTTCCCATTATTCACAGTCCTGCAGATTTAGGCACATTGAGCAAAGCGGCAAGTCATTTGAGAACCGAAACCCAGGCGCGCGATTATCTTGCCGCCGTTGAGTATTTCTGGACAATGATTGCGGCCACGATTGATGATCTCGGTCTAGATTATGAACATCTGAAACTGTATCAGGATGGTCTGCCGGTGTGCGGAAAAGAAAATGAAATAGTGAATGATGTTGCTCACTCAGGGAGCAGGAATCACGAGATTCTACTTACGCTACAGCATAGGGGCGCCGTGCTGATGGGAACGGAGTCCCCCGAATTACTGTTGCAAGAGCACGATCTGATGACACAATTGCTCAATTCCTCGGAGCGAACGGAAGCATCTTTGGAAACAGCAAGAATATTATTGAACCGGCGGGATGATTATATTGCCCAGCGCATTGATGACACGCTGCAAGATGGTGAGATGGCCATACTTTTCCTGGGGTTGATGCACGATATTGAGACGAAGCTGCCAAAGGATATTGTTTTTATTCAACCGTTGGGCAAACCCACTGTGGGGGTGAAGAGCATCTAATTGCTGTACCCATTATCTTTCAAGATGCGGGTATGTTGTCGGTGTTCGTTTGTTCTCAACATTGACCTGAGCCAGCCGCATTGAGGTTTCTCTGTTGCCCGTTTTCTGCATCCTGGACTTGCTGGGTATATATTTTTTCATAAAACGATACGGTGATGTGACATGAATATAATTACATGTCACCTTGGCGACGGCATGGGTAAGTAAAAAACGTCGATTTTTTCCCGTTACTCAAATTTCCTTCTATTATTAAAACTAAAATAATTTTTTTGTATTTTTTTGATCAAAAATTTCGAAATAGTCGGAAGGGGAGAACCGATACACCATGGATAGAAACATTATACAACCCATGATCGGTATTTTCGTTATGAGAGACTCCTGTTAAGCACCAATAGTTTTCTGTACATTGATTATTTCGCATGTATATGTACCTTTATTGTTAATGAATTGCTACAGTTAACGGTTTCCAGTGTAGTACCAAATGACCAATAAGCATAATTTATGCTGAGTATGACAAATGTAAACGTTTTTGACCAAATCAAGGCGTTTTTATATGATGTGGTGCATTCATTCACTGTCGGCCTCTTGCCGGTGGTTTTGATTCGATACCCTGGACATGGCGCTCCAGTAGGCTAAAATAAGCGAGATACTGTCCTGATATCCTTATCATAGTAGTAGATAAGCGATGCAAATTTACCCACGGAGCCAGGGTAAATTTGCATCGTTGTTCGTCTGGTTGCTTAAAAATATTTGTTAGTAAATAGAAATACTTGCCGCTTTGATTGTTATGAAATCGAAAGTAAAATTGTGTCATTCTGAATTTAACTACAGATATGATAGATGTCGTTCAAATATATTGTACATTAGTTTTTAAGATAAACTTGAATTGTTAATCGTCCTTCTTGCATCAAATGCAGCAGGGTAAAGGAGCTATTTCGTCTCTTTCTACATTGTTTAATTTTTGTTAAATAAACAAAATAACTAATTGGATGTAGTCGATGAAAAGTATTGATCCTGGCTATGTTTTAATAATTGATGACGACAAAGATATTTGCGATTTGCTATCGCACTTGCTGGAGAAAGCGGGTTATGAAACCCAGCAAGGCTACGATGGCGACATGGCAATAGAATTGCTATCTCAGAGTGAACCAGACGTACTGTTACTCGATAGTATTCTCCCTAAACACAGTGGCATGAAGGTGTTGACCAACGCCCATGCCTTGTATCCGCAACTCCCCATTATCATTATTACGGGTAATGTGGGTATTCTCAATGCGGTTGGCGCTATCAAAGCCGGGGCGTGGGATTACATTCCAAAACCCTTTGATAACAAAAGAGTATTAGATTTGGTGAAGCGAGCAATGCAGATGAATTTGGGCAAATATGATTCAAACAGCAAAGCCAGCAGGGACACTAAAACTCGCATATCTACCATGATGGGGAATAGCCGCGAGATTCAATCTGTGATCCGGGACGTCGTTAATGTGGCCCATACCGATTTTTCTGTTGTCATTCAAGGTGAAACGGGAACCGGCAAAGAACTGCTTGCGAAAAACATCCATTTAGCCAGTCAGCATGCGACCGGTGTTTTTGTTCCCATTGACTGCGGCTCCATACCTGACTCATTGATCGAAAATGAATTGTTCGGCCATGAAAAAGGCTCATACACGGGGGCCGACCAGGCGCATGCGGGCAAATTTGAAGCAGCTGACGGCGGTACGTTATTTCTGGATGAAATCGCCAACATGTCTTTATCCGCACAGGCCAAATTATTGCGAGTGCTGCAAGAGCGCGTTGTTTATCGTATCGGCTCCAGCAAACCCATTCCTGTCAATGTGCGGGTCCTGGCCGCCAGCAACGAGGATTTGCTGGACGCCGTGGTGAAAGGGAAATTTCGTGAGGATTTATATTACCGCTTGAATGAATATGTCATTCGCATTCCACCACTGCGTAATCGCCATGAGGATATTTTGTTTTTAGCCAGTCGTTTTATCGCAGAAACCAGCATTGAATTGAGTAAAACACCCCCTGACCTGTCCGTTGCGGCCAAAGAAACACTACTACTTTATCCGTGGCCGGGGAACGTGCGTGAGTTACGGGCTGTCATTCGCCGTGCTGTTTTAGTTTCCGACAAAAAAGTGGAGATTGGCGACCTGGGTCTGGTCATCAAGGAGAATCGTCTTTCGCAAGCGGCGAAAACCACGTATCAGAGAACGATACAAAATTTCTGTCTGGAAGGTTCGTCCCTTAAAGAGATCACCCAACTCAATATTGATCAAATAGAACGAATAATTATTCAGGACATGCTGGAAAAAACAGGCAACAACAAGGCAGAAGCAGCGCGGCGGTTGAATATTGATTATAAAACGCTGCATTCCAAACTCAAAAAAATCAACGCAGCCGAGGTAAACAACCATGAGCAGTAAAAAAAATGACGTGACGGGGAATGTTGAAGGTATTTTGCGTGGTTTGGGTGATTTGGTGGAAAAACTGGTTGCAACCGGTGAACAGATAAAACGTAGCGGCGCCTTTGATATTGACATAGCCGATAGCAAGAATGCTAAAGCCGTATACGGCTTTTCCATAAAAATGGGTTTGGATGGAAATAAGGAAACGCTGGTCGAGCCTTTTGGAAACATACGCCGTGATGAGCAAACCGGCGTAGCCACGGTGCAGGAAGTATCTGAACCGTTGGTGGATGTTATCGAAGAAAGCGACCATGTGCTGATATTGGCGGAAATGCCAGGGGTTGCTGATGAAGATGTGCATATAGAGTTGAATGGCGACATTCTGTCGTTGCACTCGGAAAGAGGCAGCAAAAAATACCATAAAGAAATCGTGTTGCCGCGGTCGTTTGATGACACAGCGATGGAGCGGTCTTGCCGTAATGGAATTTTGGAAGTCAAATTACAAAAATGAGGCAATCATGTCTGAAGAACTCAAGCTCAAAGTAGCCGAGGCTTTGCCGAAGGATGCCGGGCGTGGTTATGCCCGTTTAGATCCCGCCGACATGGCCAGGTTGAACTTGGCTATCGGCGACATTGTGCAACTGACCGGCCCAAAAGGCACCGGGGTTGCCAAGCTGATGCCGACGTATCCCGATATGCGGAATAAGGGCATCGTACAACTGGATGGTTTGACGCGGCGCAATACCATCCTGAGTATAGATGAAAAGGTTCAGATAAAACCGGTTTCCTGCAAACAGGCTACACGTATCGTTCTCATCCCCACCACGATTACGCCCAATGAACGTGACCTGAATTATATCGGCAGCCTGCTTGATGGGCTGCCCGTACAAAAGGGCGATCTGCTGCGGGCGCATCTGTTTGGCAGTCGTTCCGCCGATTTTAAGGTTGACAGCACGGTACCCGACGGCGCGGTACTGATTGCTCCGACCACGACGTTGGTGATTGGCAAGCCGGACGCCGCCGCGAATGCGGGTCATAACACGCAACGTTTATCTTATGAAGATGTCGGCGGTCTTAAAAACCAGATACGTCGTATTCGGGAAATGATCGAGCTGCCGTTACGCTATCCGGAAATATTTGAACGTTTAGGGATAGATGCGCCCAAAGGCGTACTGCTCTCCGGCCCGCCGGGATGTGGCAAAACGCTTATCGCCCGAATTATTGCTCAAGAAACCGATGCCCAATTCTTCACGATCAGCGGCCCGGAAATTGTGCATAAGTTTTATGGTGAAAGCGAAGCCCACCTCCGCAAAATCTTTGAGGAAGCCGGACGCAAAGGGCCAAGTATTATTTTTCTGGATGAGATCGACTCTATCGCCCCCCACCGTGACAAAGTCGTCGGTGATGTGGAAAAACGCATCGTTGCGCAATTGCTTGCATTAATGGACGGTCTTAAGAATCGAGGCAAAGTCATTGTCATCGCCGCAACCAATTTACCCAACGCTATCGATCCCGCTTTGCGCCGCCCGGGACGCTTTGATCGGGAAATCAACATTCCCATCCCTGACCGTGAAGGCCGCCGCGAAATTGTAGAAATCCACAGTACGGGAATGCCGCTGAATGCGGATGTTGATCTGGGCATTATCGCCGATATGACGCACGGTTTTGTCGGCGCCGATCTGGAGGCGTTGTGCCGTGAAGCCGCGATGAGCGCGTTACGCCGCCTACTGCCTGAAATAGATTTTAGTTCGGCGGAACTCCCTTATGATCGTCTGGCCGAGCTGACGGTGATGATGGATGATTTTCGCGCCGCCTTGTGTGAGGTATCGCCGTCAGCGATCCGTGAGCTATTTGTGGATATCCCCGACGTACGCTGGGACGATGTCGGCGGTTTGGATGATGTGCGCCGGCGCTTGATAGAATCCGTCGAGTGGCCTATCAAATACCCCGAGCTCTATAAGCAAGCGGGGATTAAGCCGCCTAAAGGCTTGCTGTTAGCCGGCCCTCCCGGCGTTGGGAAAACGCTGATTGCCAAAGCCGTGGCTAATGAGAGCGGCGTTAATGTCATTTCAGTAAAAGGCCCTGCGCTGATGTCACGCTATGTGGGTGATTCGGAAAAGAGTGTCCGCGAATTGTTTCTCAAAGCCCGTCAGGCCTCGCCATGCATTATTTTCCTTGATGAGGTCGATTCCGTGATTCCTGCCCGTAACGAGGGGGCTATCGACTCACATGTCTCGGAGCGGGTCTTGAGCCAATTCTTGTCTGAAATGGATGGGCTGGAAGAACTCAAAGGTGTTTTTGTTATGGGGGCGACCAATCGCGTGGACTTGATCGATCCGGCGATGCTGCGGCCAGGACGTTTTGATGAAATCATCGAGCTGGGTCTGCCCGACGAAGACGCCCGCCGAAAGATACTGGCGGTGCATTTGCGTCATAAGCCGCTAGGGGACAATATTTGTGTCGATGATTTGGCGGAACGCTGCCATGGTGCCAGTGGCGCCGAATTGGCCGCCGTATGCAATCGCGCCGCATTGGCGGCGTTGCGACGTGCAATTCAGCAGACTGAAGCGCCTGCGCTGAGCCCGCCGGCGGCTGGTGGGACGCCGGTGGCGCTGACGGTACGTATCGAACAGCATGATTTTGCCGAAGTGATGGCTGAAATGTTTGGCGATGAGGTATGACGATGGATACCGACGTGCGAACCGAGCAGGCCATTTATCTGTATGGCCTGACTTTTCCTGACTTAGTCGCGCCGCCGATCGTGGGCGTTGACGATCAACATCCAATTAATATACATCGATGCGCCGACTTGAATGCGGTGATCAGCTCAGTACCGCTATTCGATTTCACCGGTGAAAAAGGGGAAAACAATGTACAAAATATAGCCTGGCTCACGCCACGTGTTTGCCGGCATGCGCAGATTATCAACAACCTGATGGCTCAAGGTCCGGTTTATCCTCTGCCCTTCGGTACGCTGTTTTCCAGCCGGGACGCGTTGGAACAGGAAATAAAAAACCGCGCAACCGACGTGGTTGCGTCCCTACGGCATATCACCGGTTGTCAGGAGTGGTCACTGGAAGCGACACTGGATCGTAAGCAGGCCGTTGACGTTTTGTTAACCGAAGGTCTGGACTCCGGTCGTTTTTGTTTACCGGAGGCCATGGGCCACCGCCACCTGGAAGAGCAGAAATTGCGCCGCAGGCTGGCCGCTGGGTTGAGCGACTGGTCGGCGCAATGCCTGACGGCAATACAGAACGACTTACACCCTTTGGTGCGCGATTTCCGTCCACGTCGGTTGTTGGACGATAAAGTTTTGCATTGGGCATATTTACTCTCGATGGAGGGCGTCGCCATGTTTCAACAGCAAATATCCGACATTGCCGAACTCTATGGCGCTTACGGATTCAGTTTTCGAGTGACAGGTCCGTGGGCAGCCTATAGTTTTTGCCAGTCTGACCCATCATGAGCTTACTACTGTACGGCATCGTCGCCGAAGATACGCAACCGACATCTGAGCCAGACGGTACACCGCACGTTGGCGAAGAGCCGCTGCGGTTGGTGAAAACGGCGACGTTGGCGGCGCTGGTTAAATCTTGCGGAACAGAAGCCAGTGGAGCGCCGACGGCAGTGCTGGATTTCGGCCAACAGATCATGCACGTCCATCAACGGGCCACGATAATTCCAATCCGCTATGGTTGCGTGCTCAAGGACGACGCCGCGGTAACTCGACATTTACTCAACCATGAGGCACATTATCGAGCGCAATTGGTTGAGCTGGCGAATTGTGACGAAATGGGTATTCGGTTGTCCCTGGCACCGGTGGAAAACAATGCTGTTGTTATGTCCAAAACGAGTGGCCTGGATTATTTGCGAAGCCGAAAACTCGCTTACGCTGTACCTGAACACGCTGAACGACAGGCTGCCTTATTAAATAATGCGTTGATGGGGCTATATCGTCGACACTGTGCGGCAATCAGTATGTTTAATGGTCAACGCACTTACCTGTTGAGCTATCTGGTGCCACGCATTGCGTTACCGGAGTTTCTCGACACATTAAAAACGATGGCCAACAACATGACAGATATAGGATTCGTTAGTGGACCCTGGCCTCCCTATAACTTCACCAGCTAACTTGTTAACGACGGGCTACCATGTCAGATAATTCGTTTGAAAGACAGTCCGAAAATCTTTTCGAACTCCTTTATAATATATTATTGAATGCAATTCCTTCTTCCATATTAATGGTCGATGAGGAACTGCATGTGGTTTCAGTCAATCAGAATTTTTTAATAAAAGGTCATCGCAGTAACCTGGATACCATTGGCCGCCCGCTATCGGATGTCTTTCCTGGCGTCATGTTGGACAATACCGGCCTTGAAACGCATATCCGTGATGTATTCCGTAGCGGCTTACCCGTTAATGGTCAGAAAATGAC
Source organism: Pseudomonadota bacterium (assembly GCA_018261615.1). GTDB lineage: Bacteria > Pseudomonadota > Gammaproteobacteria > Enterobacterales > Enterobacteriaceae > Kosakonia. The sequence continues at coordinate 96,131 of JAGTSE010000015.1, read as the reverse complement.
TTTCCGCGCCCCAGACGTTCCGATTCAAATCTATCATTACTCTATTCTACCCACCCCCCTGAACCAGATTATGCTGCTCATGGAAAATGTCACCGAGCAGGTTTATCTGTCTGAAGAGGTCCACCGGGTAGAACGACACCTCGCTTCAGTTATAGAAAGCACCAGCGATATTATGCTTTCGACCGATATCGAAGGGTGCATATTGACATGGAATCCAGCCGCGGAAAAACTGTCCGGCTTAAGCACGCAAGAAGTCTATGGGCGTTACTTTTTTGAACTGTGCAACGCCAATCAAAAAGAGGCGATTCGCCTGATTTTCATGGGAATGAAAAACAGCAATGAATCCCATACAACCGAATTTCATTTATTAACGCCGAAAAATGGCGGCAGTACATTGATTTCATGGGTGTTTAATCCATTAAAGGATAGCTACGGCCGAACGGTAGGCTCTGTGGCCGTAGGTCGCAATCTGGCCGAGCGGCGAAAATTGGAACTGCAGTTATGGCAGTCACAGAAGTTGACCACGTTGGGCGTCATGGCGGGTGGTATCGCTCATGAAATTCGTAATCCGCTAGCCGTATGTTCTTCAGCGGCGCAATTTTTGCTCGAAGACAATATTACGGCTGAATTTCACAAGGAATGTTCAAGGAAAATACAAACTAACATTCAAAAAGCCTCGGCGATCATTGAAAATTTACTCCGTTTCGCCCGTTCTTCACTCGATACCGAAATGGTAGAGGTCGATTTGATCACGGTGCTGAAAGAAACCATCGACCTGATCGCCAACCAGGCCAACGTGCAGAAAGTTCAGATTCTGTTGCCGCTGCAAAAAGAACATATATTGGTGTCAGGTGTGTCGGGTTTACTGCAACAGGTGTTCATGAATATTTTTCTTAATGCCTTTAATGCAATGCCGGAAGGCGGCGTATTGAGCATTACGGCCGATACTCTTGAAAACCAGGTTATTGTCCGTATTTCCGACACTGGCGTAGGCATTCCCGCCGGCGAGTTGGATAAAATTTTCAATCCGTTCCAAACGTCCGCACCCGTAGGTCAAGGCACTGGTTTGGGACTGTCTATTTGTTATAGCATTATTCAGCAGCATCTTGGCTCCATTCAGGCAGAGAGTTGTCTGGGTGAAGGAACCACAATTATTGTTACCTTGCCCATACTTTAAAATAATGAATGCACCTATTTTGATTGTTGATGATGAACCTGATATATGTTGGGTTATTTCCAATATCATTCAGTCACAAGGCTTAAGCGTCATTACCGCGTACAGCGGGGAAGATGCTTGCGCCAAGCTGAAGAACGGCGATTTTTCCTTTGTGTTTTTAGATGCCAAGCTACCGGATATGGACGGTCTGGAAGTGGCGCGCCGAGCCAGCGCTTTACTGGAGAGAAGACCGTGCGTAGTGCTGGTTTCCGGTTATCACTATTACTATGATCCAGTTATTCGCCATGCCATTGCCGAAGGCATTATCTGCAGTTTTCTGGCAAAACCTTTTACCAATAAAGAGTTGCTGGAAACATTGCTAACACTATCACAATCGGGCAGGTAGCCGCGACGCCAGCCTAATGAACTCTCTCCTTTTACCGTGGGAATACCGATACATCACACCTTAAAACGGACATTATCATCATTAATTTCCATTTAAGCTGCGCAGGACCGTGGCATTGCCCAGATTGGCATCGTCGTCTCGAAACCTGAGGCGAGCGCCCGGCAAAATGCCTACTTGGCACAGGAATTCTCAGCCACTGCCGGTTCATTGGAAGAACAGACGATGAATCACCCCAGACGTTATGCTGTAAGCGACCAGCGGCATTTCGCAGTTCATACATTGCAGTGAGCTGATTATCGGAAACAGCAGGATGCTCCACCAGGTTTCGTACTTTTGCCGCCACAGAAGAAATTTGTCCGTGGTTCAGCGCAAACGAGAGCACCAGCCCTGCTCCCCGGATACCGATAATGGCTATCAGTGGTAATCCTGTAAGTATCCCTGAAAACCGTGCCAGCCTAAACTAGAGTGTCCGGTCATTTTTCCACGTTACCGGAAGGTATATCCGCCATGAAAAAAAACCGCTATACCGAAGAACAGATAGCGTTTGCGCTGAAACAGGCCAAAACCGGCACCTGGCATGGATAGCTGCGATGCCAGGAACAGTTGCTGCTGCATAAGATGACCGAAAAAACTCAGTTGTGCCTCTTCCTTATCCTGTCACTACGTTTATCCGGAGGGCGATTATCCCGGTAAAAGACACGCCCTCCGGTTCACGATAACACAGCTTAGCGCGCGGCAAAGAACGCAAGCGTCTCCTCCAGATTCTTTGCCTGTTCCTCAAGTGACATGGCCGCGGCGGAAATCTGTTGCACCAGTGAGGCATTCTGCTGAGTGGCGCTATCCATCTGATTTACTGCCTCGCTCACCTGACTTACACCTTTCGTCTGCTCATCAAGCGCCTGCACAATCTCGGCAATCACCATATGCACGCTGGAGACCGATTCGATAATTTGCTTCATCATCGTCCCCGTCTCATTCACCAGCGCCACACCTTTCGAGACACGCCCGGATGACTCCGCAATCAGCGCCGAAATCTCCTTGGCCGCGCTGGCGCTACGCTGTGCCAGATTACGCACTTCACCCGCCACCACCGCGAAACCTCTGCCCTGCTCACCTGCGCGGGCCGCTTCAACCGCCGCATTCAGTGCCAGAATATTGGTCTGGAAAGCAATGCTGTCGATGATGCTGTTGATATCGCCAATCTTGCTGGCACTCTCATCAATCTTACCGATGATATCCACCACCTCACTCACCAACGCTTCACCCTGCCCGGCAATCTGTGCTGCGTTCTGCGTCAGCGACGTCGCCTTGTGCGCGTTCCCGGCGTTGTTTTTTACGGTCACGGAGATCTGCTCCATGCTCGCTGCTGTCTGCACAATTGCCGCCGCCTGCTCCTCGGTACGCGAGGCCAGATCGAGGTTTCCGGCGGCAATTTCGCTGCTGCCGGAGCGCACAGAACTACTGGCATCACTGATGCTGCCAACGATGCGCCGGAGCTGGTCCTGCATGGTATGCAGGGCATAGAAGATGCTACTGTTATCGCCCGCGCGCACTGGTATCTCATTACTCAAATCACCCTGTGCCACGGACAGTGCAATCTCCGACGCCTCCGTTGGTTCACCGCCCACCGGGCGCGCAACCTTACGGGTGAACACCATCGCCACCACCACACTAACAATGATTATGCTCAGGATCATCAGAATGATGGCGTTACGCAGGTAGTCCCACGCTTCGGCCATCACCACGCTCACCGGGGTCACAATCGCCAGCTTCCACGGCGTCTGGCTGTTACCGATCTCAATGGTGCGCCAGGTGACAAATGCTGGTTCTTTTAATATCGCATCGTCTGTGCGAGTCACAGTTTCCCCGCCGATGGTCCCTGTCCAGGGTTTACCCGCTGCTGCCTTATCCGGACTGGAGACCACTTTATTGTCCGCCGAGAGCAATACCGCATAACCCGTGCCTTCCCACGGCTTGATCGCGCCAATCATTTTTTGCAGCGTTTCCAGCGAGAAATCCGATGTCACCGAGCCCTGAAACTTACCGTCGCGGATAATCGGTGCCGCGATGGAAGTCAGCATCACATCCACGCCGTTATAGGGGTAGATATAAGGCTCGATAATGACCTCTTTCTGGCGCTGACGTGGCAGCAGATAGTAGTCGCCGCTACCCGGTGTTTCATAATCCACCAGGTTGTGCAGCGCTGGATTGCCGCCGTTATCGCGATCAACGTAGCGCGCATAACGACCAGCCGGATCCTGATCAGCTTTGCCCGCAAACTCCACGTCTTTGCCATCGAATGAGTTGGCTTCAAAGGCCAGTGACATCGACAGGAAATCAGGATGATGACGCAAATAATCAGTCAGCAACTGGTCGAGGCCACGCCGTTCTGCCAGCCCCGCCTGATGCAACGCCCAGGCGCTGTTACCCAAATCACGCGCAGCGTTCAGCGCCGAGTCAAGCTGTTGTTGAACGCGTAATGATTCAGTGCGTGCAATTTGCTGCAGATGTTTTTTGGCAACCGCTTCTTGCTGACCCATAGATTGCCAGAGCAGCAGGCCAATGGTGACCAGAAACCCGATAGTGATGGTGACAAAAATAGACGCCAGCATTAGTGTTCTGGCTGTGAGTTTTTTCCCGGCAGACTTCATGATGCCCATATTCTTCTCCAACAACGCATAACACAGGGTATGTATGTTATATATCGGCCTGCGTAGTGGTGGATTGAGTTTATTTTTTTCTTACATCGGGGATGTGAGGGACTGCACGAACAGGTGATTAGTCGTGGTGGCACATCCGATGCCAACGGCCAACAAAGTTATTACGGGTATGGTGGAAGAAGCCAGGCAAACCGGCACAGTCGTGCCAGCCCTTTTTTGCGAGGGCATCCTGCAATATAGCCTTGTCGAGGCTCACTGTTATAGCACTGATTCTTTAAAACCAACGTCTTTTGCTGCTGTCGAGCTGGAAGCATCGGCCAGCGCTTTATGGGTTATACCATCCAGCCTGCGTCGGATCTCGTTGAAACGAGAAGGCTTTATACACAGTACGGTAAGGATCAAAATCGACCATTTATTGGTGATGTGCTCAAGTATCGGGCGCGTTTTGCCCATGAAGGCGCCACGACCTGGTTTACCTCCCGACGCGAGGAAGAGTTACAGAACGCTGCCGCTAAAATCGAAGGAAATGCACTACCGCTGCGTGCTGATGTCAGCCAGCGCAGCGAACTGGCACGCATCATGGAAAATATTCAGCAACTGGATGTGCTGGTGATTAATGCCGGTATGTCAGAGTACGCTACCCTGGAGCAGGTTTCAGAAACACACTTTGAAAACACCTTCGGGTTGAATGTCCGCTCGCCGCTATTTGCCCTGCAAGCTGCGTTGCCGCTGCTCGAACCTGGTGCCAGCGTCGTGCTGATAGGTTCGGTTGCCGATGTTATCGGGACGGAAGGTTATGGTGTTTATGGTGCCAGCAGAGCCGCAATGCGCGCACTTTTTCGCGTATTTCGCCGATTTAAGCCCCCATAAGCGCAATTTTCACAGAAACACTAACGCATTGAAATATGTCCCATGTAATATGGATGCAGACTATTGCGAGATTCACATCTATAGTCCAGATTGGATGAATAATCACACCCTTAATAACTCTTAAGCGCTTTGACGAAACGCCATGAACAAACCTATAAAACGGCTTGAAATCATCAAATACGCCATCGAACTGGAGGATGACGGCATCATCCTCAGTCAGCTTCCTTTGTTGAAAAATGAAGTTACGGATCCGGAGTTAGCGTTTATCGTCCATGCACTTGAAGAGAAGAATTACAGCGAAGCGATGCGCGTTATAACGACCTGGCTGCAAAACCAGCGTTCCGTCGTGAGCTGGCAGGATCCACTGGTGGCCGCCAGCAAGCTGGAATTGAAAGCGCTGGAAGAACGGCTGCGCGAACTGATTGATAAACGCAACGCGCGCATCCAGTTGCTCGACGAGTTCAACGATCTCTACTTAACCCGCCTCGGCCCGCTGATGTCACAGATCCTGCGCCTGCGCAAAACCCTGGCGGAAGCCGCCGTTCGCCGCCAGGAAGCAGAAGCCCGCCGTCGCGAAGCCGATTATTTGCGTTGCCAGAAGTATCTGTCGCAAGCAGTGGAAGTGCTGGTTACCTTGACACAGCGCTGGCAAAGCATGCCGCCGCACTCATTGCAGGCTGCCGAAGCACGCAAACATCTGCAGCAGCAAAGCGAGCTGATCGCCTCGTTACTGGCCGAAGCGCAGGAGCTGGAACGTGGTCTTACGCGTGAAGAAGAGCCGGTACGCCAGGCGCGTGACGAAGCGCGTCAGGAATACGAGAGCTATCAGGAACAGCAGCACGATGCCGAAAAACGCTTTAGCTGCGATCAGAAGATGTCAGAAGATGAGCGTCAAGAGCTGAAGCGTCTATGGCGCCAGGCCAGTAAACTCTGCCACCCGGATCTAGTGGACAACGATTTAAAAAATGAAGCGCACAGCATGATGGTGCAGCTCAACCAGGCGCGCCAGCGCGGCGATATTAGCGCTATCCGCGCCATTCTGACCCGCCTGCAGAAAGGGCTGGAGCCGCTGATGGCAAGCGATCGTTTAAACGATCTACAGCGCCTGCGTCAGCGTATTACTGAAGTGAAACAGCATATCGCCAGCCTGATTGAAGAGTTGGCAACGCTCGATAAAGAGGAGTCCTGGCTGCTCGTGTCGTCACTGGGCGATAGGGAAACCTACTTCCGCCAGCAGGAAAAAGCGCTGGGCGAAATTCGCCAGACGCTGGAGCAGCAAGTCAGCGAAGCCGAATACGACGAAGTGGCCTGAAAGCCGCAAGCCCGGTGAATGGGCTGACCCCATAAAGTTGGATGGTTTATATTAGGCAGCTTTCAGAACCGGGCTTCGTCGTTATTTCTTGTGCCAGTACGCCTGCGCACGTACCCGTTGCTGATCGATATTGTCGGTCGCATAGCGCTCCATCAGCGATTTCACCACCTCACCTTCCCCGGTCAGCCAGATAAAATAGTCCTCATCGGTGACGGTCAGCAAAGCCAGTTTATCGTGTAGCGCTTGCGGGTTATGGCCAACCACCCATTGAATATCAAAGCCGCTCAGATGCGCCAGATAATCCTGATACTCCGCATCGGCAACCGTCACCACTGCCGTCACCTTCGGGCGAACCTCGAGCAGGCTTAACGCTTCGAGACGGCGGCGCAGCGCAGGCATACCAGATTCATCGCACACATAGAGTTGCCAGGCGTAATCTTCCGGCACCACCAACGAACCACGCGGCCCGCCAATCGTCAATGTATCCCCTGCCTGCGCATTCACCGCCCAATGGCTCGCCACGCCGCCGTCGTGAATATAAAAATCCACCACCAGTTCGTGACGGCTGGCGTCATAAATAGGCGTGTAATCGCGAGATGCCGGGCGTGGTCCGTCGCCCCAGATGATGCCTTCGTCAGTCACCGTCGGCGGTACAAAGTGCGATCCCGGCTGTGGGAAGAAAATTTTTGTGTGATCGTCAAAACCGCGCGACGTAAAGCCTTCAAGTTGTTCACCTCCCAGCACAATGCGCTGAAAACCACTGCCAGCGCGTTCCACACGCAGAACAGTTAACTCGCGAAAGCGCAGTTCATTGCGTACGCGTTGGGGATAACGTTGAGAATGAATCATGATAATCGGCCTTCATGAAAGTAAAAAAGATATATCTAAATATTATGCAAATGATAATGATTGTTGATTTCACAGAAGGCAAGGCATTTTTATGATATAAACACCATGAAAGCACAGATTGTCAAACCATAAAATTATTCGTTTTATTATCAATAATATAATAACAAACTTCATTGCAATACTGTCTAAATGGTTAATTTAGATATAAATTAGATATATCAAATTATCAGGAGTAAATTATGCGCCATCATCACGAGCGGGATGACCGCGAACACTCGCACCAAGGCGGCGGACGACGCCAGCGCTTTTTTGGTCACGGTGAGTTACGTCTGGTCCTTCTCTACTTGCTGAGTAGCAACGCCAGCCACGGCTATGAACTGATCAAAGCCATTGAATCCATGACTCAGGGCAACTATACGCCCAGCGCTGGCGTTATTTATCCCACACTCGATTACCTGCAAGAGCTGGGCTTCATTACCGTTGGCGATGAAGAGAATGGGCGCAGAACTATTGCGATAACGCCGCAGGGTTTGCGCTGGCTGGAAGAGAGCCAGGCGCAGATTGCAGAGATTCAGGAACGCATCCGGGTGCGTAACGTCGGTTATCAGTTGCGCAGAAACCCGCAAATGAAGCGGGCGCTGGATAACTTTAAAGCAGTGCTGGATTTACGGGTGAATCAGGGGGAACTCAGCGCCGCACAGCTTAAGCAGATAATTGGCATTATCGACCGCGCGGCGCTGGATATTTCACAACTCGATTAAGCCATTTCTGGCGTATCGCGCAGACGGAAAACCTGCACCAGTTCGCGCAAGTGCAGCGCTTGATCGTTCAGTGCCGCCGCCGCCGCAACCGACTCCTCCACCAAGCTGGAGTTCTGCTGGGTGGTTGAGTCAATCAGGCCAATAGCGCTATTAATCTGCGAAATGCCATCGGTCTGTTCACGGCTCGCCTGGCCGATCTCACGCAGGATCACATCCATCTCTTGTACATTGCTCACCATACCATTAATCAACCCGCTGGCTTTTTCCACCAGCGCCATCCCTTCACGGGTCTGGCTGGTTGAACTTTCGATCAGATGGCGGATCTCATTCGCCGACGAGGCACTTTTCTGTGCCAGTTGACGAACTTCGCCCGCAACCACCGCAAAACCACGCCCGTGTTCCCCTGCACGCGCGGCTTCAACGGCTGCGTTCAGCGCGAGGATGTTGGTCTGGAACGCAATGGAATCAATTAGGTTGATAATGTCAGACATCCGGTTTGATGTGTCGTTAATGACGCGCATCTTCTCCGTAACCTGTTTCATCATCTCGCCGTTATTTTTCACCACCGTCGCCGCACCCGCGGAAAGCTGCGTGGCTTCTGCCGTATGGTCGGCGGTATTTTTTACCGTGGCGGTGATTTGCTCCATTGATGCTGCGGTCTGTTCCACCGAGCTTGCCTGTTCTTCCGTTCTTGCCGCCAAATCCTGGTTACCGGCAACAATCTGCGCCGCCGCGCTGGAGATGTTCTCCGAACCGTTCTGCACCTGATGAACAATTTCTACGAGGCGCTCTTTCATCTCCATTAATGCCCGCAGCAGCACACCCGTTTCGTCGCGGTAGCGGGAGTCAATCGTACGGGTCAAATCGCCATTAGCAATGGCTTCTGCGAAGGTGACGGCCTCACTCAATGGGCGCGTAATCATACGTACAATGATCCAGCCGATCAGGCTGCCGAAACCAATGCTAAAGACTGCGAGCAGAATGAGGATCAAGCGGCTCGCGGCAAAATCGTGCTGTACGACCTCACCCGCACTTTTCATCTGCGCATCCTGGATAGAAATCAGCTCATACACCTTTTCTTTGTAGGCGTTCTGAATATTCACCGTGTTGCTCATCATTTCATGTATCGCAGCCGCACGATTGTTATTTTTTACGGCGTCGAGGATACGAAAGCGAGAGTCAAGGTACTGCTGGCGTACGGTGCGGATTTCGGCAAGTATTTTCTGTGATTGGTCATCATGCACGTTTTTCGCCAGATCTTCGAGCAACGCGGAAATGTGACTGCTGATCTCAGAAAGCTGCTTCTGCGACTCGCTGGTCCACTTACCTTCGCTATCAAGTAGCATCAGTTGCTGAATGCTGACAAAAGAGTTGAAGTTATCGATCAGTTGATTGGCTTTAACAGTGGTTGGATAGTCGTCACACACGATTTCTTGCATTCCATTATTTGCGCGATCCAGGCTGGAGAGTGACATTGAGGAACTCACCACCATCAACACAATAAAAAAGCCGAACGCCAGAAATAATTTCGTACCTATTTTTACATTATGTAAAAACATATTTTCTCCATGGGTTTGATTATTTTACTGACGAAAGTGTTGGGCGCTTAACCCTAAAGCCCCGCTTAAGTCCCTGGCGCAAATTAAATATGCCGCCACAACACGTTATCGGTAACTAAATTGCTAACTTTATGAGTTTGATCGTTTTTTTATTATTTACCGGAATATTCGATAGTTAAGAACTATTAATTTCTGTTTATCGATCGTTATATTCGCGAGAATAATAGTTTGTGCAACAAATATTAACATCGCTTAAATATATTTAATGGATGATTAAGTAAAAGAGAGGGAAATATATTAATACTGCGCATTGTTAATAATAATTAATAATATTTTAACAAAAACTAAAAAATATCATTACATATGTACGTGATATTTATTCTGAACAGATAAAAAAACCGCCACAGTATTGTATGGCGGTTTTTAATAGGGCAATAATACATTAATGCAAGACGGATACAGCATCCTGCAGGCGACCAGCGCGATGTTTCACCATCGCCGAAACGGTAGCGCTTTCCTCTACTAAACCGGCATTCTTCTGGGTGATTGCATCCAGCTCAGCGACCGCACGCGTCAGATCGGAAAGCCCGTCAACCTGCTCAGTAGTGGAACGACTAATCTGCCCAATCAGCGACGTTACGTTCTGCACCTGGCTGACAATATCTTCCATCGTACGGCCAGCGGCATGCACCTGATCGTAACCAGACTGCACTTTGCTGGCGCTGGCGTCGATAAGCTTACGGATGTCGTTTGCCGCGCTGGCGCTGCGGCTGGCGAGATGGCGAACTTCACCCGCTACAACAGCAAAGCCCTTGCCCTGCTCCCCGGCCCGCGCCGCTTCCACCGCTGCGTTCAATGCGAGGATATTGGTCTGGAAAGCAATGTCGTTAATCAGCTTGGTAATGGAGCCGATACGTTGCGTACTGTTGGCAATCTCATCCATGGTTTTCACCACCGTCTCCATCGCTTTACCGCCATCGGTTGCCGCGCTGCTGGCGGAACTGGAGAGCTGATCGGCTGCGGAGGCGGTTTCCGAGTTAGTTTGCAGCGACGCCGCCATCTGGCTCATGGTCGCCACCGTCTGCTGCACATTCACCACGGTTTGGCGAGTGCGTTCATTCAAATCATCATTGCCTTTAGCTAGCGTCTCGCTGCCGCTAAGCACGCTGTTAACCTGGCCAGAAACATCATTGATCAACCAGCGGCACATCAGCCCAAGTTGGCCGATGGCGCGTAACGTCAGCCCAAGTTCATCGCTACGATTCAGCGGCTGTATGCTGTTGCTCTCGCCGGTAGCCACGCTGAGCGCCTGCCGGGCAACATTCTCCGCCGGTCGAACAATCTGCCACTCAACGGCCATACAACCCACCAGCATCGTCAGCGTACCGATCGCCAGCACCATCCCACCTGCGCCACTCAGCCACAGCCCGGCCATTTGCGCAAGCCACAGCAGCGACATTACGCTGCGCGTACGCCAGCGTAGCGACAAGGAAGCGAGTTTCCCCCACCAGCCTTTACTGATCACCAACCCTTTATGCACTCGTTTATTACAGCGCCCTTCATTTAGGGCCTTGTACAACGGTTCAACCGCGGCAATCTCTTCATCGGTCGCCTGGGTACGAATCGACATATAACCGATAGTCGTACCGTTGCGCACCATCGGTACGGCGTTAGCGCGAACCCAGTAGTGATCGCCGTTCTTGCGGCGGTTTTTCACTACACCGCTCCACGGCTCTCCTTGTTTGAGGGTGTACCACATATCGGCAAATGCTGCTTTGGGCATATCAGGATGCCGCACCACATTATGGGGCTGGTCGAGCAGTTCGGCCAGGGTGTAACCGCTGGCATGGATAAAAGCGTCGTTCGCGTGAGTAATGTAGCTTTGCTGGTCAGTCGTTGACATCAGAGTCGTGTCAGCATCCAGCATAAAACGCTGCTGGCTGACATAAGGAGGAGAAGACATGGTTACGTCCTGTGCGGGTTATAGTGCTGTTAAAAATTGATGCGAATGTTATTTCGGCGATAATGAATTTATCTTTAGTTGTTAAATTTGATTTAGATCGCAATTCGCAATAAAACCCTGATTTTCATGGGCTCGTTAACTCTCTGTTTTTAATAGTTTCGCTATGTTACCACTAAACAGCGTTAACATAGTTGCTCCATCATCGCGCATCAATTGCACCATTCTGGTGCGGCAATGCAATAACCCTGCCAAACAAGTACAAATTTTAATCACAAAAGATACAAAATATTAACGCGGCGGCATGATTAAATTTTGTACGCCAGCATTTCTCCCTGGTGTTTATCCCGATTTCACCCGCCCACGCCGATGTGGCGCAATCCCTGCAATACTAAAATCAGTATCATGTGATACGCCAGCCCCCGGAGTCCATTTTGAACAGGTTACCTTCCAGCGCATCGGCATTAGCGTGCAGCGCTCACGCTCTGAATCTCATTGAGAAGCGAACGCTTGATCATGAGGAGATGAAAGCATTAAACCGAGAGGTAGTGGATTACTTTAAAGAGCATGTCAATCCGGGTTTTTTGGAGTACCGCAAATCTGTTACCGCCGGCGGGGATTACGGAGCCGTAGAATGGCAAGCGAGCAGCCTCAATACGCTTGTCGACACCCAGGGACAGGAGTTTTTAGATTGCCTGGGTGGTTTTGGAATATTTAATGTGGGGCACCGTAATCCAGTAGTGGTTTCCGCCGTACAAAATCAACTCGCCAAACAACCTCTCCATAGTCAGGAACTACTCGACCCACTACGGGCGATGCTGGCAAAAACGCTGGCTGCCCTTGCGCCAGGCAAACTGAAATATAGCTTCTTTAGTAACAGCGGGACGGAATCCGTCGAAGCCGCCCTGAAACTCGCCAAAGCGTACCAGTCGCCGCGCGGCAAATTCACCTTTGTCGCGACCAGTGGCGCGTTCCATGGCAAATCATTAGGTGCGCTGTCAGCAACCGCAAAATCCACCTTCCGTAAACCCTTTATGCCACTGCTGCCAGGCTTTCGCCATGTGCCGTTTGGCGATATCGAGGCGATGCGCACCCTGCTTAGCGAATGCCGTAAAACCGGAGACGATGTGGCAGCGGTGATCCTGGAACCTATTCAGGGTGAAGGCGGCGTGATCCTGCCGCCGGTCGGTTATCTGCCTGCGGTTCGCAAACTGTGCGACGAGTTTGGCGCATTGCTGATCCTTGACGAAGTTCAAACCGGCATGGGCCGCACCGGTAAAATGTTCGCTTGTGAACATGAAAACGTGCAGCCGGACATTCTGTGCCTCGCCAAAGCGCTGGGCGGCGGCGTGATGCCGATTGGCGCGACGATCGCCACGGAAGAAGTTTTCTCCGTGCTGTTTGAGAACCCGTTCCTGCACACCACCACGTTTGGCGGGAACCCGCTGGCCTGTGCGGCGGCGCTGGCGACCATCAATGTGCTGCTGGAGGAGAACCTCCCGGCGCAGGCGGAACAGAAAGGCGATATATTGCTGGATGGCTTCCTGGCGCTGGCGCGCGCGTACCCGGATTTGGTACACACCGCGCGGGGTCGCGGCATGCTGATGGCTATCGAATTTGTCGATAACGAAACGGGCTACAACTTTGCCAGCGAAATGTTCCGCCAGCGCGTGCTGGTTGCCGGAACGCTCAACAACGCAAAAACCATTCGCATCGAACCACCGCTGACGCTGACCATTGAGCAATGTGAGCAGGTGCTTAAAGCCACCAGCAATGCGCTGGCAGCACTGCGGGTTGCGGTAAATGCTGAGTAACCTTGTGCCCGGTAGTGTCCGCGCTTACCGGGCCTGATCACCTCTGCCGGAGAGGCACTGCACCATCCAGCTTTTTTTGACGCTATTCCGGTAGCAAACCAATAAAACTGCGTTTTTTGCGCGGCTCGGACATTAGCGCCTCCAGCTTCTCCACGCACGCCAGGTAATGCGGCGTCTTCTTATGCGCCTCAACGGCAGCATCATCCTGATATGCTTCGTAAATAAAAAAGCGGGTTTTTACTTTCTGATCCTGCAACACATCAAAACGCAGGTTGCCCGGCTCGCGGATTGCGCCTTCATGATTAGCGCGAAACACTTGCAAAAAATCCTCCACACAATCGGGTTTAATATTGATTTCCACCAGCGTCACATTCATGGTTGCTCTCCTTGTTTTTCTTCCAGCCAGAACTGATAAGCCTCATGGGCGCTCATGTTGTCGTGAACCACTCTTTTCACCGCTTTCAGCATGGCGAGCGGCGCGCTGGACTGGAAGATGTTGCGCCCCATATCCACACCGGATGCGCCCTGATCGATGGCGCGGAAACACATCTCCAGCGCCTCCTGCTCCGGCAATTTCTTGCCGCCAGCAATAACAATCGGCACCGGGCAGCTGGCGGTGACTTTTTCAAACCCCTGCTCCACAAAATAGGTTTTCACAAACTGCGCGCCCATTTCAGCGGCGATACGGCTGGCGAGCGAGAAATAACGGGCATCGCGCGTCATCTCTTTGCCAACGCCGGTCACCGCAAGCACTGGAATACCATAGCGGCTCCCCGCATCAACAAGCTTGATAACATTGCCGATTGACTGATGTTCATATTCACTGCCGATATACACCTGTGCCGCTACAGCCGATACATTCAGGCGCAGCGCATCTTCTATCGTGACCGCGACGCATTCATGGGAAAGCTCCGTCAGCATTGAATTCCCGCCGGAGGCGCGCAGCACTACCGGTTTGTTGGTGGCCGGAGGCACCACACTGCGTAAGATCCCCCGCGTACACATCAGCACATCGGTTTCACCAAACAGAGGCGCAAGGGAGAGATCGATACGTTCAAGCCCGGTGGTTGGCCCTTGAAAGTATCCGTGATCGAAGGCCAGCATTACCGTGCGATTGCTCTTCGGGTTAAAGATCCTTGCCAGTCGCGACTGCATGCCCCAGTCCAACGCGCCGCAACCTTTCAGGGTAAAGGGCACATTCCGTTGCGGTGTGCCAAGGCCAAAATCTTTCCCCTCTTTATGATCGTCCAGGTCCGCCATCTCTCCCTCCCGTGCAAAGCTGTGATTGAACTGTTGATTTTGTGATTGAAGATTGTTCAAAAGCGTAGGCGCTGAACTATATTTTCGACCATACGGGGATCACAGTTTTATCTATGACGCTGGTCGAGGGGGCCAAGCCCATGAGTTACCTGATGGCAATAGATGCAGGAACCGGCAGCATTCGCGCAGTGATCTTCGACTTATCCGGGCGGCAAATCGCCGCAGGCCAGGCCGAATGGAAACACCTGAGCGTCGAAAACGTGCCGGGATCAATGGAGTTCGATCTCGACAGTAACTGGCAGCTTGCCTGCCAGTGCATCCGCAAGGCGCTGGACAAAGCTGGCCTGAGCGGCGCGGATATTCAGTCCGTCGCCTGCTGCTCAATGCGTGAAGGCATTGTGCTCTACGATCGCAATGGCGATGCCATCTGGGCCTGCGCCAATGTCGACTCCCGCGCCAGCCACGAAGTGGCTGAACTCAAAGAGATCCACGACTGGCATTTTGAATCCGAAGTCTACAGCGTTTCCGGGCAGACGCTGGCGCTCAGCGCTATGCCCCGTCTGCTGTGGCTGGCGCACCATCGTCCCGATATCTACCGTGACACCGCGACCATGACCATGATCAGCGACTGGCTGGCGTCGCGCCTCTCCGGCTGGCTGGCAGTCGATCCTTCCAACGCCGGAACCACCGGCATGCTGGATCTCTTCACCCGCGACTGGCGAGCAGAGCTGCTGGATATGGCCGGGCTGCGCGCGGACCTTCTGTCGCCAGTGAAAGAGACCGGCAGCCTGCTCGGCGAAGTGACGCAGCAGGCGGCGCAAGAGTGCGGGCTGCGCGAAGGAACGCCCGTGGTTATGGGCGGCGGCGATGTGCAGCTTGGCTGCCTCGGGCTTGGTGTGGTTCGCGCTGGGCAAACTGCGGTGCTTGGCGGCACATTCTGGCAACAGGTGGTTAATCTGCCGCAGGTGCGCACCGATCCGGAGATGAACATCCGCGTGAATCCGCATGTGATTCCCGGCATGGTGCAGGCGGAGTCCATCAGCTTTTTTACTGGGCTGACCATGCGCTGGTTCCGCGATGCGTTCTGCGCGGAAGAGAAGCTGATCGCCGAACGCCTCGGCATCGACGCGTATCACCTGCTGGAAGAGATGGCCAGCCGGGTGCCCGCCGGTTCGTGGGGCGTGATGCCAATCTTCTCCGACGCTATGCACTTTAAGCAGTGGTATCACGCCGCGCCGTCGTTTATTAACCTCTCCATCGATGCAGAAAAATGCAATAAAGCCACGCTGTTTCGCGCGCTGGAAGAGAACGCCGCTATTGTCTCGGCCTGTAACCTGGCGCAGATCTCACGCTTCTCAGGCGTGCAATTCGACAGCCTGGTATTTGCTGGCGGCGGCGCAAAAGGGGCACTGTGGAGCCAGATTTTAAGCGACGTTACCGGTTTGCCGGTGCGCGTACCGGAAGTGAAAGAAGCGACCGCACTGGGCTGCGCGATTGCGGCTGGTTTCGGTGCCGGGCTGTATGACGACATGGCGGCAACCGGCGAGCGGCTGGTACGCTGGAGCCAGACCTACATGCCAAACCAGGCGCATCGCGAGCTGTACGACGACATGATGCTAAAGTGGCAAAAAATCTATGCCGATCAGCTAGGCCTGGTCGATAGTGGGCTGACGACGTCAATGTGGCGCGCGCCCGGCCTTGCGGAAAAAGCCTGACTTACCTCCTCACACGGCCCCTTTTCCCCTGCGGGAAGCGGGGTCACTATTTTGAATTCCATCACAATCATTATCTCCCGCTTTTCCCTTTTTGACGGCGAAGGCTAAAGTAGAACTCATCCGACCACATAACAATAATTTTACACTGGAAGCGCGCATGAGCCATTACCCGTCGTTATTCACCCCACTCGATCTGGGCTTTACTACGTTGAAAAACCGTGTATTGATGGGATCGATGCACACCGGTCTGGAGGAGCGCCCGGATGGTGCTGAGCGACTGGCAGCTTTCTATGCGGAACGCGCACGCCACGGCGTAGCGCTGATTGTGACTGGCGGAGTCGCGCCTGCACTCTCTGGCGTTACGATGGAGGGTGGTGCCGTATTGCAGGATTCCAGCCAGCTTCCGTATCATCGGCTGATCACCGATGCCGTGCATCAGGAAGGCGGCAAAATCGCGCTGCAAATTCTGCATACCGGCCGTTACAGCTATCAGCCGCATCTGGTGGCGCCGTCCGCGCTACAAGCACCGATTAACCGCTTTATGCCGCATGCCCTGAGCCACGACGAGATCCTCGCGCTGATCGAGGACTTCGCCCGTTGTGCGCAGCTGGCACAGCAGGCCGGTTATGACGGCGTGGAAATTATGGGCTCCGAAGGCTATCTGATTAATGAATTTCTCGCTACCCGCACCAACCAGCGGGAAGACGAGTGGGGAGGCGATGAAGCCCGCCGCCGCCGTTTTGTGCTGGATGTGGTGCGTGCGGTGCGCGAACGGGTCGGCCGCGAGTTTATTATTATCTACCGTCTGTCGATGCTGGATCTGGTCGCAGGCGGCGGCACACTGGAACAGACCATCACGCTGGCGCAGGCCGTCGAAGCGGCAGGCGTGAACCTCATTAATACCGGCATCGGCTGGCATGAAGCGCGGATCCCGACGATCGCCACGTCGGTTCCGCGCGGCGCCTTTAGCTGGGTGACGCGCAAACTGAAAGGGAAAGTGGGCATTCCGCTGATCACCACTAACCGCATCAACGATCCGCAGGTTGCCGAGATGATCCTGAGTAACGGCGATGCTGATATGGTGTCGATGGCGCGTCCGTTCCTTGCCGATGCCGAGCTGCTTTCTAAAGCACAAAGTGGTCGGGCAGATGAGATCAATACCTGCATCGGGTGTAACCAGGCATGTCTCGACCAGATCTTCGTCGGCAAGGTGACCTCCTGCCTGGTCAACCCGCGCGCCTGCCATGAGACGCAAATGCCGGTGCTTCCGGCGTTATGCAAGAAAAACCTTGCAGTTGTCGGCGCTGGCCCCGCCGGGCTGGCGTTTGCGGTGAATGCCGCTGCACGCGGGCACAGCGTGACACTGTTTGACGCACAGGAGGAGATCGGCGGGCAGTTTAACATTGCCAAACAGATCCCCGGCAAAGAGGAGTTTTACGAAACTCTGCGCTACTACCGGCGTATGCTCGAACTGACAGGCGTGGCGCTGTGCCTGAACCAGCGCGTCGATCCTTCGATGCTGATGCTATTCGATGAGGTGATCCTCGCCTGTGGTATCGAACCGCGTACTCCGCCAATTGAAGGCATCGATCACCCTAAGGTACTGAGCTACCTCGACGTGCTGCGCGACAAAGCCCTGGTCGGCGAAAATGTGGCGATCATCGGCTGTGGCGGGATCGGTTTTGATACCGCGATGTATTTAAGCCAGCCAGGCGAACCGACCAGCCAGAATATTGCCGAGTTTTGCGTGGAATGGGGGATCGACACCAGCCTGAGGGAGGTCGGTGGGTTGCGACCGGAAGGGCCGCAACTGGCGAAAAGCCCGCGGCGCATTGTGATGCTGCAACGTAAAGCCGGTAAGCCAGGAGAGAATCTGGGTAAAACGACTGGCTGGATCCATCGCACTACGCTGCTGTCACGCGGGGTGAAAATGATCCCGTCGGTCAGTTACCAGAAGATCGATGATGCCGGTCTGCACCTGTTGGTTGGCGGCGAACCGCAACTGCTGGCAGTGGATAATATCGTGATCTGCGCCGGTCAGGAGCCAAAGCGGGAACTGGCGGAACCGCTGCGTGAAGCGGGCAAAACGGTGCATCTGATTGGCGGCTGCGATGTGGCGCTGGAGCTGGACGCTCGTCGGGCGATTGCCCAGGGCACCACGCTGGCACTGGAGATTTAACTCGGAACGCCGGAGAACGGCTTCACCTTCTCCGGCCAGGAACAGCAGCAAACATCGCGTGCCTGATAAGCGAAGCGCCATCAGGCATGACGCTCATTCAACCGTTAGCGTTTCTTACGCATTTTCACCGCTTTTAGGATCACGAATTTGTTGTTCGTCGCGATCGTTTCGCAGTTGCCAAATACTCGCTTCAGCTTGCGGAAGTAATCCAGGTGGCGGTTGCCAACAATCCGCAGCTCGCCGCCATATTTCAGGCAAAAACGCGCATCGTTAAACATCTGCCAGGCGATGTGATCGGTGATGGCACTTTGCTGATGAAACGGTGGGTTACACAGCACCGCATCAAAGCGATCCGGCTCAATCCCGGCGAGCGAGTTGTTGATCATAAAGTCGCTGCGTGCGCTCGCTTCCGGGAGATTGCTTTCCACATTCAGCCGCGCGGATGCCACAGCCATTGCCGACTCATCGGCAAACAGCACGCGGCCAGGGTTTTGCGCCAGCAGTTGCAGGCCAATCACCCCGTTGCCGCAGCCGAGATCTACCATCTCGCCTTCTATCCCTTCCGGCAGATGTTGCAGGAAGAAGCGTGCGCCAATATCCAGCCCGCTGCGCGAAAAGACATTGGCATGATTATGGATAGTCCAGTCGGTGCCATCCAGCTTCCAGCTGGCGAGCTGTAAACCGTTAGCGAGCGCAGGCGCAGTAAAGGTGCAGTTGATCAAACGCGCCTTTTTCCATGCCAACGTGGTCGTCGTTGGGCCAAGAATTTTCTCGAACAGCGCCAGCGTCGAACTATGAATATCGCGCGCTTTCGCGCCGGCGATAATCCGCGTTTGTGGCGTCACCACGTCGCGCAGCGCGTGCAGTTGTTGCTCCAGCAACGCCAGTTGTTTCGGGACTTTGATCAGCACCAGCGCCGGGTTGGCAGGCAGCGGGCTAAGGCTGTCTTGCAGCGTGACGGCGCTTTCATCCATCGCATTGATGCGCAGGTTATGCTGCGTCGCTAATTCGGCAATGTACGAATCATTAATGCAAGCCGGGCGATGCTCCGCCAGCGCACAGGCCAGCGCACCAAAACTGTCGTTAAAGATCAGAACCGGGCCTTCGACCTCATTCACCTGCTGCAGCAGATATTCGTCCGCCGCGTCCCATGCCTGTAATGACGCCTCTTCCACGCCGACAGGAAAGCGGTCTAAAGTAAATGATTGTCCGTTTAACTCAACCTGGCTCATCGCCCCTCCGAAGTGCTAAAATTCGCGCGTTTTATCGCTTAATTATCCGGAGATGTAAACACATTTCGCCATGAATACGCTTACCTACCTTCAGGGCTATCCTGAATCCCTGCTGACGCAGGTAACCACGCTTATTGAGCAGAACCGGCTTGGCGAGGTGCTGCAAAAACGCTATCCGCTCAGCCATGACATTACCACCGATAAGGCGCTGTATCAGTACACGCAGGAGATGAAAAACCAGTATCTGCGTAACGCCTCGCCGGTCAATAAAGTGATGTACGACAGCAAAATTCATGTACTGAATAATGCGCTCGGCCTGCATACGGCGGTCTCGCGCGTGCAGGGCGGCAAGCTAAAGGCGAAAGCGGAAATCCGCGTGGCGACGGTGTTTCGCGAAGCGCCGGAAGCGTTCCTGCGGATGATTGTGGTGCATGAGTTGGCGCATCTGAAAGAGAAGGATCACAACAAAGCTTTCTATCAACTCTGCTGCCATATGGAGCCGCAATATCACCAGCTTGAGTTTGATACCCGCCTGTGGCTGACGCACCTGGCGCTGAAATAATCCCGTCTTTGCGCCGGGCAAAAAACTGGTAGTCTGTTAGCCACTCTTTTTTGCCCGCCAGGCAGACCTATGTACAACATTGATGACTTCGATCTGAAGATCCTGACGCTGCTACAGTCCAACGGCCGTTTAACCAACCAGGAGCTGAGCGAGCTGATTGGCCTCTCCGCTTCGCAGTGTTCCCGCCGCCGTATTGTGCTGGAACAGGCGCTGTGATTCCCGGCTATCACGCAAGACTCGCACCGGATGCCGCAGGCCACGAGGTGCGG
Source organism: Pseudomonadota bacterium (assembly GCA_018261615.1). GTDB lineage: Bacteria > Pseudomonadota > Gammaproteobacteria > Enterobacterales > Enterobacteriaceae > Kosakonia. The sequence goes on along the minus strand of JAGTSE010000015.1, from coordinate 75,567 downwards.
TTGCCGATCTACCGGGACTAACCCACTGCTCCGTCTCCGTCAGCAAAAATGGGCAATAAGTTTATCATCTCCAGATTCTTGCAACAGAGCCTTACCAACTTTGCGACAGTGCAAAAACTTTATGACATTGGTCTGTATTTGCTAAAAGGTAAAATATTAGGGACTTGTCTTGATAAATTCGCTGGAGTACGGTAGTGCCCACTATTATTGTTCCAAAATACAAGATTTCCATTGCTGACGAATAACTCCCCGGCAAAATAGACATCACAGCCCCTGGAAACAGAGGTGTGCCCTCCTTTTGCTCTTGTTGACATCCACACTTCCCAGGGTGCTGAGACAGGGACTATAAAACAATACTCCCCATCCGCAATGTTCATATCTCCATTTCGTTTTAATATGTAATGTTTTTTATCGCAGTATATGAGTTGTATAAATTCTTGCCTTACTCGTATGTCTTCACGATTCTGTAGAGGTGTCATACCATCGCGGGAAGATAACGGCTCCATAAGGGACAGGTCATCCATGATTTCGTTTATTCGCCCCCTGATAACTGGAGTTCCCTGCGCTTTATATATAACTAGTAATGACTTTATTTTTGATATACAAGAAAAAACTCTACTTTTAGAATTTTGTGTAACTGCATGACTTAATGATAGTTTCTCATATTTCTCAAGCGAATTTTCAATTTCACTAATATAAATGTCGATGTCACTGTTTTTGCTCTCTATTCTTAACATAATGTGATTTCCTATGTATATTGTTGGGTAGTGTCCACTTCCCGTTATCTGAGACACTCCTGATTAGAGTTTTCTAACTGTTTCCGGTATATCTCAGGAGGGAGATTATTTAAACTTTCATGGGAACGGTTCTGGTTATAATCCTGCTGCCAGAACCATGCCATCTCTCTGACCTGACTTAATGATTCAAACAGGTAAGCATTTAAAAACTCCCTGCGGAATGAACCATTGAACCGTTCAATAAATCCGTTCTGCTGCGGTTTATCCGGCTGAATATGGCACAGTGTAATATGATTCTATACCCTAAATAATTCGAGTTGCAGGAAGGCAGCGACGCAGTGAATCCCCAGTCACTTACTTCAGTAAGTGACTGGGAGCCAACGCACATGCAGCTTGAAGTATAACGGGTATATTCACAGTAATTCAGCAGGTTAACTGATATAAGTTCCGGACCATTATCGACCCTGATTTGCTCGGGCAGTCCTCGTTCTTCTTTCAGCCGCTCAAGTACACGGATAACTCTGTCTGCAGGCAATGATGTATCGACTTCAATCGCCAGACATTCACGGGTTCCTTCGTAAATCATATTCAGCGTTCTGAATCGATTACCGCAATAAAGTGCATCATGCATAAAGTCCAATACCTACTGAATATCCGACTGATTCACAACAGATAACGGCTTATTCTCACATTTTGGCAACGATTTTTTAATTCTGCGTTTAAGGTTCAGGCCTGAACGACAATATACGCGATAGTCACGTTTATGACTGCAGATAACTCCCTTAAATAATAGCATTTCCAGAAACCCGCCCGAGGAGAGTCAGCCAGAACGGTCTGAATGGCATCAATCACAGCCTTATCTTTTTCCCGCCAGTCAGTGCTACGTCGATAAAAAGATGCCAGGGGTAATGAGATCAGTTTACAGGCTGAAATAACCGACAGACCTGAGGCTGTTAACAGTTCGGCACAGGATTTTTTCTCGGTTATTACCAACCCTTTTTTTTGCGAAAAGCTCCTTCATGGCATGATTTTCCAGACTGACTTCAGCAAATAACTTTTTTAACCGGGCATTCTCATTTTCAGGTTCTTTTAATCTTTTAACATTATTAGCTTCCATACCACCGTACTTAGATTTCCAATTAATGGGATGGACTACCTCCCCCCACTGCGGTTAACTGTACGAAATATGCTCAGCAGGAGAGTCACCATGAATATCGTATTTCTGGGTATTGATCTGGCTAAAAATATTTTCCAGCTTTGTGGATTAAACCAGGCTGGCAAACCGGTTTATACAAAACGTACCGGTCGAAAAGAATTGCTCCAGACGGTGGCAAATATTCCTGCATGTCTGATTGGGATCGAAGCGTCCACAAGGGCATTTTACTGGCAACGTGAATTTGAAAAACTGGGACATAGAGTAAAAGTCATTAGCCCTCAGTATGTAAAACCTTTTGTCCGTGGGCAAAAAATGACGGTAACGATGCGCAGGCGATAGCTGTGGCTCTGATGCAACCTACGATGCAGTTTGTTCCACCGAAAAGCCCTGAGCAGCAGGATATTCAGGCTCTGCACCGTGCAAGGCACGCGTATTGTCAATCACCGTACTGCGACAGTCTGTCAAATCCGAGGGCTGCTGCTTGATCGGGGAATAACAATCGGTGCGGCAGTCTCAAGAGTTCGTCGTGCCGTTCCACTTATCCTTGAAGATGCAGAAAATGGTCTTAGCGACAGAATGCGCAGGACGATTGCAGAACTTTATGACCTCTTTAACGACTTTGGTCGTCGTATAAACTTTTTTTGATAAAGAAATTGATGTTGTGTTCAGGCACTCAGAAGCCTGTCAGCGCATTGCCAAAGTGAAAGGTATTGGTCCTAAAACAGCCACGGCCGTTGTTGCTGCTATTGGCAAAGGAACTGAATTTAAGAATGGTCGTCACTTTGCTGCATGGCTTGGTCTGGTTCCATGCCAGCACTCGAGTGGCGACAGGCAGGTGCTGATGAATATGACGAAAAAAGGCGACAAGCATCTACGGACACTTTTTATTCATGGTGCCCGCGCTGTCGTCAGAGTTGCCACGAATAACAAGGATGGTTGCCTGCATCAGTGGGTTAACCAGTTGAAGGAACGGCGCGGGTTTAATAAAACGACCGTGGCAGTTGCTAACAAGAACGCGAGAATAATCTGGTCGATGCTGAGAAATGATACCGGGTATCAGGCAGTTGGAAGTTAGTACCCAGCCAGAAGAGTTGCAGTGTACTAAAAAATGGTGACAGGCTGCACCTGCATAATCGGAACCTGATTATTATATTGACCTCAGAGGCCGTCCAGTTGTTGAGGCGATTGTGTGCGGATTACCCATTTGGGCACAGGTTAGTATTACTGATGCCGGATAGATGTAAGCAACAACCCAAAACCAGATTCAGTACTTGCAAAACGGAGGTAGTCCATAGATGTAGTAAGTCGCATTACTTATGCCATTCTGACGGCAGATTTCTTCAACTTTAAGACCGGAATCAGCCAGCTTTAGGATGTTAACGATCTGGGTTTCAGTAAAACGTGCTTTTTTCATGTGGACCTCTGCAAATGTTAAAGCAGAAAATCTAATTGTAGCTGTCTCATTTTAGGGGGAGTGGACAGTAGGATCACCCCGTACCTGCGGGCTTTAATGCCGCTACGTTCTCCGCTTTACTGCTGAACGAGGCGCATGTGCTGGTTGCGCCGGGTTCTGGCTTTGGTAAAGTAGGCGAGCAGTTTATTCGTATCAGCCTGACGGCCAGCGATGAGGCGCTCGAAACCGCGCTTTCGCGTATTGCCGCGCTGCGTCTCTTTCCCGGTTGAGGCCATTTGTGCTTCTGCGTAGCAGTGCACTGGTTTTGTCATTTTGACGTGGTAGAGTGCACAAAGACCCCATTTACGGAGAAATTGCGCCCTTATGATACGTTTCGCTGTCATAGGTACAAACTGGATCACCCGCCAGTTTGTCGACGCCGCCCATGAGACGGGCAAATATAAACTCACCGCCGTTTTTTCCCGCAGCCTTGAACAAGCGCAAACGTTCGCCAACGACTACCCAGTAGAACATCTGTTTACCTCGCTGGAAGATATGGCGAAAAGCGATGCCATTGACGCGGTGTATATTGCCAGCCCGAATTCTCTGCATTTCCCGCAGACCCGGCTGTTTCTGAGCCACAAAAAGCATGTGATCTGTGAAAAACCGCTGGCTTCGAACTTACTGGAAGTCGAAGCGGCGATTGCCTGTGCGCGGGAAAATCAGGTGGTACTGTTTGAAGCCTTCAAAACCGCCAGTCTGCCGAACTTCATCCTGCTGAAACAGTCGCTGGCAAAAGTGGGCAAAGTGCGAAAAGCCTTTATCAACTACTGCCAGTACTCTTCGCGTTACCAGCGTTATCTGGATGGCGAAAACCCGAATACCTTTAATCCGTCGTTCTCTAACGGTTCGATTATGGATATCGGCTTTTACTGTCTGGCATCTGCGGTAGCGCTGTGGGGCGAGCCGCACAGCGTGCAGGCCACCGCCAGCCTGCTCGACAGCGGCGTTGATGCGCACGGCGTAGTGGTGATGGATTACGGTGATTTCAGCGTCACGCTGCAACACTCGAAAGTGAGCGACTCCGTTTTGCCAAGCGAAATCCAGGGTGAAGCCGGTTCGCTGGTGGTGGAAAAGATCTCCGAATGCCAGAAAGTGTCGTTCGTGCCGCGCGGCAGTAAAGCGCAGGAGCTGACGCAGCCGCAGCATATCAACACCATGCTCTATGAAGCGGAGACCTTTGCTCGGCTGGTGGAAGAGAATGAGATCAACCATCCGGGGCTGGCCATCAGCCGTACCACGGCCAAACTGCAAACGGAAATCCGCCGTCAGACTGGCGTGAAATTCCCGGCAGATGATGTCGGCGTCGAACTCACTGCGTAAAGGTTCGTAAACCAGGGAAGCCGAATCATTGACGGCACCAATGGACTGACATATTTTGTTACTCGCAAAGGGGAGTAACTTCATTGCCGGTGGATCGTCATTACGATGCGTTACCGCATCCGGTCGCCGGGCGTCTTCACAGACGTAAGTGAGACCTTGCCGGAAGGCGAGACTCCCTGCATCTAAAGCAAGCGGCTAACGTCTTTCGACGTTAGCCGTTTTTTGTTTTAGGTAAGGAATTCACTATGAATACAGTCGGTACACCGATGTTATGGGGCGGGTTCGCTGTCGTGGTCGCGATTATGCTGGCCATCGATCTCTTATTTCAGGGACGACGCGGCGCGCATACCATGTCCATGAAGCAAGCGGCCGTATGGTCGATCGTCTGGGTTAGCCTCTCGTTACTCTTCAATGCTGCGTTCTGGTGGTATCTGACGCAAACCGAAGGGCGCGCGGTGGCAGATACACAGGCGCTGGCTTTTCTCACCGGTTACCTGATTGAAAAAGCGCTGGCAGTAGATAACGTCTTTGTCTGGCTGATGCTGTTCAGCTACTTTGCGGTTCCGGTTGCGCTCCAGCGGCGGGTGTTGGTTTACGGCGTACTCGGTGCGATTGTGCTACGTACCGTGATGATCTTCGCCGGTAGCTGGCTGATCACGCAATTCTCATGGTTGTTGTACGTGTTTGGCGCTTTCCTGCTGTTTACAGGTGTAAAGATGGCGCTGGCGAAAGAAGATGAAACTGGGATCGGTGATAAGCCGCTGGTGCGCTGGTTGCGCGGGCATTTGCGCATGACGGATCGCATCGAAAACGAACATTTTTTCGTGCGTAAAAAGGGGCTGTTGTTCGCCACGCCGCTTTTACTGGTGCTGATTCTGGTGGAGTTGAGCGATGTGATTTTTGCCGTCGACAGCATTCCGGCGATCTTTGCGGTGACCACCGATCCTTTTATCGTACTGACCTCAAATCTGTTCGCGATTCTGGGCCTGCGCGCCATGTACTTCCTGCTGGCAGGCGTCGCGGAGCGTTTCTCAATGCTGAAGTACGGGCTTTCGGTGATCCTGGTGTTTATTGGCATCAAGATGCTAATCGTGGATTTCTTCCATATTCCGATCGACATTTCGCTGGGTGTGGTCGGCGGGATCCTGGCGCTGACGCTGCTGCTCAACGCCTGGCTTAACTACCATAACGACAAGAAAAAAGCGCAGGAATAAACCCAAACCTGCCGTCAGCGGGCGGCAGGCTCTTTATGCAGCACCGCGGTTTCGACTTTAAACGGATCGATGCCGCGTCGCTGCATACGCCAGAAACGGATAATGTTCAGACCGTTCATCACCAGAAAGCTGCCTTCGATCAACGTACCGCCAATCGATCCGAGCCAAAAGTTGTGGACCACCCAGCATCCGGTCGAACACCAAATAACACAGCGCATCGGCAAACCTTTAAAGCGGAACAGCGCCCAGGTGCTGACGATCGTTCCCGCCACCGGCAACAGCTCGATCGGATTGTGGAATTTTGCCAGCCCCAGCCCGCCGGTCAGCACAATGAACAGCACCATCACCCACACATTGCGGGTGCGCAGCGTGATCAGCGTTCGTATTGCGTTGAGCATGGCGCTCGATCCGGCGGGAAATGCGCCCATGAGAAAAAAGTGCACGCCGATAATGGCGCTGTAGAGCGAGAGCTGCTTTTTGAAGCGGCGCTCATCACGATTGATGAAGGTTGTAACACCAATCAGAAAGGCAATGACACCAACGCCCTGGGCAAGCCAATACGCGGTCATGAAAAATCCTTGTCGGGTCCAAAATAGAAGATGTTACAACGTGCCAGCGCTAACGTATTTACCAAAAACAGTTCGCACCAGAGCTGCGTTAGCGCGGCCCTGGCGCGAAAGAGAAAGGTCAATCAGAGTGTAACGCCGCTTTTGAAAATGGCTAACTCACGGAAGTCGTTCTTCTCGTTACAGGTTTGCTTACCGTTAGCGATATCGACAATCACATCAACAAACTCGTTCAACAATTGCGGCATCGCTTTGCCATGAATCAGCTGACCTGCGTCGAAGTCGATCCAGTGTTTTTTCTTCCCGGCCAGTTCGCTGTTGGTGGCGATTTTCACCGTCGGCACAAAACCGCCGTACGGCGTACCGCGACCGGTACTGAACAGCACCATATGGCAGCCAGCGCCTGCCAGTGCGCTGGTGGCAACGGCATCGTTACCCGGCGCGCTCAGCAGATTCAGGCCGTGGGTTTTCAGACGCTCGCCGTAGCGCAACACGTCCACTACCTGGCTGGCCCCTGCTTTTTGCGTACAGCCGAGGGACTTCTCTTCCAGCGTGGTGATACCGCCTGCTTTGTTACCCGGCGATGGGTTCTCATAGATCGGCTGATTGTGGGCGATAAAGTACTGTTTGAAGTCGTTCACCATGGTGACGGTCTTCTCAAAGGTGCTTTCATCGCGGCAATGGCTCATCAGAATACGCTCAGCACCGAACATTTCCGGCACTTCGGTCAGCACGGTGGTGCCGCCGTTACCGATCACATAATCGGAGAAACGACCAAGCATCGGGTTCGCGGTAATACCGGACAGGCCGTCTGAGCCGCCACACTCCAGACCGAATTTCAGCTCGCTCAGTTTACCCGACTCACGTTTGTCGTTACGCATTGCCTGATAGAGCGCATGCAAATGTTCAAGCCCGGCTTCCACTTCGTCGTCCTGGTGTTGGCAAACCATAAAGTGAACGCGTTCCGGGTCGAACTCACCCAGCGTCTCGCGGAAAGCATCGACCTGGTTGTTTTCGCAACCCAGACCAATCACCAGCACCGCTCCGGCGTTCGGATGACGTACCATGTTTTGCAGCATGGTGCGGGTGTTGATGTGGTCGTCGCCCAACTGAGAACAACCATAGGTATGGCTGAACAGGTAGACGCCGTCGATACCTTCAGCATCTTGGGTCTCTTTCAGGAAACGATTCTGGATCTGACGGGCGATGCCGTTAACACAGCCCACGGTCGGCAGGATCCACAGTTCGTTGCGGATCCCGACTTCACCATTTGCGCGACGGTAGATCTGAATGTCCCGGTCCACCGCCTGGGCGCCTTCATCCTGAAAATCAGGTTGATAGCTATACTCGTCCAGATCGCTCAGATTAGTACGCGCATTATGGGAATGAATGTGCTCGCCCGCCGCGATATCTGATGTCGCATGACCAATTGGCAGACCATACTTGACAACATTTTCACCTTCGGCAATGGCTTGCAGAGCAAACTTGTGCCCGCGCACCACTGCCTGGCGCAGCCGAACGGTCTGGTTGTCGGCAACGACTTCCGTCCCTTCGGCGAGATCCGCCAGTGCTACCGCCACGTTATCCAGCGAATGGATCTTGATGTATTGCATATCAACCTCAAACGGCCTTAGTTCAGTTCAATCGCGAAGTAATCACGCGCATTGTTAAAGCAGATATTTTTCACCATCTCGCCCAGCAACTGGATATCTGCCGGCGCTTCGCCTGCTTCCACCCAGCGGCCAATCATCTGGCACAGAATACGGCGGAAGTATTCGTGACGGGTGTAAGACAGGAAGCTGCGGCTGTCGGTCAGCATGCCGACGAAACGGCTCAGCAGGCCGAGCTGCGCGAGCTGGGTCATCTGACGTTCCATGCCATCTTTCTGGTCGTTAAACCACCAGCCGGAGCCGAACTGCATTTTGCCCGGCATACCTTCCCCCTGGAAGTTGCCGACCATGGTGCCCAGCACTTCATTGTCGCGCGGGTTCAGGCAGTACAGGATCGTTTTCGGCAGCAGATTCTCTTCATTCTGCTTGCTCAGCAGTCTGGATAGCTCTTCCGCCAGCGGACGGTCATTGATGGAGTCAAAGCCGACATCCGGCCCCAGCAGTTTGAACTGACGCTGGTTGTTGTTACGCAATGCGCCAATGTGGTACTGCTGCACCCAACCGCGACGTGAGTATTCCGTGCCCAGCCAAACCAGTACTGCCGTTTTGAACTGCGCGACCTCTTTTTCGCTCAGGCCTTCACCGGCCAGGCGGCGGGCCAGGATGCTATCCAGCTCTGCTTCGCTGGCTTCGGCAAACAGCACAACATCCAGTGCGTGGTCGGAAACTTTACAGCCATGCGCAGCAAAGTGATCCAGACGTTTGGCCAGTGCAGTTTGCAGATCGGCAAAACGGCGAATGTCGGTATCAGACACTTCACCCAGTTTCGCCATGTAATCGTTAAAGGTCGCCTGTTCAATGTTGAATGCTTTATCCGGACGCCAGCTCGGCAGCACTTTGACACTGAAAGCTTTGTCTTTGGCGACAGAAGCGTGATGCTCCAGAGAATCGATCGGATCGTCAGTGGTGCCGACCATTTTCACATTCATCTGCTGCATAATGCCGCGCGCAGAGAATTTATCCTGCGCCAGCAGTGCATTGCCCTGCTCCCAGATTTCATCCGCTGTCGCCGGAGAAAGCAGCTTACCTGTAATACCAAATGGGCGACGCAACTCAAGATGTGTCCAGTGGTATAACGGGTTACCGATCGTGTGCGGCACTGTTGCCGCCCAGGCATCAAACTTTTCACGATCGGACGCATCGCCAGTACACAGACGCTCAGGCACACCATTGGTACGCATCGCGCGCCACTTGTAGTGGTCACCTTTCAGCCAGATGTCATACAGATTTTTAAAACGGTAGTTTTCAGCGATCTGTTGCGGCGGTAAGTGGCAGTGGTAGTCGAAAATAGGTTGGTCTTTAGCGTAGTCGTGGTACAGGCGGCGCGCATATTCGGTATCTAATAGAAAATCTTCAGTCATAAACGGGGTCATTATCGTCTTCCTCTCAACGAGTGCGTCTGATGTTTACCTTTAATGCTGACAAAGTTATCACACCAATTTCTATAGACCGAAGATATTTTCGTGAGTTGGATCAATAAAAGCAGACAAAGATTATCTCTTCTGCGCGATAAAAACCCCGCAGAACCGCGCCAAATCTGGCTTCGCCCGGCAAAGTTAAAGACCACACAAAGAAAAACTCTTTTGTGATATCACTCACCTTTTCAAGTTGTATGACAAGTTATCTTTCAGCCGTCGAACACATAGCCGACGGAATGCATTCCCGATAACTCATTAAATCGGTCTTGACGGTACGGATGCCGGATTAAAAAACGCTTACTTGTGGCAAGGTTTGGGCCGTACCTGGGGACTCTCCTGGTTACGTCCTCCCGTTTTCATCCTCCGAACACGATCGAAGGGTGACCGCGCAAGCGGTAATAACATAACGATGAGGTTTACATGCGTAAAATCAAAGGATTACGTTGGTACATGATAGCGCTGGTGACGGTCGGCACCGTATTGGGCTATCTGACACGTAACACAGTGGCAGCCGCGGCTCCGACATTAATGGAAGAGCTGCACATTTCTACCCAGCAATATTCTTACATCATTGCAGCGTATTCCGCGGCTTATACCGTTATGCAGCCTGTTGCCGGCTATGTGCTGGATATTTTGGGCACCAAAATTGGTTACGCCTTCTTCGCAATTACCTGGGCTATATTCTGCGGCGCAACCGCGCTGGCAGGCAGTTGGGGCGGCCTGGCGCTGGCGCGTGGTGCGGTCGGTGCGGCTGAAGCGGCAATGATTCCGGCAGGCCTGAAAGCCGCGTCTGAATGGTTCCCGGCGAAAGAACGTTCTATCGCAGTCGGCTACTTCAACGTTGGTTCTTCTATCGGCGCCATGATCGCTCCGCCGTTGGTAGTGTGGGCAATTGTGATGCACAGCTGGGAAATGGCATTCATCATCTCTGGTGTGCTGAGTTTCGCATGGGCCATGGCATGGTTGTTCTTCTATAAACACCCGCGCGACCAGAAAAAACTGAGCGAAGAAGAACGCGAATACATCATTAGCGGTCAGGAAGCACAGCACCAGACCAATAACGGCAAGAAAATGTCCGTCTGGCAGATTCTGGGCACCCGTCAGTTTTGGGGTATCGCACTGCCGCGCTTCCTGGCGGAACCGGCCTGGGGTACCTTCAACGCCTGGATCCCGCTGTTCATGTTTAAGGTGTACGGTTTCAACCTGAAAGAAATCGCCATGTTCGCCTGGATGCCGATGCTGTTCGCTGACCTGGGTTGTATCGTGGGTGGTTACCTGCCGCCGTTGTTCCAGCGCGTGTTTGGTGTCAACCTGATCGTTTCCCGTAAAATGGTGGTGACCATGGGCGCGCTGCTGATGATCGGCCCAGGCATGATTGGCCTGTTCACCAGCCCGTACGTTGCAATCGGCCTGCTGTGTATCGGTGGTTTTGCTCACCAGTCCCTGTCCGGCGCACTGATTACGCTCTCTTCCGACGTCTTTGGTCGTAATGAAGTGGCGACGGCAAACGGTCTGACTGGTATGGCTGCCTGGACCGCAAGTACGATGTTCGCTCTGGTAGTCGGCGCGCTCGCGGATACCATTGGTTTCAGCCCGCTGTTCGCTGTGCTGGCGCTGTTTGACCTGATGGGTGCCGTGGTGATTTGGACTGTGCTGAAAAACCAGACCGCCGATGAGGTGGTGAATCATACGGTTGGCGGAACCGCTGAGCAAAATTAGCGATTCACGGAAGTATGACGAAACAATGTAAAAGCCGCCTCAGGGCGGCTTTTACATCAGAGATGATGGTGAGAGTGTTGTAAAAGTGGTATAACAAATCTACTCTCGCCTTTCTTTCCCCTGGAGCTTATATGGAAATTACCGAGTCACGTCGTTTGTACCAACAACTTGCCGCCGAGCTTAAGAGCCGTATCGAGCAAGGTGTGTATCTTGTGGGAGACAAACTGCCCGCTGAGCGCTTTATTGCCGATGAGAAAAGCGTCAGTCGGACCGTGGTTCGCGAAGCCATTATTATGCTGGAAGTGGAAGGGTACGTTGAAGTTCGCAAAGGCTCCGGCATCCATGTCATTTCCAGCCAGGCGCGCCATACACAAGCGCCGGATGAAAGCCTGGAGTTTGCCAATTACGGCCCATTTGAACTGTTGCAGGCACGTCAGCTTATCGAGAGTAATATCGCTGAATTCGCCGCCACTCAGGTGACGAAACAGGACATTATGAAGCTGATGGAAATCCAGGATAACGCCCGCAAAGAGAAGTGCTTCCGCGATTCAGAATGGGATTTGCAATTCCATGTTCAGGTCGCACTGGCAACGCAAAATAGCGCACTGGCGGCGATTGTCGAGAAGATGTGGACACAGCGCGTACATAACCCGTACTGGAAAAAGCTGCACGACCATATTGATTTACGCACCGTCGATAACTGGTGTGACGATCATGACCAAATTCTGAAGGCGCTGATCCGCAAAGATCCCCACGCGGCGAAAGTGGCGATGTGGCAACATCTGGAAAACACTAAACAGATGCTGTTTAACGAAACCAGCGATGATTTTGAGTTCAACGCTGACCGCTACCTGTTTGCCGAAAACCCGGTGGTCCATCTTGACGCTGCCGCTACCGGCACGAAATAAAAACCGCTATCCAGGCGCACACTTACGCTGCGCCGTCCCCTTTTGGGGTCAGTGAATGGTATAGAGTGTCAGCCTTTGTAAATACCCTCGCCACCCGCTCTCCAGGCAAGCAAAATCGCTTGCGAGCGTTATTCTGACTGACGCACACGGTCAGTTTTTGTTACAATTAGATGCATTTCGCCATTGAATGAGCTAGCGCTTACTCACAGCGTCTTTTAGCTGGATAACAATTGCACCCGGATGTGCCATGCGCGGTCATAATATATTAGAGTCCGCCGCCGTGTTGTTCTGTGCCAGTAACAGACCTGACGTAAACCGATGTACCAGGAACACCGAATGGAACTTTTAAGCCAATTACTTCATGCTCTCTGGAGCCAGGATTTCGAAACGCTTTCCCATCCCGGCATGATCGGCATGCTCTATTTTGTTTTATTTGTCATCTTATTTCTGGAAAACGGTCTGCTTCCGGCGGCGTTTCTGCCTGGTGATAGTCTTCTGGTGCTGATCGGCGTGTTGATCGCCAAAGGCGCGCTGGGCTACCCACAGACCATCATCCTTCTGACCGTTGCGGCCAGCCTTGGCTGCTGGCTGAGCTACATCCAGGGGCGATGGCTTGGCAATACGCGCATCGTGCAAAACTGGCTGTCGCATCTGCCCTCACATTATCACCAGCGCGCGCACCACCTGTTCCATAAGCATGGACTTTCCGCACTATTAATCAGTCGTTTTATTGCCTTTGTTCGCACATTGTTGCCAACGATTGCCGGTCTTTCCGGTCTGAGTAATGCACGCTTTCAGTTCTTCAACTGGATGAGCGGCCTGCTGTGGGTGTTGATTCTGACATCGCTCGGTTACCTGCTAGGTAAGACGCCGGTGTTTCGTAAGTATGAAGATGCACTGATGTCCTGCCTGATGTTGCTTCCGGTCGTATTGCTGGTGATTGGCCTGGTCGGCTCGCTGGTGGTGCTGTGGAAGAAAAAATATCGCGATCGAGGCTAAGAACATGGAATTGCAACGTCCCTTCCTGCGCCGGTTATTAATGGGTTTAATGACAATGGCGATTTTCAGCGCCATGTTTATGGCCTGGGCGACGCTGCAAAACCGCGACTCCACGCTGGCAATTCGCCCGGCGATGCAGAACGTCAGCGTGCCGGATGGTTTCTCCGTCTGGCATCATCTGGACGCTAACGGCATACAATTCAAAAGTATTACGCCGAAAAACGATACGCTATTGATTACTTTCGAATCCAGCGATCAAAGCGCAGCGGCGAAAGCAGTCCTCGATCGTACCTTGCCCCGTGGCTATATCATCGCTGCCCAGGATGATAACAACGGCCAACCCTCCGCGTGGATGACGCTTCTGCGTAATACCACTCACCGATTCGGTTAATCCTTCCAGGATTCTGAATCTTTTCACTCACTTTGGTGTTTAGCGGTTTACTTACTATGCTTGAGTAAACGGAACCAGGGTTCACTTTGTACAACTGGATGCTGGCGCAACGACCGTTTCGCTGGTCAACAATGGAAAGAACGTTTCGATGATGAAAAACCACATCGCACTGGCGCTGGCTCTTCTTTCTCTGAGTGCTGTTGCACAAGCTGCAACACCCTGTCAGGAGAAAGAACATGATATCCAGCGTGAAATCAGTTATGCCGAAAAGCATAACAACCAGAGCCGAATTGAGGGACTGAAAAAGGCGCTGCATGAAATGCGCACTCACTGTTCAGATACCCAACTCCGCGCCGCCCACCAGAAAAAAATAGCTGAACAGAAAGAAGAAATTGCCGAGCGTCGTCACGATCTGGCGGAAGCAAAGCAGAAAGGCGATGCGGAGAAAATAAGCAAACGCGAACACAAGCTGAAAGAAGCACAGCTTGAGTTGAAAGAGCTGGAGGCTCGCGATTACTGATTTTTAAGGACGTTACCACTCACTCACCTGGAGAAAATTATGTCAAAAAATAATACCGATGATTTGCGCGCTGAACTGAAATCCCTTGCGGATACGCTGGAAGAAGTGCTGAGTAATTCTGGTGAAAAATCTAAAGAAGAGCTGAGTAAATTACGGGGAAAAGCTGAGCAGGCTTTGCGTGACAGCCGTCATCGCCTCAGCGAAACGAGCGATGTAATCGCCAAACAAACGCGTGAAGCCGCCGCTCGTACGGATGAATATGTTCGTGAAAACCCATGGGCCAGTGTAGGCATCGGCGCCGCTATTGGGGTAGCGCTGGGCGTGCTGCTGACGCGTCGTTGATATGACGGAGCCACGACACGCGCAGGGGCCAGGCAAAAGTGCGCTGGGGATTGGTCAGCGAATTCTGACGATCCTTGTAGAGATGGTTGAGACCCGCCTGCGGCTGGCGGTTGTCGAGCTGGAAGAAGAGAAAGCCAATCTGTTCCAGTTGTTGATGATGCTGGGTCTGACCATTCTTTTTGCCGCATTTGGCCTGATGAGTCTGATGGTGCTGATTATTTGGGCCATTGATCCGCAATATCGCCTGAATGCGATGATTGCTACCACGGTAATGTTACTGGTGCTGGCGCTGATTGGCGGCATCTGGACGCTACGCAAAGCGCGCGCATCAACACTGCTGCGCCATACTCGGCAAGAGCTTGAAAATGACCGCACCCTGCTAAAGGACGATAAATCGTGAGCAGCAAAGCAGAGCGTCTGAAACGTAAAGCGCGCTTGCTCAGCGAGATCCAGCAGCAACGGCTGGATCTCACCGCCGGGCGTCGCGACTGGCTTGCAGCGACCAGCCCTTATGATCGCGGCTGGAATACCCTGCTCAGCCTGCGTTCATGGGCATTAATTGGTAGCAGTGCGCTCGCTGTCTGGTCGGTTCGCCATCCTAATATACTGGTGCGCTGGGGTAAACGCGGTCTCGGCATCTGGAGCCTGTGGCGCCTGGTTAAAACCACGCTCAACTCACCACGTTAATGCTTTAAGGGCGGTCGCGATGATCGCCCTTCTCTTCTTACTCAGTTTTTTTGAAAAAATTAGACAGTTTTCCTTGCTAACAATCTTTTCCCGCCACGATTACTATCCTCTCCATCGACAGCAAGCACGCGGCAACTTCCCGTAATTGCACACTATTTACTGATAGCCGCGGTAGTGGCCCTCTGGAGAAAAAGATGAAAAAATTAGAAGATATTGGTTTTCTGGTCGCACGTATCCTGATGCCGATTCTGTTTATCGTGGCTGGCTGGGGGAAAATTACCGGTTATGCAGGTACGCAGCAATATATGGAAGCAATGGGCGTGCCGGGATTCCTGCTGCCGTTGACCATCCTGCTTGAGTTCGGCGGCGGTCTGGCGATCCTGTTCGGTTTCCTGACCCGCACCACCGCGCTGTTCACTGCGGGTTTCACACTGCTGACCGCATTCATCTTCCACAATAACTTTGCGGAAGGGGTGAACTCGCTGATGTTTATGAAAAACCTGACCATCGCTGGCGGCTATCTGCTGCTGGGTATCACCGGTCCTGGTGCCATCAGCATCGACCGCGTACTGAATAAAAAATGGTAAGCACTCTATACTGAGTAAAGAGATCAAAGCGAGGAGTTCACTCCTCGCTTTTTTGCTATCAGAAGGGGGAAGCAAGCAAAATGGGACAACTGATTGATGGCGTCTGGCACGACACCTGGTATGACACAAAATCCACCTGTGGGCAGTTTAAGCGCTCTGTTTCCGCATTTCGCAACTGGCTCACTGCCGATGGCGCGCCTGGCCCATCCGGTGAAGGGGGCTTCGCCGCAGAGAAAGATCGCTACCATCTCTATGTTTCGCTGGCTTGCCCGTGGGCGCACCGTACTCTGATCCTACGTAAACTGAAAGGCCTGGAACCGTTTATCTCTGTTTCCGTAGTTCACCCATTGATGCTGGAAAATGGCTGGACGTTTGATGACGATTTCCCGGCGGCGACCGGTGATACCCTCTATCAGCACGAATTTCTCTATCAGCTTTATCTGCATGCCGATCCGCACTACAGCGGCCGCGTCACCGTGCCGGTGCTGTGGGATAAAAAGAATCACACCATTGTCAGTAATGAATCAGCGGAAATTATCCGCATGTTCAATACCGCTTTTGACGGGCTGGGCGCCAGAGCAGGGGATTACTACCCGCCAGAACTGCACGCGCAAATCGATGAGCTCAATAGCTGGATCTACGACAACGTCAACAATGGTGTCTATAAAGCAGGTTTTTCCACCAGCCAGCAGGCATACGACGAAGCCGTGGTGAACATCTTTACCTCGCTGGAACGGCTGGAGCAGATCCTGGGTCAGCACCGTTATTTGACCGGCGATCGGCTGACAGAAGCAGATATTCGTCTGTGGACCACGCTTATCCGCTTCGATCCGGTGTATGTCACCCATTTTAAATGTGATAAACACCGCATCAGCGACTATCTCAATCTGCACGGTTTTCTGCGCGATATTTACCAGATGCCGGGCGTTGCGGAAACCGTCGATTTTGCGCATATCCGCAATCACTATTTCCGCAGCCACAAGACCATCAACCCAACCGGGATCATCTCTGTCGGGCCATGGCAGAATCTGGATGAACCTCATGGGCGAGACATTCGTTTCGCCTGATCTTTCGGGCGTGTTACCGCGCGCCCAAATTATTTCTCGCCGGATTTATCGCTTTGTATTTTTGCCGTCTATTATTACTTTGATCGTTTAGAAAACAACGAATTGACAGTTGATCGAGGTTAAAAATGGACTGGTATTTTAAGGTACTGGGTAACTATGCCACCTTCCACGGACGGGCGCACCGGCGCGAGTTTTGGATGTTCGTGCTGGTCAACATCATTCTTTCCGGCGTACTGATGGTGGTGGACCACATTCTTGGCTGGCACTTTGACGGCGGGTTTGGCCCACTGAGCCTGATTTACACGTTACTGGTACTAGTACCTTCGCTGGCGGTGCAGGTTCGCCGCCTGCACGATACCGATCGCCGTGGTCGCTGGTTGTTGTTACTCCTGCTTCCGGTGCTGGGCTGGTTAATGTTACTGGCCTTTTACAGCCAGCGCAGTACGTCCGGGGAGAACCGTTTTGGGCCGCAGCCGAAAGCATTTCCCTGAAAGGGATTATTTACCGGCAAACAGCTTGGGGATTTCACGCAGGCACCAGGCTTTACCTTCACCCATGCTGTCACGACGCCACGCCATAATGATATCCACCTGGCTGGTATATTCCGGGCTCACGACCCGCAGTCGGCCTTCGGCGATATCCTGTTCCACCAGCGGGTAAGGTATTGTCGCCACGCCGAGGCCTGCCAGCAACGCCTGGCGTTTATCTTCAATGGTACTGACCGTCAGACGCGGCTGTTTGTCCAGCAGTTGTACTGTTAACACCGGCCGTTCACGGGCGGTATCCGCCACTGCCACGCCGCGGTATTTCACGCGAGTGACTTCCGACAGCGGTTCCGGCTCCTGATGAATCGGGTGATCCGGCGCGGCAACATACACATTCATTACCGAGTAGAGCTTGCGGGAGTTAATTTCCGATGAGGAACGAAAGTGCATATCCGGCGCGACAACGATATCCGCGCGCCCCTGCTCCAGACGCTCCCATGCTCCGGCCAGCACTTCGGTAATAATCGATAATTGCGTATTGGCTTTCGCCGCCAGCCTCTCCACCAGCGGGAAGAGTTCAACCGTCGGCACCAGCGCTTCGGTAACCAGCGTCAGGTGTGTTTCCCAACCACGCGCCAGCGCTTCGGCATCGGTCGTTAGTTTATCTGCCGCTTCCAGCAGCACGCGCCCGCGCTCCAGCAACATACGCCCGACGTTAGTGAATTTGGTCCGGTGGCCAGAGCGGTCAAACAGTACCACATCCAGTTCTTCTTCCAGTTTTTGCATGGTGTAGCTGAGTGCGGAAGGAACGCGCCCCAACTCATCCGCCGCAGCGGCAAAGCTTCCGCGCCGATCAATCGCATCCATCACGCGCAACGCTTCCAGCGTAAGTGCCCTTTCTTTCGACATTTATTGTTCTCATTCAGTAAATTTGAACATACCTGGCAGAATATCTGGCTAACAATGCATCGTCTATACCTTTAACATTGTTTTAAGTAAAGAGAGGTCAATAACGATGATTACTACCCGTACTGCAAAACAATGCGGACAAGCTGATTTCGGCTGGCTTCAGGCCCGTTACACTTTTTCCTTTGGACATTACTTTGACCCGAAACTGTTAGGTTATGCCTCCCTGCGCGTACTGAACCAGGAGGTCCTTGCTCCAGGTGCCTCCTTCCAGCCACGGGCCTACCCGAAAGTGGATATTCTGAACCTGATCCTTGAAGGTGAAGCGGAATACCGCGACAGCGAAGGGAACCATGTCCAGGCGAAAGCCGGTGAAGCGCTGCTTATCGCCACTCAGCCGGGCATCAGCTATAGCGAACATAACCTGAGTAAAGACAAGTCGTTAACGCGTATGCAGTTGTGGCTTGATGCCTGTCCGGAGCGCGAAAACCCACCGGTGCAGAAAATGACGATTGCCGATGCATCGCAACAACTGCTCGCGTCGCCGGATGGCGGCGAGGGAAGTTTGCAACTGCGTCAGCAAGTGTGGCTGCACCATATCGAGTTGAAAAAAGGCGAGGAGCTGACAATTCAGTTACATGGCCCGCGCGCCTATCTGCAATCGATCCACGGTACGGTACATGCCGTAACGCATTGCGAAGCGAAGGAAGCCCTGACCTGCGGCGACGGCGCTTTTATTCGTGATGAGGCTAACATAACGTTAGTTGCCGACACGCCGTTACGCGCTTTGCTGATAGATTTACCAGTGTGATAGTTATGTTTTAGCAGGTGAGTATATGAATAGCAGCGTAACTAAAATATCTTTCGAGAGCGTCCACACCCAGCCTGCGCTCCATGAACCGCTTCCGGTCTTTGGGTTTGAAGAGATGCTTACCGAGCTGGAAGCTATCGTCGCCGAAGCCGAAATCCGGCTGGCCGAAGAAAATGCCGCCTGATCTCCAGCCCCCCGGTTTATGCCGGGGCATTTTTATGCTTTTCCCCAGCGATAAGTCTCTACGGCAATAAAGCCATTCGGCCGTCTTTTCACTCCATGGCAGTCTGTCCGAAACCATCGCCCACGACCCCGTGATGATCGCCACCCGGCTAGCATCCGGAGCAGGCAACGTTTCGCCCTCAAAAACGCGCACAATGTCCACTTCGTCCTGCGAATATCCAAGTAGCTCACAAAACCAAAGCGGAATATCGCCATGAACCTGGCGTAGCGGTTCCGGGGCACTTCCCACCTGAATGATGAGTACTGACTTTTGTTCCATAGCGGCAACGACTCCCGTAGCAATAAAACCTTTCTGAAACAGAGTAACGCTTTCCGTCATACGCACAGATGGATATTTTTTTATAGGGTTAGAAGCAATTGAGCTTAAGGGAACAGTACGATGTTATTGATGGTCGTGGAGTTGTAAAATCGCAGGTCAGGGAGTCGGTCTGATAATGCATCACCGCCATCAGGCAATTTGCCGGATGGTGCTGCGCTTATCCAGCCTACAAAACGGCGTGGACAGCCATTCATCTCTCGCCGCAGAGCCGCAGAAAAGCAAAAACCCGCCGAAGCGGGTTTTTACCTGAAAAATTGAAACTGACCGATAAGCCGGGTTCTGTCGTGGACAGTCATTCATCTAGGCCAGCAATCGCTCACTGGCTCAAGCAGCCTACCCGGGTTCAGTACGGGCCGTACCTTGTGAACCCCTATTTGGCCTTGCTCCGGGTGGAGTTTACCGTGCCGCGAACTGTTGCCAGACGCGCGGTGCGCTCTTACCGCACCCTTTCACCCTTACCTGATCCCACTTGCGCGGGCCATCGGCGGTTTGCTCTCTGTTGCACTGGTCGTGGGCTTACGCCCCCCAGGCGTTACCTGGCACCCTGCCCTATGGAGCCCGGACTTTCCTCCCCTGCGCCTGTCTCCCCGAAAGGACGACGACGCAGCGGCGACTGTCTGGTCAGCTTCGGCGCGCAGTATAGTGGGTTTGCACGCGCCTGTCACCCTTCCGTCAACATTCCGACCTGCAATGTGGCCGCAATATTGCGTGACGCGTGATAAATATTGTCAAACGCGCCGCGAAACGCCTCTTCCAGCGTGGTAATGCTGGTCAACACGCTGAACACCGCATCGATACCGTAATGATGAACCACGCCGACATCGCTGGTCAGACAGCCGGCAATACCGATTACGGGTTTATGGTATTTTTTAGCAACGTGCGCCACGCCGACCGGCACTTTGCCGTGAATGCTCTGACTGTCGATACGCCCTTCGCCGGTCACCACCAACGTACAGTCATGAATATGCTCTTCGAGATTCAACGCCTGGGTTACAATCTCAATACCGCTGCGCAATTCCGCGCCGAGAAAAGCCATCAGCGCTGCGCCCATACCGCCTGCCGCACCGGAACCAGGAACCTCTTTCACATCCACTTGCAGCGATTTTTTGATGACGTCGGCGAAGTGACTAAGGTTTCGATCCAGCTCAACGATCAGCGCTTCGGTGGCCCCTTTTTGCGGCCCAAAAATACGCGATGCGCCCTGCTCGCCGGTCAGTGGGTTAGTCACATCGCAGGCCACGCGAATCGTACAATCGCTCAGACGCGGATCCAGCCCGGAAATATCAATCGCATTCAGGCTCATCAGACTGCCGCCGCCGTAACCAATCTCGGTGCCGTTCGCATCGGTCAGTTTGGCGCCCAGCGCCTGTACCATACCCGCACCGCCATCGTTGGTCGCACTGCCGCCAATGCCAATAATAATGTTGGTCGCCCCATGTTCCAGCGCATGCAAAATAAGTTCCCCGGTACCGCGCGAAGTGGTAATCCAAGGGTTACGTAATTCCGGTGACACCAGCGCCAGACCGCTGGCCGCCGCCATTTCAATAAAAGCAGTTTTCCCGTCGCAGGACATCCCCCACCGGGCATCAACATCATCCCCCAGCGGGCCTGTAACGTGCGCGGTGTGCACAGTACCTTTAGTGGCGGCAATCATGGCTTCAACTGTTCCCTCACCGCCGTCGGCAACCGGAACTGACACGTAGTGAGCATCAGGGAAAATTTCCCGAAATCCTTTTTCTATCGCCTGGGCTACTTCAGTAGCAGAAAGGCTTTCTTTATAAGAGTCTGGGGCGATTACGATTTTCATAATTGTGAGCCTGATAGTGCCGCGCACTTCACCCTTCAGGCCCACTGCGGCCTGAAGATGTGGATGTATAAGAAATCCAGGGCGCAGAGCCGTGCCCTTCTTAATTAACGAGTAACTTCGATTTTCGCCAGTTTCTCGTAGTAGCAAGCAATAGCGCTATGGTCGGCGTTGCCCAGACCATCAGCACGCAACGCCTGCATCATTTCCATCACTGCGGCGGTCAGCGGCAGTTGAGCGCCCACACCATGTGACGTATCCAGCGCGTTGGAGAGATCTTTGATGTGCAGATCGATACGGAAACCCGGTTTGAAGTTGCGATCCATCACCATTGGTGCTTTCGCGTCCAGCACGGTGCTGCCCGCCAGACCACCACGGATAGCCTGATACACCAGATCCGGGTTAACACCAGCTTTGGTTGCCAGCGTCAGCGCTTCAGACATCGCAGCGATATTCAGCGCCACAATCACCTGGTTTGCCAGTTTGGTGACGTTGCCCGCACCGATATCACCGGTGTGCACAACAGAACCGGCCATGGATTTCAGCAGGTCGTAATATTTGTCGAAGACGGCTTTGTCGCCGCCGACCATCACAGACAGCGTACCGTCGATCGCCTTCGGTTCGCCGCCGCTTACCGGCGCATCAAGCATTTGCACGCCTTTCGCTTTCAGCGCGTCGCTGATTTCACGGCTAGCCAGCGGTGCGATGGAACTCATGTCGATCAGCACGGTACCAGCTTTAGCGCCTTCAATAATACCGCCTTCGCCCAGCGCCACTTCTTTCACATGCGGTGAGTTCGGCAGCATAGTGATGATGACACCGCACTTCTCAGCAATCGCTTTCCCGTTCGCTGCCGTTTCCGCACCCGCAGCAATAAGTTCAGCCACCGCTTCCTGGTTACGGTCCACGACCACCAGTGAGTAACCTGCTTTAATGAGGTTTTTACTCATTGGTTTACCCATAATGCCAAGGCCAATGAAACCAACTTTCATCGTCATAATTGCGTCTCTCTTTTAAAGGGTGGTTTGGTTATTTTTTAAAGGTGTCGGCCAGTTTCTGCGTCGCCGAACGGAACACGCCCAAATCGCTGCCAACCGCAACCACGGTCGCGCCCCATTCCAGGTAGCGACGAGCATCCGCTTCCATAGGCGCCAGAATGCCGCTCGGTTTGTTGTGTGCTTTAGCGCGGGCAAAAATGTGCTGAATGGCGCGCTGGACTTCCGGGTGCGCCGCGTTACCAATGTAACCCAGCGTCGCCGCCAGATCGCTTGGGCCGACAAACACGCCATCCACGCCGTCGGTGGCAAGGATTGCATCAAGATTATCCACACCGGCCTGGCTTTCGATTTGTACCAGGATGGTGATGTTGGCGTTGGACTGACGGAAATAGTCCGGCACGGTGCCGAACATATTGGCGCGATGAGAAACCGACACACCACGAATGCCTTCCGGCGGATAACGGGTTGCCGCTACCGCATTTATCGCTTCGTCTTCGGTTTCCACGAACGGGATCAGGAAGTTGTAGAAGCCGATATCCAGCAGGCGTTTGATGACTACCGGCTCGTTAGTCGGCACGCGTACTACCGGCGCGCTAACGCTGCCTTTCAACGCCATTAATTGCGGTACAAAAGTGAGCACGTCGTTTGGGGCGTGTTCGCCGTCCAGAAGCAGCCAGTCAAAGCCTGCCAGGCCCAGAACTTCAGTGCTGATATGACTACCCAGCGCAGACCAACAACCGATTTGAATCTGTTGGGCCGCCAGCGCGGCCTTGAATTTGTTTGGGAAGATATCGTTATTCATCTTTTGTACCTTAAATGTGTCATTGCTTATTTCTTCAATTCCATACGTTTGATGTCGCCGGCCACGAACAGATAGCAGACCATCATCATCAGCGCTGAACAACCTACGAACACCAACGCACCATTGAAAGAATACAGCTCTTTAACCATGTATCCGATGACCAGCGGCGTCACGATAGAAGCCACGTTACCAAATACGTTGAATACACCACCGCACAGACCAACGATCCAGGCCGCAACGATGCGGACATTCGCCGGGAATGAAGGCGCTTCAGAGAAACCCGGCAATGGACAATGTGGCGCGGTCTGCATAATTCACTGCTGTTACGATAAATATAATCAGCAGGATTATATAACGGGTGGGCAAACCCCGTTTTGTTTCCACGGCAGAATGTTCGATCGTCATTATTAATTTCCTCGGGCACCGCTAACTTTAAAATATAATTATTGTGATGTTTCTTATCTGATTTTATTTAAGCACTCGAAATTTATTTCAGATAATGGTCACTTCGATTTTATTAGCCATCAGTATAATCACCAACAGGACGCCACACACTGGTGAGTTGCTCAATTTTAACATTGCCATAAAAGATTATTTTAAGCATTTGCACATAAGCCTGGGCGCTGATGCACAGATCTTGCAATATCCAGCCCCGCCAGATGGGGAATCAAGATAATAGGTGATTTAGATCACATTTTAATATTTAAACTCCTGACATTCTTATTTCAGCAAACAACATTTTCATTCCCGATATTAATTCCAGAATAAAGAATGATTCCGCTTTTATAGAGCAATGCATCGTATAAGTTAGCTGGAGATTACTTGACAATGTCCAACATTGAAATTAGACAGCAACCGCCAGGGGCATTTTATATCAAGGTACACGACACGGATAATGTCGCTATCATCGTCAATGACAATGGCTTAAAGGCGGGAACTCGTTTTCCGGACGGTCTCGAGCTAATTGAGCATATTCCGCAAGGCCATAAAGTGGCGCTGGTTGATATCCCCCATCATGGCGAAATCGTACGCTATGGCGAGATCATAGGCTACGCCATGCGCGATATCCCTCGCGGTAGCTGGATTGATGAATCCATGGTTGAGCTGCCGAAAGCACCACCGCTGAATACACTACCGCTGGCAACGAAAGTCCCGGAGCCGCTGCCGCCGCTGGAAGGGTATACCTTTGAAGGTTACCGCAACACGGATGGAAGCGTCGGCACCAAGAACCTGCTCGGCCTGACCACCAGCGTGCATTGCGTTGCGGGCGTGGTGGATTACGTCGTGAAGATCATTGAACGCGATCTGCTGCCGAAATACCCGAACGTTGACGGCGTGGTTGGCCTGAATCACCTGTATGGCTGCGGCGTGGCCATTAACGCACCGGCGGCGGTGATCCCTATTCGTACCATTCATAACATTTCGCTGAACCCGAACTTCGGCGGTGAAGTGATGGTAATTGGCCTGGGCTGTGAAAAATTGCAGCCGGAACGTCTGCTGGAAGGAACCGAGGATGTGAAAGCTATCCCGGTAGACAGCGCCAGCATTGTTCGTTTGCAGGATGAGCAACATGTGGGCTTCCGCTCCATGATCGACGATATTTTACAGGTTGCAGAGCGCCATCTGGCCAAGCTGAACCTGCGTAAACGTGAAACCTGCCCGGCTTCCGAACTGGTGGTCGGTATGCAGTGTGGCGGCAGTGACGCTTTCTCCGGCGTTACCGCGAACCCGGCTGTGGGCTATGCCTCTGACCTGATTATTCGCTGCGGCGGTACGGTGATGTTCTCCGAAGTGACCGAAGTCCGTGATGCGATTCACCTGCTGACGCCGCGCGCCATCAACGAAGAAGTGGGCAAACGCCTGCTGGAAGAGATGGCCTGGTACGATAACTATCTCGATATGGGTCAAACCGACCGCAGCGCCAACCCATCTCCGGGGAATAAAAAAGGCGGTCTGGCGAATATCGTGGAAAAAGCGCTGGGTTCGATAGCGAAATCCGGTAAGAGCGCCATATCTGAAGTGCTCTCTCCGGGACAACGTCCAACCAAACGCGGCCTGATTTATGCCGCAACACCGGCAAGCGATTTCGTCTGCGGTACGCAGCAGGTGGCTTCCGGGATCACAGTACAAGTGTTTACCACCGGGCGCGGCACGCCGTACGGCCTGGTTGCCGTACCGGTAATCAAAATGGCGACCCGCACCGAGCTGGCAAATCGCTGGTATGACTTAATGGATATCAATGCCGGAACGATCGCCACGGGCGAAGAGACCATCGAGGATGTGGGCTGGAAACTGTTCCACTTTATCCTTGATGTCGCCAGCGGTCGTAAGAAAACCTTCTCCGATCAGTGGGGGCTGCATAACCAGCTGGCGGTATTTAACCCGGCTCCGGTGACCTGAACGCCCCTCCCCCTACCCTGTCCTCATAGGGGAGAGGGTAAAAAACGCACTGAGCAACCCCCTCTCCCCTGTGTGGAGAGGGTTAAGGTGAGAGGCAAATTACCCCTTCACCAGAACCACGTCGATCCCGCTTTTACGCAACCCGTCCAGGCTCTCAGCAGAAATACCTTCGTCAACAATAATCATATCAATACGTTGTGTATCAATGATTTTATGCAGGCTTGAGCGGTTAAATTTGCTTGAGTCGGTCACGACGATAATACGCTCTGCGACTTCACACATCCGGCGGTTCAGACGGGCTTCGTCTTCGTTATGCGTGCTCACGCCGCGATCGAGATCGATGGCGTCAACACCCAGGAACAGCAGATCAAAGTGATAATTCTGTAAGGACTGCTCCGCCTGGTCGCCATAGAAGGATTGCGACTGGCGGCGCAAGTGCCCGCCGGTCATCAGCAGTTCCACGCCTTCCGCTTCCAGCAAAGCATTCGCCACGTTCATCCCATTGGTCATGGCAATCACATCCGTGTGCTGACGCAGCATACGGGCAATTTCAAACGTCGTGGTACCGGAGTCCAGAATAATACGGTGCCCGGGTTTCACCAGGGCGACAGCGGCCTGCGCGATGCTGCGCTTCACCGCCGTATTAAGCGAGCTTTTGTCTTCCACAGAAGGCTCAACGCCCGGTGTATTGCCCTCACAGATTAGCGCGCCACCGTAAGCACGCACGGCGATGCCCTGTTTTTCAAGGAATGCCAGATCGTTGCGGATCGTTACTGTCGATACGCCATATAAATGAGAAAGATCGTTAACCTGTACGCTTCCCTGCGCCCGCAACCGCTGAATGATCTGCTCTCGTCTTTCACTGGTGCCGATGATGCGCTTTTCTGCGGATAGATCGGTGCTGCTCATGCGAGCTCCTTAGTAAAAACACTTTCGTTTTATTTCTTTTTGCCTATTAACGCCTTTCTTTTGGGGGAATGCAAGCCCCAAAAGACCTCCGGACACTCGCTTAACTTGCGCTGAAACCTTTCATTATGTTTCTTTTGTGAAACAGATCGGAAAACTATTATCTTTCGTTTTATTTTTATATCACCATGATGCAGGATTAAATGAAACAAAACGAAAGGCAAGTATCATTACCATCCGACATGGAGAGGAAAGTGAAACATCTGACAGAAATGGTGGAGCAACATAAACGGGGGAAGACAAACGGAATTTATGCCGTCTGCTCCGCACATCCGCTGGTACTTGAAGCCGCAATTCGTTACGCCCATTCGCAACAAACGCCGCTGCTGATTGAGGCCACCTCTAACCAGGTCGATCAGTTTGGCGGCTACACCGGCATGACGCCCGCCGACTTTCACGGGTTCGTCTGCAAGCTGGCGGACTCTCTTGGATTCCCGGCATCACAGCTGATCCTCGGCGGTGATCACTTAGGGCCAAACCGCTGGCAACACCTGCCCGCGCGGGAAGCGATGGCAAATGCCGACGATCTCATTAAAAGCTATGTCACTGCCGGGTTCAAAAAGATCCACCTCGACTGCAGCATGTCTTGCAAGGACGATCCGGTTCCCTTGACCGACGCGATCGTCGCCGGGCGCGCCGCACGTCTGGCAAAAATTGCCGAAGCGACCTGCCGGGAACAGTATGGCAAATCCGATCTGGTCTACGTTATCGGCACGGAAGTTCCGGTGCCGGGTGGCGCGCACGAAATGCTCACCGAGCTTGAGGTCACCACGCCAGACGCAGCACGCGCGACGCTTGAAGCGCATCGTCACGCATTCGAAAAGGAAGGATTGGGCGACATCTGGCCGCGCATTATTGGCCTGGTGGTTCAGCCCGGCGTGGAATTCGACCACGTACACGTCTGCGACTACCAACCGCAAAAAGCCATCGCCCTGAGTGAAATGGTGGAAGCCTACGATACGCTGGTTTTTGAAGCGCACTCCACTGACTACCAGACGCCGCAGGCGCTGCGCCAACTGGTAAAAGATCACTTCGCAATCTTAAAAGTCGGTCCGGCACTGACCTTTGCCCTGCGCGAAGCCCTCTTCTCACTAGCCGCCATTGAAGAGGAGCTGTTGCCAGCGAAAGCCAGTTCTGGCCTGCGCCACGTGCTGGAAAACGTGATGCTCGATCGACCGGAATACTGGCAAAGCCATTACCACGGTGACGGCAATGCGCGTCGTCTGGCGCGCGGCTACAGCTACTCTGACCGCGTACGTTATTACTGGCCGGACAGCCAGATTGACGGGGCCTTCGAGCGACTGGTACGCAACCTGGCAAACGACCCGATCCCATTGCCGCTGATCAGCCAGTACCTGCCGCTGCAGTACAGCAAAGTTCGCGAGGGCGCTCTCAAGTCGACACCTCGGGAACTCATCCTCGACCACGTTCAGGACATACTCCAGCAGTACCACGCCGCCTGCGAAGGCGTAATGACGCAAAACGCATAATAAAAAGAGGAAAACACTATGCCAAACATTGTCTTATGTCGCATTGATGAACGCCTGATCCACGGTCAGGTGGGCGTGCAGTGGGTGGGGTTTGCGGGGGCAAACCTGGTACTGGTCGCCAACGATGAGGTGGCTGAGGATCCTGTTCAACAGAACCTGATGGAAATGGTGCTCGCGGAAGGGATCGCCGTGCGTTTCTGGTCATTACAAAAAGTGATCGACAACATTCATCGCGCCGCTGACCGCCAGAAAATTCTGCTGGTCTGTAAATCTCCCGCCGATTTTCTGAAGCTGATTGAGGGCGGCGTGCCCATCACCCATATCAACGTAGGAAACATGCACTACGCCAGTGGCAAACAACAAATTGCCAAAACGGTCTCCGTCGACGCGAACGATATCGCCGCGTTCAACGGCCTGAAAACGGCCGGGGTGGAATGCTTTGTTCAAGGCGTTCCAACTGAAACTGCTTTGGATCTCTTTAAACTGCTCTGAGGGATTCACAATGGAAATCAGTCTGTTGCAGGCATTCTCGCTGGGGCTTCTCGCCTTTATCGCGGGCCTGGATATGTTCAACGGGTTAACACACATGCACCGCCCGGTAGTTCTCGGACCACTGGTTGGCCTGATTCTTGGCGATCTGCACACTGGGATTTTGACCGGCGGGACGTTAGAACTGGTCTGGATGGGTCTGGCACCGCTCGCGGGCGCACAGCCGCCAAATGTGATTATCGGCACCATCGTCGGAACCACGTTTGCCATCACCACTGGCGTGAAGCCGGATGTCGCCGTCGGAGTCGCTGTACCATTTGCTGTCGCGGTACAGATGGGGATTACTTTCCTCTTCTCCGTGATGTCCGGTGTGATGTCCCGCTGCGATCGCATGGCGGCCAATGCTGATACCAACGGCATTGAGCGGGTTAACTATCTGGCCCTGCTGGCGCTCGGAATTTTCTATTTCTTGTGCGCGTTTCTGCCCATCTATTTCGGTGCGGAACACGCGAAAACCGCCATTGATGTTCTGCCGGGGCGTCTGATTGACGGCCTCGGCGTCGCAGGCGGCATCATGCCAGCCATCGGCTTTGCCGTGCTGCTGAAGATCATGATGAAAAACGTCTACATCCCTTACTTCATTATCGGTTTTGTCGCCGCGGCCTGGCTAAAGCTTCCGGTACTGGCGATCGCAGCCGCCGCGCTGGCAATGGCGCTGATCGACCTGATGCGTAAATCACCTGAACCGACGGCTCCAGCGACCCAGAAAGAGGAATTCGAAGATGGCATCTAATCAAACAACGTTACCAGGCGTGTCTGAAAGTGAAGAGACCCTGCTGACCGGCGTCAACGAAAACGTCTACGAAGACCAAAGCATCAGTGCCGAACTGACGAAAAAGGATATTAATCGCGTCGCCTGGCGTTCAATGCTGCTGCAGGCCTCGTTCAACTATGAACGTATGCAGGCATCCGGCTGGCTGTATGGGTTACTGCCTGCGCTGAAAAAGATCCACACCAACAAGCGGGACCTGGCACGGGCTATGAAAGGCCATATGGGGTTCTTTAACACCCACCCGTTCCTGGTGACCTTTGTTATCGGCATCATTCTGGCGATGGAGCGCTCCAAACAGGATGTGAACAGCATCCAGAGCACCAAAATTGCCGTCGGTGCACCGCTCGGCGGCATTGGTGACGCCATGTTCTGGCTAACCCTCCTGCCCATCTGCGGCGGTATTGGTGCCAGCCTGGCGCTGCAAGGATCGATTCTGGGCGCTGTGGTCTTTATCGTGCTGTTTAACGTTGTGCATCTCGGCCTGCGTTTTGGTCTGGCGCACTACGCTTACCGGATGGGCGTTGCGGCCATTCCGCTAATCAAAGCCAACACCAAAAAGGTTGGCCATGCGGCCTCCATCGTCGGGATGACGGTGATCGGCGCGCTGGTGGCAACCTATGTCCGTCTCAATACCACGCTCGAAATCAAAGCCGGGGATGCGGTCGTCAAATTGCAGGCCGACGTTATCGACAAGCTGATGCCAGCGTTTCTGCCGCTGGTCTACACCCTGACCATGTTCTGGCTGGTGCGTCGTGGCTGGAGCCCGCTGCGGCTGATTGGTATCACCGTGGTGCTGGGCGTTGTCGGTAAATTCTGTCACTTCCTGTAAAAGCAAAGAGGTTACGATGTTAGGCATTATTTTGACGGGTCACGGCGGTTTTGCCAGCGGGCTTGAGCAGGCAATGAAGCAGATCCTTGGCGAGCAGCCGCAGTTTATCGCCATCGATTTTCCTGAAACGTCCACCACTGCGCGGCTCACCGCTCAGCTTGAGCAAGCGATGAGCGAACTTGACGCTCAGCACGATATTGTGTTTCTCACCGATTTGCTGGGCGGCACGCCGTTTCGCGTGGCGTCAACGCTTGCGATGCAAAGACCGGGCAGCGAAGTGATAACTGGCACCAACCTGCAACTCCTGCTGGAGATGGTGCTGGAGCGCGACGGATTAACCAGCGAAGCGTTTCGTCTGCAGGCGCTTGAGTGTGGCCACCGCCCTGCCCGCCTGCTGGGCATCGATCGTCAGTTCGGATCCTTAACGCCGGGGAAACGCGCCAATATTATTGCGCTGGATAGCGGTTTAAATCTTCAGCAGATCTGGATTCAGGGCCAGGCTCTTCCCCTTTAGCCCTTTCATTGTGTCTCCTTTTGGCTTTACGGCCTAAAACCGTAAGGCCTTTCTTTTTCTTTCCTTAATTTTTCCCTTTCCTTTCACGATCACACTTTTCGTTTTATTTCTTTTCTTGCATTGAACTTTCGATTTCTTTTCTATAGATTTTATTTAACTACTTAAGTGAACAAGTGAAACGAAACGAAAGATAGCGACACGTTTGCCAGCGTCTGATGTGGAATTCACACGACTAAGGACTGAGTTATGCCACAAATCACCCCCGCCGCCACAACCGGCACCTGGACCGAAGAAGAGATCCGCCAGCAGCCAGCCAGTTGGATCCGCTCGCTCAACAACATCGATAATCTGCGTTCCTCGATTGACAGTTTCCTGACGCCGCTACTGCGCAAGAACGATCTGCGGATCGTACTGACTGGCGCAGGAACGTCCGCTTTTATTGGCGATATCATTGCGCCATGGCTTGCGAGCCACACAGGGAAAAACATCTCCGCCGTACCGACAACCGATCTGATCACGAACCCGATGGATTACTTCAGCCCGACACATCCGCTGCTGCTGATTTCATTTGCCCGTTCCGGTAACAGCCCGGAAAGCGTGGCTGCGGTAGAGCTTGCCAATCAGTTCGTGCCGGAGTGCCACCATCTGTTGATCACCTGTAACGAGGCGGGCAGCCTGTATCAGAATTCCGTCGACAGCGATAACGCCTATGCCCTTCTGATGCCTGCCGAAACGCACGATCGCGGTTTCGCGATGACCAGCAGTATTACCACCATGATGGCGAGTTGCCTGGCAGTATTCGCACCAGAGACGATCGGCAGCCACACCTTCCACGACGTAGCCGATCGCTGTCAGGCGATCCTCGCTTCACTCGGCGATTTCCGCCACAGCGTATTTGGCAACGAACCGTGGAAAAGGATCGTCTACCTGGGAAGCGGTGGCCTGCAGGGCGCGGCGCGTGAATCGGCGCTGAAGGTGCTGGAACTGACGGCGGGCAAGCTGGCGGCATTCTATGATTCCCCTACGGGCTTCCGTCACGGGCCTAAGTCACTGGTGGATAACGAAACGCTGGTGGTAGTGTTTGTCTCCAGCCATCCGTATACGCGTCAGTACGATCTCGATCTGCTGGCCGAACTGCGCCGCGAACGTCAGGCTCTGTGCGTCATCGCCATAGCCGCTGAAAACGATCCGGTT
This sequence comes from Pseudomonadota bacterium, assembly GCA_018261615.1. Taxonomy (GTDB): domain Bacteria; phylum Pseudomonadota; class Gammaproteobacteria; order Enterobacterales; family Enterobacteriaceae; genus Kosakonia. The sequence goes on along the minus strand of JAGTSE010000015.1, from coordinate 43,728 downwards.
ATTGAAGCGGGTCCGCACATCCTGCTGCCGCCTTCCCGCCCGTTTATTGATATAGAACAGGCGTTCTGCTTCCTGATGTACGCCCAGGTCTTTGCTCTGTCTCAGTCCCTCAACGTGGGCAATACGCCCGATACGCCATCTGCCAGCGGCACGGTCAACCGTGTGGTGCAGGGCGTTGTTATTCATCCGTGGCAGGCTTAAGAGGATCGCACCATGAGCATTATCTCAACGAAATATCTTCTGCAGGACGCACAGGCAAAAGGCTACGCCGTGCCGGCGTTCAACATCCATAACGCTGAAACGATCCAGGCGATCCTCGAAGTGTGCAGCGAAATGCGATCGCCGGTGATCCTCGCAGGCACGCCGGGCACGTTTAAACACATTGCATTGGAAGAGATCTACGCCCTGTGCAGCGCGTACTCGTTAACCTACGGCATACCGCTGGCGCTGCACCTCGATCACCACGAATCCCTCGACGATATTCGTCGCAAGGTCAACGCTGGCGTGCGTAGCGCGATGATCGACGGTAGCCACTATCCATTCGAACAAAACGTGAAGCTGGTGAAATCGGTGGTCGATTTTTGCCACCTCAACGACTGTAGCGTCGAGGCTGAACTGGGCCGTCTGGGCGGCGTGGAAGATGCCATGAGCGTCGATGCCGAAAGCGCGTTTCTCAGCGACCCGCAGGAAGCGAAACGCTTTGTTGAACTGACCGGCGTCGATAGCCTCGCCGTCGCCATCGGCACCGCACATGGCCTGTATACCAAACGGCCGAAAATCGATTTCCAGCGACTGGCCGAAATCCGCGAAGTGGTCACCGTGCCGCTGGTGCTGCACGGCGCGAGCGATGTTCCAGATGAGGATGTTCGTCGTACCATCGAACTGGGTGTGTGCAAAGTCAACGTGGCAACCGAGCTGAAAATCGCCTTCTCTGACGCGGTTAAAGCCTGGTTTGCCGAAAACCCACAGGGTAACGATCCGCGCTTCTATATGCGGGTCGGTATGGACGCCATGAAAGAGGTGGTCAAAAGCAAAATTACCGTTTGCGGCTCGGCAAACCGATTGCTGCTTCCGGCAGAAGCCTGATTAAAAAGGAGCTTACCCTGATGAAAAAAATCCTCGCACTCTCAATACTTGCCCTGTGCGTTTCTCATAGCGCGGTGGCAGCGAACTACACACTCAATAACGACAATATTGCCCTGTCATTTGATGATGCAAACTCGACGGTAGTGGTTAAGGACACCAGGGCTAACCATCCACTCACGCCGCAGGAGTTGTTCTTTCTGACGCTGCCGGACGAGACTAAAATCCACACGGCAGATTTTAAAATCAAGCATGTCGAAAAGCAGGACCGCGGGATTGTTATCGATTTCACCCATCCGGAATTTAACGTGACGGTGAAGCTGAACCTGGTTAAGGGCAAATACGCCAGCATCAACTACACCATCGCAGCCGTTGGTCAGCCTCGGGATGTGGCTAAAATCACCTTCTTCCCGACCAAAAAGCAATCTCAGGCACCTTATGTAGACGGTGCAATTAACAGTTCGCCGATTATTGCTGACTCGTTCTTTATTCTGCCGGATAAACCCATCGTTAACACTTACGCCTATGAAGCGACGACCAACCTCAACGTGGAGCTGAAAACCCCCATTCAACCAGCAACGCCGGTCAGCTACACCACGAACTTTGGTACCTTCCCGGAGACCAGCCAATTGCGCCGTAGCGTAAACCAGTTTATCGATGCCGTCCGTCCGCGTCCGTATAAGCCTTATTTACACTACAACAGCTGGATGGATATTGGCTTCTTTACCCCGTACTCAGAGCAGGATGTGCTGGGGCGGATGGACGAATGGAATAAGGAATTTATCACCGGGCGTGGCGTGGCGATGGATGCTTTCCTGCTTGACGATGGCTGGGATGACCTTACCGGACGCTGGCTGTTTGGCCCGGCATTCAGCAATGGTTTTGGCAAGGTACGGGAGAAAGCTGACAACCTGCACAGCTCCGTCGGCCTGTGGCTCTCGCCGTGGGGCGGATATAACAAACCGCGCGATATTCGCGTCTCGCATGCAAAAGAGTACGGTTTCGAAACGGTAGACGGGAAGCTGGCGCTGTCAGGCCCGAACTATTTTAAAAACTTTAATGAGCAGATTATTAAGCTGATAAAAAACGAGCATATTACCTCGTTTAAACTGGACGGGATGGGCAACGCCAACGCGCACATTACGGGTAGCCCGTTCGCCTCGGATTTTGACGCCTCTATCGCTCTGCTGCATAACATGCGCAGCGCAAATCCGAATCTGTTTATTAACCTGACGACCGGTACGAACGCCAGCCCGTCCTGGCTGTTCTACGCCGATTCCATCTGGCGTCAGGGAGATGATATCAACCTGTATGGCCCCGGCACGCCGGTGCAACAGTGGATGACCTACCGCGATGCGGAAACGTATCGCTCCATTGTGCGTAAAGGTCCTCTATTCCCGCTGAACTCCCTGATGTATCACGGAATCGTCAGCGCGGAGAATGCTTATTACGGTCTGGAGAAGGTGCAAACGGACAGCGATTTTGCCGACCAGGTCTGGAGCTACTTCGCCACCGGAACCCAGTTGCAGGAGCTGTATATCACCCCATCAATGCTCAACAAGGCGAAGTGGGATACCCTGGCGCAGGCCGCGAAATGGTCCCGGGATAACGCCAGCGTGCTGGTGGATACGCACTGGATTGGCGGAGACCCGACGGCGCTTGATATTTATGGCTGGGCTTCGTGGAGTCAGGACAAAGCCATTTTCGGTTTGCGTAACCCATCGGACAAGCCGCAAACCTACTATCTGGATTTAGCGAAAGATTTCGAAATCCCGACAGGAGACGCGGCGCAGTTTAGTCTGAAAGCAGTGTACGGCAGTAATTCAACCGTACCTGGGCAGTATAAAAACGCAGTGGTCATTACGCTGCAACCGCTGGAAACGCTGGTGTTTGAGGCGATCCCCATTAACTAAAGGGGTGTACAAATTTACCAGCCGGGTTAGGCACAATCGCCACCCGGCAAAACAAACGCGCGTAGGGTTACACCCCTTGCTGATCCAGCGCGTACTTGTACAGCGCGTTTTTCTTCACGCCGTGGATCTCCGCCGCGAGGGCCGCGGCTTTCTTCAGCGGCAGTTCAGCCTGCAACAGTGCCAGCGTACGCAGCGCATCGGCGGGCAACTCATCTTCCTGCGCTTTATGGCCTTCGACAATCAGCACCATCTCGCCTTTACGGCGGTTTTCATCCTCTTTCACCCACGCCAGCAGTTCGCCAACCGGCGCGCCCTGAATGGTTTCCCAGGTTTTGGTCAACTCACGGGCCAGCACGACATAGCGGCTTTCTCCCCATACCGCGACCATATCCTCCAGACTCTCCAACAAACGATGAGTTGATTCATAGAAGATCAGCGTGCGGCTTTCCGTTTCCAGCGCTTTTAACACATCACGACGCCCTTTCGATTTGGCAGGCAGAAACCCTTCGTAACAAAAACGATCCGACGGCAGCCCCGCAGCACTCAGCGCGGCAATCGCGGCGCAAGGACCGGGTAGTGGCACCACGCGGATCCCTGCCTCTCGGCAGGTACGCACTAAATGGTAGCCAGGATCGTTAATCAGCGGGGTACCGGCATCCGAGACCAGCGCAATGTTCTGCCCCTCTTTCAGCTTTGCCACCAGCGTTTCCGCCTTCTGCTGCTCGTTATGATCATGCAGGGCGAACAGGCGGGCATTAATGGCAAAGTGTTGAAGCAATAAACCGGTGTGGCGGGTATCCTCCGCCGCAATTAAATCAACGGCCTGCAACACGTTCAGCGCGCGTTGCGTAATATCAGCCAAATTCCCGATAGGAGTAGGTACAATAAAGAGCTGACCCTGAGAATTATCCGCCGATTCGTGTTGTTTCATTGTTTCATCCGTATTGCCGATTTAATATTGAGCATTGCGTAAAAATTATCACTGGATACAGTATGCTACCGTCAAGATTTCTACGTTCGAAAGCCACGCGCTGCGTGCCTGTGGTGCTGGCCGCCCTGCTGTTCGCAGGCTGCGGCACCCAGTCGACAGACCAGAGCGCCACGCATCTGCAAGGCTCGGCGCAGGCTAATTCTGGCTATTACCTGCAACAGATGCAGCAAAGCACAGATGATAGCAAGACCAACTGGCAATTACTCGCCATTCGTGCACTGCTTAAAGAGGGCAAAACCCAGCAGGCAAGCGAACTCTTCAGCCAGCTACCGCAGAATCTGAACGACAATCAGCGTAAAGAATATTCTCTGCTCGCCGCCGAAATGAAACTGGTGCAGAAAGATTTCGCCGGCGCACAGGCGCTGCTGGGTAAGATCGATCCTGCCGATCTGGAGCAAAATCAGCAGGCGCGTTACTGGCAGCTAGGGATTGAAGCCGCGCAAGGCAAGCCGTCCCTGACATTGCTGCGCGCGCTGATTGCCCAGGAGCCGTTGTTAACGAAACCCGAAGAGAAGCAGAAAAACATCGATGCAACCTGGCAAGCGCTGGCTTCGATGACGCAGGATCAAGCCAAAGCGCTGGTGATCAACGCGGATGAAGTCACCTTGCAGGGCTGGCTCGATCTGCAACGCGTCTGGTTTGATAATCGCAACGATCCCAACATGCTGAAAGCGGGTATCACCGACTGGCAGACACGCTACCCGCAAAACCCAGCAGCGAAAATGCTGCCGACCCAACTGTCGAATCTGCAAAACTTCAAACCAGCATCTGCCAATAAAATCGCGCTGCTGCTGCCGTTAAATGGCCAGGCCGCTGTTTTTGGCCGGGCGATCCAGCAGGGATTTGAAGCCGCTAAAAATGGCATTTCTATCGTTTCCGGCCCGGCCGTTCCGCAGCAGGTAGCGCAGGCGGCGAATGCCGCGGTAGTTAGCCCATCGCAGACCAGCGTCAGCGATTTAACCAGCGCTGCAGCGCCGGACGCACAGCAGGCGCAGGCGCCGGACAGCGCCGCGCAGAGCGAAACAGATATGCAATCCAAAACCGCAGCAGAGCAGGATCCCGCAGCGGTAACGCCGCCTCAACCTGCCGATGCCAATGCGACGCAGCCGGTTGCCGCGCCAGCCATTGCCGGTACGCCTGCAAACCCAGGCGCTGAACTGAAAATTTACGATACCAGCGCGCAACCGATGGATCAGATTCTCAATCAGGTGCAGCAAGATGGCGCGAGTATCGTAGTCGGCCCGCTGCTGAAAAACAATGTTGAAGAGCTGATGCGCAGTCACACCACACTGAACGTACTGGCGCTCAACCAGCCGGAAAGCGTCGAAAACCGGGCAAATATCTGCTACTTCGCGCTCTCGCCGGAAGATGAAGCACACGATGCCGCGCGCCACATCCATGAACAGGGTCGTCATGCGCCGCTGCTTCTGGTGCCGCGCAGCAATCTGGGTGAGCGAATCAGTAAAGCCTTTGCCGAAGAGTGGCTGAAACTCGGCGGAGGCGTGGTTCTGGAGCAGAAATTCGGCTCTACCGCTGAGCTGCGGATGGGGCTGAATGGCGGTTCCGGTATTACCATGACCGGTAGCCCGGTGGTTGCCAGTCTGCCGCAGCAGCAGGGCGTGACTATTGGCGGTCTGCACATTCCGGCTCCACCGACCGACGCGCAAATCAGCGGCAGCGGCAGCGTGGATTCGGTCTATATCGTGGCGACGCAGGATGAGATCGCGCTGATTAAACCGTTGATTACCCTACGCACCGGTAGCCAGAGCAACGTGATGCTGTACGCCAGCTCGCGCAGCGCACAGGGCGGCGCAGGCCCGGATTTCCGTCTGGAGATGGAAGGCCTGCAATTTAACGAAATCCCGATGCTGGCAGGCGCGAACCCATCGTTAATGCAGCAGGCGCTGAAAAGCGTTAACAATGATTACTCACTGGCGCGCCTCTATGCCATGGGTGCGGATGCCTGGTCGCTGGCGAATAACTTCTCGCAGATGCGTCAGGTTCCGGGTTTTGAACTGAACGGAAATACCGGTGATTTAACCGCCACCCAGGATTGCGTGATCAACAGGAAGTTGTCATGGCTCAAATACCAGCAGGGGCAGATCGTCCCGGCCAGCTAACCCGTAAACAGACCGGCGACGCGTGGGAATCCAAAGCGCGTCGCTGGCTGGAAAACAAAGGGCTGCATTTTTTAGCCGCCAATGTGCGCGAGCGCGGCGGCGAGATCGACCTGATAATGCGGCACAAAACTACCACCGTCTTTATTGAGGTGCGCTATCGCAGATCGTCTCGTTTTGGCGGCGCTGCGAGCAGTATCACACGCGCGAAACAAGTCAGGCTCCTGCAAACCGCCCGTTTGTGGCTCGCCCGGCACAATGGAAGCTTTGATACTGTGGATTGCCGGTTTGATGTGGTAGCCTGCACCGAAAATGACGTTGAGTGGATACAAAACGCCTTTAACGACCACTCATAATTGCAAAATGATAGGGATCACCGTGCTCGAACGAATTAAAGCCTGCTTTACGGAAAGCATTCAAACCCAAATTGCGGCAGCGGAAGCGTTGCCTGATGCTATTTCCCGCGCAGCCATGACGATGGTTCACTCCCTGCTTAACGGCAACAAAATCCTCTGTTGTGGCAACGGCACTTCTGCCGCCAATGCACAGCATTTTGCTGCCAGCATGATCAATCGTTTTGAAACAGAACGTCCCAGTTTACCTGCCATTGCACTTAATACCGATAATGTGGTCTTAACCGCGATAGCAAATGATCGTCTGCATGATGAGATTTACGCCAAGCAGGTTCGCGCGCTCGGCCACAGCGGGGATATTCTGTTGGCCATCTCCACGCGCGGCAACAGCCGCGATATCGTTAAAGCCGTGGAAGCGGCGGTAACGCGTGATATGTCCATCGTAGCGCTGACCGGCTACGATGGTGGCGAGCTGGCGGGTCTGCTGGGACCGCAGGATGTCGAAATCCGTATTCCTTCCCATCGCAGCGCACGCATCCAGGAAATGCACATGCTGACGGTGAATTGCTTATGCGATCTGATTGATAACACGCTTTTTCCTCACCAGGATGATTAAGGAGTACACATGAAGGCATTCACGCCCCTCGCAGTCCTTATTTCCGCGCTGCTGTTACAAGGTTGTGTTGGCGCAGTCGTGATCGGTTCTGCCGCCGTTGGCACTAAGGCCGCGACGGATCCGAGAACCGTTGGCACCCAGGTGGATGACAGCACGCTGGAACTGCGCGTCAACAGCGCGCTGTCCAAAGATGAACAGATTAAAAAAGAAGCGCGTATCAACGTCACCGCGTATCAGGGGAAAGTTCTGCTGACCGGGCAGGCTCCGAATACCGCGCTCTCTTCCAGAGCGAAACAGATTGCCGTTGGCGTTGAGGGCGCAACCGAAGTATTCAATGAAATTCGCCAGGGTCAGCCAATCGGCCTCGGTACGGCGTCTTCAGACACCTGGATCACCACCAAAGTCCGCTCGCAGCTGTTGGGCAGCGATCAGGTGAAATCCTCGAACGTGAAAGTGACTACCGAAAATGGCGAAGTGTTCCTGATGGGTCTGGTTACCCAGCGTGAAGGCCAGGCAGCGGCAGATATCGCCAGCCGCGTCAGCGGTGTGAAACATGTGACAACAGCATTTACCCTGCTGAAATAACAAAATAGCCCGGCAAATTTCGCCGGGCTATTTTTGCTCTGTCAAACCTCAGAGCAATGCAATAGCGCCAGTGATCGTCCCGCACAGCGCCACCAACCCGCCTGTCAGCCACAACGCTTTTAACGGAAACGATTTACGCAGCATGATCAGTGACGGCAGGCTTACCGCCGGCAGCGTAATCAACAGCGCCATCGCAGGCGCCATTCCCATACCCGCCAGCATCATAGTCTGCACAATCGGGATCTCGGCTGCCGTCGGGATCACAAACAGGCAACCGACAATCGCCATCGCAATCACCCACAACAGAGTGTTATCGATCGCGCCATCCGCATGCGGGAATAACCAAACACGCGCCGCACCCAGCACCAGAACAGCGAGAATATAGACCGGAATGGTGCTCCAGAAGAGTTGCCATAAGGCTTTGCCCCAGCGCGCCATAAAGCTGCCCTGCGGCTCCGTAAGCGTAATATCCACCGCTTCAGCCTGCTGTGGGCTCTCTTTGACCAGCGCCTGTACTACCATCGCCACGCCCAACACAGTCACCAGACCCGCGACCAGACGGATTGCGGCAAAATGCCAGCCAAGAACAAACCCCATAAACACAAGCGTGGCCGGGTTAAGCAGCGGGTTGCCCATCCAGAATGCCAGTGCAGCGCCCATTGAGACGCGCTGACGGCGCATACCTGCCGCCACTGGTGCAGCACAGCAGGTGCACATCATGCCAGGCAGCGCGAACAGCGTACCAAACAGCGTGCCACTAAAGCGTTTTTGCCCCAGCGTGCGCAGTAGCCAGTCGCGTGGGATCAATACCTGGATCAGCGAACCCAGCAATACACCCAGCACGGCCGCTTTCCAGACGGCAAGAAAATAGATCAACGCATAATCCCACGCCGCCTGAATCGGGCTGGAATCAGCCTGTGCAAGAATAGATTTACCAATGCTGTGCGTCTCGGCAGCAGTGAAGGCTTTACCGTAATAAGGCTGCCATTTCACGTACCAAAGACCGACAATAACCACAAGAAAGAACAGAGCGGGTTTCCACCACTGAATGGGTGTTGCCGCCTGAGGTGAAGACTGACCAGTCATAACATTCCCCGGGGAATAGATAATAAGCCGGGGAATAGTACGCCGGGAAAACTATTTTGCCAATTGCGAGCATGCCGTGATAGCGCGTAACTGCGCGGAGGCGATGACCTCGACGCGATCTTCCGCTGGTGTGAAGGACAATGTCAGCAGCGCACGGGCGACATCCTGAGCACGGATCGACTTCCAGTTGCCCGGCAGCAGACGAAACAAGGGTGCGAGCAGTGATTCATTGATACGTTGCTTTTCACGAGCCCCCAGCAGCATTGAGGGACGGGCAATAACCAGCCGGGGCCACTCCTGCGCGATGAGCGCTTTTTCCATCTCGCCTTTTACCCGGTTATAGAAAAACGGTGAATGCGCATTTGCGCCCATCGAACTGACCACCAGCATCTGTCTGGCGCCAAGCCGTAGCCCGGTTAATGCCGTATCGACTACCAGCGTATAATCTGCATGCACGAAAGCCTCTTCACTCCCCGCTTCGCGACGCGTGGTGCCAAGGCAGCAAAAAACCGTATCCACCGCGCCTTTCACCTGCGCCAGCGCATCGCTTAACTGCGGATCATATGGATTTTCAACATCGGGAAAGCCCGACAATGGGTGGCGCGTTGGCGCTACGATCGTGTCGATCCGCACGTCGTTGCTCAGTAATTGCAGCAAATGTCCGCCAACCAGGCCAGTTGCGCCAGTGATCATTACGCGTGGCATTTACTCTCCTTTTGCAGATGAATCTGCCTTGCAATACCAGCCAGCTAAACCAGGCTTAATAGTCTGATGGGTTATCAGTATGGATAACGATGAACGCTGAAGTAGTGATTGATAAAGCCATTGATGAGGTACGGCCAGCAGATTTTGACGCCCTGCTGCTATCTGGCGGCTATTCACCCGATCATGAGAGGCATTGCGCTTACTGGGCACCTGAGTCGCGGATCCAGTGTAATTTTTTACCAAAACCCATTGTGTTGTCAGTGAATTTCAATTCGTGAAGGCGAATCTCCCACATGGGGGCTGACAACATGCGCGCAACAGGAAAGCGACGGTTGTACTGCGCACGCGGCGCCTCGCTTTCCTCATCTTCCAGACGACGGATCTCGCCGGTAAATTGCACACCGCGAATCAGCGCCACGGTTTTCGGCTGGCCGTTGACGGTGCCCGCCACCTTCGCCTGCAGCCCGGTCATCTGCGAGTGGCGTGTGTGTTCTTCACTGAGGATATAAAACGCTACTCTTTGCGCATCATAAAAGTAAAACGCATTAGCACACCACAATTCGCCCCGGCTCGCCACGCACCAACTGACAACATGCTGTTTCGCCAGCCAGCGATTAATGGCTACAAGCGTTTCCATTTTTTCTCTTCCTCATGTTATTTTTTCCCTTCACATTAACACAATGAATAATGCCATGACGCCCTGGTTTCTTTATCTCATCCGCACCGCCGACAACATGCTGTATACCGGCATTACCACCGATGTAGTGCGCCGCTTTACGCAGCATCAAAACGGGAAAGGGGCAAAGGCGCTGCGGGGAAAAGGCACGCTGGCGCTGGTTTTTTCAGCTCAGGTAGGAGAAAGATCGCTGGCATTACGGCTGGAGTACCGCATCAAGCAGTTAACCAAACGCCAGAAAGAGCGCCTCGTCGCAGGAGATGGCTCGTTCGAGGCGCTACGGGAAAGCCTGCAAGCAACAGTCGTTAAAGGCGCTTGAAGTGATCGCTGTATTCCACCATCCCACCGACGCCATTCAGCGCATCTTCCGCAAGAGGGTGAACTAAAAACGCCTCATTAGTTTGCGGCCAGCGGCAGTGCAGATCGTACTGCGAGGCTTTTTCAAACCCCAGACGGCTATAGAACGCCGGGTCGCCCAACGTAACCACTGCGGCATAACCAAACTCATTTAGCGAATCCAGCCCTTCATAGACAAGCTGGCGCGCAATGCCCTGACCGCGATACGGCTCATCGACCGCCAGCGGCGCAAGCCCGACCCATTGCAGCTCTTCACCAGCAACCGTGACCGGGCTAAAGGCCACATAGCCCACAACCTGGCCTTCATCATCGGTTGCGACAAATCCCAGCGTAATCAAACCCTCCTCACGCAGATTGTGCACCAGCGTGGCTTCGCCTTCACCACCAAAACTACGACGCAATAACGCGTCGATACCGGGTGCATCAATGGGAATTTCAACTCTAATCAGCATGGCTCACCTACAGAATGTTGTGTCGTTGCAGGCGGCGCTTGCAGGCCAGCCTCAACAAATTCCGCCAGTTGTAGCAGCATCACCCGCAGGGGTTTTGGCATCTGCTCCAGTTCAATGGCATCCATCAGATTTTTTACGTACAGTCCAAGCTCCGTATCGCCTTCAATCACCAGCCGGCGCTGGAAAAAGAGCGTGTCCGGATCCTGTTTGCGCGCGGCAATCATCAGCAAGTCGCTGGCGTCCGCGCTGAAGCTGACATCGGCATCAGCTGACTCACACACAATCAACTGACCATTCTTAACAGAGGTATACCACGTCAGGCCGATATCCCGTACCTGAATACTTAACCAGCGGCCTTCGAGAAACTCAAGCTCTCCGTCCGCCAGCGCCTGTTGGAATTGCCATCGCAGCACCTGCTCCAGCACCTGACGCTTGATGGCGAAAGGTGTTAGCTTAACCGGAACGCTTAACAATGCCGGGCCGAAGTGAACAAGACGTGAGCGCAATGAATCCAACACAGGCTTAACTCCCAGAAATGATAATTGCGACTATTTTGCCACATTCCCGTAATGGCATAGCGGCGCAAATCAACAATCAGGTAATAAATAGACGGCAGTTATGGCTCCATCAATACGCATTTAACTGCCTCAAATCAAAAATTGTCGCCAGCAGGTTAACTAAAATCCCAGTTCGTTAACAATTTGACGGCCCTGCGGGGTACGTCCGGGTCTTCTGGCCCCTGATTGCAGGATACACTATGGAGTTGCTCTGCCCTGCCGGAAACCTTCCGGCATTGAAGGCGGCTATCGAAAACGGTGCCGATGCGGTTTATATCGGCCTGAAAGATGATACGAACGCCCGCCATTTCGCCGGACTCAACTTTACGGAGAAAAAACTCCAGGAGGCAGTGAGTTTTGTTCATCAACACCGCCGCAAACTGCATATCGCCATTAATACTTTTGCGCACCCGGATGGTTACCAGCGTTGGGAGCGGGCCGTGGATATGGCCGCGCAGATGGGTGCCGATGCGCTGATCCTCGCCGATCTGGCGATGCTGGAATACGCCGCCGAGCGTTATCCACATATTGAGCGTCATGTGTCCGTGCAAGCCTCCGCCACCAACGAAGAAGCAATCCGTTTTTACCATCGTCACTTTGATGTCGCTCGTGTGGTACTGCCACGCGTTTTATCCATTCATCAGGTGAAACAACTGGCGCGCGCGACCCCCGTTCCGCTGGAGGTCTTCGCTTTCGGCAGCCTGTGCATTATGGCTGAAGGCCGTTGCTACCTCTCTTCCTATCTCACCGGAGAATCACCCAATACTGTCGGCGCCTGTTCGCCCGCGCGTTTTGTCCGCTGGCAGCAAACGCCACAGGGGCTGGAATCCCGGCTGAATGACGTGCTGATCGACCGCTATCAGGAGGGTGAAAATGCGGGTTACCCCACGCTGTGCAAAGGGCGTTATCTGGTAGATGGTGAGCGTTATCATGCGCTGGAAGAGCCTACCAGCCTGAATACGCTGGAACTGCTACCGGAATTGTTGGCAGCAAATATCGCCTCAGTAAAAATAGAAGGCCGCCAGCGCAGCCCGGCGTATGTCAGCCAGGTGGCGAAGGTATGGCGTCAGGCTATCGATCGCTGCATGGCCGCGCCGCAGGACTTTGTCCCGCAATCCGCATGGATGGAGACGTTAGGGGCCATGTCGGAAGGCACACAAACCACGCTCGGTGCATATCATCGTAAATGGCAGTAGGTAGACAATGAAATATTCATTAGGGCCGGTTCTTTATTACTGGCCAAAAGAGACGCTGGAAGATTTTTACCGCCAGGTTGCCACCAGCAGCGCTGATGTGATTTATCTTGGCGAGGCGGTGTGCAGCAAGCGTCGCGCGACCAAAGTGGGCGACTGGCTGGATATGGCAAAAGCGCTCGCCGCTAGCGGCAAACAGGTTGTACTCTCTACGCTGGCGCTGGTGCAAGCCTCTTCAGAATTAAATGAACTGAAGCGCTATGTTGATAACGGCGAATTTCTGCTGGAAGCCAGTGATTTGGGCGTAGTGAACATGTGCGCTGACCGTAAGCTGCCTTTCGTAGCCGGGCATGCCCTTAACTGCTATAACGCCGTGACGCTGCGTCTGCTGCTCAAGCAAGGCATGGTACGCTGGTGTATGCCAGTTGAGCTTTCCCGTGACTGGCTGGTCAATCTGCTCGAACAGTGCGAAACGCTGGGCATTCGTCGGCAGTTTGAGGTAGAAGTGTTGAGCTACGGCCACCTGCCGCTGGCGTATTCTGCCCGCTGCTTTACCGCTCGTTCAGAAGACAGACCGAAGGATGAGTGTGAAACCTGCTGCATTAAATACCCGAACGGGCGCAGCATGGTGTCGCAGGAGAACCAGCAAGTGTTTGTTCTCAATGGTATCCAGACGATGAGCGGCTATGTCTATAATCTCGGTAATGAACTGGTTTCGATGAAAGATGTTGTCGATATCGTACGTCTGTCGCCGATGGGACCGGAAACGCTCGCCATGCTGGACGCGTTTAAAGCTAATGAAACGGGCAATGTCCCGCTGCCGCTCACGTCTCACTGCGACTGTAATGGCTACTGGCGCAGGCTACCCGGTTTGCAGTTAGAACTTTAATAAAGCTCACTTTGTTAACAGCTTTCAGCAAAGGTTAATGCACTATAAAAGTTGCAGCTTTTCTGGCCTGTCCCGCCACTCTGGGCCAGGCTGGAAGAAGACCTTCAATCTGATGACGATGCTGTAGCAAAGTGAGTTTCTATGTCTGAGAAAACAATTCCCTTTTCGGTGCTGGATCTCGCGCCGATCCCACAAGGTTCTTCTGCCCGCGAGGCGTTTACCCATTCGCTGGATCTGGCGAAATTGGCCGAGAAGCGTGGTTATCACCGTTACTGGCTGGCCGAACACCACAATATGACTGGTATCGCCAGCGCAGCGACCTCTGTGCTGATTGGCTACCTTGCCGCCAATACGCAGACCCTACACCTGGGTTCCGGTGGCGTGATGCTGCCGAACCACTCGCCGCTTGTGATTGCCGAGCAGTTCGGCACGCTGAATACACTCTATCCGGGACGCATCGATCTTGGTCTTGGCCGCGCGCCGGGCAGCGATCAGCGCACCATGATGGCGTTACGTCGCCATATGAGCGGCGATATCGATAACTTCCCGCGCGATGTTGTCGAACTGGTGGACTGGTTTGACGCCCGCGATCCAAATCCGCATGTCCGTCCGGTTCCGGGCTACGGCGAGCAGATCCCGGTTTGGTTGCTGGGTTCCAGCCTGTACAGCGCACAATTGGCCGCACAACTCGGCCTGCCGTTTGCTTTTGCCTCGCACTTTGCGCCAGATATGTTGTTCCAGGCGCTGCATCTCTATCGCACAAATTTCAAACCTTCCGCGCGACTGGAGAAACCTTATGCGATGGTGTGCATCAACATTGTTGTCGCCGACAGCAACCGCGATGCGGAATTCCTCTTCACCTCCATGCAGCAGGCGTTTGTGAAACTGCGGCGGGGTGAAACGGCGCAATTGCCACCGCCGATCGTCAATATGGATCAGTTCTGGTCACCGTCGGAACAATATGGCGTACAGCAGGCGCTGAACATGTCTCTGGTCGGGGATAAAGCGAAGGTGCGCCACGGGCTTGAGTCGATCCTGAGGGAAACGGACGCGGACGAGATTATGGTTAATGGGCAAATTTTCGATCATCAGGCACGGCTCTACTCGTTTGAGCTGGCGATGCAGGTGAAAGAAGAACTGCTCGGGTAATTTTTGCCTGTGCCGGATGGCGGCTTGCACCTTATCCGGCCCGATGGATTTGCAGGCCGGGTGAGCGCTACCCGGCCTGCAATTACTGATAAACCGGCAGCAGATTAAAGCTGGAAAGCAGGTGTACTACGGCGTTACCGACGCCAAACAGCAGAATCAGGATAATCATTGGCTTGCCGCCCCAGACGCGAAACGCCGGACTGCCAAAGCGTTTACGTGACGCATTCGCCAGCAGCGCAGGAACAATCGCCGCCCAAATCGTCGCCGCCAACCCCGCATAACCAATGGCATACAGAAAACCATTCGGCCACAGTAAACCACCGACAATCGGCGGCACGAACGTCAGCAAAGCCGTTTTGAAACGTCCAGTAGGTGAATCATCAAAGCCAAATAGATCCGCCAGATAATCGAACAGCCCCAAAGTCACGCCCAGGAATGAGCTGGCAACCGCAAAGTTTGAGAAAATCACTAACAGCAGATCCAGGCTACGGCTGTTCAACACGCCGCTGAGCGCCTGCACCAGTAAATCAATGTTGCCACCCTTCTCTGCGATCGCAATAAATGCCGGACGCGGGATATTGCCCATCGTCACCAGTAGCCAGACAACATACAACCCCAGCGCAAGTAGCGTGCCGTAGACCAGACAACGGGTGATGGTGCGCGGATCTTTGCCGTAGTATTTCATCAGGCTTGGGACGTTGCCGTGATAGCCAAATGAGGCAAGGCAAAACGGCAGCGTCATCAACAAATAGGGCGTATAGGATGCGTCGCTTTGCGCCACATTAAATAATGTCGCGGGCTGCACATGCCCGAGCAGGCTGCCAAAGGTGAGGAAAAAAGTGATCACTTTCGCCCCCAGTACAATTGCCGTCATGCGGCTGACTGCGTGCGTGGAGAGCCAAACGATAAAAGCAACGCCCAACGCAAAGCACAATCCCGCCAGACGCGGTGGCACATTCAGCGACATTTCGGCAAAGGTGTGATGCAGAATGGAGCCGCTCGCCGAAATATAAGCGTAAGTCAGAATATAGAGCACGAAGGCAATCGAGACGCCATTCACCAGATTCCAGCCTTTTCCCAGCAGATCTTTGGTGATGGTGTCGAAACTTGCCCCGCTGCGATAGTTAAGGTTGGCCTCAAGGATCATTAAACCCGAGTGCAGCATACAGAACCAGGTAAACAACAGTGCCAGCAGTGACCAGAAGAACCACGCGCCGGACATCACTACGGGCAATGAGAACATGCCTGCGCCAATGATGGTGCCGCCGATAATTACCACCCCGCCGAACAGCGAAGGGGAAGCCTGTGTGGTTGTCAGTGTCGACATCTGAAATATTCTCCTGTGGATTCAAAGCCTGGATTCGGGCCGCCGCATTGTACCAGTACAGGAGTACATTCCAGATAAAAAAAACCCCGATCGTTTTGACCGGGGCTGTATATTTTTCTTTACAGAACGTAAGGAAAATTATGCGTCGTTACGACGACGGCTGGTGCTTTCGTCACGATCGCGGCGCGGAGCACGACGTTCACCACTAAAATTACGGCCTTCCTGACGCTCACCGCTGAAACGGCGGCCTTCACCACGACCGCCTTCACGACGTTCGCCACCAAAACCACCACGGTGCTCGCCACCACCGCGACGTTCGTTACGCTCGCGCGGCTGTGCATCGCCCAGCAACTGCATATTCATCGGTTTGTTGAGAATACGCGTACGCGTGAAGTGCTGCAAAACTTCACCCGGCATACCTTTCGGCAGCTCGATAGTAGAGTGAGAACCAAACAGCTTGATGTTACCGATGTAACGGCTGCTGATATCGCCTTCATTAGCAATCGCGCCAACGATATGACGCACTTCAACACCGTCATCACGGCCCACTTCAATGCGGTACAGTTCCATGTCGCCAACGTCACGACGTTCACGCTTAGGACGATCTTCGCCGCTGCGTTCAGGACGGTCGCTGCGCGGGCCGCGGTCGTTACGATCGCCACGACGTTCGAAACGCTCGTCACGGTCGCGGAACTCGCGCTTAGGACGCATAGGCGCATCCGGCGGCAGGATCAGCGGACGTTCGCCCTGAGCCATTTTCAGCAGCGCTGCAGCCAGCGTTTCTACGTCCAGCTCTTCGCCTTCGGCAGACGGCTGGATTTTCGCCAGCAGCGCGCGGTACTGCTCCAGATCGCTGCTTTCCAGCTGCTGCTGAACTTTCGCAGCGAATTTTTCCAGACGGCGTTTGCCCAGCAGTTCTGCGTTCGGCAGTTCAACTTCCGGAATGGTCAGCTTCATCGTACGTTCAATATTGCGCAGCAGACGACGCTCGCGGTTCTCAACGAACAGCAGCGCGCGGCCAGCACGACCCGCGCGACCGGTACGGCCGATACGGTGAACGTAAGACTCAGAATCCATCGGGATATCGTAGTTAACGACCAGGCTGATACGCTCAACGTCCAGGCCACGGGCCGCAACGTCGGTCGCAATCAGTATATCCAGACGACCGTCTTTCAGACGCTCCAGAGTTTGCTCACGCAGGGACTGGTTCATGTCGCCGTTCAGCGCAGCGCTGCTATAGCCGCTACGCTCCAGCGCTTCAGCCACTTCCAGCGTCGCATTTTTGGTACGAACGAAGATGATCGCCGCATCAAAATCTTCCGCTTCGAGGAAACGAACCAGTGCTTCGTTTTTACGCATACCGTACACCGTCCAGTAGCTCTGGCTGATGTCCGGGCGGGTGGTTACGCTGGACTGAATGCGCACTTCCTGCGGCTCTTTCATAAAGCGGCGGGTAATGCGACGGATCGCTTCAGGCATGGTTGCAGAGAACAGAGCAGTCTGATGACCTTCCGGGATCTGCGCCATAATCGTTTCAACGTCTTCGATAAAGCCCATGCGCAGCATTTCGTCGGCTTCATCCAGGACCAGACCGCTCAGTTTAGAGAGATCCAGCGTGCCGCGTTTCAGGTGATCCAGCAGACGCCCCGGAGTACCGACGACGATCTGCGGCCCCTGGCGCAGGGCGCGTAATTGCACGTCATAACGCTGGCCGCCATACAGAGCAACCACATTTACGCCATGCATATGTTTAGAAAAATCGGTCATTGCTTCAGCTACCTGAACCGCCAGTTCGCGGGTCGGAGCAAGCACGAGGATCTGCGGCGCACGCAGGTCCGAATCGATGTTGTGAAGCAACGGAAGAGAAAACGCTGCGGTTTTACCGCTACCAGTCTGGGCCATGCCCAGTACGTCACGACCAGACAGCAGGTGCGGAATGCACTCAGACTGGATCGGAGATGGTTTTTCGTAACCGAGATCGTTCAGGGCTTCAAGGATAGGAGCCTTCAGCCCCAGATCTGCAAAAGTGGTTTCGAATTCAGCCATGTAGTACAAGTGCCTCTATGTCATTGGCGGCCAGTCTACATAACTCATCGTGAAAATGATTAGCAATTTTCATTGAAAAGTGTGAACCGGCTCAAAGTAGATTAATTAACGAACAATAAAGCCCTCACCCGCGAAGATGATGACAATCAAAAGAGATTAAGGGCTGATATGTTCGTCAGCTATTGCTGGTCCGATTCTGCCAGGTCGTCGTGCTCCTGGCCCAAGAGCGCTAATTCCAACAATGCGTAACGGTGCTCAACAAAATTATGAACGTTGTTGGCAACCGCTAGTTTGAACAGTGCCGTGGCGCTGTCCTTATCCCCCAGACTTAGGTAATACTTACCTAAATAGAAGTTGGTTTCACTGAGATGCTCAGCGAGCGAGGTGTTATCCGTTGCGTCTGCCTTCAGGCGATCCATCAGCGTTGCTTCGCTAATGTCACCGAGGTAGAACTCGACAATATTCCATCCCCATTGTTCCTTGTCCGATTTCTCGAAGCGCTGTTTCAGTGCTTCTTTTGCCTGCTTCTCATCAAGCTTTCGCTCAACGATGTAAAGCCACAGGCTGCGGAAAGGATCATTAGGATCGTCTTGATAAAACGCTAGCAGATCATCTTGCGCTAACTTATCACGACCGCCGTAATACAATGCGATCCCGCGATTCAAGTGCGCGTAGTTGTAAGTTGGATCAAGCTCAAGTACAGAATCAAACGCTTCATAGGCAGCATCAAAATTGCCTGCCTGCGTTAAATAAATGCCTAAGTAGTTGAATACTTCAGGCATATCCGGTCGAATTGCCAGCGCTTGTGAGAAATCATTCCGCGCTAAAGCTCTCAAACCGAGACTATCATACAACACTCCGCGCTCATATAAAAGCTGTGCGCGTTCGTCATCGGTTAAAGCCCGACTGGCAAGAATTTGTTCCATGCGTGCCAGAATCACTTCTTGCTGCAAAGTCGGTTGCAATGGCACCGCGAGGACTTCGCTCTTACGCCAGGCAGAGTTGCTGCATCCTGCCAGCGTTAAAGCTGTCGCAACGAAACACCAGCGCAAAAAAGGCTTCATTTCCCACTCCCGAAGACAACAATTGGATGAACGTCCTGTCCCCCGGCTGCAAACACGGCGTCCTGCCTGCGAATAAGCCCTCCACCTGGTGGCGGAGGGCAAAGGCGACCTTACTCGCCCTGCTCTGCTTGCGGCGCTTCTAACGCTTCAGCAGGCTGAGTTTGTTCAGTCGCTTCTTTGATACTCAGACGAATACGGCCCTGGCGATCAACCTCCAGAACTTTCACCGGAACATCCTGGCCCATTTGCAGATAATCGGTCACTTTCTCAACGCGCTTATCAGCGATCTGGGAGATGTGTACCAGACCTTCTTTACCGCCGCCGATGGCAACAAACGCGCCAAAGTCAACGATACGGGTCACTTTACCATTGTAGATACGGCCCACTTCGATCTCAGCGGTGATTTCTTCGATACGGCGAATAGCGAATTTCGCTTTTTCACCGTCGGTAGCCGCGATTTTCACGGTACCGTCGTCTTCGATTTCAATAGTGGTGCCCGTTTCTTCGGTCAATGCACGGATAACAGAACCGCCTTTACCGATAACGTCTTTGATTTTGTCCGGGTTGATCTTGATGGTGTGGATACGCGGTGCGAACTCAGAGATGTCGCCACGCGGCGCGTTAATCGCCTGCTCCATCACGCTCAGGATATGCAGACGTGCGCCTTTCGCCTGGTTCAGCGCGACCTGCATGATCTCTTTGGTGATACCTTCAATTTTGATATCCATCTGCAGCGCAGAGATACCGTCGCGGGAACCCGCTACTTTAAAGTCCATATCGCCCAGGTGATCTTCATCGCCAAGGATGTCAGACAGAACAACAAAGTTGTCGCCTTCTTTCACCAGACCCATTGCGATACCTGCAACGGCTGCTTTCACTGGCACGCCCGCATCCATAAGCGCCAGAGATGCACCGCACACGGAAGCCATAGAAGAAGAGCCGTTGGATTCGGTGATTTCAGAAACCACACGAACGGTGTACGGGAATTTGTCTGCATCCGGCATCACGGCCAGCACGCCGCGTTTTGCCAGACGACCGTGACCGATTTCACGACGCTTCGGCGAACCGACCATCCCGGTTTCCCCTACGGAGTACGGAGGGAAGTTATAGTGGAACAGGAAAGAGTCAGTACGCTCGCCCATCAGCTCGTCGATGATCTGCGCATCACGCGCAGTGCCCAGCGTTGCCGTTACCAGCGCCTGAGTTTCACCACGGGTGAACAGTGCAGAACCGTGAGTACGCGGCAGAACACCGGTACGAACGTCCAGACCACGGATCATATCTTTTTCGCGGCCATCGATGCGCGGTTCACCAGCCAGTACGCGACTACGCACAACATTTTTCTCGATAGCGTGCAGTATTTCGCCCAGCTCGTTAGCGTCCAGCGTTTCGTCTTCGGCAGTCAGAGTCGCAATAGTTTCAGATTTGATTGCATCGACCTGAGCGTAACGTTCCTGTTTGTCGGTGATGCGGTAGGCATCGCTCAGACGAGATTCTGCCAGAGCTGCAACGCGCGCGTTCAGCGCTTCGTTCACAGCTTCCGGCTGCCAGTCCCAACGCGGTTTGCCGGCTTCTTTCACCAGCTCGTTGATGTTCTGGATAACAACTTGCTGTTGTTCGTGGCCAAATACCACAGCGCCCAGCATTTGATCTTCGCTCAGCAGTTCTGCTTCAGATTCCACCATCAGAACAGCCGCTTCAGTACCGGCAACAACCAGATCCAGTTTGCTCGCTTTCAGTTCTTCCTGGGTCGGGTTCAGCACGTACTGGTCGTTGATGTAACCCACACGAGCGGCGCCGATCGGACCATTGAACGGGATACCGGACAGAGACAGGGCTGCGGAAGCACCGATCATCGCGACGATATCCGGGTTAACCTGCGGGTTCACGGAAACGACAGTGGCAATAACCTGAACTTCATTAACGAAGCCTTCCGGGAACAACGGGCGAACCGGGCGGTCAATCAGACGCGCAATCAGGGTTTCACCCTCGCTCGGACGGCCTTCACGACGGAAGAAACCACCCGGGATTTTACCAGCAGCGTAGGTACGCTCCTGATAGTTAACGGTCAACGGGAAAAAGTCCTGACCTGGTTTCGCTTTTTTCTGGCCAACAACGGTCACAAATACCGCGGTGTCATCCATGCTTACCATTACGGCAGCGGTGGCCTGACGCGCCATCATGCCGGTTTCCAGTGTAACGGTATGTTGACCGTACTGGAATTTACGAACGATCGGATTCAGCAAAATTCTATCCTTTCTTAATGAATGTCCGCACACCAATGGTGTGCGGACAATTAAACCGAATCTTCATGCATCCTCGCGACTAATGACAACCCTAACCCGCCCCATTGCGGATAAAGCCTCTCATTAGCCGCGCGAACCTCTGCAGTGAAGACATACATGGCAACAATACATTAGTTTACTGCCAATTGCTGCCGCCTGGTTGAAAAAAGGGGCCATAAAGGCCCCTTCTTGAAACTCGCCAGACTTAGCGACGCAGACCCAGACGCTCGATCAGCGAGGTGTAGCGCGCAACATCTTTGCGTTTCAGGTAGTCGAGCAGTTTACGACGCTGAGAAACCATGCGCAGCAGACCACGACGGCTGTGGTGATCTTTTTTGTGCTCTGCAAAGTGACCCTGCAGGTGGTTGATCTGTGCTGTCAACAGAGCAACCTGAACATCGGTAGAACCGGTGTCGTTTGCATCACGACCAAACTCAGAAACGATTTTAGCTGTAGCTTCAGTACTTAGAGACATTTTAAAACTCCAAAGTATTTATAAATGAAAGGGCGCCGATCTCTAATTCAGCGCTCCAGGGTTTAGCGCCGGGCGATGTTAAATACATAGCCCAACGTTAAGCGGCAATATTCTACTCGTAGTGACAGGTTCTCGCAAGGTAAGCCCGTTATACAGCAGGATACTCTACAACCAGACGACGCGGCGCCACACGACCATCATCATCCATCTCGCCCATACCGATGAATTTACCTTCATCACCTTCCGTCACGCGTACCAGCCCCTCTTTTGGCGCGATTGATGCGCGTACCGGCTGACCGTTTTTGAAATATGCGGCCACGACAGAAGGAATATTGACGACAGGAAAATCGGATGCCGGGCTGTCCATCGGCATCAACAGCGGATCCAGTAGCTGCGCTGCCGGAATATTCTGCTGCTCAGCCTGGGCCACCAGCTCATGCAGGTGTTCCAGGGTGACCATCCGCTCAACCGGGTATTTGCTCACCGCCAGACGACGCAGGTAGATAACATGCGCGCCACAACCCAGCTTCTCGCCCAGATCGTCGATAATGGTGCGGATGTAAGTCCCTTTAGAACAGTGGATTTCCAGCTCCAGCTCATTACCTTCATGACGAACAAATAGCAACTCATAAACGGTAATAGGCCGGGCTTCACGCGGCACTTCAATACCCTGACGCGCATACTCGTAGAGTTTCTTTCCCTGATACTTCAGCGCGGAATACATCGATGGCACTTGCTGCGTATCACCACGGAAACTCTCCAGCGCCGCAGCCAATTGCTCGTCGGTAAAGGTTACCGGGCGCTCTTCAACAATTTGCCCGTCTGCATCAGAAGTATCAGTTCGCTGGCCCAAGCGGGCAATGACCCGATAGCGTTTATCAGAATCCAGCAGATACTGGGAAAACTTTGTCGCTTCGCCCAGACAAATCGGCAACATACCGGTCGCCAGCGGATCCAGCGCCCCGGTATGCCCGGCGCGGTTAGCATTGTAGAGGCGTTTGACTTTTTGCAGCACATCATTGCTCGACGCGCCCTGCTGTTTATCAAGCAGCAGCACGCCATGCACGTCGCGACCACGACGACGAGGACGACTCATCAGTCCTCCTTGCTATCGTCCGGATTCACACGACGTTCATCATCATGCTTCACCACGCTGGTCACCAGGTTGGACATACGCATCCCTTCCACCAGCGAATTGTCGTAGAAGAAGGTCAGTTCCGGCACGATACGCAGGCGCATCGCTTTACCCAGAAGGCTACGAATAAAACCAGAAGCGTCCTGTAACGCTTTGATGCCCGCTTTAACAGAAGCTTCGTCTTTGTCGTTAAGGAAGGTGACAAACACTTTGGCATAAGCCAGATCGCGAGAAACTTCAACACCGGATACGGTGGTCATCATCCCCAGTCGCGGATCTTTAATTTCACGCTGCAGGATAATCGCAATTTCTTTTTGCAATTCCTGGGCTACGCGCTGCGGGCGACCAAATTCTTTCGCCATAATAATTCTCCAGACTAAAAAGGGGCCGTAGCCCCTTTTGATATTCTGCCGGGTGGCGCTTCGCTTACCCGGCCTACAATATTTGTATCCACTATGAATTGCGGGTTGTCGCAGGAGGGCAAATGCGTGTCCCCAGAAGCACAGATAACTCTGCAACTGGGGTATGCACATGCCATCAACGGCACAGCCCGAAAGGCGATGAGGATTACTCGATTGTGCGCTGAATTTCGATAATTTCGAACACTTCGATCATATCGCCAGTGCGCACATCGTTGTAGTTCTTCACGCCAATACCACATTCCATACCGTTACGGACTTCGTTTACATCATCTTTGAAGCGACGCAGAGATTCCAGCTCGCCTTCATAGATAACCACGTTGTCGCGCAGGACGCGGATCGGGTTGTGACGTTTAACCACACCTTCAGTAACCATACAGCCTGCGATCGCGCCGAATTTCGGTGATTTGAACACATCACGAACTTCCGCCAGGCCGATGATTTGCTGTTTCAGTTCCGGAGAGAGCATACCGCTCATCGCTGCTTTCACTTCGTCGATCAGGTTATAGATGACCGAGTAGTAACGCAGATCCAGACCTTCAGCTTCGATCACACGACGCGCCGAAGCATCAGCACGAACGTTAAAGCCAACCAGAATAGCGTTGGACGCAGCAGCCAGAGTCGCGTCGGTTTCGGTGATACCACCGACACCGGAACCCACGATCTTCACTTTCACTTCTTCAGTAGAGAGTTTCAGCAGAGAATCGGAGATCGCTTCGACAGAGCCCTGAACGTCAGCCTTCAGTACGATGTTCACTTCGTGAACTTCGCCTTCAGTCATGTTGGCAAACATGTTTTCCAGTTTGGACTTCTGCTGACGCGCGAGTTTAACTTCACGGAATTTGCCCTGACGATACAGAGCAACTTCACGCGCTTTCTTCTCGTCACGCACAACGGTTGCTTCATCGCCCGCGGCAGGAACGCCGGAAAGACCGAGGATTTCCACCGGAATAGACGGGCCCGCTTCAGTGACTTCACGGCCAAGCTCGTCACGCATTGCACGCACACGTCCGTATTCGAAGCCACACAGAACAATATCGCCTTTATGCAACGTACCTTCGCGAACCAGAACGGAAGCAATCGGACCACGACCTTTATCCAGGAAGGATTCGATAACTACACCGCTCGCCATACCTTTACGGACAGCGTTCAGTTCAAGGACTTCGGCCTGCAGCAGGATTGCATCCAGCAGGTCGTCGATACCTGTACCAGCTTTCGCAGAAACGTGTACAAACTGGCTTTCGCCGCCCCACTCTTCCGGGATGATACCGTACTGAGCCAGTTCGTTTTTAACGCGATCCGGATCGGCTTCAGGTTTATCAATCTTGTTCACTGCCACCACCACCGGCACCTGCGCTGCTTTCGCATGCTGGATAGCTTCAATGGTTTGCGGCATGACGCCGTCGTCGGCAGCAACAACCAGAACAACGATATCCGTTGCCTGAGCACCACGAGCACGCATTGCTGTAAACGCGGCGTGGCCTGGGGTATCCAGGAAGGTGATCATGCCGTTGTCGGTTTCAACGTGGTATGCACCAATGTGCTGAGTAATGCCGCCCGCTTCGCCGGAGGCCACTTTCGTCGAACGAATGTAGTCCAGCAAAGAGGTTTTACCATGGTCAACGTGACCCATGATGGTCACGACCGGCGCGCGCGGTTCAGCCGCTGCACCAGTATCACGGTCGCTCATTACCGCTTCTTCCAGCTCGTTTTCACGACGCAGGATAACTTTGTGGCCCATTTCTTCAGCAACGAGCTGCGCGGTTTCCTGGTCGATAACCTGGTTGATGGTTGCCATCGCACCCAGTTTCATCATGGCTTTGATGACCTGAGAGCCTTTAACGGCCATCTTATTCGCCAGTTCGCCAACAGTGAGGGTTTCACCGATTACCACGTCACGGTTAACCGCCTGCGCCGGCTTCTGGAAGCCCTGCTGCAAAGCAGAACCTTTACGCTGACGGCCACCTTTGCCGCCGCGAACCGCTGCGCGAGCTTCTTCACGGTCAGCTTTGCTTTCAGCGTGTTTGTTACCTTTCTTCGGACGCGGCGCTTTAGCCGTGCGGGTACGACCCCGACCACCTTCAACTTCACGGTCATTGTCATCTTCCGCCTGGCGCGCATGCTGCGAAGTGGTTACGTGATAATCACCGGTAGTCTCTTCTTCATCGCTGCTGGCTACCCAGCCATTTTCATTTTGTTCCGCCATACGACGAGCTTCTTCCGCTACTAGGCGCGCATTTTCTTCCAGTTTACGGCGAGCCTCTTCTTCCGCTTTGCGCTTGAGTTCTTGCGCTTCAGCTTCGCGACGGGCTTTCTCCGTCTGGGCTGCCCTGGTCATTTCGTCAGATTGTTGGTTGCTCACTTTGCTATTTTCCGCAGCATCGCGTTTTGCATTTTCAGCATGTTCGCGTTTAGCTTTTTCTTCAGCTTCACGTTTCAGACGACTTTCGGCCTCACGTTTCGCTTTTTCCTCGGCTTCGCGCTCAGCGGCTTCCTCTGCTTCACGACGGGCCTTCTCTTCCGCTTCACGCATCGCCTCTTCTTCCGCTGCGAGACGTTCAGCCTCTTGTGGATCGCGTTTTACAAAGGTGCGTTTTTTACGGACTTCGATCTGCACCGATTTACTTTTACCACCGGTGCCCTGGATACTTAATGTGCTGCGCGTTTTGCGCTGCAGCGTCAGCTTATCAGGCGACGAACCATGTTCACGGTTCAGGTGCGCCAGAAGCGTCTGCTTTTCTTGTGCCGTCACTGAGTCTTCAGCGGACTTGCGGATCCCTGCATCAGCAAATTGCTGTACCAGGCGGTCCACGGAGGTCTGAATCTCAGCAGCCAGCGTTTTTACGGTTACATCTGTCATGCTGTTCCTTCCTGCTACAGTTTATTACGCTTCGTCACCAAACCAGCAAATATTACGTGCGGCCATGATGAGCTCGCCTGCTTTCTCGTCGGTTAACCCTTCGATATCACTCAGGTCATCCACGCCTTGCTCGGCGAGGTCTTCAAGCGTACAAACACCACGAGCAGCCAGTTTGAAAGCCAATGCACGATCCAGACCTTCCAGATTAAGCAGGTCATCAGCTGGCTCTTTATTGCCACGACTCTCTTCCTGCGCCAATGCCAGAGTAGTCAGGGCATTTTTCGCACGATCGCGCAGGGTTTCAACGGTGTCTTCATCCAGACCGTCGATTTCCAGCAGCTCTTTCATTGGCACATAGGCCAGTTCTTCCAGCGTAGAGAAACCTTCTTCGACCAGGACGGTAGCGAAATCTTCGTCAATGCCCAGGTAACGGGTGAAGGTATCAATTGCCGCATGCGCTTCAGCCTGATGCTTGGACTGGAGGTCTTCAACGGTCATAACGTTGAGTTCC
Source organism: Pseudomonadota bacterium (assembly GCA_018261615.1). GTDB lineage: Bacteria > Pseudomonadota > Gammaproteobacteria > Enterobacterales > Enterobacteriaceae > Kosakonia. The sequence continues at coordinate 16,884 of JAGTSE010000015.1, read as the reverse complement.
CAGCCACTCAGCTGAGACGCAAGACGCACGTTCTGACCATTACGGCCGATAGCTTGCGCCAGGTTACCCGCCTCAACGGCGATATCCATGGTGTGCTTGTCTTCATCCACAACGATAGAAGCGACATCTGCTGGTGCCATCGCATTGATCACGAACTGAGCCGGATTGTCGTCCCACAACACGATATCAATACGCTCACCACCTAGTTCGGTCGAAACCGCCTGAACACGCGCGCCACGCATACCAACGCAAGCGCCGACCGGATCGATACGCTTATCGTTGGTCTTCACAGCGATTTTGGCGCGTGAACCCGGATCGCGGGCTGCGGCTTTAATCTCAATCACTTCTTCGCCAATTTCCGGCACTTCGATGCGGAACAATTCGATCAGCATTTCCGGTTTGGAACGAGTGACGAACAGTTGAGCACCGCGCGCTTCAGGGCGCACCGCATACAGTACGCCACGGATGCGGTCACCCGGACGGAAGTTTTCACGCGGCAACATATCTTCACGCAGGATCACTGCTTCAGCGTTGTTACCGAGGTCAAGAGTGATGTTATCGCGGTTAACTTTTTTCACCACGCCAGTGATGATTTCACCTTCGTGTTCACGGAACTGATCGACCACCATCGCGCGCTCCGCTTCACGCACCTTCTGTACGATAACCTGCTTCGCAGTTTGCGTGGTGATACGGTCAAAGGTGACGGATTCAATCTGATCTTCGACGTAATCGCCGACATTCAGACTTTCGTCTTCGTAACGCGCCGCTTCAAGCGTGATTTCACGCGTCGGTTGCGTTACCTCTTCGACAATCACCCAGCGACGAAAAGTATCGAAATCACCACTTTTACGATCGATGCTTACGCGTACATCAATCTCTTGTTCATATTTTTTCTTGGTTGCTGTAGCTAAAGCACTTTCCAGCGCTTCAAAGATTTTTTCACGCGGAAGCGACTTTTCGTTAGAAACAGCTTCAACAACAGCCAAAATTTCTTTGTTCATTGGGGGCCTTTCACCTCAATCCAGACTGTTAAAAGTGGGGGACCAGGTTCGCTTTCTGAATATTACTCAACGCGAACACTTCATCTTTACCTTCGACCGTAACGGTGATCATCTCGCCATCGACATCCTTAATGATGCCCTGCCATTTACGGCGGTTCTGCACCGCCATACGCAGCACCAGCGAGACTTCGTCGCCCTTAAAGCGCGCATAATGCTCAGCCGTAAACAAAGGACGCTCAAGACCTGGTGAGGAAACTTCCAGGTTGTAAGCAACGGTAATCGGATCTTCAACATCCAGAACCGCACTGACCTGGTGGCTGACATCAGCGCAATCTTCAACATTGATGCCATCTTCACTATCAATATAGATGCGCAGCGTAGATGTGCGACCACGCACAAACTCGATACCGACCAGTTCATAGCCCAGTGCTTCAACCGGTGCCGTAATCATCTCTGTTAATTTTTGCTCTAATGTGGACAAGTCCACCCCCAAGACATAAAAAAAGGGCATATAGCCCAGTTATTTCGTACTCAGATAACAAAAAACCCCGATAAATCGGGGCTTTAAATAACTGAACCCTATAGCCGCAACTGCGGCCTGGAGAACCTTCCGTGAGTATTTTTTTTAAATCCAGCTACGAAGGCGTTAAGTCTTCATAGTATATTTGAAAAAAAACACTTAGGGAAAGTGGTTGCGGGGGCCGGATTTGAACCGACGACCTTCGGGTTATGAGCCCGACGAGCTACCAGGCTGCTCCACCCCGCGCCTGAAACGTGGCAAATTCTACCCGATTGAGCGCGAATCTGCAAATAATGCTGGGATTTGGTACCGAAGACGGGACGTAAAACCGGTCTGCATTATATTGATAAACATGACTATCTGTCAACCATATGTTATGTACATCTGACAAACTGCCGAATATGCATTTTATTGCGGCAAATTATGCCTACATAAAAGATGTCTCATGCCAATAATTATGATGAAAATTGCTCTCTTCTCTTCCGGTCATCGCCAAAAGATGATTAAATGAAAACTCATTTATTTTGCATAACCATTCACTGACATTTTCAAAATGAGTGGCAAATAGTATGGCGTGGCTGTTAAGTCTCTCACCATCTGTCTATCAAGCAGGGATTTTTTTATGACGACGATTCTCAAGCATCTTCCTACAGGTCAACGTATTGGTATCGCTTTCTCCGGCGGCCTGGACACCAGTGCAGCATTGCTGTGGATGCGCCAGAAAGGCGCGGTTCCATATGCATACACCGCAAACCTGGGGCAACCGGACGAGGATGACTATGACGCGATTCCCCGTCGCGCGAAGGAATATGGTGCGGAAAATGCCCGCCTGATCGACTGCCGCAAGCAACTGGTCGCTGAAGGCATCGCAGCCATTCAGTGCGGCGCGTTCCACAATACCACCGGCGGTTTGACCTATTTTAACACCACCCCGCTTGGCCGCGCGGTTACCGGCACCATGCTGGTTGCAGCAATGAAAGAAGATGGTGTGAATATTTGGGGTGATGGCAGCACTTACAAAGGGAACGATATTGAGCGTTTCTATCGCTACGGGCTGCTGACCAACGCAGAGCTGAAAATCTACAAGCCATGGCTTGATACTGATTTTATCGATGAACTGGGCGGTCGTCAGGAAATGTCTGAATTCATGACTGCCTCCGGTTTTGATTACAAAATGTCAGCAGAAAAAGCGTACTCAACCGATTCCAACATGCTGGGCGCGACGCACGAAGCGAAGGATCTCGAATTCCTTAACTCTAGCGTTAAAATCGTCAACCCAATCATGGGTGTTAAATTCTGGGACGAGAACGTCAAAATTCAGGCCGAAGAAGTGACTGTCCGTTTTGAACGTGGTCATCCGGTAGCGTTGAATGGCAAAACCTTTGCCGATGACGTTGAACTGATGCTAGAAGCGAACCGCATTGGTGGACGTCATGGGCTGGGCATGAGCGACCAGATTGAAAACCGTATCATCGAAGCGAAAAGTCGCGGTATTTACGAAGCGCCAGGGATGGCTCTACTGCATATCGCATATGAACGTCTGTTAACCGGTATTCACAATGAAGATACTATCGAACAGTATCACGCACATGGCCGTCAGTTGGGTCGTCTGCTGTATCAGGGCCGCTGGTTCGATCCGCAGGCGCTGATGCTGCGTGACTCTTTACAACGTTGGGTGGCCAGCGCAATCACAGGTGAAGTAACGCTGGAGCTGCGTCGCGGCAATGATTACTCGATCCTCAATACGGTATCCGACAATCTGACTTACAAAGCAGAACGCCTGACAATGGAAAAAGGCGAGTCCGTATTCTCTCCGGATGACCGTATTGGGCAGTTGACTATGCGCAACCTGGATATTACTGATACCCGCGAGAAACTCTTCAATTATGTGCAAACTGGCTTGCTCTCCAGCACTTCCGCCAATGGCCTGCCGCAGGTAGAAAATCTGGAGAACAGCGAGAAGCAATAATCGCTGACTGACTAGTCATGATATAGGTTGACAGTTTCTTACTTGTATAACGCCTGATGATGTTCATCAGGCGTCTTTTTTATTGTCTGTTTTTCCGGATTACGGACGAAAAAAAAGACATCTTACGATGTCTTTTTTCCGGAATATTGGTACCGAGGACGGGACTTGAACCCGTAAGCCCAATCGGGCACTACCACCTCAAGGTAGCGTGTCTACCAATTCCACCACCTCGGCACGACTTACTTAATGCGGGATATCGCTGGTCGGCTGCGCCGGCGCTGCAGGCTGAGTTTGTTCACTCTTCGCCGGTGCGCTCAGATTTTCCCACTCGCTTCCTTTATTGGTTTTATTGCTGTTAACATTACCCAGCACGAGGCTGATGATAAAAAACAAGGTTGCCAGTATAGCAGTCGTGCGAGTCATGAAGTTGCCAGAACCACTTGAACCGAACAATGTGCCAGACGCGCCAGCGCCAAAGGAGGCTCCCATATCAGCGCCTTTACCTTGTTGCAGCATAATCATGGCAACAAGCGCCAGAGCCACAATAAGGAAAACAACTAAAAGAGCTTCGTACATAATCAACCTGTTCCTTGCGGTATTGCCGCAGCAAATGCTTCAACCAATAAAAGTGGGTCTTTTTTTGCTTTCCCACTGAAGCGGGTGTGAATACTAACCAAAGCGAATGACCTTCGCAAGGGCAATTTCAGTGCATTTTATCAAGTGCGGAAAAAAACAGCAAAACTACGGCTTCCGTTCCGTTAAAATGCAGCAATAGCCGCCTTTTTAAGCACTTATCACACCATTATACGGCTTTCACCGCGTCGGCAATGCGATTTGCCAGCGCCGTCACCTGAGCTTCGTCTTCGCCTTCCACCATCACACGGATTAACGGCTCGGTCCCCGACTTACGCAATAGCACACGCCCACAGCTGCCCAGAGTAGCTTCTACCTCAGCCATCGTCGTTTTTACATGCTCATCTTCCAGGGGATCGCCCTTGCCAGCCGTAAAACGCACATTGACAAGCACCTGCGGGAACATCTTCATACCACTACATAAATCGTGCAGCGACATATGGTTGCGCACCATTGCCGCCACAACCTGCAAACCAGCAACGATACCATCTCCGGTCGTCGTTTTATCCAGCAGGATCACATGACCGGAGTTCTCTGCCCCAATGCGCCAGCCTTTTTCCTGCATTTTTTCGAGGACATAGCGATCGCCTACTTTCGCACGAGCAAAAGGAATGCCCAGTTGCTTAAGCGCCCGTTCCAGCCCCATATTGCTCATCAGCGTGCCAACAGCACCGCCACGTAATTGCCCTTGACGCAAACCTTCACGCGCAATGATGTACATGATCTGGTCGCCATCAACTTTGTTACCTTCATGATCCACCATGATGACGCGATCGCCATCGCCATCAAAAGCGATACCAAGATCCGCTTTTTCTGCCAGAACGCGTTGCTGCAATGCTCTGACATCCGTGGCACCGCATTTTTCATTGATATTTACGCCGTCAGGCTCGCAACCCATGGTGATGACTTTCGCGCCCAACTCGCGGAACACATTCGGTGCGATGTGGTAAGTTGCCCCGTTAGCGCAATCAACTACGATTTTTAGCTCGTTCAGGCTCAGTTCATTGGGGAATGTGGCTTTGCAGAATTCAATATAACGTCCGGCAGCATCAACAATGCGGCTTGCTTTACCCAGCTCAGCGGAATCGACGCAGGTCAGTTCTTTCTCCATTTCTGCTTCAATCGCCTCTTCAACCGCATCAGGCAGTTTAGTGCCATCAATTGAGAAGAACTTGATGCCGTTGTCATAAAACGGGTTATGCGATGCGGAAATAACAATACCCGCTTCAGCACGGAAAGTGCGGGTCAGATAGGCAACAGCCGGTGTCGGCATCGGACCAGTAAAGGAGGCTGACAACCCCGCTGCCGCCAACCCGGCTTCAAGAGCGGACTCCAGCATATAACCGGAAATACGTGTGTCCTTACCAATAATAATTTTCCGCGAACCGTGGCGTGCCAGTACTTTTCCGGCGGCCCAACCCAGCTTGAGAACAAAATCAGGGGTGATCGGTGCGTCGCCGACTCGGCCACGAATACCATCGGTGCCAAAATATTTACGATTACTCATAGCGTTTGTTTTCCTTCGCTGACAGCGTGGCTTCAACCACTCGCATAGCTTCTACCGTTTCTTTTACATCGTGAACACGAATAATCTGCGCGCCCTGCATTGCCGCAATTACCGCACACGCGAGGCTCCCACTTAAACGCTCAGAAGGGCCGACATTGAGCAGTTGTCCGACCATGGATTTACGTGACATCCCAGCCAGCAGCGGCAACCCAAAGTGATGAAATTCCGCCAGGCGGGCAAGCAGCGCATAATTGTGCAAGAGATTCTTACCGAAACCGAACCCCGGGTCGAGTATCAATTTCTCTTTTGCAATACCTGCCTTTTCGCAACGGGCAATATGTTCGACAAAGAAGCGATTTACGTCAGCAAACACATCGTCATACTTCGGTGCTTCTTGCATTGTTTTTGGTTGTCCCTGCATATGCATCAGGCACACCGGTAAACCGGTCGCAGCGGCAGCGTCCATCGCACCCGGCTCCGTCAACGAGCGGATATCATTAATAATATGTGCTCCTGCACATGCGGATTCTCGAATGACTTCAGGCTTCGACGTATCGACAGAGATCCAGACCTCAAAACGCTGGGCTATCGCCTCAACCACCGGGATCACACGCTCCAGTTCCTCTTCAACACTGACTTCCGCCGCGCCCGGCCTTGTGGACTCCCCGCCAACATCCACAATTGTCGCCCCAGCATTGATCATCAAATTGGCATGTTTGACTGCCTCAACTAAGGTATTGTGCGTGCCACCATCGGAAAATGAGTCCGGCGTAACGTTGAGGATCCCCATCACATGCGGGTGGGAAAGATCGAGTATGGTGCCCTGGGCGTCGAGTTTCATGACTTAAAGTCCCTGCGTTGTTGCGGTTAATACAATAAAAGAAAACCCCGGGGCATGCCCCAGGGTTTTTAGTTAGAACAGCTCCAGCAACAGATAGCTTATTTGTCGCCCAGTTGCTCAGACATGGTGTTTCCTGGGTTTGGCGTACCCGATTCATCAACCGGGCGCGGCGCACGCGGAGTACCATTGTTGTCAGAGTTGTTCGCGCCAGGATCTTCCCAACCTGCCGGTGGACGTACCTCGCGGCGCGCCATCAAGTCATCAATCTGCGGTGCATCAATGGTCTCATATTTCATCAGAGCATCCTTCATTGCATGCAGAATATCCATGTTATCGTTCAGGATATGACGTGCGCGATCGTAGTTACGTTCGATCAACGCTTTCACTTCCTGGTCGATAATACGAGCGGTCTCATCGGACATATGTTTCGCTTTCGCTACAGAACGGCCAAGGAAAACCTCACCCTCTTCTTCGGCGTAGAGCAACGGACCGAGTTTGTCAGAAAAGCCCCACTGGGTAACCATGTTACGCGCCAGGTTGGTCGCAACTTTAATATCGTTGGATGCACCGGTAGAAACATGTTCAACACCGTAGATAATCTCTTCCGCCAGGCGACCACCGTACAGAGTAGAGATCTGGCTTTCCAGTTTCTGACGGCTGGAGCTAATCGCATCACCTTCCGGCAGGAAGAACGTCACACCCAATGCACGACCGCGCGGGATAATCGTCACTTTATGCACCGGATCATGTTCCGGCACCAGACGGCCAATAATTGCATGGCCTGCTTCGTGGTAGGCCGTGGACTCTTTCTGCGCTTCCGTCATCACCATGGAGCGGCGTTCCGCACCCATCATGATTTTGTCTTTCGCTTTTTCGAACTCGACCATCGAAACCACGCGTTTGTTACCGCGAGCGGCAAATAGTGCAGCTTCGTTGACCAGGTTCGCCAGATCGGCACCGGAGAAGCCCGGCGTACCGCGCGCGATAATCGCGGCATCGACATCCGGCGACAGTGGTACGCGACGCATATGAACTTTCAGGATCTGCTCACGACCGCGAACATCCGGCAAACCAACCACAACCTGGCGGTCAAAACGGCCAGGACGCAGTAATGCAGGGTCGAGTACGTCAGGACGGTTCGTTGCAGCGATAACGATAATACCTTCGTTACCTTCGAAGCCGTCCATCTCAACCAGCATCTGATTCAACGTTTGTTCGCGTTCATCGTGACCGCCACCAAGGCCAGCGCCACGCTGGCGCCCAACGGCGTCAATTTCATCAATGAAGATAATACACGGTGCCGCTTTCTTGGCCTGCTCGAACATGTCGCGCACACGAGAAGCACCAACACCCACAAACATTTCAACGAAATCAGAACCGGAAATCGTGAAGAATGGAACCTTCGCCTCCCCCGCAATGGCTTTCGCCAGCAGCGTTTTACCGGTACCCGGAGGGCCGACCATCAACACGCCTTTGGGGATCTTACCGCCCAGCTTCTGAAACCGGCTAGGCTCACGCAGATATTCGACCAGTTCGGCAACCTCTTCTTTCGCTTCGTCGCAGCCAGCAACATCAGAGAAAGTGGTTTTGATCTGATCTTCAGTGAGCATGCGGGCTTTGCTTTTACCGAACGACATGGCACCTTTGCCACCGCCACCCTGCATCTGTCGCATAAAGAAAATCCAGACACCAATCAGCAGCAGCATCGGGAACCAGGAAATGAAGATATTAGCCAGCAGGCTCGGCTCTTCAGGCGGCTCACCAACAACTTTGACGTTTTTCGTCAGCAGGTTATCAAGCAGTTTCGGATCGTTGACCGGGATGTAAGTCGTGTAACGGTTACTATCTTTCTTGGTAACGTTGATCTCACGTCCGTTGATACGCGCTTCGCGAACCTGGTCCTGGTTGACCTCTTGCAGGAAGGTAGAATAATCCACCTTGCGGCCATTAGACTCGCTGGGCCCAAAGCTCTGGAATACTGACATCAGCACAACGGCAATGACCAGCCAGAGTATTAGGTTTTTCGCCATGTCACTCAAGGGATTAACCTCATATTACAACTGTGTTAAAAACAGCGTCAGGATACAACATATCCAGTTTCTTTCAAACCAAAGGTCGAAATCAACGGGGTATCATTTTCGCCCGGTCGCTACAATATACACTTCGCGTGAACGCGCACGCGAAGAGTCCGGTTTACGCACTTTTACCTTCGTAAACATGGAACGAATTTCCGTGAGATATTCATCGAAACCTTCGCCCTGAAACACCTTTACTAAAAAACTTCCGCCTGGCGCCAGCACGTCGCGGCACATATCCAGCGCCAACTCAACCAGATACATCGAGCGCGGAATATCCACCGCTGGCGTTCCACTCATGTTCGGCGCCATATCAGACATGACAACCTGGACTTTACTATCACCGACACGATCCAATAATGCTTTCAGGACTAATTCATCACGAAAATCGCCCTGAAGGAAGTCCACACCGACGATTGGATCCATCGGTAAAAGATCGCAAGCGATAATGCGGCCATTGCCGCCAATCTGAGTGACCGCATATTGCGACCACCCACCAGGCGCCGCACCGAGATCAACAACTGTCATCCCCGGCTTAAAAAGTTTGTCACTTTGCTGTATTTCATCAAGTTTAAACCAGGCACGGGAACGTAACCCTTTTTTCTGCGCCTGTTGAACATATTTATCGCTAAAGTGTTCCTGAAGCCAGCGGCTCGAACTGGCAGAACGCTTTTTACCTGTCATTTAACTTTCCATCCGGGTTCATCGTCGACATCGATAAATTTCGACGCACAATTTGGCGATACACAGGAGATGGCGGTAGAATGACCCGTTTTCAATCCCAACGTAAGCAAAATATACGATGAATCTGAGTACTAAACAAAAACAGCACCTGAAAGGTCTGGCACATCCGCTCAAGCCGGTAGTTATGCTTGGCAATAATGGTTTGACCGAAGGGGTGCTGGCCGAGATTGAACAAGCGTTAGAGCACCATGAACTTATCAAGGTGAAGATCGCCTCTGAAGACAGAGAAACTAAGACCTTGATTGTGGAAGCTATCGTTCGCGAAACCGGCGCCTGCAACGTACAGGTCATCGGTAAAACGCTGGTGCTTTATCGCCCAACCGCGGAGCGTAAAATTTCGCTGCCACGCTAAGGATATCCTGAATTGAACACAAAAGCTGTGTAAAACGAGGGTTTTCCGCCAGCGGACGAGCAAAATGCCACGCTCCTGATATTGATAAAAGGCCGCAATGCGGCCTTTTTCCTTTCTTTACAATAGATCAACAGACGTGACCTGTATTGTCATCACAGGTATTCTACTTTGATGATTTCGTATTCAACTTCGCCGCCCGGTGTGCGGATCACCACAACATCATCCTGCTCTTTACCTACCAGACCACGCGCGATCGGTGAATTTACAGAGATTAGGTTCTGTTTAAAGTCAGCCTCGTCGTCACCAACGATGCGGTAAGTCTGTTCTTCGTCGTTATCCAGATTCAAAACGGTAACCGTTGCGCCAAAAATAACGCGGCCGTTTTTCGGCATTTTCGTGATATCGATAACCTGCGCATTGGAGAGCTTCGCTTCAATGTCTTTGATTCGGCCTTCGCAAAAACCCTGCTGTTCACGCGCAGCATGGTATTCAGCGTTCTCTTTTAGATCGCCATGCTCGCGGGCTTCCGCAATAGCGGCGATAATTTCAGGGCGGCGAACGGATTTCAGAAACTCCAGCTCTTCGCGCAGTTTTTCGGCACCACGTAAGGTCATCGGAATAGCTTGCATTTGTTATACCTCTTAAACATTCCTGTAAGGAGCGTTAACGCGCCCCGTCAGCTCTGTCTCTCCGCGTACAGCGTTTCTCGCCGGGCAAGAGCAAAAGAAAACTGACCCGGGGACAAAGCCCCAGGTCAGCTACAATTTTTCAATTTGATACGTATTTTACCCGGAAGTTCACTATGGGTCATCGTTTACTTTCCGGGGCGTTGCGCCGTAGTATGACAGCTTGTTTCCTGGTTGTTAGCGCGAGATTATGCGATTTTCTAGCTTTATCATTGGATTGACTACTAGTATATCCCTGACTGCTCAAGCCGCGAATGTTGACGAATATATGAATCAACTTCCGGACGGCGCGAATTTAGCACTGATGGTTCAAAAAGTAGGCGCTCAGACGCCCGAGATTGATTACCACGGTAAGCAAATGTCACTTCCTGCGAGTACGCAAAAGGTGATCACCGCATTGGCGGCACTTTTGCAACTCGGGCCGGACTTTCGCTTTACAACCACGCTGGAAAGCAAAGGTTCTGTCGAAAATGGGGTATTAAAAGGCGACTTAATTGTACGATTTGGCGGCGATCCGACGTTAAAACGGCAGGATATTCGCAATATGATTAACGCGCTGAAAAAGTCAGGTGTGCAGAAAATCGATGGTAACGTGCTGATCGATACCTCCATTTTCGCCAGCCACGATAAAGCTCCGGGCTGGCCCTGGAATGATCTGACGCAGTGTTTTAGCGCTCCCCCGGCAGCAGCGATTATCGATCGCAACTGCTTCTCGGTGTCACTGTATAGTGCGCAAAAACCAGGCGATATGGCCTATATCCGCATCGCCTCTTATTACCCCGTCAATATGTTCAGCCAGGTTCGCACCCTGCAGCGTGGTTCATCAGAAGCACAATATTGTGAACTCGACGTCGTGCCCGGCGATTTAAACCGCTTCACACTCACAGGCTGTCTGCCACAGCGAGCAGACCCGCTCCCGCTGGCTTTCGCTATCCAGGACGGTGCAAGCTATGCTGGTGCCATTATTAAAGACGAACTCAAAACCGCAGACATCACTTACACTGGCACGCTGCTGCGACAAACGCAGGAAAATCAGCCTGGTGCGGTGATCGCCAGTAAGCAATCAGCACCATTACACGACCTACTAAAGATCATGCTGAAGAAATCGGACAATATGATTGCCGATACCGTCTTTCGCATGATTGGACATGCTCATTTTGGCGTGCCCGGTACCTGGCGAGCGGGCTCAGATGCAGTTCGTCAGATTCTGCGCCAGCAGGCCGGTGTTGATTTAGGAAATACGATTATTGCAGATGGTTCGGGTCTGTCACGCCATAATTTGCTGGCGCCGTCAACCATGATGCAGGTCCTGCAATATATTGCGCAGCATGATACTGAGCTCAATTTTATCTCTATGCTGCCGCTGGCTGGATACGATGGTTCTCTGCAATACCGTGCAGGCCTGCATGAAGCGGGTGTAGATGGTAAGGTTTCTGCGAAGACCGGGTCATTGCAGGGTGTGTATAACCTGGCCGGATTTATTACTACCGCCAGCGGTCAACGGATGGCCTTTGTGCAGTACCTCTCAGGCTATGCGGTGGAACCTGCGGATCAACGAAACCGTCGTATTCCGTTGGTTCGCTTTGAGAGCCGTCTGTACAAAGATATCTACCAGAACAACTAGTAAAATCCGCCTTCAAAGAAGGCGGCATTGATTGCGCCCTAAAAGGACGTACCAAAACCCTTAAAAAGCAGTTTCTGCCAGTCCTGTAAGATTTAAATCTAAAACAATAAGGTAGAGCCAAAATTGTTGATGACCACGCCCACAGGACGTGGTTTTCAGTTGGCAACAAAAATGCCGGATAGTTCCGCACTGCCCCGGCATTTTCGTGATTACAGCGCCCCGTGAAATCAGGGCACTTTCAGGTATTAACGCTTGTAGATGAACTCGACGCCTTCTTCGTCGTCTTCGTCCCAGTCGTCATTCCACTCTTCGTCATCTTCAGCAGCCGCTTCAGCATCTTCGAGCTGTTGGCGATGATAATCATCCCACATAAACTCAACTTTCTCAGGCTGCTGCTCTTCCTGAGCTTGCACGATCGGGTTTTCAATGATGAACGTCATCACATCCCAGCACAGTTCTTTGACGCCCTGCTGGCTGGCAGCAGAAATCAGGTAGAATTTATCTTCCCAGCCCAGTGCTTCCGCAATCGCTTTCGCTTTCTCTTCCGCTTCACCTTTGTCCATCAGGTCAATCTTGTTGAACACCAGCCAGCGCGGTTTAGAAGCCAGCTTTTCGCTGTATTTTTCCAGTTCGCCGACGATAATGCGCGCGTTTTCAGCCGGATCGGAACCATCGATTGGATCGATGTCGATCAGATGCAGCAACACACGGCAGCGTTCCAGATGTTTCAGGAAGCGGATACCAAGGCCTGCACCATCGGCAGCCCCTTCAATCAGCCCCGGGATATCAGCAACAACAAAGCTCTTTTCGTTATCCATACGGACAACGCCCAGGCTCGGTACCAGCGTAGTAAACGGATAATCCGCCACTTTCGGTTTAGCAGCAGACACGGCACGAATAAAGGTTGATTTACCCGCATTCGGCATCCCCAACATTCCCACGTCCGCCAGCAACATCAGTTCCAGTTGCAGATCCCGTTTATCACCCGGAGTACCCATCGTTTTCTGACGCGGAGTACGGTTAACGGATGATTTAAAACGGGAATTACCCAGACCGTGCCAGCCGCCTTTGGCAACCATCAGACGCTGACCATGTTTGGTCATGTCACCCATGGTTTCGCCAGTGCCCTGATCGATAACACGCGTACCAACTGGCACCTTCACCGTGATGTCTTTACCGCGTTTCCCGGTACAATCTCGGCTCTGACCGTTCTGACCACGCTCTGCGCGGAAAGACTTTTCAAAACGGTAGTCAATCAGCGTGTTCAGGTTTTCGTCCGCTTCCAGCCAGACATCGCCACCGTCACCGCCGTCGCCGCCGTCAGGCCCGCCTTTCGGAATATACTTCTCACGACGGAAACTTACACAGCCGTTACCACCATCACCCGCCACGACAAGGATCGTAGCTTCATCAACAAACTTCATTTTACTCTCCGTAACTCATTCGCCTGAGCGGGGCACAGTGACGACCACTTCACGACTGCGCCAACGTCCCAGCAGACGATGGCCAATAGCGGAAAACATGGCGCCCGCAACCACGACAAACGCACCGAGATAACCGACAAGGTTTAACATCGGTCTGGCGAAAACATCGGGCCAGGCCATTGATAACAAATCTGAAAATAACAGCGTAAACAGCGGCGTCAGCGTAATCAATGCGCTTACCTGCGCCGCCTGCCAGCGCGCCATTGCTTCCGCCAGCGCACCATATCCAATCAAGGTATTCAGCCCGCAGAAAATCAGGCAAGCGAGTTGCCAGTCGCTCAACTGGAACAGTACGCCGGGCTTTGCCAGCGGCAATAACGCCATCGTACATAAAGTGTACAGCAAAAAGAGGATTTGCTGAGACGCCAGGCGACGCAATAGTATTTTTTGCGCGACGCCGTAGCTCACCCACACCATTGCCGCACTGACCCCAAAAATGACCCCCCAGGTGTAATCGGTCAGTCGGGTAAAAATCTCCACCAGGCTGGTATTGAAAAACATCACCAGGCCGCTGATTAGCATCAATGCACCAATCACCTGAGTACCACGCATCTTCTCTTTCAGAATAAAGACGCTGGCAATCATCATACCTACGGGAGAAAGCTGACCTATCACCTGCGAGGCCGTTGGGCTGACATACTGTAAGGAAGAGCTGAACAGGATAAAGTTCCCGAACAACCCACCAGTGGCAATAGCTAACAAAATTAACCAACGCGGCTTACGAAACATTTGCAGTGGAGGAAGTTTCCTCTTGTAGCCCAGAATCAGGCCAAGACCGATTCCTGCCATTAAAAAGCGATAAAACACCACCGTAGGCGGCTCCATCACTTCCAGCACCTGCTTCATCGCGATAGGTAGCGCACCCCAGCACATAGCGGTGATGAGCGCCAGGGCGATACCTATGCCTGCCTGCTGTTTCATGCCCGTATTCCCTGCCAGAAATTTTGCCGGACGTCTAATGTAAAAAGCCCCGCAACGTGTGCGGGGCTTTCTTCCGTTACCGGGACGCGAAAAACTTATTCAGCAACGATGCTGATGAATTTACGGTTTTTCGGGCCTTTAACTTCGAACTTAACTTTACCGTCAGTCAAAGCGAACAGAGTGTGGTCACGGCCGCAACCTACGTTAGGGCCAGCATGGAACTTGGTGCCACGCTGACGAACGATAATGCTACCTGCCAGAACTGCTTCGCCGCCAAAGCGTTTTACGCCCAGGCGTTTAGCTTCTGAATCGCGACCGTTACGAGTTGAGCCGCCAGCCTTTTTATGTGCCATTTAAATCTACTCCTCAGGTCTTAGGCGCTGATGCCAGTAATTTTCACGTCAGTGAACCACTGACGGTGGCCCTGCTGCTTACGGTAGTGTTTACGACGACGAAACTTAACGATTTTAACTTTCTCGCCACGACCGTGAGCAACAACTTCAGCTTTGATTAGGCCGCCATCAACGAAAGGAACGCCGATTTTGACTTCTTCACCGTTTGCGATCATCAGAACTTCAGCAAATTCAACAGATTCGCCAGTTGCGATGTCCAGCTTTTCCAGGCGAACGGTCTGACCTTCGCTTACTCGGTGTTGTTTACCACCACTTTGGAAAACCGCGTACATATAAAACTCCGCTTCCGCGCACATATTCTGATCAATCAGAGTGCGCTACAAATATTCACAATAGGGCGCGAATATTACGCAAATCGTGAGGCTTTGACAAGAGAGATCGTCACTCATCGAAGAAAAAAAACACAACTTGTAAGGTATCGTTTATCTGGCGCGTTTTTACAGTACAATCAACAATACTATTCTAACCCGTAACCCTTTGTTATCCCATTTTGATATGTGGTAAACAGGACTGAAAGCCCGGCTTTTGCGATGAATTTAGAAAAAATCAATGAGTTAACCGCGCAAGATATGGCGGGTGTGAATGCGACGATCCTGCAACAACTCAACTCGGATGTTCAGCTAATTAACCAGTTGGGTTATTACATCGTGAGCGGCGGTGGCAAACGTATCCGTCCAATGATAGCCGTGCTGGCGGCTCGCGCCGTTGGATATGAAGGTAATTCACACATCACGCTCGCAGCGCTGATCGAATTTATTCACACTGCGACACTCCTGCATGACGATGTTGTGGATGAATCAGACATGCGTCGCGGTAAAGCGACAGCCAATGCCGCATTTGGTAATGCAGCCAGCGTGCTGGTCGGGGATTTTATCTATACTCGCGCTTTCCAGATGATGACTAGTCTCGGTTCGCTGAAGGTGCTGGAAGTGATGTCAGAAGCCGTGAACGTCATTGCAGAAGGTGAAGTGCTGCAATTGATGAACGTCAACGACCCGAACATCACCGAAGAAAACTACATGCGCGTCATCTATAGCAAAACCGCACGTCTGTTTGAAGCGGCAGCGCAGTGTTCCGGTCAGCTGGCCAGTTGCGGCGAAGCACAGGAAAAAGGTTTACAGGATTACGGCCGTTATCTGGGAACCGCGTTCCAGTTGATCGACGACTTGCTGGATTACAGCGCTGATGGCCAGACATTGGGTAAAAACACCGGTGATGACCTGAACGAGGGGAAACCGACGTTGCCGCTGTTGCATGCTATGCACCACGGTACTTCGGAACAGGCTCAGATGATTCGCGAAGCCATTGAGCAAGGTAATGGTCGGCATCTTCTGGAACCTGTACTGGAAGCAATGGCAGCTTGCGGCTCACTGGAGTGGACACGTCGTCGTGCCGAAGAAGAAGCTGATAAGGCGATTTCTGCTCTACAGGTTCTGCCTGATACCCCGTGGAGAGAGGCACTGATCGGCCTGGCCCATATCGCCGTGCAACGCGATCATTAACCCTTCCAGATCCCCGCGCATTGGCGCGGGAAAGCTCTTGTAAGTTTCCATAAAAAAGATAAAACATCACCAAATCCCTGACATCACTGCCTTGTCAAAATCCTAAAACACAAAATATACATGAACTTTTTAGAACAAAAATTCCTGTATGAGTATAGTAAGTATCACAAAAGGATTGGTATCAACCTCTATCAGGGAGATGTTATGGAAACGAAACTCATCGACTGGCATCAAGCCGATATTATTGCGGGGCTACGTAAAAAAGGGACATCACTGGCGGCAGAATCGCGAAAAAACGGGTTAAGCTCATCCACCCTTGCGAATGCACTGTCCCGTTCCTGGCCGAAAGGAGAGTTGATTATTGCCAGGGCGCTGGGAACAGAACCGTGGGTAATATGGCCATCACGCTATTACGATCCCGTCACGCATGCGTTTATTGATAAAACAAAGCTCATGCGCAAAAAACGCAGCGATAAGTAAGTAAAACCGGCCAGTTAAAAAGGGAGCAGAGGCTAATGCCGATCGTTTAAGGATCGGTTGACCGATCCGGTGGCCGGTGTAAAAAGGGTTCCATGTTCATTATGGAGCCCTTTTTAAATGGAACTTTCTCAG
>JAGTSE010000014.1 GCA_018261615.1 Pseudomonadota bacterium | reverse complement strand
ACACAAAATGTGTTGGCATTTTGAACGCCGCTTGCGGCGGCCCTTTAGGGCGAGCGAAGCGAGTAATCCTCACGTACTGCGTGTACGCTCCGGTTGTTGTGCGCTGTCCGTGTCCAAACTGGCTGCAACAATATACGCCTACTGGGATAGGCTCTTAGTTTTTCACTTTCTTCTGCAACTCCATCAATTGCCCGACGGTGACTGCCGGATAGCCCTGCGCATCGTCGGGAACTTCCTGCATTGAGGGAATCGGCACCAGCGGGCCGAGGAAGCGCGGCTCGCGTTTAAAGAGATAGAGATCGGCGATGGTACCCAGCCGGGCGCCAAACTCTCGCACCCGCACGCTCCACATATCTTTTGGTGAAGGTACGGCATAACACTGCGCCTGAATCCCCATATGCTGCGCGATAAACAGGGCGCGCTCGCAGTGGAAGCGTTGCGTAATAATGATGAAATCGTTGGTGTCGAAGACCTTACGCGTGCGGACAATGGAGTCCAGCGTACGGAAACCAGCATAGTCCAGCACGATATCTGCCGGATCGACGCCTGCGGCAATCAAGTCTTTACGCATGGTAACCGGTTCGTTATAGCTTTGCAGCGCATTATCGCCGCTCAGCAACAGGTAGTTGACCTTGCCGCTGTTGTAGGCGTTTAGCGCACCTTGAATCCGGTAGCGGTAATACTGATTGATGACGCCGGTGCGGTAATATTTTGCCGTTCCAAGCACCACGCCAACCTGACGCCAGGGAAGATCCTGCAAATCGTCATAAATATAAGGGGCGGTTTTCCAGCTCATCCAGCGATCGAGGCCAAGCGCAGTTAACAGCAGTAAGCCGATCAGGACTAACAGGCTGTAGAAAAAACGCTTTAGCATGCAGCAGACTCAGTACAAGAGTGAAATTTAACTCAGGCTACTTTACCCGTCTGGCAAGCGCAAGAAACAGACGCTCAACTGCGGGCTTTTTCATCACTGCGGGTTTTGCCCGCAGTGTGAGGAGATCAGGCGAGTTGCAGGCGTTCTATCTGATGACAGCCGATGGTGCGCAGCGTGGCGGCGGTGGCATCCCACTGAGTGAGTGGCGCGTCGGCACGTTCTGCCAGCACAGCCCGTTCAATATCGGCGTAATCATAACCGTTAAGGCTCAGCAGGTTCAGCGCGCTTTGCAACGGCGGCAGCGACGGGTTGAAGGCGGCATTTTCGGCATAGCGACCGCTGAAAATCTGTCCGCCACGACACAAAATGGCCACGCCGGCAGGTGAGTTGGTATACGGCGCGTGGCTCTGGTTCGCTGCGTTAATTGCCGCCTGCGCCAGTTCATCGCCGTTCGGCAGGAAACCGTGATCGGCGTTATCCATCAGCAGCGTTTTGATCTCCAGATCTTTCGGACCAAACGCATCCGGCAGGTAATGGCCCAGCGTATGTGGCGCGCGACCCGGCAGATGAATATGCAGATCCAGCCCGCTGTTTAACTCATTCATAAACTGGCGACAGTGACCACATGGTGTGTAGTTCACCGTCACGGCGGAGAGGGACTTTTCACCACGCAGCCAGGCATGGCTGATGGCGCTTTGCTCGGCGTGCACAGATTGTTGCAGGGTGCTGCCGGCAAACTCCATATTCGCGCCGAAATACCAGGTTCCGCTGATACCGCGCGCAATGGCGCCAACATTGAAGTGAGAGAGGTCGGTGCGGGCGCAGGCGGCGGCGAGCGGCAGTAGCGCAAAAGCCAGTGCGTCTTCGTCTAACCCGCTCGACCGCTGCAATGTCGCCACCTGCTCTGCGCTCAGCATGGCGGGAAAGTGTTCATCCGCCAGAAGAGGAGCCAGCGCGGTTTGTAAATTCTCCGCAAGCCCGGAAAAAGCAGTGTGAAAACGTGAATGCATAACGGTGCCTCATAGCAGTGTTTTGGAATCGTAGTTTACGGGGCTAAATGCCTTTTATGTGTGATTCGATTCACACTGTATATGCAACTTATGAAACTCAAATAAAGAATGCGCGACGAATCGCAAATTTCAGCCGAACACCGCCAGAATCACCGGGAACAGAAATGGTGCGACCAGCGAGGTAATGATCCCGCAAATCACCAGCGCCAAGGAACCGAAAGCTCCTTCCTGATAATCCAGCTCCGCACAGCGCGCAGTGCCCAGCGCATGCGAAGCCGTCCCCATCGCCAGCCCGCGGGCAGATTTGGTATGAATATGCATTGTATTTAACAGAGTGTGTCCGAAGACTGCGCCCAATATGCCCACAAAGATGACGCAAACTGCGCTGATTGCCGGGATACCGCCAATACTGCCGCCTACGGCCATTGCAATTGGTGTGGTGACCGATTTTGGTAATACTGACGCGGCAATTTGCGGTGTTGCCCCCATCAGCAACGCAATTGCTGCCCCAGAGGTCATCGCCACCAGGCTGCCAATAAAACAGATGGTGATAATCGATTTCCAGCGTGCGCGGATCTGATGCAACTGTTCATACAACGGGAAGGCCAGCGCCACGACCGCCGGTTGCAGCAGATCGTTAAGGACTTTACTGCCCTGAAAATAGTGATCGTATGGCGTATTGGTGACTAACAGGATGGGGATAATCACTACCATCGCCACCAGCAGCGGGTTGAGCAGCGGCATTTTAAAGCGTGCGGCGAGTCTGCGTGCGGCAAAAAAGACCACCAGCGTCAGGGGTAATGACCACCAGATATACGTCATCATTCTTTGCTACCCTTTTGTCCTGAGACTTTACGTTCGCCGTGTATCAGATGGGTACTCCAACTCACCACCAAAAAAGCAATCGCTGTACTGATCGTGCAGGAGACAATAATCGGTCCAAACTGCGCCCGTAACAGGTCGTAATATTGCATGACACCCACACCAATCGGCACAAACAGCAGCGCCATATAACGGATCAACAGGAAGCAGCCTGGATTAACCCATTTTGCCGGAAGGATTTGCAGCGCCAGCAGCACAAACATAATCAGCATGCCAATGATACTGCCGGGAATGGTGATCGGCAGCAGTGAAGCCAGCCAGATGCCCGCGTACAAACAGGCGTAAATAAGTACGAAAGCGCGAAGATACTGCCAGATAATATTCAATGATTTGCTCATGGTGAAAGCCCTTGCTGAAACGCATTCATCATACAATTAAAGCTTAAAACGTGCTACTGATCACATCATGAATTCTGAGCATACCAAACATTCCATTTGGGAACGTTATGCATTCCTACAAGATTTGCTGCATGAATCCCGCTTAGTGTAGTTTTTCCCGTGTGATAAAGGCACTTTCCTCGCTGCTACGGAGACGCTACTATGGCGCCTCATTTTTTCCGGGGTGATCTATGCGTGTCTTACTGGCGCCGATGGAAGGTGTGCTCGATTCGCTGGTGCGCGAGCTGCTGACCGAGGTTAACGATTACGATCTGTGCATTACTGAGTTTTTGCGCGTGGTCGATCAACTGCTGCCGGTAAAATCGTTTCACAAGATCTGCCCGGAGTTACATCGGCAAAGCCGTACCCCTTCAGGAACCTTGGTTCGCGTGCAGTTACTCGGGCAGTATCCCGAGTGGCTGGCGGAAAATGCGGCAAGGGCGGTGGAACTTGGCTCGTGGGGTGTTGATCTTAATTGTGGCTGCCCGTCAAAACTGGTCAACGGCAGCGGTGGCGGTGCGACCTTGTTGAAAGATCCCGAGCTGATTTACCGCGGCGCAAAAGCGATGCGCGACGCCGTGCCATCGCATCTGCCGGTGACGGTAAAAGTGCGTCTCGGTTGGGATAGCGCTGCCCGGCAGTTCGAAATCGCTGACGCGGTCCAGCAGGCGGGCGCGACGGAACTGGCGGTACATGGGCGCACCAAAGAAGACGGTTATAAAGCGGAGTGCATTAACTGGCAGGCGATTGGCGAGATCCGCCAGCGTCTGTCAATTCCGGTTATTGCCAACGGTGAGATATGGGACTGGAAAAGTGCTCAGGCATGCATGGCGGCTACCGGTTGTGATGCGGTGATGATTGGCCGTGGTGCGCTGAATGTGCCAAACCTGAGTCGGGTGGTGAAATATAATGAACCGCGTATGCCGTGGCCTGATGTGGTGGCGCTGCTGGCGAAATATTCGCGTCTGGAAAAGCAGGGTGATACCGGTTTGTATCACGTAGCGCGTATTAAACAGTGGCTCGGTTATTTGCGTAAAGAATATAACGATGCCAGTGATTTATTCACCGAAATTCGTAGCTATAAAACGTCGGAAGAGATAGCGGTGGCAATTTCGCGTGTTAAGTTGAATCCAGAATAATGTAATAATTATGCCAGTGCTCGATTTCTGCGTTAGCTGAATCACGTTTTTTCTTTATTCATAAAATAGCTGCTGGATTATTTAAAATCAGAGTGCTATTTCTGTTCGCACAACATCAGGGTTGTTACTGTTATACAGGCAAAACCTAAATTCACAGGGTTCGTTATAGCGAATTCTGAATTTGGGTTTTTGTTTTTATTTGGCGTATTAATGGAACGACTAAGGGCCTAATAGGATAGGATCTAAGTTACTCTTTTTAATTAATCTATTCATTTGTCACCGATATCGGCATCGGTTCGATAGCTATTCAGTGGCCAATAATATAATAATGGAATGAATATTATGGCACCTTTTAAATTATCACTCCCTGTGGTTTTTATTTCCGTCTGTGCCGCGCCCGTTGGCGCCACTCCTTTTCTTGCTGACAGCCAGTTCGATCTCACGCTAAAAAATGTCTGGATGTTTAATACCAGCGATCAGATGGCGTTACTCGGCGTGGGCGATCAGAGCGCCTGGGCGCGATTTCGGCCTGCCCGCTGTGATGGTGAATGGAACGCGACGCAGTATGAATCATCATATCAGGCGATTTTCCGTTAACGCATCGCACGAGCAAGATCACAATTTTAATCTCCCGGCATGTTTTTTATCATCGGGAAACTGGTAGAGTCGGCACCTGGATTGTTACTGCTTAGGCAGGCGAAACCTGATTGTCCGGCAACTGCCGGAGGTCAGGTTTTTTTGTTTCCGGGGCCGTAATGAAAATCGCCAAAATATTAAACAATAATGTCGTGGTAGTGATGGATGAGCAGCAGCGCGAACAGGTTGTTATGGGGCGAGGGCTGGCGTTCCAGAAACGCCCCGGCGATGAACTGGATGAGAGCTGTATTGAGAAGGTGTTTGCTCTGCAAAACGATGAGCTGGTGCGTCGTCTCAGTGAACTGCTCAGCCAGATCCCACTGGAAGTGATAACCGCCTGCGATCGCATAATCGAACTGGCCCGTAGTCAGCTCGGCAAGCTGCAGGACAGTCTCTACATTACGCTGACAGACCACTGTTATTTTGCGCTTGAGCGGCAGAAAAAGGGCGTTGTGGTGCGGAACGTATTGTTGTGGGAGATCAAGCATCTCTATCCGAAAGAGTTTGCGCTGGGCCAGCAGGCGCGGGCGATACTCGCTAAACGCCTCGATGTTGAGTTGCCTGAAGATGAGGCCGGGTTTATCGCCCTGCATCTGGTGACGGCGCAACTGAGCAGCGAAATGCCGGAAGTGATGCATATCACCCAGGTGATACAGGAAATTTTGCACATCGTGAAGTACCAGCTAACGCTGGAATACGATGAAGAGTCGCTGAGCTATCATCGCTTTGTGACGCATTTGAAATTTTTCTCGCAGCGCTTGCTGAACCGTACGGTGGTGGCGGATGACGATCTCTCCCTGCATCAGGCGGTGAAAGAGAATTATCAACTGGCATGGCAGTGTGCGGAAAAAGTCGCTCGCCATCTGGTCAGCCGCTATCAGCGTCAGCTAACGAACGAAGAAATTATGTTCCTCGCCATTCATATTGAACGGGTGAGAAAAGAAACGCGTTAAAACAAGATGCAAAAGGATTGTTACTGCATTGTGCAGGCAAAACCTGAGACCGGCTCCGCGAGGCGCTGGATCAGGTTTTTTTTTACTCAGTCACCGCCTTCGGGCGACAGATGCAAGGGAATTCAACATGGAATATCAAGCGTTGGCGAAAGCGATCATCAGCCACGTTGGTGGGAAGGAGAATATCAGCAGTCTGGTACACTGTGCGACCCGGTTGCGCTTCAAACTCAAAGACATGCAGAAAGCGGATGCCGAAGGATTAAAAACCAACCCCGGCGTGATTATGGTGGTAGAGAGCGGCGGCCAGTTTCAGGTTGTGATTGGCAACCATGTAAACGCAGTGTGGCAAGCTGTGCGCCAGGTGGCAGGATTAACGGACGAAACGCCAGCGGCGGCGGTAGAAGATAAAGGCAATCTGCTGGGACGATTGATCGATATCGTTTCCGGCATTTTTACCCCGTTTATCGGCGTTCTTGCCGCATCCGGGATCCTCAAAGGGCTGCTGGCTCTGGCGATTGTCTGCGGCTGGCTCACAACCGACAGCGGCACCTATAAAATCTGGTTTGCTGCCAGTGATGCGCTCTTTTTCTTCTTACCGCTGGTGTTGGGTTATACCGCTGGAAAAAAATTCGGCGGCAGCCCTTTTGTCACCATGGTGATTGGTGGAGCGCTGACGCACCCGTTGATGATAGCGGCCTTCAATGCCAGCCAGGTCGCCGGTGCGGCCAGCGAATCTTTCCTCGGCATTCCTGTGACGTTCCTCAATTATAGCGGTTCCGTCATTCCGATTATTCTTGCCGCCTGGGTCAGTTGCTGGCTGGAAAAACAGGGCAATCGCTTCCTGCATGCGGCGGTAAAAAACTTCTTTGCGCCGCTGATCTGCATCGCCATCACCGTCCCGTTAACGTTCCTGATTATTGGTCCTGTCGCGACCTGGCTGAGCCAGATGCTGGCGCATGGCTATCAGACCATCTACACGCTGGCGCCCTGGCTGGCCGGGGCGTCGCTGGGCGCGCTATGGCAGGTCTGCGTGATCTTTGGTCTGCATTGGGGGCTGGTACCGTTGATGATCAACAACCTTGCCGTCTTCGGACAGGACTCGATGCTGCCGATCCTGCTACCTGCGGTGTTCGGTCAGGTTGGCGCAACGCTGGGTATATTTCTACGTACCCGCGATGCGCGCCAGAAGATGCTGGCGGGGTCATCCATCGCAGCCGGGATTTTCGGCATCACCGAACCGGCCGTGTACGGTTTAACGCTGCCGCTGCGTCGTCCGTTTATTTTTGGTTGCGTGGCGGGAGCCATCGGCGGGGGCATTGTTGGCTTTAGCGGTAGCCATGTCTATTCCTTTGGGTTCGCCAACATCTTTACGCTGGCTCAGATGATCCCGCCGGGTGGCGTCGATGCAACGCTGTGGGGCGGTATTATCGGCAGCATCGTGGCGCTGCTCTTGTCCAGCGTGCTGACTTTTTTTGCCGGGCTGCCAAAAGCGCCGGTTGCCGCAGAGCCGGGCGGTGCGGCAATGGCTGCGGAGAACGCAGTTCTGGCGCCAATGAGCGGTACGATTCTGGCGCTGGATCAGGTAGCGGATGCCACCTTCGCCAGCGGTTTGCTGGGGCAGGGTGTGGCGATCATTCCGCAGGACGGGCGCGTGGTGGCTCCGTTTGCCGGGGAAGTGGCATCGCTGTTTGCCACCAAACATGCGATCGGACTGCTCAGCGATAGCGGTGTTGAAGTGTTGATCCATGTGGGTATCGACACCGTCAAGCTGGGTAGTGGGCCCTTTACCGCGCATGTTCAGGTGGGGGACAAAGTGAATGTGGGCGATCTGCTGCTGGAGTTCGATCGCGCAGCGATCCTTGCTGCTGGCTACGATCTCGCTACGCCGATTATTATCAGTAACAGCGACAGTACTGGTGGTGTGCGTACCGTGGCAGCAACCTCAGTACAGGCCGGAATGCCGCTGCTTGCGGTCGCCGGTTAATCAAAGGAGAAAGTGATGAAAGCATTTCCGAAATCGTTCTTGTGGGGCGGCGCGATTGCTGCGAACCAGGTTGAAGGCGCGTATCTGGAAGGTGGAAAAGGCCTTTCAACGTCGGATGTCCAGCCAAAAGGGGTGTTTGGCGACGTGGTTGAACGCGTGGCGGGAGACAGTGCGCTGAAAGATGTCGCCATCGATTTTTACCACCGTTACCCGGAAGATATCGCGCTGTTTGCGGAGATGGGGTTTAGCTGCCTGCGCGTGTCGATTGCCTGGGCGCGTATTTTCCCGAACGGTGACGAAACCACGCCGAATGAAGCGGGCCTTGCCTACTACGACAAGCTGTTTGATGAACTGGCAAAATACGGCATTACGCCGCTGGTCACCTTATCCCACTATGAGATGCCGTGGGGGCTGGTGAAACAGCATGGTGGCTGGGGCAGCCGTCAGACCATTGGTTTCTTCGAACGTTATGCGCGTACCGTGTTCAGCCGCTACAAAGCGAAGGTGAAATTGTGGCTGACTTTCAATGAGATCAACATGTCATTGCATGCGCCGATGACCGGCGTCGGGTTGCCGGAGAATAGCAGTAAAGAGGCGGTTTATCAGGCGATCCACCATCAACTGGTAGCCAGTGCGCTGGCTGTGAAGGCATGCCATGAGATTATCCCGGATGGCAAGATCGGCAATATGCTGCTGGGCGGGCTGATGTATCCGCTGACCTGCAAGCCGGAGGATGTGTTCGAAGCGCTGCAAGAGAACCGTAGCTGGCAGTTTTTTGGCGATGTGCAGTGCCGTGGCGCATATCCTGGCTATATGCTGCGTTATTTCCGTGATAACGGTATTCGCGTTGAGATCACCGCTGCCGATCGGGAAGCGCTGATATCCACCGTCGATTTTATTTCGTTCAGCTACTACATGACCGGCTGCGTGACTACCGATGAAGCGCTGAATCAGCAGGCACGCGGCAATATTCTCAGCATGGTGCAAAACCCGCATCTGGCGAGCTCAGAGTGGGGCTGGCAGATCGATCCGGTTGGCCTGCGTACGCTGCTGAATATGCTATGGGATCGCTGGCAAAAACCGCTGTTTATCGTTGAGAACGGTCTGGGTGCGAAGGACAAGGTGGAAGCCGATGGCAGCATCAACGACGACTACCGCATTGCCTATCTCAACGACCATCTGGTGCAGGTGCGCGAAGCGATTGACGACGGTGTCGAGGTGATGGGTTACACAAGCTGGGGGCCGATTGACTTAGTCAGCGCATCGAAAGCCGAGATCTCCAAGCGTTACGGCTTTATCTATGTGGATCGCGATGATAACGGCAACGGTACGCTGGCGCGCAGTCGCAAGAAGAGTTTCTACTGGTATCGCGATGTCATTGCCAGCAACGGCGCAAGTCTGAAGTAATGTAAACGGGCCCGATTTTTACCCGATCAGATGGCGGATAAACTCTTTCAGCCACATCACCGCCGGGTCGCTGCTGTGACGCTGGTGCCACAGTAGCGCCACTTCGACCGGTTCTGCATCCAGCGGCAGCGGGCTTGCCAGCAAACCGCGCGTTCTCTGCCACTCCATTGCCAGCCCGGCGGGTACGGTCGCCAGCGCTGGCATCGTTTCCAGCAGACCTGGCAGGGCGGCAAAATGTGGTGTGGTGTAATGCACACGGCGCTGATGGCCGGTTTTTGCCAGCAGCGTATCGAAATGGCTGCTGGTTGCCTCGCGGTAACTGACCATCAAATGGGGATGAGCGGCAAACGTGTCGACATCCAGCGGTGCGCTGAGCGTCAGTTGTTGCGGATGCCAGAGCGTGACAAATGACATGGTGGTCAGCACCTCACGTTCAAGCCAGCGCGGTCCTGCGGTGGCAACGCTGATCGCCATATCCATCTCGCCACCTTCGAGCCGCGTGGCATCGCTGAAAGGATCGCTGGCTACCACGTTCAGACGCATGCCGGGAGCCGCCTGCTGAAGCGCCGGGATCAGACGCGGCATCAGCCACATTTCTACCCAGTCGGCCATACCGAGCGTCAGCGTGACGTTCACGGTTTTCGCATCAAACGCCGCTTGCTGAAACAGCGCGCTCTGCAACTGTTCCAGCAACGGCAGCAACTCGCTGTGCAGCTCTTCCGCACGGGCTGTGGGTTGCATGCGATGGCCACTGCGGATAAACAGCGGATCGTCAAACAGCGTGCGCAGACGCGACAGCACACCGCTCACCGCAGGCTGGCCCAGATGTAGCTTATCTGCCGCAGCGGAGACGCTCTGTTCACGAAACAGTACGGCAAAGGCGATCAGCAGGTTCAGATCGATTTTGCGGAAATCATTCTCTTTGATAGTCATTATCACTCCAATCAATTGGATTGATAGTAGCGCTGGCGGGATACTGTTGCAACGAAAACAACGGGAGAAAAGTGATGAAACATTATCCTCTGCTGATGGTGCTGGTGAGCGCAACGATGATCTTCAGCGGCCACGCAGCACAACCACCCAGTAGGCATCAGGCGCAGGCACCGGGATATTACCGGATGGCGATGGGCGACTGGCAAATCACCGCCGTTTCCGACGGCACGGTCGCTGTACCGTTTGACAAGCTGCTCACTCATATTTCCCCCGCAACGCTGCAATCGCAGATGGCGAAAGCCAACCTGGCAGTTCATGCCGAAACGTCAATCAACGCCTTTGTCATTAATACTGGTAAGCAGTTGATTCTGGTCGATACTGGCGCTGGGCCGCTGTTTGGCGATACGGGCGGGCACCTTCCGGATAATCTGCGGGCGGCGGGCATCGATCCGGATGCGATTAATACGGTGCTACTGACTCACATTCATGCCGATCACTCTGGCGGCATGCAGCGCGACGGCAAGCCGGTATTTCACAATGCCACGGTGCGAGTCGATCAGCGCGACGTGGATTTCTGGCTCAACCCGGCACATCTGAAAGAGGTTGAAGAGAGCCAGCGTCACACTTTTGCTGAATCCGAGCGCTCACTGCGACCGGTGATCGATGCCGGTAAACTCAGTACGTTCCGCGCACCGACGGAAATCATTCCCGGTATTGACGCGGTGCCTGCGCCAGGGCATACGCCGGGCAGCGTGATCTATCGCGTCACCCACGGTGGTAAGACACTGATGTTGTGGGGCGACATTATCCATGCGCATCCGGTGCAGCTACCGGACCCAGGCGTGGCGATCCATTTTGATGTCAACCAGCAGCAGGCTGTTGCAACGCGCCAGAAAGTGCTGGCGCAGGTTGCCCGCGAAGGAGACTGGATAGCTGCCGCGCATATTGCGTTTCCTGGCATTGGCAAAGTGATAAAAGCCGATAAAGGCTACCGCTGGGTGCCGATTAACTACAGCGCGCAGGGAAATTAATCTTACGGGTGCGGCTGCACTTCAGGTTGGCTGAAGTGCAGCCGCCACCCGGTCAGCATTAAAAAATCATCTTAAACACGCCTGTCACTACCAGTAGACCAATCAGAAAGATAATCAGGATCACCCAAAGTAAAATCTTCAACATTTTTAACGTCCTCCATGCATACACAAGTACAAAGCTTAGATAAGCTGCTGCATTTTTGCCTTTTTTCTATACTTAATGGTTTGCAATCACCGAAGGGCGAGCGAAGCGAGTCATCCTCACGTACTGCGTGTACGCTCCGGTTGTTGCGCGCTGTCCGTGTCCAGACTGACTGCAACAATATAGCTTGCTGGGATAGGCTCTTAATCGTGCTTTGTGCTGTTCTGGCGCTTCTTACGACGGTGCCGGAACCACCAGCGCAGACAAACCACCAGCGCGATAGCGATAACCAGCCAAATCCAGCGTTTTACATGCTGGTCGAACTGATGCAGCCACGGGCCAATCACTTCCCCGCCAACATAGCCCAGCGTGGTGAACAGTAACGCCCAGACGACCGCGCCAAGAATATTCAGCGGCAAAAAAATTTTCGGACGCAGATGGCTGGTGCCGATCAGCAATGGACCCACGATGCGAAAGCCATACATAAAGCGCGAACCAATCACAAACAGGTACGGATGTCGGCGGATCAGCGTTTGCGCCTGATGGATTTTGTCGCGATGACGTGAGAAGCGGCGCAGTATTTTCATGCCGTAGCGGCGGCCGAGCAGATAGAGCAACTGGTCGCCAAACATGCCGCCCAGCGCTACGGAGATAACCACCAGTGGGAAGTGTAATAACCCCTGATGGGCTGCAACTCCGCCAAGCAGTGTAATGGTCTCACCTTCAGCAATACTGCCAATAACCAGCGCGGCATAGCCATACTGGCTAATCAGTTCATTGATATCCATTAAAAAGAAGCCCTCCCGGTAAAACGCTTATAAGCATACACCCGACTGAGGGTTCTTGCTGGAAGGATACTTTGTACTGCAGCGCTATTTTTACGGCTGTACAAAAAACAATCGCAAGAGTGAATTATACTTGCAGTGTCGTTGTTCGGGCTGTCAGAAGGGGGCGTTATGAACCATGTCTGGGGATTGTTTTCCCATCCCGATCGTGAAATGAAGGTGATCAAAAGCGAAGACGAGACGGTTTCGCATCACTACACCCACCATGTGCTGGTTATGGCGGCAGTACCGGTTATTTGTGCGTTTATTGGTACTACACAAATCGGCTGGAACTTCGGTGAAGAGAATGTTGTGAGGCTGTCGTTGTTTACCGGCTTTTACATGGCGTTACTGTTCTATGCGCTGATGCTGGCGGGAGTAGCTGTGATGGGCCGCGTCATCTGGTGGATGGCGCGAGGCTATCCGCAGCGGCCCGGGCTTGCGCGTTGTATGGTATTTGCCGGTTATGTCGCGACACCGCTGTTCCTGAGCGGTATTGTGGCGCTCTATCCGCTGGTATGGTTGTGCGCGTTGGTGGGTACCGCCGCACTGTTCTATACCGGTTATCTGCTCTATGTCGGTATTCCGACCTTCTTGAATATCAATAAAGAAGAGGGTCTGAGCTTCTCCAGTTCCACGCTGGCGATTGGCGTGCTGGTGCTGGAAGTGCTGTTGGCGCTGACGGTGATCCTCTGGGGCTACGGCTACCGTCTGTTCTGATAAAATGCATTGCTGGCGTAAATGCCAGCAATGCAATCTTCAGCAATGATTCTTCTGTGGCGACAACCTTGCATGGCGGCTATTATGCGCAGGCCAGCCTCATTATTTTCCTGATTAATGAAAGCGGTGTGCGTAATAACGTGCGTGAATAATTTTCAGAAGTCTCACCATGCAGAAATTTCGAGTCTCTTTATTAAGCCTGGCTTTATTGCTGGCTGCACCCGTGGCGCCGTTTGCTGTCGCGAAAACCACTGTCGCGAAAACCACTGTTGCGACCACTGCCGCACAACCTGAAATCGCCTCAGGTAGCGCGATGATTGTCGATCTGCAAACCAATCAGGTGATCTACTCCAGTCACCCGGATCTGGTGCGTCCTATCGCCTCCATCACCAAGTTGATGACCGCGATGGTGGTACTGGATGCCCATTTGCCGCTGGATGAGAAACTCAAAGTTGATATCAGCCAGACGCAGGAAATGAAAGGGATATACTCCCGCGTGCGTCTGAACAGCGAAATCAGCCGTAAAAACATGCTGCTGCTGGCGCTGATGTCGTCGGAAAACCGCGCGGCCGCCAGCCTTGCGCACCACTACCCGGGCGGTTACAACGCGTTTATCGCCGCGATGAATGCCAAAGCCAAAGCGCTGGGCATGACCAATACGCATTATGTTGAACCGACCGGGCTGTCGATTCACAACGTTTCTACCGCACGCGATCTGACCAAACTGCTGATTGCCACCAAACAGTATCCGCTGATTGGGCAACTGAGCACCACGCGCGAAGAGATGGCGACTTTCAGCAATCCTGCCTATACGCTGCCGTTTCGCAATACCAACCATCTGGTCTACCGCGATAACTGGAATATTCAGTTGACCAAAACCGGCTTTACCAATGCGGCAGGGCACTGTCTGGTTATGCGCACGGTGATTAATAACAAGCCGGTGGCGCTGGTGGTAATGGATGCATTCGGCAAATTTACGCACTTCGCCGATGCCAGCCGCTTACGTACCTGGATTGAAACCGGGAAAGTGCAGCCGGTTCCGGCAGCGGCGTTGAGTTATAAGCGCCAGAAAGCGGCGCAGATGACGCAGAATAACAGCGCATCGGGCGAGCAAACCGCGCAGAACGATTAATTACTCCGGCAGCGTCCAGTCACCGTCGTTGAGTGGACGCTGCATAATCAGCGTATCCCGCCAGTCACCTTTCTTGTAGCCGACGCTACGCAGTTGTCCGACAATCTCAAAGCCATACTTTTTATGCAGCCGCAGGGAGCCGGAATTATTATTGCCGTCGCCAACCACCGCAATCAGTTGCCGCCACGGCCCCTCTTCACAGCGTGTAATCAGGGCGCTCATCAGCGTTGAACCGATCCCACGGCCGGTCATGCTGGCATCGACGTAAATCGACTCTTCCAGTGTATAGCGATAAGCCTGACGGGGGCGATAGAAACCGGCGTAGCAGTAGCCAACGATAATGCCGTGATACAGCGCAACCATCCACGGCAGGCCATCGCTGGCGATTTTGCTCATGCGGGCACGCATTTCATCAATCGTCGGGGGAACTTCTTCGAAGGAAGCTCGACCGTGCAGCACATGCCACGCGTACATCGATGCAATGGCATGCACATCGTCAGGCGTGGCGTCGCGCACCACGACAGCAGGGCCGGAGAGAATATCGACAGCAGACATGGAAAGGTGTGCTCCTTCAAAGCGGGGAACCAGAGAAACGTTTCTCTGGCGTTTTTCGCTACTCTATTACGAAAGGAGCACACAATACAGCCTGTATCCTGGCTATTTTATCGTCATGTCAGCGTGATTATCTGTCGTTAACTCATCTTGCCAGAATTTACGCTTAGTGGTTTTTCCGATGCCGGGGTTCATACTGTTTGTCGGATCATTTTCCCGATAAAACTGTTTCAGCGTTTCTGCGGCTTCATACAGGTGACCCACGTTATGTTCCGCAGGGTATTGCGCGCCGCGCTGGCGTAGTAGCTCAAGCATTTGCTCTTTCAGCGCGTGGGCGTCGACGCCTTTTTTGACGATGTAGTCCTGGTGGAAAACGTGGCACATAAAGTGGCCATAGTAGAGTTTGTGCACCAGTTGGTTGTCGATTTCCGGCGGCAGATGCTCAAACCACTCGGTATCGTTGCGCCTGAGAGCGATGTCGAGAGCCAGAATATCTTCCACTTCGTCGGCATGTACCGCCTGATAGCGGATCGCCGCACCGGCGGCGGCAAAGCGGTGTAAAAAGGCTTTACTCCCTTCCTCCGGCGTACAGACGAAAAAGCCGCCTTCGGCGCTGGCAAAATAGTCCGTCAGCCAGTTTTGCGCTTCCGCAATGCCATCGCCGGACATCTTCAACAGCAGATGATGCTCATACTTATCACGCCACGTTTTCATACGCGGCGGCAGGTGCGACGGGAAAACGGCGCTGATTTTTTGCAGTGAACGGTCAATAAAGTGCGGCTTGAACAGCGGCGCTTTATCCAGCAGCGCTTCGGTGCGTCCCTTCAGGGTAAAGAACAGCGGCATTTTGTCGGTGCCGAGCTTGTCGATCATCAGGAACGTGTCTTTACCGTAGCGTTCGGCGATGTCGTAAATATCGCGGTGCATATATTCGCCCGCCACCGGCAGGTGGGCGAAGTTCGCCAGAATGTGGCGGCGGATCTCCGTTAATACGGCGGTC
This sequence comes from Pseudomonadota bacterium, assembly GCA_018261615.1. Classification (GTDB taxonomy): domain Bacteria; phylum Pseudomonadota; class Gammaproteobacteria; order Enterobacterales; family Enterobacteriaceae; genus Kosakonia. Next base: position 182,548 of record JAGTSE010000014.1, on the reverse strand, counting down.
TGATTGGTGCCGATATAGAACACCTGCTGCTGTTTTTCCGCCGGGAAAGTATCCAGACGCACCGCAAAAACCGCGAGTTTGCCTGCACAGCCGGAGGATTCAAACAGCCGATCCGGATCGGCGTTGTAGCGCGCCGGGGTATCGGCTTCTACATCGCGCACGCGGGTGATGTAATCATTATCGTGGCCGTGACGCTGATCGTGTCGCACGTTACTCGCTTTGATGCTTTCGTCATCCAGCGCGCTGAGGATCTGCTCCGGCGTTTCCCCCAAATCAATGCCCAGATGGTTAACCAACTGCAATTTGCCCTGCTCGTCGATACGGGCGAACAGCGACATCTCAGTATAGGCCGGGCCGCGCTGCACCAGTGAACCGCCGGAATTATTGCAGATCCCGCCAATCACCGAGGCACCAATGCAGGAGGAACCAATCACCGAGTGCGGCTCGCGGCCCAGCGGTTTAAGCGCCTTTTCCAGCGAGTAGAGCGTGGTGCCAGGATACGCCAGCACCTGCTCGCCGTTATCCAGCAGGTGCAGCTTGTCGAGCCGCAGGGTACTAATAATCACAATATCGCGGTCATAATCATTGCCGCTGGGCGTTGAGCCTTCGGTCAGGCCGGTATTCGCCGCCTGCATCAGGATGATTTTGTCAGCGCTGACGCAGGCATGCAGCACGCGCCACAGCTCCACTAAGGTTCCAGGAAACACAACTGCCAGCGCATCGCCGTGGCCGGAGCGAAAGCCTTTACGGTAGCGTGCGGTTTTGGCGGGATCGGTCAACAGGTGAGACGTACCGACCAGTCGTTTCAGCTCGTGTAAAAATGTGTGGTTCTCGTTTGAAGTTGCGAATGACATATTCCACTCCTGGTGGTGAGTCAGCATTTTTGTGCCTGTAATAGTAGTCCTGCTAAACCTGACGGGGGAGTGAATTCGCAGAAAAATCAGAGTCCAACTCTGCAAGACATGCCAGGATTATGGCACACTGCGTTTTTTTCGCGGTCCGTTCCGCGATTATGGGTGAAATACAAGAGAGTAAATACGACATGAAATGGCTATGTTCTGTAGGTGTCGCGCTGAGCCTCGCGCTGCAACCCGCGCTGGCTGAGGAGCTGATTGGCAACCATCCGCTGACGCCGGAAGCAAGGGATGCATTTGTCACTGAGTTGCTCAAAAAGATGACGGTTGATGAAAAAATTGGCCAGTTACGTCTTATCAGTGTTGGCCCGGATAACCCGAAGGAAGCTATCCGCGAGATGATCAAAAAGAGCCAGGTGGGGGCGATTTTTAACACCGTCACCCGTCCGGATATCCGCGCGATGCAAGATCAGGCGATGCAACTGAGCCGCCTGAAAATTCCCCTCTTTTTCGCCTACGATGTGATTCACGGCCAGCGTACCGTCTTCCCTATTAGCCTTGGTCTGGCCTCCAGTTTTAACCTTGACGCGGTGCGCACTGTGGGGCGCATTTCTGCGTATGAAGCCGCCGATGACGGCCTGAATATGACCTGGGCACCAATGGTGGACGTTTCCCGAGATCCGCGCTGGGGCCGCGTGTCGGAAGGGTTTGGTGAAGACACCTTCCTGACCTCTGAAATGGGGCGCACGATGGTAGAAGCGATGCAGGGCAAAAGCCCGGCGGATCGCTATTCAGTGATGACCAGCGTTAAACACTTTGCCGCTTATGGCGCGGTAGAAGGCGGTAAAGAATACAACACCGTCGATATGAGCCCGCAGCGTCTGTTTAACGACTATATGCCGCCGTACAAAGCGGCGCTTGATGCAGGTAGCGGCGGCGTGATGGTGGCGCTTAACTCGCTAAACGGTACGCCCGCTTCGTCGGATTCCTGGCTGTTAAAAGATCTGCTGCGCGATCAGTGGCACTTCAAAGGCATCACCATTTCCGATCACGGTGCGATCAAAGAGCTTATCAAACATGGCACGGCCGCCGATCCGGAAGATGCAGTGCGTGTGGCGTTGACGTCTGGCATCAACATGAGCATGAGCGACGAATACTACAGCAAGTATCTGCCGGGGCTGCTGAAATCCGGCAAGGTGACGATGGAGGAGCTGGACGATGCCACGCGCCATGTGCTGAACGTGAAGTACGACATGGGCTTGTTTAACGATCCGTACAGCCATCTCGGCCCGAAAGAGAGCGACCCGCAAGATACCAATGCGGAAAGCCGTCTGCACCGCAAAGAAGCGCGTGAAGTGGCGCGCGAAAGTATGGTGCTGCTGAAAAACCGCCTTGAGACACTGCCACTGAAAAAAACCGACACCGTGGCGGTAGTTGGGCCGCTGGCTGACAGCAAACGCGACTCGATGGGAAGCTGGTCTGCTGCGGGTGTGGCCGATCAGTCCGTGACCGTGCTGGCAGGCATCCGCAATGCGCTGGCCGGTAAAGGCAACGTGCTGTACGCCAAAGGGGCGAACATCACCAATGACAAAGACATCGTTAACTTCCTCAATCTGTATGAACCGGCGGTGGTGGTCGATCCGCGTTCGCCGAAGGCGATGATTGATGAAGCGGTGGCAGCGGCGAAGAAATCCGACGTAGTGGTTGCTGTGGTGGGGGAAGCGCAGGGGATGGCGCACGAAGCTTCCAGCCGTACCAACATTACCATTCCGCAAAGCCAGCGTGATCTGATTGCCGCTCTGAAAGCGACCGGCAAACCGCTGGTACTGGTGCTGATGAATGGTCGCCCGCTGGCGCTAGTGAAAGAGGATCAGCAGGCTGATGCGATCCTCGAAACCTGGTTCGCCGGGACGGAAGGGGGGAATGCCATTGCTGATATTCTGTTTGGTGATTACAACCCGTCCGGTAAGCTGCCGATGTCCTTCCCGCGCTCGGTGGGGCAGATCCCGGTTTACTACAGCCATCTGAATACTGGCCGTCCGTACAATGCCGACAAGCCGAACAAATACACTTCCCGTTACTTTGATGAAGCGAACGGGCCGCTCTATCCATTCGGTTATGGCCTTAGCTACACCACATTCAAAGTCTCTGACGTGAAAATGTCCGCGCCGTCGATGACCAGCACTGGCAAATTGACCGCCAGCGTGGAGGTGACCAACACCGGCAAGCGTGCGGGTGAAACGGTGATCCAGATGTATTTGCAGGATGTCACCGCGTCGATGAGCCGTCCGGTTAAACAACTGCGCGGCTTTGACAAGGTGAACCTGCAACCGGGCGAAACCAAAACCGTCAGCTTCCCGATCGATGTGAATGCGCTGAAGTTCTGGAACCAGCAGATGAAATATGCGGCGGAGCCGGGCAAATTCAATGTCTTTATCGGCGTTGATTCCGCACGCGTCAATCAGGGCGAGTTCGAACTGCGCTAATCTCTCCCAGGCCGGGTAACCGGCCTGATTTTTTCCGTTATACCTTATTCCTTTATCGTTTAGGGTTTTCATGCGACAAAGCCGCTATTTTTCGGCTACGCTTTTTTCTCAACCTGCTGAAAAAGGCGGCAAAAAATGAGGGAAATAGAATGACAATCACCCATAAGATTGCGTGTTCACTGCTGCTGGTGGCTGCCACGAGCCTGCCGTTGCAGGCAGCGGAACCGGTGAAAGTGGGATCTAAAATAGATACTGAAGGTGCGCTGCTGGGCAATATCATCTTGCAGGTACTGGAAAGTCATGGCGTAAAAACAGTTAATAAAGTGCAGCTTGGCACCACGCCGGTGGTGCGCGGGGCGATCACCTCTGGCGAGCTGGATATTTACCCCGAATACACCGGCAACGGCGCATTTTTCTTTAAAGATGAAAATGACCCTGCATGGAAAAACGCGCAGCAGGGCTACGAGAAAGTGAAAAAACTCGATGCCGAACAGAATAAGCTGGTCTGGCTGACGCCCGCTCCGGCGAATAACACATGGACGATTGCCGTGCGTCAGGATCTGGCGCAGAAAAATCAACTCACCTCCTTAGCCGATCTGAGCCGTTACCTGAAAGAGGGCGGTGAATTCAAACTGGCGGCATCGGCGGAGTTTATCGAACGCACCGATGCGTTACCTGCCTTTGAGAAAGCGTACGGCTTTACACTGAAACAGGATCAACTGCTGTCGCTGGCTGGCGGCGACACGGCAGTGACCATTAAAGCTGCCGCGCAGCAAACTTCCGGCGTGAATGCGGCGATGGCCTACGGCACGGATGGCCCGGTTGCGGCGCTTGGGCTGCAAACGCTGAGCGATCCGAAAGGCGTGCAACCGATCTATGCGCCCACGCCGGTAGTGCGTGAAGCGGTGTTAAAAGCGTATCCACAACTGGATGCGTGGCTGAAACCGGTCTTCGCCAGCCTGGATGAAAAAACGCTGCAAAAACTGAACGCCAGCATTGCCGTTGAAGGGCTGGATGCGAAAAAAGTGGCAGCCGATTACCTGAAAGAAAAAGGGCTGGTGAAATAAGCGTTGTTATGGAGGATTCGCGACGTTGCCATAATCGTGTGCTGCTGCTATTGATGGTCATCGGGCTGCTGGCAGCCTGGCTACCGTTTGTTAACTATGCGCCAAACCGTCTGGTATCGGGCGAAGGCCGCGCGTTGTGGCAGCTGTTTCCGGCGTTCTGGCTGTTGGCACCTTGTCTACTGTTGATACTCAGTTTTGTGCCGGGGCGCGTTGCGCAAATCGCTACGCTGCTGCTGGCCGAAGCGCTGTTCTGCCTGTTGGTGTGGAGTGCGGGCAAGGCGGCGACGGAGCTGGCACAGTCTGGCAGTGTGCTGGCGCGAACATCGCCGGGAAGCGGGCTGTGGTTGTGGCTGGCGTTGACGCTGCTGGCCTGTAGCGACGCCATTCGCCGCCTTGCCAGTCACCCGGTCTGGCGCTGGCTACTCAATGCGCAAATCTGGTGTTTTCCACTGTTCTTACTGCTCAGCGGCGAGCTGGATGATCTCTCGTTGCTGCATGAATACCGCAACCGCCAGGAGGTGTTCAATGATGCGCTGGCACAGCATCTGACCCTGCTCTTCGGTACACTCATTCCCGCGCTGGTGGTGGGGTTTGCCATCGGTTTATGGTGCTACCGTCATCCGACGCGGCAGGGGCCGGTTTTCACGGTGCTCAATATCATCCAGACCATTCCTTCTGTCGGGCTGTTCGGCCTGCTGATCGCACCGCTGGCCGGGCTGGTGCTGCACTTCCCGGTACTGAGCCGTTTCGGCATTGCCGGAACCGGCATGACGCCCGCGCTGATCGCCCTTATTTTGTATGCCTTGTTGCCGTTGGTGCGTGGCGTGGTCGCCGGGCTTAACCAGGTGCCGCAGGAAGTGCTGGAGAGTGCCGAGGCGATGGGCATGAGCTCGCGCCAGCGTTTCTGGCAGGTACGTATTCCTCTGGCGCTGCCGCTGCTGCTACGCAGTTTGCGCGTCGTGGCGGTGCAGACGGTCGGCATGGCGGTGATCGCGGCGCTGATCGGCGCCGGAGGCTTCGGCTCGCTGGTCTTCCAGGGGCTACTGAGCAGCGCGCTGGATTTGGTGCTGCTTGGCGTGATCCCGGTTATTGCGCTGGCCGTCGTTGTAGATGTGCTGTGTGGCTTAAGCCTCGCGTTGCTGAAGGTAAAACAACATGATTGAATTTAAAAATGTCAGCAAAACCTTTGCCGGACAACAGGCTGTCAGCCATCTCGATCTGCATGTCAAAACGGGCGCTTTTTCGGTATTGATTGGTACTTCAGGTTCCGGAAAATCGACCACTCTGAAGATGATCAACCGGCTGATAGAACATGATGATGGCACGATTTATTTTGCCGGTGAGGATATTCGCCAGTTTCCGGTACTGGAGCTGCGCCGCCGCATGGGGTATGCCATCCAGTCGATTGGGCTGTTTCCTCACTGGACGGTGGCGCAGAACATCGCCACCGTGCTGCAACTGCAAAAGTGGTCACGCGGCCAGCGCGACGCGCGGGTGGATGAACTGATGGCGCTGCTGGGACTGGATGTTTCGCTGCGTGACCGTTTCCCGCATCAGCTTTCCGGCGGGCAACAGCAGCGGGTCGGAGTAGCTCGCGCGCTGGCGGCCGATCCGGAAGTGCTGTTGATGGATGAACCTTTCGGTGCGCTGGATCCGGTCACCCGCGCGGCATTGCAGCAAGAAATGGTGCGTATTCACCGTCTGCTTGGGCGCACCATTGTACTGGTGACTCACGATATCGATGAGGCGTTACACCTGGCGGATCACCTGGTGTTGATGGATAAGGGCAAAGTGGTGCAGCAAGGGACACCGCTGGCGTTGCTGACCGCGCCGCACAACGATTTTGTTCGTGAATTTTTCGGCCGTAGCGAGCTGGGCGTGCGCCTGCTGTCGCTACGCCAGGTGAAAGGCTATCTGCGCCGTGAACCGGTTTACGAGGGGGAACCCCTGCGGGCAGAGATGACGCTGCGTGAAGCGTTGTCGGCGTTTGTCGCCCAACAGTGCGAGATCCTGCCAGTGCATGATGACAGCGGCCAGCCCTGTGGCAGTCTGCATTTCCGTGATTTATTGCGTGTGGAGGCCAGCGGTGAGGCTTCTGCGTGATCCCCTGTTATGGTTAATCGCGCTATTTATGGCACTGTTACTGTGGCTGCCGCACAGCGCCGTGTTGTTCAGCGCGCTGTTTCCGCAACTGCCGCGCCCGGTCTACCTGCAGGAGAGCTTCGTGTCATTGGCCGCGGCGCATTTTGCGCTGGTCGGTATTTCCAGCGCGATTTCCATTGTGCTCGGTATAGGTGTCGGCATTGTGGTGACCCGTCCGGCCGGTCGCGAATTTCGTCCGCTGGCGGAAACCATCGCTGCAGTCGGGCAAACTTTTCCGCCGGTGGCGGTGCTGGCGATTGCCGTACCGGTCATGGGGTTTGGTAAAGAACCGGCGGTGATTGCGCTGGTGTTGTACGGGATTTTGCCGATTTTACAGGGCACGCTGGCCGGGATCGCCGCCGTGCCAGAGAGCGTACAAAGCGTGGCGCAGGGCATGGGGATGAGCGCGTGGCAGCGGCTGGTGAAAGTGGAGCTGCCGCTGGCGGCGCCGGTGATCATTGCCGGTGTACGCACCTCGGTGATCATCAATATCGGTACGGCGGCGATTGCCTCAACGGTGGGCGCGAGTACGCTCGGTACGCCGATTATCATCGGGTTGAGCGGTTTTAATACGGCTTATGTTATTCAGGGGGCAATTCTGGTTGCGCTGGCCGCGATTATTGTCGACCGGGCATTTGAGCGGTTGACGCGCTGGCTTAGCCAGCACCGCCACGCACAATAAACGAATAACCTGCGAGCATCACGCCACTGATGCCGCCGATAGCCATCAGCAGAAAAACCGCGATGACGATAATTTTACCAGCCTTCATATGTTGTTCCTTTTGTTAAGGCAAGTAGTATAAAGGGAGCCGGGTTGTTGATAAAACATTAAATACCGAGAAGCGCAACGCGGTGGCCGTTTTCCTGCCATGTCAGCAACTGCTGCAGTTGCGCTGTTGTCGGGCTTTCTCCGCACCACACCAGCAGCGTCTGGCCGTCAAACATCTCCGGGCGCAAATGGCTGAGTGAATGTGCTAGCACGTCCACTCGCCAGCCTTGCTGGCTGGCGATCCAGCCTTCCAGCCATAAACGGGGAGTGTCGTGAATATTCCAGCCGATCACCAGCGCGTTCTGGCCGCTCTTTTTGCGTGCCCGCGTCAGAGAGCCGGAAATATGGCTAATCAATATGCCATCGAGCAGACTGAGCATAGCTTGCAGGGCGGGCTGCGGGTTCTGCAGGCGGTGGCGTAAAGGCATAATCAGATTGCTGGTCAGTGTGCTGGCCGGGTAGTCGCGTTCGTGTTCTTTGATCCACTGGTGCAACTGTTGCTGATTGCCCTGTTGCAGATAGCGCAACGCGGTCTCTTGCTGCTCCCGCCAGGCGTCGCGAACCTCGGCGGGTTCGCTGGAAAGCAGGGTTTGCACTTTGCTGACCTGAACGCCATTGCTGATCCAGCTTTTGATCTCCCGAATGCGGTCGATGTCTGATTCGGTAAAAAGTCGGTGGCCGCCATCCGTGCGTTGCGGTTTCAATAACCCGTAACGTCGCTGCCAGGCTCGTAGTGTGACGGGATTGACATCGCATAACAACGCCACTTCACCAATTGTGTAAAGCTCCATAGTTTCACCTTTGCTTACTGGCTCCTGCTTTAACTGTAGCCTCTGGCAGTCGCGTGAAGCGAAATTGGCAAAAAATTGCCTGGGCGGCAGGTTAAAGGGGAATTATCTGGTAAGACTTTGTGATACAGAGCACGATTTACTATTTTTTTGCAGCGCTTCAAAGAAACGCACGACGACTCCATGTATGTTACGCGCTTTAGTTGATGTGGTATTTGCCGGTATGTACGAATTCAATCTGGTGCTGTTGCTGCTACAACAGATGTGCGTGTTTCTGGTTATCGCCTGGTTGATGAGTAAGACGCGCTTGTTTATCCCACTGATGCAGGTTACCGTCCGCCTGCCGCACAAATTATTGTGCTACGTCACCTTCTCTATTTTCTGCATTCTTGGCACCTATTTCGGGCTGCATATCGAAGACTCTATCGCGAATACCCGGGCGATTGGCGCGGTAATGGGCGGCTTGCTCGGCGGCCCGCTGGTGGGCGGTCTGGTCGGGTTGACCGGTGGCCTGCACCGTTACTCGATGGGTGGTATGACGGCGCTGAGCTGTATGATTTCCACCATTGTCGAAGGGCTGCTTGGCGGTCTGGTACACAGTGCGTTGATTAAACGTGGTCGCACCGATCTGGTCTTTAGCCCGTTCACCGCTGGGGCAATCACCTGTGTGGCGGAGTTGACGCAGATGCTGATTATTCTGCTGATTGCCCGGCCGTTCGACAGCGCACTGCATCTGGTGCAGAGCATTGCCGCGCCGATGATGGTCACCAATACCGTCGGTGCCGCGCTGTTTATGCGTATCCTGCTGGATAAACGCGCCATGTTCGAGAAGTATACCTCGGCGTTTTCCGCCACCGCGCTGAAAGTGGCCGCCTCCACCGAAGGGATTTTGCGCCAGGGTTTTAACGAAGAGAACAGCATGAAGGTGGCGCAGGTGCTTTATCAAGAGCTGGAGATTGGCGCGGTGGCCATTACCGATCGCGACAAGCTGCTGGCTTTTACCGGCATTGGTGACGATCATCACTTACCAGGACGGCCGATCTCCTCAGTCTGGACGCAGCGTGCCATCGAAACCGGCGAAGTGGTGTACGCCGACGGCAATGAAGTGCCGTATCGCTGCTCGTTGCATCCACACTGCAAATTAGGTTCGACATTAGTCATTCCGCTTCGCGGCGAAAACCAGCGCGTGGTGGGTACCATCAAGTTATACGAGGCGAAAAACCGCCTGTTCAGCTCCATCAACCGCACACTGGGCGAAGGGATCGCACAACTGCTGTCGGCGCAAATTCTCGCCGGGCAGTACGAACGGCAGAAGGCGCTGCTGACGCAGTCAGAAATTAAGTTACTACATGCGCAGGTGAACCCCCATTTTCTGTTCAATGCGCTGAATACGTTAAAAGCGGTGATCCGCCGCGACAGTGACCAGGCCGGGTTGCTGGTGCAATACCTCTCGACCTTCTTTCGCAAAAACTTAAAGCGTCCATCAGAGATCGTCACGCTGGCGGATGAAATTGAACATGTGAATGCCTATCTGCAAATCGAAAAAGCGCGCTTCCAGTCGCGGTTGCAGGTGCAGTTACATGTGCCGGAGGCGCTGTCGCATTTGCAGCTACCGGCATTTACGCTGCAACCGATTGTCGAGAATGCCATTAAGCATGGTACATCGCAGTTGCTCGGCGTCGGCGAGATTTCCATCAACGCCAGCCAGGACGGGGATCATCTGCTACTGGCGGTGGAAGATAATGCGGGTCTGTATCAACCGAAAGATGATGCCAGCGGGCTGGGGATGAGCCTGGTGGATAAGCGGTTGCGCGCCCGCTTCGGTAACGACTGCGGTATCAGCATTGCCTGTGAACCGGATCTGTTTACCCGCATTACTTTAAGGCTCCCGCTGGAGGAACTGGCATGTTAAAAGTGCTGATTGTTGATGATGAACCGCTGGCCCGGGAAAACCTGCGTATTCTGCTTCAGGAAGAGAGCGATATAGAGATTGTTGGTGAGTGCGGCAATGCCGTGGAAGCGATTGGTGCGGTGCACAAGCTGCGCCCCGATGTGCTGTTTCTTGATATTCAGATGCCGCGCATTAGCGGGCTGGAGATGGTCGGCATGCTTGATCCCGGCAATCGCCCTTATGTGGTGTTTCTTACCGCCTTTGATGAGTATGCGGTGCAGGCGTTTGAGGAACATGCGTTTGACTACCTGCTTAAACCCATTGAGGCGCGTCGTCTGGAGAAGACGTTAATGCGCCTGCGCCAGGAGCGCGGTGTGCAGGATGTGTCGGTGTTGCCGGAAAACCAGGAAGCGCTGAAATTTATTCCCTGTACCGGGCACAGTCGCATCTGGCTGTTGCAGATGGATGAAGTGGCGTTTGTCAGCAGCCGGATGAGCGGTGTTTATGTCACCAGCCAGGAGGGCAAAGAGGGCTTTACTGAGCTGACGTTGCGTACGCTGGAAAGCCGCACGCCACTGGTTCGCTGCCATCGCCAGTATTTGGTGAATATGGCGCATCTGAAAGAGATTCGCCTTGAAGATAACGGTCAGGCGGAGCTATTGCTACGCGACGGGCTGACGGTGCCGGTCAGCCGCCGCTATTTGAAGAATTTAAAAGAGGCGCTGGGGTTGTAAATTCCTGTACGATGCCTACACTGCGCGCTGGTTTATCATTTTGGGGAAAGAGATGCTTAATAACGATATCCTGCGTAGCCTGCGTTACACACTGCAAGCGGACAATAACGCGCTGGTGCGCATTCTTGCGCTGGCGGATACCGAGGTCACCGCTGAACAGATTGCGCCGTGGCTGCGTAAAGAGGATGAGGCAGGGTATAAGCCGTGTCCGGATATTGTGTTATCCGCTTTTCTCAATGGGCTGATTTATGAAAAACGCGGTAAAGATGACAGCACGCCGCCACTGGTGGCCGAGCGCAAACTGAATAACAACATTGTGCTGAAAAAATTGCGAATCGCGTTCTCGTTAAAGACCGACGATATTCTGGCGATCCTCACCGCGCAGCAGTTTCGCGTGTCGATGCCGGAAATCACCGCCATGATGCGTGCGCCGGAACATAAAAACTTCCGTGAGTGCGGCGACCAGTTTCTGCGTTATTTCCTGCGTGGCTTAGCCAGCAAGATGCAAAAGCCGAAAGCACAGGCCTGAGCCTGAGCGTTGTGAAAATGCCGGACGGCGACGTTGCCTTATCCGGCCTATGATCTTCACCGGCCCGGTAAGCGCAGCACCACCGGGCAAGATGACGAATTACTGAACCTCTTTAAAGCCCTTTGCTTTCAGCAGCGCTTCCGACTTCTGCATACTGATGCCATCCTGCACCGTGCCGGTAAACGCCGTGCCCTGCAACGTATTCATATCGGCGAAATTCACCGCGTTGTAATCCACATCCAGCGTCTCCTGCGCATAGGTTTGCTGGTAATCAACGCTCTCTTTGATCCCTTTGACGCTCTGGTATTTCTGGCTGATCGGCCCGAGGACTTTCATCGCCTCCTCTTTGTTGCTCGCGCCAATGGCGCTGTAGTCGATCTTATTTTTCGCCGTCTGGCGCAGCACTTTGTCGTCTTTGTAGTAATAGGTCAGTGTCAGCTCGGTTCCCGGCGCCGACCAGCTAAAGGTTTTGCTCTGCTCTTTCTCCCCGCAGCCGCTCAGGCTGAAGATCAGGGCAGAGGCGAAAAGAGCGGCAAAAAGATGACGGATATTCACGGTGATTCCCCTGTTTCTATAAACTGGTATCAGTATAGAAAAAAGGCGCTGGTATCAGCGCCTTTATTGTTATTTGACCTGTTGGCCAGCTTTCGCGCCGCTGTCCGGGCTGAGCAGGAAGATATCCTTGCCACCAGGACCCGCAGCCATCACCATTCCTTCGGAGATGCCGAAGCGCATTTTACGCGGCGCAAGGTTCGCCACCATCACCGTCAGACGGCCAATCAGTGCACCCGGATCCGGGTAGGCAGAACGAATGCCGGAGAAGACATTGCGTTTCTCGCCGTCCAGATCCAGCGTCAGGCGCAGCAGCTTGTCAGAGCCCTCAACGAATTCTGCGTTCTCAATCAGCGCCACGCGCAGGTCGACTTTGGCGAAATCATCAAAGCTGATGGTTTCCTGAATCGGATTATCGGCCAGTTCGCCGGTCACCGGCGCGGCAGCCGCTTTCACTTCTTCTTTCGACGCTTCAACCAGTGCTTCCACTTGTTTCACCTCAATACGGTTGTACAACGCTTTGAAGGTCTTCACTTTGTGGCCGAGCAACGGCTGGTTGATGGCGTCCCACGTCAACGTGGTGTTGAGGAACGCTTCCGCGCGCTCAGAGAGCGACGGCAGAACCGGTTTCAGGTAAGTCAGCAGAACGCGGAACAGGTTGATACCCATTGAGCAGATGGCTTGCAGATCGGCATCGCGGCCTTCCTGTTTTGCCACCACCCACGGTGCCTGCTCATCAACATAGCGGTTAGCAACATCGGCCAGAGCCATGATTTCGCGTACCGCTTTGCCGAATTCGCGGCTTTCCCACGCTTCACCAATGCTGGTCGCCGCGTCGATAAAGGTCTGGTATAGCGCCGGGTCCGCCAGCTCTGTTGCCAGCACGCCATCAAAACGCTTGGCGATAAAGCCTGCGTTACGGGAGGCCAGGTTAACCACTTTGTTGACGATGTCGGCATTCACGCGCTGGATAAAATCTTCCAGGTTTAGGTCGATATCATCAATGCGTGAAGAGAGCTTCGCCGCGTAGTAGTAGCGCAGGCTGTCAGCGTCAAAATGGTTCAGCCAGGTGCTGGCTTTAATGAAGGTGCCACGCGATTTAGACATCTTCGCGCCGTTCACCGTCACATAACCATGAACAAACAGGTTGGTCGGCTTACGGAAATTGCTGCCTTCCAGCATCGCTGGCCAGAACAGGCTGTGGAAGTAGACGATATCTTTACCGATAAAGTGATACAGCTCGGTGTCGGAATCTTTCTTCCAGTATTCGTCGAAGCTGGTGTTATCGCCGCGTTTGTCGCACAGGTTTTTGAACGAGCCCATGTAGCCGATCGGCGCATCCAGCCAGACGTAAAAATATTTGCCCGGTGCGCCCGGGATTTCGAAGCCGAAGTACGGCGCATCGCGGGAGATATCCCACTGTTGCAGCCCGGATTCGAACCACTCCTGCATTTTGTTGGCCACTTGCTCCTGTAGCGCGCCGCTGCGGGTCCATGCCTGCAACATTTCGCTGAAGGAGGGCAGATCAAAGAAGAAGTGCTCGGAATCACGCATTATCGGCGTCGCGCCGGATACCACGGATTTCGGCTCAATCAGCTCGGTCGGGCTGTAGGTCGCGCCGCACACTTCGCAGTTATCACCGTACTGATCCGGCGATTTACATTTCGGGCAGGTGCCTTTCACGAAACGGTCCGGCAGGAACATACCTTTTTCCGGATCGTAGAGCTGAGAGATAGTGCGGTTTTTAATAAAACCATTTTCTTTCAGGCGTGTGTAGATCAGCTCCGACAGCTCGCGGTTCTCGTCGCTGTGCGTAGAGTGGTAGTTGTCGTAGCTAATGTTAAAGCCAGCAAAATCGGTCTGATGTTCCTGACTCATTTCGGTGATCATCTGCTCAGGGGTGATCCCCAGTTGCTGCGCTTTCAGCATGATCGGCGTGCCGTGGGCATCGTCCGCGCAAATGAAGTTTACCTCATGGCCGCGCATTCGCTGGTAACGGACCCAGACATCAGCCTGGATGTGCTCCAGCATATGGCCGAGGTGGATAGAGCCGTTGGCGTACGGCAGTGCGCACGTTACCAGAATTTTCTTCGCGACTTGAGTCATAGTAGGCATTACATCTTCTTGAGAAAAAGGGGTATCGATAGTACCAAAAGGGGAATTAGCGCGCTACGCGATCGAGGCCGTTTTAAACCATATATGCAGATATACACATTATCCTTCAAACTGCCTCTTTGTTGGCTTCGCCTTTGCACCCCAGTCACTTACTTATGTAAGCTCCTGGGGCCTCGACGCAGTGTGAATGATTTTGTGTATAGGGGGATAATTGAACGACGCCAGCAGGCGCGTTTGAACCCCATGTACCAATATGCGCAATAATTACGCTATACGTTAATGGCATGAATCCGTAAATGGATAATTATTCCCTGTGCGGTAAACTTGGCCGCTACAATGTCGTTTTTTCAGAACAACTACAAAGGAGTCGGGATGAGTTCGCAATCCCCGGCCAAATCCCCGGAAGCTTTGCGCGCCATAGTTTCGGGAACACTGGCCAATTTTCAGCACCCAACCCTGAAGCATAATCTTACGGCGTTAAAAGCCGTGCACCATGTTGCGTGGCTGGATGACACCCTGCATATCGAACTGGTGATGCCGTTCGTCTGGCGTACTGCGTTTGAAGAGTTGAAAGCACAGTGCAGCGCGGAGCTGCTGCGTATTACCGAAGCGCGCGCCATAGACTGGAAGCTGTCGCACAACATCGCCACCCTGAAACGCGTGAAGAATCAACCTGGTGTCAACGGTGTGAAAAACATCATTGCGGTTAGCTCCGGCAAAGGCGGAGTAGGGAAGTCCTCCACTGCTGTAAACCTGGCGCTGGCGCTGGCGGCGGAGGGGGCGAAGGTTGGTATTCTGGATGCGGACATCTACGGCCCGTCTATTCCGCTGATGCTGGGCGCAGAACATGAACGCCCGACCTCGCCGGACGGAACGCATATGGCGCCGATCATGGCGCATGGCCTGGCGACGAACTCCATTGGCTATCTGGTCACCGACGATAACGCTATGGTGTGGCGCGGCCCGATGGCCAGCAAAGCGCTGCTGCAATTGTTGCAGGAATCGATGTGGCCGGACCTTGATTACTTGGTGCTGGATATGCCGCCAGGCACCGGGGATATCCAGTTAACGCTGGCACAGAACATTCCAGTTACCGGCGCGGTGGTGGTTACCACGCCGCAGGACATTGCGCTGATCGACGCCAAAAAAGGCATCGTGATGTTCGAGAAAGTGGAAGTGCCGGTTCTGGGGATCGTCGAGAACATGAGCATGCACATTTGCAGCAACTGCGGTCACCACGAGCCGATTTTCGGCACTGGCGGCGCAGAGAAGCTGGCGGAACAGTATCACACCCAACTGCTTGGTCAGTTACCGCTGCACATTACGTTGCGTGAAGATCTGGATAAGGGCACGCCGACGGTCGTCAGCCGCCCGGACAGCGAATTCACGGCTATCTACCGCAACCTTGCGGATCGCGTTGCCGCTCAGCTTTACTGGCAGGGCGAAGTTATTCCTGGCGATATCGCCGTCCGCGCGGTGTAAAACCAGCGTGGTTGCGATGCGGCTCTGAAGATGGCTACGTCGCAGATTCGAAGAGAGAGCAGGCCGGATGGGGTAATGGCACTTCCGGCCTGCAATTTTACTGCTTCACCAATCTTACTGCTTCACATAGTGCATCAGCATGTAATCCCCTTCCGGTGACACACCCTGCGCTTCTGCCCGCCAGTCGTGGCGCTCATAAAACGCCAGCGCGGCCTTATTGTGCAGCAAGCATTTCAGTGCACCGGTGCCGGTAAACGAGGTCTGTACATGTTTGAGAAGTGCGCTGCCGACCCCTTTATCCTGAAAGGCCGGGTCAACAAACAAGTTATGCAGGAAGTTGTCGTTTTCGTACACCGAAGCGAAGCCGAGACGGTGACCCTCCTCTTCAGCGACCCAAATCACTTCATCAACGGTGGCGGCATCAAAGTCTTCCAGTTGCCAATCACGCCCATCGAGCCAGCTCCAGCTAGCTCTGCGGGCGTGTAAAAACAGCGTACGCAGAAACGGCCTGTCACTCTCCTGCCAGCGGCGAATAATCACAGACGCTCCTTAACGATGGTAGAAAATGTCACCGTTATAGGCTTTGAGGATTTTGCCTTCAGCGTCGGTAATCAACACGTAGTTGCCGCCCATGTAAGTCCAGTGGCTACCGGCTTGTGGCGCGGGCAGGTTACGCAACTGCCACTGTTTGATGTTGTACTCTTCGCTGCGGTACATCTCTGGCACGATATCGCCGATATTGAATTTAGTAAAGTCAGCAACAAAGTCCTTAATTTCATACGATTGCGTGCCGGTCGCCCCCGGCGTGGCTGTCTGCGGAAGCGCAAACGCCGAGGAGGCGGTGACCAACAGCGCGCCCAGAAGCATCATTTTTGTTTTACGCATTGTTTCTCCAGGTTGTTCTTTTTACATTTCACGCAGTTGCTTACGTAGCACGCTATCATTGCCGTTAATATGGTGCTGAGCAACCGGGAAAAAATAACGCTTTGGTAAAAAGTGTAAGCAAACCCAGGTCATAGCTGTATAAGCAGAGAGCGATTTCCGCTATCTGCTTGTAACATTTGGGAATAATCCTGGCTGGCTGCTCAGCCAGTAAACCCTTCCAGTACAATTTTGCCGACAGCGCGCTGGCTTTCCAGCAACGCATGCGCTTTACGTAAATTCGCAGCATTAATAGTGCCAAAGTGCTCGCCGAGCGTGGTTTTCAGCCCTGATCAATCAACTGCGCTACGCGGGTGAGCAGCTTGTGTTGCTCAATAATATCGCGGGTGGCGAACATTGAACGGGTAAACATAAATTCCCAGTGCAGAGAGAGGCTTTTCACCTTGAGCGGCAGAGCGTCCAGGCTTTCCGGATCATCAATCAGCGCCAGCTTACCCTGCGGTTGCAGTGCATTAATCAACTGCTGATAGTGCTCCTGGGTATTGTTCAGGCTGGCAACGTGCGTCACTTGCGCAATGCCAATCCGCGCCAGCTCTTCGGTCAGTGGTTTGCTGTGATCAATCACATGATGCGCTCCCAGTTCTTTCACCCACTGCTGGCTGGCAGGGCGCGATGCGGTGCCGATCACCGTCAGGCGGGTCAGTTTGCGCGCCAGCTGCGTCATGATGGAACCGACGCCGCCCGCCGCGCCAACAATCAGCAACACATCGCCTTCGTTGCCGTTCTCGTTGATGCCGAGCCGGTCAAACAGCATTTCCCAGGCGGTGATTGCGGTCAGCGGCAGCGCCGCTGCCTGGGCGTTATTCAGCGTTTTAGGTTTGTGCGCCACAATATGCTCATCGACCAGTTGATATTCGCTGTTGCTGCCCGGACGGGTCAACGCGCCCGCATACCACACTTCATCACCCGGCTTAAACAGCGTTACCGCCTCACCAACAGCTTTGACCACACCGACTGCGTCCCAGCCAAGTACACGCGGGGTATCGGCATTAAACCCGGCACGAACTTTGGTATCAACCGGATTGACGGATACGGCTTTCACTTCGACCAGCAGATCGTGGCCGCTGGCCTGCGGTTGCGGCAGCTCAATATCACTGAGGAAATCCAGGTTACTACTACCTTGCGCTGCGTGGGTAATGGCGATTGCTTTCATACGTGCTCCGTTAAGTAAGGGATGTGCACTCGTGTGTGATTAATGGTAGTCAGGCTGATTGATATGAGAAACCATCAAAATCAGGAAGCACTTATCCTCTGACAGTGAAAATCATCCGGCGGGAATGACCTGCCACTCAACGACCTGCATTGTGCAGGCGACCAATTTGCAGGAGATCTCCCAACAGTTGCAGGCTATTGCGTATAAGTTGTGGAAGTAAGAAGGCTTGGGTTGTACACGAAGCGCCATCGGCATTGTGCCGGTAGCGCTTCGGTTTACAACTGCTACTGTACTTTTGGCGTCAGTTTTAGAAACCACATTATGTGTACGGGATACGCGACAATGGTTTTGCGTCAGCGTTGTTCGCAATTATCTTCTTACCCTTAACCTAAATATTCATTCTTTTGTGCCGATAATTGTCACAGGCCGCACCGTTTTGATGGGGCCGATGGTTGTGTCGACATCTTACTTAAGGGTACAAATATGTCATTACGGCGGTTTTCTTTTCTTATTTTCAGTCTCTTACTCTGTATTTTCCTAATCAGCTCTACATCTAATCTTTGGTCACTTACGCGCAGCAACCAGTCGCTGGACAGTGTGAACAAAGAAATTCGCGTGGTGTTATCCGTGATTGATCCGATCAACCACAGCCGTACATTGCGAGTCAGGCTTATGGAAGCGATGATTAACGCCAGCCTTGGCGACAGCGAGAAAGCTCGGGCATCGCTTGAGAAAGCGCAAGAAGTGATGCAGAAAGCTTCTGCCGCTTTTGACGCCTACCAGGCGGCTTCACATATTGCGGGTGAAGAACAGTTTTCCGTTCCCTATAACGATGCCTGGCATGTTTATGTCAATGATGGCCTGAAACCGTTGATGGATGCCGCGAACCGTAATGACAGCGCGCGCTTTAATCAACTGGTCAGCGATACGATTCCGCGACTCGATCGTCAGTTCGAAATCACGCTGGATAATTTGCTGGCGTTTCGCGAGAAAAACGCGCAGCGCCTTAACAATGACGCGCAGAGCCAGTTTATCAACAGTGTGATCACTATCGCTGTCTTCACTCTGCTGTTTACGCTGATTATCATCGCCATGTTTATCCTGATACGGCGGCGTGTTCTTTCCCCTCTTGATGCTGCCCGGCTTCATTGTCAGCAGATGGCTGCCGGAGAACTGCATAGCCCGGTGATATCGCGCTCGAAAGACGAAATCGGTACGCTGCTCAGCTCGCTGGAGCAGATGCGTCTTTCACTGGTGGATATCATTGCGCAGGTTCGTCATTCAAGCGAAAGCGTGGCCCATGCAGCCGAAGAGATTGCAGCCGGAAATACGGATCTCTCGGCACGAACAGAGTCCCAGGCCGCTTCCCTTGGTGAAACAGCCGCCAGCATGGAACAATTGACTTCCACGGTGAAACACACCTCAGAAAATACGAACCAGGCTAACCAGCTTGCCAGCAACATGCGCAACTCCGCACAAGAGGGCAACACAATCGTTGAAGAAGCGGTGCTTTCAATGAAGGAAATCGAAAGCAGCTCCGGCAAAATCGACACAATTATTGGCCTGATTGAAGATATTGCTTTCCAGACTAATATCCTGGCGCTTAACGCGGCCGTTGAGGCAGCCCGCGCCGGAGAGCAGGGACGTGGTTTTGCCGTTGTCGCCAGCGAAGTCCGCAACCTGGCGCAGCGCTCGTCGGTTGCTGCGAAAGAGATTAAGGAGTTGATTGAGCAGTCCGGCAATCAGGTTCAGCTTGGTAGCGAAAGAGTGGAGCGCGCAGGTGAAAGCATGAAGCGCATTATCGCTTCCGTTAAACAGGTGTCCGAACTGATGTCTGAAATTGATCTCTCCACCAATGAGCAAAGCCGTGGTATTGAGCAGATCAATATTGCTGTCGCGCAAATGGATTCCGTTACCCAGCAGAACGCCGCACTTGTTGAAGAAGCCTCTGCTGCGGCACATTCGCTGAAAGAGCAGTCGCAACTACTTAAACAGGCCGTGGCCGTCTTCAGACTTAACTGATGGCTGAAACAGTAACAGGCAGGTTTCGGCCTGCCTGTTATGTGTGTCGGGCGTACCCGACAGCCTGGGAAGGAAGCCCTGTTCAGCCTGATGGTGGCGAAGGACTAGTGAAACACAAGGGTGTCATCGTGAGGTGGGGTCTGAAGGACGCGTGGAACAACTCCATGACCAGACGAGCAGAAACCTGATACAAGGCTCTCCGCCCGGTGGAGAGAGCATATGATCGCGAAGGCCATAACCATCAAAGGTTAAAGCATGGTTATCAGTGAAATCCTAAATATCATTGAGACCGGGTGATTTCCCCCATAGTAAAAGCAAGGTTAGCAGCAGCAATAAACGCGGCACTACGGGCATCAGCACTAATTTGTTGGGCATCAAGTAATCCGTTTGCAGCTTCGAAAGCCTGGGTAATCGTTCCAATACCATTCCGATAAGCGTCACTGGCAGCGTCAAAAGTGACAGAAGCCGTTTTCACCAGATGAATGGATGCATCATTGGACTCCAGGGCGGAGCGAAGTGTATCGCTCGCAACTACAATTTCCCGCAGTGCGATATCCTGTGTTTTCTGTAAACCATCCCGGGCTACGTTAAATCTGGATTCGGCTTCCTGAACGCGGGCTGCTCGTATGCCGCCGTCATAAATCGGCATACTTACACCCAGAACAATGCCTGAAGATGAAGTGTGCGGGGTTGCAGCAGGTAATCCCTCGGTATCAAAACGTCCGTGCCCTCCCGCTATAACGCCAGCTAGATAAATTTTAGGGAGAAAATCCACTTCTGTAGCCTTCACTGTTGAACGGGCGGCCTCAACTGCCGCGTAGCCAGCCTGGATATCTGGCCGCCGGGAAAGCGCAAGCTTTATTGCCGTTTCAGTTGGAGGAGAAAGCCGCGCAGGTAACGGAGTTTCATCATCAAATGCTACTTTAATGTGAGCGAATGGGGAAATGCCTGTTGCGGCCAGTAAAGCTTGCCAGCGGTCACGTTCTTGACCCTGGGCCATAACATGGTTCAGTTTTGATTGTGCAACCAACTGCTTTGCCTGACTTACCTCAATAATGGTCGCTATACCATTTTTGTTTCGCTCTTCTGCAGCGTTAAGAATCTGCTGGCTGTTTTTCATCATTTCGGCAGTATTCTTGGTATGGATAAGCGCCGCGCCATACATATAGTAAGCGCGTGTCACGTTGAAGATAATTTTCTGGTGTGTACCATTAAAGGAAGCGTTGGTGGCGAAGGTGTTCTCTTGCGCTGCCTTAACCAGTGCGCTTCGCTGACCAAAATCGAAGAGTAACCACTGCAAACCAATGGCGGGGATCACTGTGCTATCAGTTGTATCCAGGTCATGGTATCCCGCGATGGAGTAGGGGAGTGGTGAACGTGTACGCTGGTATCCACCCACGACTGTTGCTGAAAGTAAAGGTAAAAGCGTCGCCTCTGTGATACCCGCAGCAAGAGCGGCTTGCTTTGACTGCTCCCATGCGATACGGGTATCTGGATTTAGCTTTTCGGCAATGTCGATTAATTCCGGTAATTCATATGCATGTCGCGGATTGAAAACCTGGATGGGCATCTGTTCCAGTGTATGCTCACTGCCAGCTAACGCATCAGACAAATTTACTGCCGATCTGGTCGGGGTAACCTGATCCCATGATGCTGAAGGTGATGGCGGTGCCAGGCTCAGACTATCTGTTGCACAAGCGGATAACAGCATAGTAAAAGTAACAACGCCGCCCTTCTGGATAGTACGCAGACCCTTTCCCCATCTTGATATCTTCATCCAGTTAATTCCTCAAGCCGACGGATGTGCTGTTGCCTCCCTGAATTCGTCACTTCTGCGGGCAGGAACAGGATTGGGCAAAGCGCGGTGATTGCGGCCATCTGTTCCCGGAATCGCGCATACTCACCGGGAGTGGGTCGCAGAGAGACAGGTTCAAAAAACGCCAGCATAAGTGCTTCATGTGCGCGGGCGAGAGCCTCCTCTACATTACCGGCTTCACGGGTTGCTGTTGCCCTTGGTAGTGAGTCACTATTTGCCAGAATCGACAGACTTGCCAGCGCACTGGCAATATGTGAGCGCACAGCATTGGCAACTGACACCGGCCATACACAGGTGAAAATAATATAGATAACCAGATTTCCAAGCAGAATGCCTATCACCCTGTCATAAGCTACGCCCAGATCTATAGCGGGTTTGGAACCATGAAGGACGCAGAGTAAAAATGCCAGACCAATCTGGATACCAGCGTAGGCGATCCGCTCATTACCACTGGAAATCCAGGCGGCCAGCGTCAGCATGAGAAAGATCATCACCATCAGTTGACCAATGTCAGTCATTAGCGGAAAGAGGTATATCAGGGAGAGAACCCCTGCCATGGCACCAATCAGACAACCGATAATACGAAGAGCAAGTTTGTGGACGGTTTCTCCGGTAGTACTGAGTGCAACAACATAGCAGGTGATCATCGCGGTATGGATATCCTGCCAGTTGAGTGCAGTGTAGATGAAATAACAGATGAGGCTGCCGGCAGTTGCTTTCAGGGCAAAACGAATATGTTCCGGACTGGTAAAGGCGTTTTCCGCAAAGAAAGCCGAATTCGTTGCTACCGGGATGTCTCCTTTTACAGGAGTGACGAGCGTCTGCAGGGTATTATGCAGTTCACTTGTTCCCACTGGTACGAGTTTTTTTTCCTCTGATCCGCAAATAATCTGCTGCGCAATAGTCTCACAGGTATCTGCCAGGGGGGACCGTTCTGCGGTGGGGAGCGTTGGGGCGAGTGCAGAGGTTGCCAGTAGCAGACGATAGCTTGAATAAACAGCCGCCTCCAGCCATCTTGCCTTTTTAAGTGGGCACAGGCGAAAAATGCGGATCAACATGACCTGCTCCTGTAGCGCTTTTTGGCCATCCAGTAGTTGCTCCTGTATAACCGCAAGGTTGCGCGTGTCAGGTTCACGCAATGCCTGTGCAGCGGATTCCAGCCGCTTCGAAAGGCTCTGACACAGCAATTTCACGGAGGCGCGCCCAAGAAAAAGAGTAAAGATGATTAGTAAGATCATCGGACTGGTTGCCATGAGCCAGGCGTAAAGCACCGTCCGGGCAGCAAGCTCGCCATCTGGAGCGTTTCCCAGCAGGCTCATAACGAAAGCAATTACCAGCGCAATAATGCTGCCAACGGGCCCCAGTTTGCTGGCAGAGCCTAGCCAGAGGAAAAATATAGAAGTGACGGTGAGCAGCACCATTCGCAGGAGCGGGAACGCCAGTGTCAGTGGCAGAGCGATAAACAGCAGTCCCACAACTATCGAAATGAGAAGTGTAACGGCAAACGCCATCACCATACTTTCTGCACTGTCGGGCTTCATGACAAACAGGATCAGGTAGCAACTGATTGCTGACTCAGGAATACCATACAACATTGCAACAAAAGCCATTACTGTGCATAGCAAACCGATTCGCCAGGCGATTGCAAGACGCCCGGGAAAGCTCATGAGATCGCGGGAAACCTGATGTAGCAGTTCGTGCCAGTGATTTTTAGCACCCATCATGATGAACGATGACCTCAGCGGTTGCTCCGACACGCATCAATGACGCAGGAGGATTATCCAGGCTTATTCGGACCGGAAACCGTTGTGCAACGCGTACCCAGTTCAGGGATTTTGGCACATAAGGAAGACTGCGGGGCAATGTGAGCTGATCCTGAGAGCTGATCCCCCAGCCAATTCCTTCAACCTTGCCTCTGATGGGCGTTTTGCTGTCAGTCATAACGTAAACAGTGGCGCACTTACCTGTTTCTATTTTCACCAATTCGGTTTCTCGAAAGAAGGCCGATGCATACCAGTGTTCACTGTTGATGAGGGTGAAAATTGCCTGATCTGGCGCCACAAATTCGCCAGGGGAAATGTTCAGCCCTACAACCAGACCATTAGAAGGCGCGCGAATCACAGTATTTTCCAGTTCCCGTTCTGCAATAGACAGCGCTGCTTTTCTGGCGGCTACCAGTGCTTCCGAGGCATCCGTACTGCTGACCAGAGCGTCTGCCGCAGCGGACTGCTTCAACGCCTGTTGCAGGCTGATCTCAGCATCTCTGCGGGCCGTTGCCGCATCGTCAACCTGCTGTGCAGTTACATAACCTTTCGGCAGCATAGGCTGTAACCTGGAAAGGGTTTGAGTGGCCAGCTTCAGATTCACTTTTGCACGGGCGATTTGTCCATTAGTAACTTCAGCATTAGAGCGTTCGGCAAGCATGCTGCGCTGCTGTGTATTGTTGGCGGCTTCGGCTATTCTTAGTTCTGCCCGGGCCTGGTCAACACGTAAACGATACAGGTAAGGATCGATGACAAACATAATGTCACCCCGATGAACATATCCATTTTCTTTCACATTGAGCGAGATAATCCGCCCGGGGACTGGAGTGCTGACATTAACGATGTTGGCACCAATTTCGGCATCTGTTGAGGTGGGATTATCGGCATTATATTGCAGGGTGAGCCAGCCGAGCACCAGTGCCGACAGGGTGACCAGGAGCCCTGCGGCAATCGCCAGATGACGCTGATGAGAGTACAGGAACTTTTCCATATAAGCTTTTATGTGAAGAGAGAAAGATATACACCACATGCCACTCCAAGCATCAGAAAGGCATAGGCCAGAAGCCTGCATGGCAACACTTCATCAATACCCAGGCGAATGAAAAGTAGTCTGCCTAGAATTGCCGCCAGCATCCCCAGTACAGCGCAAACTATCCAAACGGGAAAATATGAACCTAAAAAAAAGAATGTCGGCGCACGACCAGATGCACAACCTGAGAGAAGTGCCGATGACACTAAAAGAATCACCTTCTGTTGCCTGCGCATACTCACAAGGTGTTCTTGTAAATTACGCCATCTTTCATAATGACCCTGAAAGACGTCTCAGGACTGGCAATTAGCTGAATATCGGTCAGCGGATCGCCATCAACAAGGATCAGGTCCGCCAGCGCATCCGCTTCAATTACCCCCAGTTTGTGTGGGTATGGGTTTCGTGGCCCCGACATTGCGCACAGTTCAGCATTAGTGCTAGTGGCCATCTTCAGGATTTCAGCTGGTTTATACCAGCGTGTAAGTTTGGCGAGTTGTATTCCCTGACGTGTTGCCAGATGAGCGTCGAACAGGGTGTCGGTTCCCCATGCGGTTTTTATCTTGTACTGTTTTGCCAGCTGGTAAGCTGTGTCAGTTCCCGCACACATAACCAGTTGCTTAGCTCGCGACGAGGGTGTCGCCATTTTGACCGCATCTTCATCATCAAGAAAAGGTTGTAGGCACCACCAGATGTGCTTATCAGCCATCAGTTTTACCGTATCCTCATCAACCATTTGCCCGTGCTCAATGCATTTAACTCCACCGCGGATTGCCATCGTGACAGCCCGAGCGGTATAAGCATGGACTGTCACGTAGGTCCCCCAGTTTTCTGCGGCGGTTACGGCTGCAGCAATTTCTGGGACAGAACCTTCCGTCACGTCAATGCCATCGTATTGGGATGCTACCCCACCTCCAGCCATAAATTTTACCTGAGATGCACCGCGCATCAGTTGCTCTCTGGCCCGTAGCAGAACCTGATCCGGACCATCCGCAATAGCGGTAATCCCAACGCGCTCGCCGTAGCTTAATGCCTCGTTTGTGGCTCGTGGTAAATCGCTAAGCATTCGAAAATCACCATGCCCACCGCTCTGGCTAATAAATGCGCCAGAGGGATAAATGCGGGGTCCAACTGCAATCTGTTCGTCAATTGCTCGTTTTAGCCCAAACACCGGGCCGCCCATGTCGCGTACGGTGGTAAACCCACGTAGCAGCGTAGCCTTTGCTTCAGCGATGGCCAGGGCCTGAATATAGTTAAAATCCGCAGTCATGGCGGTCATCATTGAGGGGCGAGCCATAATCGCGTGCCAGTGTGCATCGATAAGACCAGGCATCAACACACCATTATTCCCATTGATGATTTCTATTCCTGGAGGGAGAGGTGATGTTGCCGGGACGACAGCTTTGATTTTATTTCCTTCAACGACGACATTCAGCCCGGTACGCAGTGAATCGGAGATGCCATCAAACAGGCGTACGTTAGTAAACGCAACAACACCAGGTGAGGTGGGTTCCACATCATGAAGATGCTCATCGTTTCCAGAAAGAGCCTCCCTGACGGTCTGTGCGGAAACCGGCGGGGCCTGGCGGGCCGCACGTGTCAGGACGGTATTTATCCAAATGAATGCCGGACTGTGGCATAGACAGGTTTCATCATGATGCAGAGGGTGATGCAGAGGCTCTGCCGTAAGCAACCGCTTGAGTGCCATGAACGTAATCTCCCATAAAGAGTAGGGGAATGTATTTTTATAATCAGCGTGACCAAAAATTTAGTCAAGTAGGTGAGATTGAATATAATATAAAAATCCACTAAATGAACTTTACTCACTTTTAAAGAGTGATAAGAGTCAATTTTCCATAGCTAAAATTAATTAATGAGTAATTAAAGGGGATAATTTATTCCATAGCACATTTTTATGCAATTTATCTGGATAGTGGCTATGCTCTTAAAACACGATGTTGAAAATTTTTCTGAGAGCGTCTTGGGTATATGATGATTATTAAAATAGAGATACTTCATTTTCTAATGTTTTCTATGTGTTAGTAGTAATGATATCTTTTTGCTTTTGAGAATGATTTCTATTATTTATTTTTGTGTGAATTTTTAGTTTTAATTTTTTTGCTAAGGCAATGTATATCTTAATAGTCAGCTTTTATGATAATGAGGTTTTTTATGTCTAGTAAACTGTCTGATGAATACAGTGAAAATGATGATGTTTATGCGTCGGTTGATCTTGCTGCATCGTTGCCAAAAAATAGATTTCCTGCTGTTGAACGTTCTGCACGGAATGTATTCAACGCTATTCGCGACGAGCTGTTGCTGGATGGTAACTCACGCCAGAATCTGGCGACCTTTTGCCAGACGTGGGTCGATGATGAAATCCGTCAGTTGATGGACTTATCCATCGATAAAAACATGATTGATAAAGATGAATACCCTCAAACAGCCGAGATTGAAGCCCGTTGTGTGAAAATGTTGGCCGACCTCTGGAATTCACCGTCGGCGGAAACGACGCTTGGGTGTTCTACAATTGGTTCTTCGGAAGCTGCGATGCTGGGGGGCCTTGCCATGAAATGGCAATGGCGCAAAAAACAGGCTTCGCAGGGTAAAAACACCGACAAACCTAATATGATTTGTGGCCCGGTACAGATCTGTTGGCACAAGTTTGCCCGTTATTTTGATGTGGAGTTACGCGAGATCCCGCTTGAAGGCGAACGCCTAATAATGTCTCCGGAGGAGGTGCTCAAGCGTGTGGATGAGAACACAATAGGGGTAGTGCCGACACTCGGGGTCACTTTCACTTGTCAATACGAACCGGTAAAAGCTGTGAGTGATGCACTGGACAAACTGCAGCAAGACACGGGGCTCGATATACCTATTCACGTTGATGGTGCCAGTGGCGGATTCCTTGCGCCATTTTGCGCGCCGGATGTGGAATGGGATTTCCGTTTGCCGAGAGTGAAATCTATTAATACCTCGGGTCATAAATTTGGTCTGGCTCCGCTGGGGGCTGGGTGGGTGGTGTGGCGGGAATCAAAGGATTTGCCGGAGGAGTTGATTTTTAACGTAAACTACCTGGGAGGCAACATGCCCACGTTTGCACTGAACTTCTCTCGTCCTGGTGGGCAAATTATTTCGCAGTACTACAACTTCTTGCGTCTCGGGCGTGAAGGCTACGAGAAAATCCACAATGCCTGTTATGAGACAGCCAGGTTCCTCGCCACTGAAATTGGGAAAATGGGACCTTTCGAGATCCTTTTCGATGGTGACAGAGAGAAAGGGATCCCTGCGCTGGCATGGAAGCTAAAGGAAGGGGCTTCCATCGGTGGGTATTCACTGTACGATTTTGCTGACCGACTGCGTACTCGTGGCTGGCAGGTACCGGCTTACTCTATGCCTGCAAATCGTGAGGATCTGGTTATTCAGCGAATTTTGGTTCGTCATGGTGTCAGTCGTGACCTCGGCTGTTTACTGGTGGAGGATATGCAACGTGCACTCAGGTATTTTGAGGCTCATCCAGTCAGTAAACCATTAAGTGAAGAAGAAGCCGGTGGTTTTAACCACAGCTAGTTTTTCCTGTTGCAATTAATAGGCCTGTTCAGGAGGAATTTATGGCTACATCAACACATAATGAATTGAGTAAAGAGCTATCGTTATTGGGATTCTTTGCTATTACCGCTTCTATGGTGATGGCGGTTTATGAATATCCAACTTTCGCTACGTCTGGGTTTTCATTGGTTTTTTTTCTGCTATTGGGTGGGATACTCTGGTTTATTCCCGTAGGGTTGTGTGCTGCAGAAATGGCGACAGTTGAAGGTTGGGAAGAGGGGGGCGTGTTTACTTGGGTCTCAAAAACCATGGGTGAGAAATGGGGGTTCGCCGCCATATCTTTTGGTTATTTGCAGATTGCGGTTGGTTTTATCCCAATGCTTTATTTCGTACTGGGGGCGCTTTCCTACATACTGAAGTGGCCAGCACTAAACGAGGAGCCGGTGACAAAAACGGTCGCTGCACTTATCATTTTATGGGGGCTTGCCTTAACGCAGTTTGGTGGAACCAAATATACTGCCAGAATTGCTAAAGTTGGTTTTTTTGCGGGAATTTTACTACCGGCAATTATTCTTGTAGCTCTCGCTATCTGGTATCTCTATTCTGGCGCTAAAGTTGCCATTGAGATAAATGAATCAACATTTTTCCCCGATTTTACAAAATTAGGAACTCTTGTAGTCTTTGTGGCTTTTATATTGAGTTATATGGGTGTTGAAGCATCAGCGACTCACGTCAATGAAATGCGCAACCCTGGGCGAGATTACCCGCTGGCCATGTTGCTATTGATGATCGCGGCTATTTCCCTGAGTTCCGTGGGTGGTCTGGCTATTGCCCTCGTGATCCCGCAGGCGGATATCAACCTTTCAGCAGGGGTAATGCAAACTTTCAGCGTACTGATATCCCATGTTGGGTCTGGGTTTGAATGGTCGGTGAGAGTGATTTCTGCGCTATTATTGCTTGGTGTATTGGCGGAAATTGCATCATGGATTGTAGGACCTTCCCGGGGGATGTATGTAACGGCACAAAAAAAACTACTGCCTGCAAGTGCAGCCAAACTTAATCAAAACGGGGTTCCTGTAATACTGGTAATTTCGCAGCTTGTCATCACATCTGTTGCTTTAGTCATCCTCACCAACACTGGTGGGGGAAGCAATATGTCGTTCCTGATAGCACTGGCATTAACAGTAGTCATTTATTTGTGCGCATACTTCATGATGTTTATCAGTTACATGCTGTTAGTATGTAAATATCCGGAGAAAAAAAGGACGTTTAATGTTCCTGGGGGAAAAAAGGCCAAGCTGCTTATTGCTACTGTGGGGCTGCTGACATCAATAATGGCCTTTGTTATTTCTTTTTTGCCCCCGGATACCATACAGGGTGATTCAACCGATAAGTATGTTGAACTGCTGGCAGCAGGTTTCCTTGCCGTGTTTGTACTGCCGTTTATTGTGTATGCTCTGCGGAATAAAGGTGGTATAAATGAGGGAGTTACATTATTACCAATTAATACTGGAAACGCGCCAGAAGGACATTTCTTTCTTCACCCTCGAGCACGCCCGACACACCATATTATTGTCGATAAAACGAAGTGATATAAACGCGCTAAGGATATCAGAGGCGGAGGGGAGAGAGGCATGTAGTAACAATACCTGCCAAGAGGGATGACTAAAAAGTCTATCACAATATTTTTGATATTTGATATAGATGAGGATTTTAATGAAAAGTATGAAAATAGTGTTCACCGGTTTGACTCTGTTGGCGAGTTTATTTTTCGGGGCAGTATCCAGTGCCCAGGCATCTGAGAAGAGTCCCGAAAATATGACATGCCACGAATTTATCAACCTGAACCCGAAAGCTATGGCACCGGTTGCATTCTGGATGTTGCATGATAAAACAACTTACAAAGGGGGGGACACGGTCTCTCTCGATGAGACAGTGAACGTTGCTGTTCCACAAACAGTTGAATTCTGTAAAAAGAATCCGCAAGCAAAAGTATATGAGTTCAAAAGTAAGCTGCAGGACTTAATCGTTCATTAATATCAACTAATTGAGCCTTGCATTGCCAGAGAGTAATGCAAGGCTCTTTTTATCTTACCCGGCAACAGTGGACACGTGACGAAGTGAGTAAACTCTTGACCAAAGGTTGCTCACATGACAAAACCCGTATCAACCACCAAAAAGTCGCGTAAGCAGCACACGCCTGAATTCCGTGAAGAAGCCCTGAAGCTTGCCGCTCATATTAGCGTAACCGAAGTAGCCCGCGAATTAAGCCTGTACGGATCGCTGTTCGACAACTGGCTCAGTGAATACAATCATGAGAGAATTCATTCATCATTAAATGACATTACTCACAGAATTAACGAGAGGAGAAATCATTGATGGATATTATTTTTTATAAACAGCTCATGACACATGGCGTGATATTTCTACAGTTTGTAACTGAAACAATGTCAGTTTTATGGAGACTGTAATTTAAATTGTGTAATTGCCTGTTAATGATATGTTCATTCCAACAACCGAAACAAGAAAATTATGGACGAAAAGAAACTCAAACCCCTTGCGGCAGAATTGGCTAAAGGTCTTAAAACCGAAGCTGACCTTAACCAGTTTTCCCGGATGCTGACGAAGCTTACCGTCGAAACGGCGCTCAATGCTGAACTGACCGCTCCTGCATGTGTCAAAGTGATGGTCCGACAGGCAAGCTTGCAACAGCAAGCCACTTCCTCTACGCTGGTTTCCTCTTAGAAGAGATCTAATTGAATGACTCGGGGTGCCCTTCTTTGTGAAGGCTGAGAAATACCCGTATTACCTGATCTGGATAATGCCAGCGTAGGGAAGTCAGATGCCTGTCGGGCTATCACTTCTTTCACGGCCTGGCAGGAGCGAAACCATGCAACCTGACCTGCTCGATCGTGCGCAAACCGCACATGCCTTACGGCAATTCCGCCGCCATTCCCCGCTTGTTCATTGTATGACCAACGACGTTGTACAAACCTTTACCGCCAATGTGCTGCTGGCGCTTGGCGCGTCGCCGGTCATGGTGATTGATCGTGACGAGGCACAGCAATTCAGTGTGATTGCTGATGCGCTGTTGATTAACGTTGGCACCTTAACCCGCGAGCGGGCCGACGCGATGCTGGCGGCCATTGAAAGCGCAAATGCGGTCGGCAAACCCTGGACACTCGATCCCGTTGCTGTTGGCGCACTCACTTTCCGTACGCAATTTTGTCAGCAACTGCTTGCTCTGCATCCGGCGGCGATCCGCGGCAATGCCTCCGAAATTCTGGCACTCGCGGGAGTGAGCGCAGGTGGGCGCGGCGTGGATACCACTGATACTGCCAGCAATGCGTTGCCCGCAGCGCAGGCGCTGGCGCTGCAAACCGGCGCGGTGGTGGCCGTTACCGGCGAAGTGGACTATGTCACTGATGGCTGTCGTACACTGATGGTCACGGGTGGGGATGTG
Source organism: Pseudomonadota bacterium (assembly GCA_018261615.1). Classification (GTDB taxonomy): domain Bacteria; phylum Pseudomonadota; class Gammaproteobacteria; order Enterobacterales; family Enterobacteriaceae; genus Kosakonia. The sequence continues at coordinate 151,404 of JAGTSE010000014.1, read as the reverse complement.
CTGATGACGCGGGTTGTCGGCACGGGTTGCGCGTTATCCGCCGTGGTCGCCGCCAGTTGCGCGCTGCAAGGCGATCGCCTGGCGAATGTGGCCTGCGCCTGCGCCTGGCTCGGGCTGGCGGGCAGCCTGGCGGTAGCGAACAGCAACGGGCCGGGCAGCTTTACACCCGCGTTTCTCGATGCGCTCTACACACTCGGCGGGGAGGGCGCGTTATGAAGCGAATCAATGCATTGACCATCGCCGGTACCGACCCAAGCGGCGGCGCGGGAATTCAGGCAGATTTAAAAACTTTCTCGGCGCTCGGCGCTTACGGCTGTTCGGTGATCACCGCGCTGGTGGCGCAAAACACTCGCGGCGTGCAGTCGGTGTACCGGATCGAACCGGATTTTGTCGCCGCGCAGCTCGACTCGGTGCTCAGCGATGTGCGTATTGATACCACCAAAATCGGCATGCTGGCGGAAACCGATATTGTTGAAGCGGTGGCGGAGCGTCTGCGCCACTATCAGGTACGTAATGTAGTGCTGGATACGGTAATGCTCGCCAAGAGCGGCGACCCGCTGCTGTCGCCCTCCGCCGTGTCGGCGCTGCGTCAGCATTTACTGCCGCAGGTTTCACTTATTACCCCCAATCTGCCGGAGGCCGCTGCGCTGCTTGAAGTGCCACATGCCCGCAATGAGCAGGAGATGCATGCGCAGGGCGAAGCGCTGCTGGCGCTAGGCTGCGAGGCGGTGCTGATGAAAGGCGGTCATCTGGATGATGCCGAAAGTCCGGACTGGCTCTTCACCGGTGAAGGCGCGCTACGCTTTACCGCGCCGCGCGTGGCGACGAAAAATACCCACGGCACAGGCTGCACGCTCTCCGCCGCGCTGGCTGCGCTGCGCCCGCGCCACAGCGACTGGGCGTCGACGGTCGCTGAAGCCAAACAGTGGCTGACGGCCGCGCTGGCACAGGCGGATTCGCTGGAAGTCGGTAGCGGGATCGGGCCGGTACACCATTTCCATCAGTGGTGGTAAACCAGGATCCGAAACGTGCCAGCAGATTATGCTGAAAAAAAGGCAGCAGTGGAAAATATCGCGCATGAGTACCAGGCTTATTTCTGCCTGCCGTAAGGCAGGTCGGGATAATCCAATTCGCTTTGCGCGAAGCTTACGGGAGCATAGCTATGACTGATATTGTGCAGTTACTCGGCAAAGACGCCGACAGCCTTCTGCAACACCGATGTATGACCATCCCCGCTGACCAACTCTATTTGCCGGGCGGCGATTACGTGGATCGCGTGATGGTCGATAACAACCGTCCGCCTGCGGTGCTGCGTAACATGCAGACGCTGTATAACCACGGGCGGCTGTCGGGCACCGGGTATCTGTCCATTCTGCCGGTTGACCAGGGGATTGAGCACTCGGCGGGAGCATCCTTTGCAGCGAATCCGCTCTATTTCGATCCGAAGAATATCGTGGAGCTGGCGATTGAAGCCGGGTGTAATTGCGTAGCCTCCACCTACGGCGTGCTGGCCTCTGTTTCCCGCCGCTATGCGCACCGCATTCCCTTCCTCGTCAAGCTCAACCACAACGAAACCCTCAGCTACCCGACGGAATATGACCAGACGCTGTATGCCAGCGTTGAGCAGGCATTCAATATGGGGGCAGTGGCCGTTGGCGCGACTATCTATTTTGGATCGCAGGAATCCCGCCGCCAGATTGAAGAGATCTCGGCCGCCTTCGAGCGTGCTCATGAACTGGGGCTGGTGACCGTGTTGTGGGCCTATCTGCGCAACTCTGCCTTCAAGAAAGATGGAGTGGATTACCATGTTTCGGCGGATTTGACCGGCCAGGCGAATCACATTGCCGCCACCATCGGCGCGGACATCGTGAAGCAGAAAATGGCGGAAAATAACGGCGGCTATAAAGCGGTTAATTTCGGTTATACCGATGAACGCGTCTACAGCAAACTGACCAGCGATAACCCGATTGATCTGGTGCGCTATCAACTGGCGAACTGCTATATGGGGCGCGCGGGGTTGATCAACTCCGGCGGCGCTGCCGGAGGTGACACCGATCTGGCCGATGCTGTCCGTACCGCGGTTATCAATAAACGCGCGGGCGGCATGGGGCTGATCCTTGGCCGTAAGGCGTTCAAGAAAACCATGGCCGACGGCGTGAAACTGATTAACGCCGTGCAGGATGTCTATCTCGATCAGAAAGTGACCATCGCATAACGGCTTTCGTCACATCCTCTCCTCTTCGGGGGAGAGGTATCGCGTTTTTTGCCTCGTTATATGGCCTGATAAGCGAAGCGTCATCAGGTATTTTTAAGCGATTAACACAATAACGGGCAATCCGGCGGTAACCGGCACTGTAATGCATTGGGCAACACTTCAATGCGGAAATGCTCGCCGCTTAGCGGTTCACCGTCGAGGTTAAAGGTAATTTCATGTGGGGCGCTGACCTCGAACCATGCCGATTTACCGTCAATAATATGCGGGTTATCATCCGGCTGTGTCAGGGTGATCAACAGTGCGGGTAACAGCTCTTCGCCGGTAAAAATACGCAGATGCAGTAAGCCATCGTTAATCAGCGCCTGCGGGCAAAGCTGCTGTCCGCCGCCCGCCTGGCGCCCGTTACCAATGCCAATCACCAGCGCATCGCCTTGCCACTGAAAAGCCTCACCGCGAATTTCGCAGCGATCGGCCTTTAGCTTATCCAGCCGCAGCAGCCCGTGGATCAGATAAGAAACCCCGCCCAGCGCGGCCTTCAGTTTTTCCGGCGTTTCCGTGGTGATGCGGGTACCAAAACCGCCGGTTGCCATATTAATAAAACAGGTTTTATCGTTGACGCGGGCGATATCGATAGCCACCGCTTTACCCACGATAGCCAGCTGTAACGCTTTCTCCAGCGCCTCGGGGATCCCTGCGCTGGTGGCGAAATCATTGGCGGTGCCGAGCGGCAAAATACCGAGCGCCGGAATGTTATCACCCGTGCAGTTTACCAGCGCTGTCGCCACTTCGTTGACGGTGCCGTCGCCACCACCAGCGATCACTGTCTCTACGCCAAGCAGCTGTGCTTCTTTAACATAGCGCCCGGCATCTCCTTTTTCCCAGGTGACGCGCACCTGAATATCCATGCCCTCGTTACGCAACCGCGCGACGGCTGTGCGCAGCGTTTCGTCTCCGGCGCTTTTACCGTTGAGGATCAATAAGCTTCCAGGAATTTTGCCCATTTTTCTCGTCCTTATTGCATGCAATGAAGAAAGTGTATCTCACGAGCGGGAAGGGGGTAAAAAAAGCGGAATAAAGCGGAAAAAAATAAGCCTGCGTAAGGGAGATTACGCAGGCTAAGGAGGTGGTTCCTGGTACAGCTAGCATTTATGGGTTATGTTTTTCAGCAAGATGGATCATACCCATAATGACCGGGGAGGTATGTGATCCGATTCTAAGATTTTTCCAGCCGTAAAAATAACCCTGCTAAATTACTTTGCGTGAGGATTGCGCGTCGACTGCCCGGTGAAATTGCGCATCAGAAGCGCATATTCCAGCGCCATATCCTGCGGAACCGGCAGCCAGACAGTATAACCATCGCCTGGCGCGACCGGCATTGCTTCGCCTTTGGCGTTTTCCATCTGCTCAAGCGTAAAGTTGACATTGCCCTGCGGCGTCATCAGCTCCAGGCTGTCGCCGACCGAAAACTTATTTTTCACAGCAACGGCTGCCAGATTACCTTTACGCTCGCCAGTGAATTCGCCGACAAACTGCTGGCGCTCGGAAACCGAGTAGCCATAGTCATAGTTCTGGTAATCATCGTGCGTGTGGCGGCGCAGGAAACCTTCGGTGTAACCGCGATGTGCCAGCCCTTCCAGCGTTTCCAACAGTGAAGTGTCAAACGGTTTACCCGCTGCGGCGTCGTCGATCGCTTTGCGGTATACCTGCGCAGTACGGGCGCAGTAGTAGAACGATTTGGTACGGCCTTCGATTTTCAGCGAGTGCACGCCCATCTGCGTCAGGCGCTCAACGTGGGCAATTGCCCGCAGATCTTTCGAGTTCATGATGTAGGTGCCGTGCTCGTCCTCAAAGGCGGTCATGTACTCGCCTGGACGCTGCGCTTCTTCAATCATAAAGACTTTATCGGTCGGCGCGCCGACGCCCAGTGTGGGTTCGATGTTCTGTACTGGAATGGGTTCGTGAACATGTACGATATTGCCGATAGCGTCTTCTTTGCCTTCCTGAACGTTATATTCCCAGCGGCAGGCGTTGGTGCAGGTGCCCTGGTTCGGATCGCGCTTGTTGATATAACCTGAAAGCAGGCAACGGCCAGAGTAAGCCATGCACAGTGCGCCGTGCACGAAGATTTCGATCTCCATCTCCGGCACCTGGCTGCGAATTTCGGCGATCTCTTCCAGCGACAGTTCGCGGGAGAGGATCACGCGCGTTAGCCCCATCTGCTGCCAGAATTTCACCGTTGCCCAGTTGACTGCGTTTGCCTGCACGGAGAGGTGAATTGGCATCTGTGGGAAGTTTTCGCGCACCATCATGATAAGCCCCGGATCGGACATAATCAGCGCATCCGGCCCCATGTCTACCACAGGTTTCAGGTCGCGGATGAATGTTTTCAGCTTGGCGTTATGTGGCGCGATATTCACCACCACGTAGAATTTTTTGCCCTGCGCGTGGGCTTCATTGATGCCGATTTGCAGGTTTTCGTGGTTGAATTCGTTATTGCGCACGCGCAGCGAGTAGCGCGGCTGGCCAGCGTAAACGGCGTCCGCGCCGTAAGCGAAGGCGTAACGCATATTTTTCAGCGTTCCCGCCGGGGACAGGAGTTCCGGTTTAAACATGATGTTCTCGTTCTGATGACAGGTCAGATCGCCTCACCAGGTGAGGCGGCGGGGGAGTTCCCCTAAATTTAGGGCGGGAATTGTAGCGCTGCGCACCGGGGGAGTAAACCTGTGCGTTAGTTCACTCGCAGTCAGTGGCCATTTCCGCCTCGCCACCGAACGCAGCTAACAGCAGCATCAGTACACCATGGTCGTATTTCCTCACCCTCCTTCCCCGTTATTCTTGTTTAGATACGCCTGAAGCGCCCGGCAGGATACAGAGGATTACAGCATTGTTCACGACCGGTTTATACTCGGCGAAGGGTTTTGTCAGAGCACTGTCGTGGCGATGTCGTGTTGCTGTCGGGTAACGATCGTGTTGCTGTCTGCGTGGTTCCGCGACACTGCAAGCCGGTTTCCTGTGGAGAAATATCATGAGCAATAAAGTGAAAGCGTTCCGTCTGGCCCACGCCTGGTCGCAGGAACAGCTTGCAGAGATGGCCGCGTTGAGCGTCAGAACGGTGCAGCGAATTGAAAATGGCGATCAACCTTCGCTAGAGACGCTGAGTGCGTTAGCGGCGGTGTTTGGCGTCAGTGTTACTAGTTGTCCGGGCAGCCGGAAGTGGGGGAAGAAGCGCTGGATCAGCGCATCACAACCGCGCGGGAAAAGGTCGATACCGAAAGCGGCTTCTGGCGATCGCTTATCACCGCAGTCATCGTCTGCGTATTGCTCTATTTCCTCAATCGCAGTACTGCGCCAGAACCTCTATGGTCACTGTGGGTGGCGGCGATTTGGGGAGGATTGCTGCTGGTGCGGGGATTGCGGCTCTTTGTCTTCGCTGAGTCGATCGCCCGCTGGCACAAACAGCGTTTACAGCGGTTGTTGCGTAAATAAAATGCCATCGGGCGTGAAGCCCGACAGACGTTTACGCCAGTTTGCAGGCGTCGGCTTCCCAGCGGTAGCCGACGCCGTATACCGCGCGGATAAAGGATTGTTCCTCATCCAGCGCTTCCAGTTTGCGGCGCAGGTTTTTGATATGGCTATCGATGGTGCGGTCGGTCACCACGCGATAGTCATCATAAAGATGGTTTAGCAATTGTTCGCGGGAGAAGACCTTGCCCGGCTCGCTGGAGAGGGTTTTCAGCAGACGGAACTCCGCTGGGGTGAGATCCAGCAGTTTGTTGTGCCAGCTTGCCTGGAAACGCCCTTCATCCACAATCAGCGGGCTTTCCGCATCCAGCGCCTGCAATTCGCGCTGCGGCTTGCAGCGGCGCAGAATGGTTTTGACTCGCGCCACCACTTCGCGCGGGCTGTAGGGTTTGCAGATGTAATCGTCGGCGCCGATTTCCAGCCCCAGCAGACGATCGATCTCCTCAATTTTTGCCGTCACCATAATGACCGGTACATTGGAGAAGCGACGGATCTCCCGACACAGCGTCAGGCCATCGGTGCCGGGCAGCATCAGATCGAGCAGGATCAAATCCGGCGGCGTCTGGCGGACATATCCCAGCACCTGATCGCCGTGGTTAATCAGCGTCGGCGCGTAGCTGGCCGCCCGTAGATAATCGATCAGCAACTGTCCCAGCTTCGGTTCATCTTCCACGATCAGAATGCGCGGCGTGTTTTCATCAATGGGTAGCTCAGTCATACTTCTCTCGATTGTTCGCCTTCAAGCGGTAGTTCAACTGTAATAGTAACCCCGCCGAATGGCGAGTGTCCGGCGTGGATAGCGCCACCGTGGGCCTCCACAATATTCAAACAGATTGCCAGCCCCAGTCCGGAACCGCCGCTGGCTCGGTTGCGCGACCCTTCCGTGCGGTAGAAACGCTCAAACAGGCGCGTAAGCTGCTCGTCGGAAACGCCCGGCGCGCTGTCGGCAAAACTCAGGATCAGTTTGCCGTCGCGGGTGGTGGACTGAATCTGAATTTGTCCGCCGCCGTCCGTATAGCGCAGGCTGTTTTCCAGCAGGTTATTAAACAACTGCATCAGGCGATCGGGATCGCCAAATACTCTGCCACTGGTGGACTGCAAATCCAGCGACAAGTTCAGATTTCGGCTGGCAAAACGTTCATGAAACGCGCCAGCGGCAATCTCCAGCAATGTCACCACATCCACCGGTGTGCGCTGGTAGGCTAGTGCGCCCTCGTCGGACATCGACAACTGATGCAAATCGTCCACCAGCTTGGTGAGCGTGCCGACCTCTGCCTGTAACGACAACACTGATTCCGGCGTAAATTTGCGTACGCCGTCCTGAATCGCCTCCAGTTCGCCGCGCAGCACCGCCAGTGGCGTACGCAGTTCGTGGGAGATATCAGCCATAAAATCGCGGCGCATTTGCTGGTTTTTCTCCAGCGTACTGGCCAGCAGGTTAAAATCACGCGCCAGTCTGCCCAGTTCATCCTGGCTGTCAGTCGTGACGCGTGTCGAGAAATCGCCGGAGGCCAGTTTGTGCGTTCCCTCGACCAGCCGTTTCACCGGTGCCAGCAGGCCGCCCGCCAGCGGGAAGGTAGCCAGCGCCGCCAGCAGCGTGGCGAGGCCGACAATCAGCCAGCTGGTGCGACGCTGTTGTTGGTCAAAATTGATGTCGGTATTGCGTGTTAACCGCTCAACCGGAGAGGCAACCACCCAGCCCACCGTTTTCTGGTTCACCACAATCGCCCGGCGGTTTCCTTCGTCCGGCACCGTGCCGCGCGGGCCGACCAGCACATTGTTGCTCTGATCGACAACCCAGAACTGCGTGCGCCAGCCGTGCGGCGGTGGTGGACCCGGTGGCGGGTCATAGCTTTCTATCCTCTGTTCTGCTCCCCGGCTCTCCGGCGCCATTCCACGATCTGCTCCGCCGTTGTCGCCCAACGCGCGATTCCGCTGCATGGTACGTTCCGGTCCACCGGAGCGATCATCTTCATGGTCGTTATCACGTTCGAAAGATCGCAGGATCTGGAAAATCATCCGGTCGTTATTGCGCAGAAATTGCCAGTCGCCGTGCTGGGCGTACTGCTCGGCCAGTGTGTCGCTCAACAGTTGCAGGCGCTGCTCGTTGCCGCGCTTGATATAGTCGATAAACCCTCGCTCGAAGCTGATTCGTACCGCCCAGTGCATGATTACCAGCAGTACGATGCAGGTGGTCAAAATGGCCAGAAAAAGTTTGGCCGTAATACCCGGCCGCCAGAATTTCATGATTCTCTCCTGTTGCGACGGGCAATCACGACGTTCTGGCTGGCATCGTTCGGGATGCGGGCGAAGATCAACGCCGGTAGTGAAATAATCACCGCCATACTGAGATAAGCGTAAAGGAAAATATGATGTGTCACGCCGCTGTCCGCGGACAGATGCTGCTGGCCGAACAGGCCGAGCAGCAAACCGGCGATGGTAACGCCGATACTCATCGACAACTGCATGGTCATTGACAGCAAGCTGTTGCCGCCGCTGGCCAGTTCATCGGGCAGATCTTTCAGCGTAAGGGTGTTCATCGAAGAGAAGCGCATCGAGTTGATCATCCCCTGGCAGAACAGCACTACCGGTAGCAGATAGTACCAGCCGAGCAGGGCGGTGGTCATAAACAGCAGGCTCACCAGCGCCAGACCAAGGGTGGAACAGACCAGCGCGCGACGATAACCAAAACGGTTAACCACCTGCACCACAATCCGCTTCATGCCCATACTGCCCAGCACCATCGGGATCATCATCAGCCCGGCGTGGAACGGTGAAAAGTCAAGGCCAATCTGCAAAAACACTGGCGTCATAAATGGCAGCATGCCGCTGCCTATTCGCCCGGCGAAGCTACCGGCCAGCCCCAGGGAAAACGAGGGCGTGCGGAACAGCCGCAGGTTGAACAACGCGCCATCATTGCCTCTGGCGTGCAGCAGATAAAACAGCGTCGCCGCCGCGCCCACCGCCACCAACGCACCAAGCTGGACGGACGAAAGCCCCAGCCCGCGGTTGCCGTCGAGCGCCAGCGTCAGCGTCGCCATACCGCAGGCCAGCAACACAAAACCCGCTATATCGAAACGGCGGGTTTGCAGTTTATAGTTTGGCATCAGACTCAGGGTGGCGATCGCGCCGATAATGCCGACCGGCAGGTTAATCAGGAAGATCCAGTGCCACGAAGCATACTCCACCAGAATCCCGCCAAGCGTCGGGCCGACCAGCGGGCCGATTTGCCCCGGCAGAGTGACGAAGGTCATCGCCGCCATATACTGGTCGCGCGGGACGATTTTCATCACCGTCAGCCTGCCTACCGGCACCATCATCGCCCCGCCGACACCCTGTAAAACCCGCGCCATCACCAGTTGATCAAGGGTTGAGGCCTGCGCGCAAAACAGCGAGCCGGTGGTGAACAGCACAATGGCGATGAAAAAGATATTTCGCACGCCGACCCGATCCGCCAGCCAGCCGCTGGCTGGCAGCATGATTGCCACGGTCAATACATAGGAGACCACCACCATGTGCATATGCAGTGGGCTCTCCCCCAGGCTTCGCGCCATGGAGGGGAGGGCAGTATTCACAATAGTGGTATCCAGCGACTGCATAAAAAAGCCAAAGGCGACAATCCATAGTTGCCAGCGGATGTTTTTGGGAAGTTCATTCATTCACTAACAGGCTCTCTCTCTTTCTGACTGAAACGCATACGCAGGCGGTCAAAGAAGAGGTAGACCACCGGCGTTGTATACAGGGTAAGAAGCTGGCTCATCACCAGACCGCCGACAATGGTGATCCCCAGCGGCTGGCGCAGTTCAGAGCCGTCGCCGCCGGAAATGACCAACGGCAGCGCGCCAAACAGTGCCGCCAGGGTGGTCATCATGATCGGACGAAAACGCAGCAAACAGGCCTGGAAGATGGCTTCTTCTGCGCTCAGGCTCCCCTTGCGCTGGGCTTCGAGGGCGAAGTCGACCATCATTATGGCATTCTTCTTCACTATCCCGATCAGCAACATGATGCCAATCAGTGCAATCAGGCTGAACGGTGCGCCAAACAACTCCAGCGCCAGCAGCGCACCGACGCCCGCCGAGGGCAGCGTTGAGAGAATGGTCAGCGGGTGGACGTAGCTCTCGTAGAGGATCCCCAGCACGATATAAACCGAGGCAATCGCTGCCAGGATCAGGATCACCTGTGAATTCATCGTCTCCTGGAACACCTGCGCCGTCCCGGCAAAACTGCCGCGCACGCTCGGCGGGACGCCAAGTTGCGTCATCATACGATCGATGGCGTCGCTGGCTTCCGACAGCGAAGTGCCTGTCGGCAGGTTAAAGGCGATGGTTGATGCCGCCGACAACCCCTGATGGTTCACCGATAGCGGCGCATTCGTCGGTTGCCAGTGGGCAAAGTAAGAGAGCGGAATCGACTGGCCTTCGCTGTTGATAACATACATCTTGTCCAGCGCGCTCACATCCTGGGTATAGCGGGGATCGACTTCCATCACCACTTTGTACTGGTTAAGTGGTTGATAAATAGTGGAGATCTGCCGCTGGCCGAAGGCGTTATTCAGCAGGCTGTTAGCCGCTTCAACGCTGATGCCCAGCCGCGACATCGTTTCGCGATCGTAAACCAGCTTCATCTCCGCGCCGTTGTCCTGCTGGTCTGAGTTGACGTCTGCCAGTTGCGGCAGCGCAGCCAGCGCTTTACGGATCTTCGGCTCCCACTCGCGCAGGGCGCTGAGATCGTCCGACAACAGGGCGAACTGGTAACTGGCATTGGCCTGCCGTCCGCCGACGCGAATATCCTGTACGGCCATCAAAAACAGGCTTGCGCCAGGCTCTTTCGCCAGTTTAACGCGCAACCGGTCAATCACCTGCTGCGCCGTTTCATTACGAATATGTCGGGATTTGAGGGTGATAAACATCATGCCGCTGTTCACTCGTGAACCGCCGGTAAAACCGGTGACATTATCCACAGCCGGATCGTCACGGATGATTTTCATAAAATCCTGCAACTTACCGCGCATCGCCTGGAAAGAGATGCTCTGATCCGCCTGAATGCCGCCCATCAGCACGCCGGTGTCCTGTTCCGGAAAGAAGGTTTTCGGAATGGAGATATAGAGCCAGACATTCAACGCGATTGTGCCAATCAGCACCAGACCCACCAGCCTGGCATGGTTCAGCACCCATGAAAGCGAACGGGCGTACTGCTGTTGGAGCGCAATCAGCAAACGGCCAACGCCTTTTTCCCGCGGGCGTTCGCGCGGTTTATGGCGCTTCAGCAGCCAGCCGCACATCATCGGCGTCAGCGTCAGTGAAATGGCCATCGAGATGCCAATCGCCACCGACAGCGTGACGGCAAACTCGCGCAGCAGCCTGCCCGGCAGACCGGCCATCAGCAGCAGCGGCAGGAACACCGCTATCAGCGACAGGCTCATCGACAGCACGGTAAAACCGACTTCCCGCGTTCCCTGCAATGCTGCCTGCAACGGTTTCACGCCCGCTTCAAGATGGCGGGAGATGTTTTCCAGCACCACAATGGCATCATCAACGACAAAGCCGGTGGCGATGGTCAGCGCCATCAGCGACAGGTTATTCAGGCTAAAACCGCACAGGTACATAGCGGCAAAGGTGCCGATCAGCGAAACCGGTACGGCGACCGCCGGGATCAGCGTGGCGCGACCGGAGCGCAAAAACAGAAACACCACCAGGATCACCAGCGCCACAGAGATCACCAGCGTCTGCTCCACTTCTGACAGCGAGGCGCGAATGGTCGGCGAGCGATCCTGGGCGATTTGCAGATCGATAGCGGCAGGAATGGTTTTCTGTAATTCCGGCAGACGGGCGCGGATGCTGTCCACCGTCTGAATAATATTGGCTTCCGGCAGCTTGCGGATCATCAGCAAAATCGCCGGTTTTGCATTGCTCATCCCGGCATTGCGCACATCCTGCACCGAGTCGCTAACCGTGGCGACATCGCTTAAACGTACCGCTGCGCCGTTGTTGTAATGAATAATCAACGGCTGGTATTCGGCCGCCGTTTTCAGCTCATCATTGGTTTGCACCTGCCAGCGTTGAGCGCCGTCATCCACCGCGCCCTGCGGCCGACGGACGTTGGCACTGCTGATGGCGGTACGCACGGCATCGAGAGAAACGCCCTGATTAAACAGCGCCTGCGGGTTGAGATCGACACGCACCGCGGGCAGCGAACTTCCGCCGACATCAACATCGCCGACGCCATCGATTTGCGAGATGGTTTGTGCCAGCTGTGTCGAGGCAAAATCGTATAACTGACCCTGCGAATAGGTATCCGAGGTCAGCGTCAGGATCATGATCGGCGCGTCCGACGGGTTCGCTTTGCGATAGGTCGGACGGCTTGGCATACCGCTTGGCAGCAAGCTTTGCGCCGCATTGATCGCCGCCTGTACATCGCGCGCTGCGCCGTTGATATCGCGGTCAAAATTAAATTGCAAAATGATGCGTGTACTGCCCAGCGAGCTGGATGAGGTCATTTCGTTGACCCCGGCAATCCGCCCCAGCGAGCGTTCCAGTGGTGTAGTGACCGACGACGCCATCGTTTCCGGCGAGGCGCCAGGCAGAGAGGCGTTGACCATGATCACCGGAAAATCGACCTGCGGCAGCGGGGCTACCGGCAGCAGCCGGAAGCCAAGGATGCCGCACAGCGTTATAGCCAGCGAAATCAAAATCGTCGCCACCGGGCGGTAAATGAAGAGGGCGAAAAACTTCACTTACGCCTCCTCTTCACGGCGCGGGAAGCGCTGTTTTACGGCCAGCGACAGGCGGTCGAACAGCAGATAAATCACCGGTGTGGTGAACAGCGTCAGCACCTGGCTGACCAGCAGACCACCCACCATGCCGATACCCAGCGGGCGGCGCAGCTCTGCGCCCACACCAGTGCTGAGCATCAGCGGCAGCGCACCGAGCAGGGCCGCCAGCGTGGTCATCAGGATCGGGCGAAAACGCAGCAGACAGGCCTGGAAAATCGCCTCGCGCGGCGCCATCCCCTCTTCGCGTTCGGCGGCGAGGGCAAAGTCGATCATCATGATTGCGTTTTTCTTGACAATACCAATCAGCAGGATGATGCCGATAATGGCGATCACATCCAGCTCACTGCCGGAAATCATCAGCGCCAGCAGCGCGCCAACGCCGGCGGTCGGTAGCGTCGAGAGAATGGTAACCGGGTGAATAAAACTCTCATACAGCACGCCGAGCACGATATACATTGCCGCCACCGCTGCGACGATCAGCCAGACCGTGCTGCCAAGCGCAGACTGGAACGCTAGTGTGCTGCCCTGGAACTGGGTGCGGATATCGGTCGGGAAATTGAGGGTTTTTTCGCTGTCGGTGATCGCCTGCACCGCATCACCCAGCGAATAACCGCGCGCCACGTTAAAAGAGATGGTGGTGGAGGGGAATTGATCGAGGTGGTTAATACTCAGCGGCGCAAAGCGCTGTTCCACTTTAGCTATCGAGGATAATGGCACCACACCGCCGCCGCTGCTGGCCAGACGAATGTTCTCCAGCGCCGCCAACCCCGGCGTTTGTGTAGTGTCGTGTTCCAGCACCACGCGATACTGATTTGACTGGGTATAGATGGTGGAGATCAGTCGCTGACCAAAGGCGTTATACAGCGCGTTATCAACATCCGACATGGTAATGCCAAGACGGCTGGCGGTGTTGCGGTCAACGTTGACATAGGCCACCAGTCCTTTGTCCTGCCAGTCGCTGCTGACATCAGAAAGCTGTGGCAGCGCTTCCAGTTTAGCGAGCAGTTGCGGCACCCAGGTGCTCAATGCGTCCAGCGTGTTTGCCTGCAAGGTAAACTGGTACTGGGTGCGGCTGACTGTGGTGTCGATGGTCAGATCCTGCGTCGGTTGCAGATAGAGCGCCACGCCGGGCACTTTTGCCGCCGCCTGTTGCAGGCGCTCAATCACTGTCTGTACGCGGTCGTCGCGCTCATCCAGCGGCTTAAGGTTGATTTGCAGACGGGCGCTATTCAGCGACGGGTTGGTGCCATCAACGCCAACAAACGAGCTCAGGCTTTCAACCGCCGGATCCTGCAGGATAACGTCGGCAACCTGCCGCTGGCGCTGCGCCATGCTGGCAAACGATGCCGATTGCGGTGCCTGGAGCGTACCCTGAATGATGCCGTTGTCCTGTACCGGGAAGAAGCCTTTTGGAATGAGAACCCACAGCGCCACCGACAGCAGCAGTGTGCCTATCGCCACGCTGAGTGTCAGCCACGGGTGGTTAAGCACTTTCGCCAGCAGATGGCCGTAACCGGCGATCACGCGCTCGAAAAAACGTTCTGAGGCGCGGGAAAAACGGTTCTGCTTGCGCAGGGATTCAGCGCTCAGCATGCGCGCGCACATCATCGGCGTCAGCGTCAGTGAAACGACGGCCGAGATTAGAATTGCCACCGCCAGCGTGACGGCGAACTCACGGAATAGACGCCCGACGATATCGCCCATAAACAGCAGCGGGATCAGCACGGCAATCAGCGAGAAGGTGAGGGAGATAATGGTAAAACCGATCTCGCCTGCGCCTTTCAGCGCCGCCGCCAGCGGTTTTTCCCCTTTTTCGATATAGCGCGAGATGTTCTCAATCACCACAATCGCATCATCCACCACAAAGCCGGTGGCGATGGTCAGCGCCATCAGCGTCAGGTTATTGATAGAGAAATCGAGAAACACCATCACCGCAAAGGTACCGATAAGCGACAGCGGCACGGCCACACCAGGAATGATGGTGGCCGGAATATTGCGCAGAAACAGATAGATAATCATCACCACCAGCGCAATGGCCAGCATCAGTTCGAACTGGGTATCGCTGACCGAGGCGCGGATATTGTTGGTGCGATCGGAGAGCACTTTCACCGTGACCGATTTCGGCAGACTCGCCGTTAACTGCGGCAGCAGAGTACGAATGCTATCGGCGGTATCAATGATGTTGGCACCCGGCTGACGCTGGACATTCATCACAATCGCCTGCTGCTTATTCGCCCATGCGCCAAGCCAGCGGTTTTCCGCACCTTGTTCCACGGTTGCTACATCGCCCAGGTGAATGGCCGCCCCGTTCTGGTAAGCGACAATCAACTGGCGGTACTCTTCGGCGGACTGCATCTGATCGTTGGCGGAGAGTGTGATGGCCCGCGTTGGGCCATCGAGGCTCCCTTTTGCCGAGTTAACGTTGGCATTATTGATGGCGGTGCGAATAGTTTCACTGGTCAACCCCAGCGCGGCGATGGCCTGCGCGTTAAGTTTGACGCGCACTGCCGGGCGCTGGCCGCCGGAAAGCGTGACCAGACCGACGCCGGAAACCTGCGAAATTTTCTGCGCGACGCGCGTTTCGACCATATCTTCCACCTGCGTCATCGGCATAGCGGAAGAGGTGACTGCCAGCGTCATGATCGGCGGATCGGCCGGGTTAACTTTGCTGTAAACCGGCGGGTTAGGCAGATCGGAAGGGAGCAGGCTATTGGCCGCGTTCATCGCCGCCTGCACTTCCTGCTCGGCGACATCCAGCGGCAACGTGAGCTGGAACTGCAACGTCACCACCGATGCCCCGCCGGAGCTTTGTGACGACATCTGTTTTAAGCCCGACATCTGGCCAAATTGTCGTTCGAGCGGCGCAGTAATCGCCGAAGTCACCACATCCGGGCTCGCGCCGGGGTAAAGGGTGACAACCTGGATGGTGGGGTAGTCCACTTCCGGTAGCGCCGAGACGGGAAGAAAACGGTAGCCGATGATCCCGGCAAGCAGAATCGCTACCATCAATAAGGTGGTGGCGACCGGGCGTAAGATAAACAGACGGGAAGGGCCACCTGTCCGGCCTGGCGGTAGCAACTGCATCAGGCGTGCGCTCCTTTCGCCGGATGTTCACGTTTTGTGGGCATCTGCTGGGCGCTTTGCGCATCCACCACATCCACTTTGGCCCCTTCGGTCAGACGGTCGATACCATCCGTCACCACGCGATCGCCTGCCGACAGCCCGGCGGCAATCACCACTTTCTGGCTGTCTTGAATACCCGGCGTAACGATATGTTTGCTGACCTGGCTATTCTCATTCACCACCCAGACAAAGTTGCCTTCATTACCCATTTGCAGCGCGGCGGTAGGGATCACAACGGCATCTTGTTGCGTGGCGACCAGCATGCGCGCATTGACGAACTGGTTGGGGAACAGCGAGTCGTCCTGATTATTAAAGCGTGCTTTCAGTTTGATGGTGCCAGTGGTGGCATCGATCTGGTTATCAAGGCTCAGTAGCGAACCGCTGCTCAGTTTCTGTTTGTTCGTGCGATCCCAGGCTTCCACCACCAGAGGTTGACCGGCCTTTTGCGCCTGCACCACGGTGGCGATGTCGTTTTCCGGCAGGGTAAAGACGAGGTCAATCGGGTGGGTTTGCGTCAGCACCACAATACCGGTGGTATCGCTGCTGCTGATTTGGTTGCCCATATCCACCTGTTTTAAGCCAACTCGCCCGGATATGGGTGCCGTGATGCGGCTCCAGTCCAGTTGTAACTGGGCGCTGGCGACCGAAGCTTCATCAGCTTTGACGGTGCCTTCGGATTCCGTTACCAGCGCCAGCTGGGTATCGAGATCCTGGCGGGAGACGAGACTGGTTTTCGCCAGTTGTTGATAGCGGGCCAGATCGCGGCGCGCATTCGCCAACGTGGCTTTATCTTTTGCCAGTTGCCCCTGTGCCTGCGCCAGTGCGACTTTAAATTCGCTGGGGTCGATTTCAGCCAGCAGATCGCCGGCCTTAACCTGTTGCCCTTCCTGGAAGTGGAGCGCCATCAGTTGGCCGGAAACGCGGCTGCGAACGGTCACTGTGTTGGTGGCCGTAATTGTACCGAGTCCAGAGAGATAGCGCGGAACGGATTCGCGGGTCGCCGTGGCGGCCTGGACTGGCGGTAGCGCGCCGCCGCGCATGCTGTGGCGACCGCCACCAGTCTGACTTTGAGTGTGCCCGGTGGCGGAAGAGGGCGGGGTAGCTTGCTGGTGGCTAAAGTAGTACCACGCGGCACCTGCCGCAGCGATAACCACGACCGCCACAAGTGTGCGGCGAAAAGTGAAACTGCGCTTCATCGTTATATATATCTCATCCTGAAACAGCCATGACCAAAATAATACTAGTTTAATGAGGGCTTAACGCAGAAAAATGGAGGAAATATGAAACACTGTTTAGAAACGTCTGGGGGAGATGAAAATTTGTGTTAGGGGTAATATTAAGAAGAAAATCATGCCGGATGGTGATCATCCGGCAAAATATTAGCGAAACAACACCTGCGCCCAGCGGGCAAGCCCGGCGGTGACAGAGCCAAAATCATCGCCGCCCGCAATCGGGATCCCTGGCAGCGTTTCCGCCAGCGCTTTCTTGATGATGGGTGAGCGGGCGCTCCCGCCGGTCAGATAGATCACTTCCGGCGTTTCGTTGCTGTTTTCCAGCGCCAGTTGCACCTGCTCAATAATGCGCTGTAACGGTTGATTGAGCGCGGCCTCCAGGGTGTCCTGGGTGATGGCAGTGGCAAGCTCGTCACTGATAAACGGCAGCGGCGTGGTGACATGCGCTTCTTCTGAGAGGGCTATTTTGCTCTCTTCGGCGCTGCGTACCAGCCGGTAGCTCAGACGCTGCCGCCACACTTTCAGCAGCAGGGCGACTTTTTCCGCGTCGCGGGCGTCGCGCAACAGATCGTTGAGCAGACGGCCATTGGCTGCGCTGTAAAATTCGGTTTGCGCTGGCACATCGTTGATCGCCACCGCGTTCCACCACGGCAGAATCGGCAGAGCGATGCCTTTTTCCGTCTGGCCGCCCATACCAAGCAGGGGCATCAGACTTTTAAACGCCAGCGCGATATCCAGATCGTTACCGCCTACACGGCAACCGCTGTGGCCGAGAAGGCTGGCTGCGCGCTCCTGTCTGGCGCGCCATTCTGGGCCCATCAGCAGAATGGAGCAGTCTGTTGTTCCGCCGCCGATATCCACCACCAGCACGCGCTTCTCTTCGCTTAGCGTGGCTTCAAAATCGAGCCCTGCGGCTACCGGTTCATATTGGAACACCACCTCGTGGAAACCGGCGCGTTTCGCTGCACGTTCAAGGATCCCTTGCGCCTGGGCGTTGGCATCATCGCCGCCAAGTCCCTGGAAGTTGATCGGCCGACCAATGACCGCCTGGTTGATGCTTTCCGGCAATTGCGTTTCGGCCTGTTGGCGAATATGCAGCATCATGGCGCAGACCAGATCCTCGAACAGGGCGATCTGCTGCGGTTTCAGGCCATTGGCACCGAGGAAGGATTTCGGCGATTTAACGAAGTAAACCTCTTCCGGATCGCTCACATACTGACGCAGCGAGGCGAGGCCAAACTGCACGCTGGCGGCATTGACCTCAATATCTTCCTCACGGTTAAAGCTCACCGCCCGGCGCAGCAGCGCCTGGGTTTCGCTACCCGTAGCCGGAACCTGATGGTGACGATAGAGCCATTCGCTGACAGCTTCGCGCGTTGGTGCGCAGAGCATAGACGGCAGCAGCGAACTGTTATTTTCCATGGTCAGCAGATGTGGCGCACCATCGCGCATTACTGCAATCGAGCAGTTTGCTGTCCCGTAGTCAAAACCTGCAAACACGTTGTTATCCCCATGCCAGTGAAGAAGGGGGGCGACTTTAGCCGAATGCGGCCCGGGCGACAACTGGAATATTAAATCTGTTAAGCCTATGCAGTAATGTCCCTTTTAGCCCATTCTGCAATGTCCCCTTAGTTTATCAGGCTGGATATTTCATGACAAAAGAGATAATTAGCATGAGTTTCAAATAACTTGACCGTCTCCAGATTATTCGGGATTCAGTCCGCCGCCAAATCACCCAGTAGCAGGCTGTGGAACGTATAGGCGTCTCGGACCGGCATGTAAAACGCCTCGTTCAGCACTACCGGATCGAGGGTTCTCAGAGACTGGTTTCCCGCCATCAAGGGAAACGTCCCAACAATGCTTTTACTCCTGATTTTTGTGCTCTCGTCATCTCGCTTGTCAGAGATAAATATCCGGATTTTGGTCCCACCTTCGCCTGTGAGAAGTTACGGGAGATCCACTATGAGGAAATATTTGCTGGCACTGGAAGAGCGGAAATCGCCCTGACTGAAGCAATAAAATGTTTGTCGAATGTCTCAGGGTGTGAATGACTATATCTGGCACTGAGCGGGTTTTCTATCCGTGGTAAAGGCTGTCTAATGCAATAAAAAATATGACGAGTTCCGGGCATTCGATTCGTAAATCGCACCACAAGATACCTTCCTATGTTATGGTGATGTTTATATCATGTAAGGAGGAAAAGCTAATGATTGTAAGGACATGGCACGGCTGTGTTCCGCTCAAACATGCGGAAGGTTTTGCGGAACACCTGGAGAAGACAGGCGTGGAGCATTCAAAGAGTGTACAGGGGAACAGAGGCGCCTTTGTGCGCAGGGAAACGCAAGGCAACTGGGAACATTTCTTCCTGGCTACTTACTGGCAGGATCTGCAGTCGATAAAGGTCTTTGCCGGAGAGAACTATCACGTAGCGGTGACTTACCCGGATGACGAAGAATTCGAGCTCCTCTCGGATCCTTACGTTTTCCAGCATATTGTGGACGCCGTTTCACCGCTTTAGCCTCATGTCCTGGCAATGTGTCGGTTGTCCGGATTGGTCATATGGATCTAAACCGGCAATATTCCCTCCGGGCACAAAGCCGTCTGCTGTGAGCATATCAATCAAATGACTTACAGAAAATCCAGACACTGGCAATCAGTGGTAAGTGCGATACTGTACATGAAAGACATGAAGTGAAAGGCGTATTACTAATTTGGTTAGTTATGAAGATAATAAAGCAATGCTGAATAATATTCAGTCGCTTATTCAATCATGACTATATTGGCGATATTAAAAGTACTGTACATATTGAGGATAACCTCTAATGAAAAAGTTAATTATCGCACTGACATTAGTATCTTTATCGGTTCGTGCTGAACTTTCAGCAACTGACAAGGGGTTACAGTACTGTGAATATCTACGTTCAGAAGAGGTAGGGGATCAGACAGTATCTGATGGTGAGACTCACAAGTGGGCGATACTGGACGCCAAGGAAGATCGCTTTTCGGTTAAAGTCGATGGATACAATTTGGATTCGCCCATATTAGTTCGCGATGTAAGGTATTCAAAACCAGAACGCCCAGCATTTTCTGCGTCCAAGGGGAATTTTCAATTTATTCGACAGGATAACATGCCATTAGCTGCCGGTGAGGTAGTAATATATCGGCCAATCTATTTCATCTACGAAAAAAGTACAAAAGTTAGTTTCATGATGCGTTGTCTTACCCCACTTGAATATGAACTGTATAATAAACTCGATAAGAATAAATGAATTCACACATCGTATCGACATTGATTGTTATATCTAGAATGGTTCAATCGTACAGCCATTCCCCAGCTTCGGCACTATTGACTAACATCCATACATACAAGGGCTTAGTTTCAACTGTTTTACCTGTGAATGCAGAATCAAAGTACTTTGATATTTCAAATTCATTCAATTTCACATTCCAGTGCTTGAAATAGTAATCAAGCGTGTCCTGTGCATCTTCCCATATAATATCTAACCCACCTTTAGTAAGCTCAGTGTCTAAGGTTATGGGCTGCCTCTCACCAAAAATGTAGTACTTACGCACAGCATGTTGATCAAATATGTAATCGATAATTTCTTGTTCAATACTCATTAGAAGTACGTCCACTGGATGCGATCTTTAGGGGCAACGATAGTATTGAAAATGTCGGCAGTATCTTTCGTTATTGCTCTTGCCGTCCAAACAGCCATACCCAATCCTACCCAAGGGATATAACGGCCAATGATCGTTCCCACTTTATTGGTTGGGGTAAATCTGAAATTTTTGAAACCGCCAATGGGGGTTGGGATTCGTATACCTACGGGAAGATGCTTATCCCGGAAAATCATACGCGAGTACTTCGATGCAACTGAAGTGCCTTCTAATGCTCCCGCAGGTTTTGTTCGCGTCGATACCCACGGCTGACCAGAAAGCAGCATTGCCGCCGCCGATGCTGTTATGCCTAAATGTTGGCTCATTACATCAACCATAATCAGCATATAGAGTTCATCAGGTTTGAGATTCCAGTACCCCTTATAGAAGTACCCATGTACTTGTTCGACCGTATCCATTCAATATCCCTTTGTCATGGAAGTCATCGGAGTGTAGAACTTAGGCAGTATATGGTCAATAAGTGGATTTGACCCTATATATCCAGACGTTTTTGCTCTCTTATGGTTGCGATAACTTCCTGCGTATATATTCCCGTGGTGAGCGATATCCCAGTGCACTATGCGGATGATGTTCGTTGTAATGACTGAACGTCACCGCCAGATTCATCACCGCTGCCTGGCTGTTCGGTTTCGGCATGATGCTGATGAAGACATTACTAACATCGCGGTGTGTTAATCAACGGGGAGCAGGTCAGTCAAGCCAACCCACAAGACATTTCTGTCTCGCAGTTAAGGTGCCTTTTCTGCTTTGCGTTGACACCGGAATATGAAAGCAAGGCGGAAAATTCCGATGCCGTTTATGCTGTTAGCAGAAAACAAGGAGCAACTATGTACGAACTGCGCTGGCAGCCGCCCTACGACTGGGCCTGGATGTTGGGATTTTTAGGTGATCGCGCCGTGGCGGGCGTTGAAGAGATTAATACAACACGCTATGTGCGCTCTTTTTCCTCTGGCGAGCACCGTGGGCTGATTATCGCCGAACCGGATGAGGCGAGCGCGACGCTGAAAGTCACGCTTAGCGAAGGTTTGCAGCCGATTGCAGAATTGTGCCTGCAACGGATCCGCTGCTTGTTTGATCTCGACTGCAATCCGCGGGAAGTGACCGCAACGTTGGGAACGCTGGGCGCCGCGCGACCGGGGTTGCGCCTGCCGGGATGCGTTGATCCGTTTGAGCAGGGCGTGCGGGCGATTTTAGGCCAGTTAGTTAGCGTGGCTATGGCGGCAAAGCTGACGGCAAAGGTTGCACAGCGTTATGGCGATACGCTGGATGAGCGCGGTTTTATCTGTTTTCCCACGCCGCAGCAGCTCTCTGCGGCGCGTGTCGGGGATTTACAGACGCTCGGTATGCCGCGCAAACGCGCTGAATCGCTGTTATACCTGGCGCAGGCCGCCTGCGACGGTTTGCTGCCGCTGACGGCACCGGTGGATGTGGAGCAAGGGGTGAAAACCTTGCAAACCTTCCCTGGTATCGGCCGCTGGACTGCCAGCTACTTTGCTTTGCGCGGCTGGCAGGCGAAAGATATTTTTCTACCCGACGATTATCTGATTAAGCAGCGTTTTGCCAGGATGACGCCTGCGCAGACGCGACGCTATGCCGAACGCTGGCAGCCGTGGCGCTCCTATGCGTTGTTGCATATCTGGTATACGGCAGGGTGGGAGCCGGAGGTATAATGCCTGATGGTAACAGTGCATTTGTAGGCTGGATAAGGCGGCAATTAAATACCAGATTCACGCAGCATCATGCCTATGTGACTACGTGTACGCTCCGTTTTTTCCGCGCTGGGCGCACCGCAGCCATTCGTCGGTCAGTTGATGGCGAAATAACTGGTATTCAGCATCAAATCCAGCGGCTGAGCCTGCGAAATAATGTCGCCATAAATCATATCGATGCCGATGCCGGAAAGGGTATCCATCATCAGCGGCTGATTGGTCGGCCCGGCGATGCTCTTCATGCCAAGGCGCTGGGCGTGGCCATGAATAATGGTCACCATCATCTCGTCCATCATATTACCGTGAACGTTGGTAACTAGTTCCGGATCGAGCATCAGGTAATCGGCCATGTTCGGACCCAGGCGGTTAAAGATATCCAGATCGTTCCCGATACGGCTGAGAATAATGCGGCAACCAGCCTGGCGCAGCCGCGTCAGATTGTCGAGCAGGATGTTATCTTCACGCATCAGCGCATCGGAGTGCACCACCAGATGCAGCAGCTGGGCGGATAGCGGGCCGCTTGCCAGCAGATTGAGCAGTTCATTTACCAGCGTTGTGCTGGAGAGCCCGGCCACGGAAAGCGGCAGGGCAATGCCGAGCCCTTTACCCGCAACCGCAGTGGCGTGGTTCCGAAAAAACTCATGGAATACGCGGCGGTCGAGCGCGCGAATCAGTTTTGGTTCGCTAAGGCCGGAACGGAAAGCGCCCTCCTCTATCACTTCACCTTCGCTGGTCCACAAACGCAGGGAGAGTAGCCAGAAGTTGCAGGCCGCTGGCACGCGCGGCGACGCCACGCCGCGGGCAATCAGCAGCAGAGGATTATCTTTGATCATATGCCACTGTTCATCCAGTGATATCACGCTGCGCTCATGTTGCATCTCGCCTTGCTGCGGTTCGTACACTGTTACGATCCCGCGCCCGTTATTTTTGGAGGAGTAGCAGGCGATATCCGCCTGCGACATCACTTCTGAAGCCTGACAGTTGGTTTCATCAATCAACGAAATCCCGGCGCTGGCGCCGACATGGTGCAAACGGCCTTCCCACATAAAGTGGTAATCATTGATGGCTTCAACAATACGGACAGAAATATACCGCGCACTCTCGACATTGCAGTCCGGCAGCAGCAAACCGAACTCATCGCCGCCAAGGCGGGCAAGAATATCGGTCGACCGTAACATGCTGAGCATCAGCGACGCGATCTCGCGCAGCAAGGTGTCTCCCGCCGCGTGCCCGGATGAATCGTTGACGGCTTTAAAACGATCAAGATCGATAAACACCAGCGCATGACGCTGGTGGAATTCCTGCACTGTTAGCAGCAGGCGTTTGAGATGGTTTTCAAAACTGACCCGGTTCGCCAGATGGGTCAGCGCATCGTGCGAAGCGCTGTAGCTCAGCTGCCGCAGCATTTTTCGGGATTCCGTTACATCCTGAATCACCAACACCGAGCCGATATGTTGCCCATCCAGCGTGCTGAGCGGCGTTACGCTGTAGTGAATGTCGAAGCTGCCGCCGGTGCGGCAGTGCAGCACCACATCCTGTTCAATAGCCGAACGCGACACATCACCGCTGTGAATGTTTTCCATCGCCGGGCCATTATCACCAAAAGTGATGCACAGCACGGTCAGCAACGGCTGGCCGATAGCCTTTTCCTGCGTCCAGCCGCTCATTTTCTCCGCCACCGGGTTCATAAAGGTGACGTTCATATCCACATCGGTACACAACACCGCTTCGCCGATGGAGTCCAGCGTAATGTGCAGGCGTTCTTTTTCCTGGAACAGCGCGTCGTTCAACTGCTTAACTTCCGTCATGTCCATATTGACGCCGAGCAGGCGTTCAACTTCGCCATGCTTATTCAGCACACGGTTTGCCAGCGTGCGAATATAGCGAATACCGCCTTTGACGCTAATGCGGAACTCCATTTTGAAAGCCATGCGCGCCGCCAGCGCGTCGCGGATAATGCGTTCGGTTTCTGGTCTGTCTTCCGGCAGCACGCGTTCGTACCACAATTGCCATGTCGGTTTCGTGTGGGGAGGCACTTCGTACATCTCGAACATCCGCTTGTCCCAACTGATAATATCCGGCTCAAGCTCCCACTCCCAGATGCCAATCCCGCCCGCCTCGTTCGCCAGCGTGATGCGCTCCATCAGGCGCTTGTTAACCCACTCGGTCTGCTTTAGATCGTTAATGTCTTCGATCTGGGCGATAAAGTAGAGTGGGGTGCCATCCGTGTGGCGAACAACGGAAACCGCTATCAGCGCCCACACCAGCTCACCGCTGCGTGTGTAATAGCGCTTTTCCATGGAGTAAGCGGAGATATCGCCGCGCACCAGTTGTTCAAGTTGTTCCAGATCGCTATTTAAATCTTCCGGGCAGGTGAGCTGCTGGAAGGTCATCTGCTGCAGCTCCTCCTGGCTGTAACCCAGAAACTGGCATAACGCTTTGTTGGTCTGTAACCACTGCCCTTCGGTTCCCACCAGCGCCATCCCGATGGCGGAATACTCCATCGCATTTCGAAAACGCTCTTCGCTTTCGATAATGTGTTTGCGCTCGGCGCGAAAGGCGTACATCACCATCGTCATGACGTTCACCGGCAGCAGGATCATCAGGAACGGCAGCCACTGCGCGTTTATTATCACGTTGTTTTTCGGCATGGCGATGAGAGTGGGCTCATGCGCAATCATCAGCGAGACCATCATGATGGTAATCAGAAAGACGAGAAAGGCTTCAACCCGCGGCAGGCGTACGGCACTCCACATTAGCAGTACAATTACCGCAGTAAACGGCCACGGCAGGTAGTTCAGCGCCAGCCAGCTTAGCCCGAGTGTGACAGTGATCGTTGCAAGTGTTTCCAGCAGTAACTGCGGTTTACGGTGACGCAACAGGTAGTGTGGTTTAAACAGTAGGCCGAGCGGCACCAGCGCCAGCGCGCCGATAGATTCCGATAGCACCCAGATCAGAAAAGTACGCAGAGTATTGTCGCCAGACGCCAGCAGACAGATCAGCACACCGCCGATCAGCGGAGGAATCAGCGCGCTGCCGATCGCCAGACGCAGCCAGTCGCCGAGGTTTTGCAGCGGGTTGTACCAGGGCAACAGTTTGCGCAGGAGTACCGCGCCTATCGTGGCCTCGATAACATTGACGGCGGGGTAACGGAGATCGATCTGGCTGGCCGATGAGAGCATTACCGTCGCCGCGACATTGCCCAGCACGCAGGCCAGCGCGATGCCCGGCCACATCCGCCCGGCGTGGCGGTAAAATCCCACCATAATGATGGCGGTGGGAAACCACAGCGGCGCGATAACGGTGCCGAAACGGATAAGCTCCAGCGAGAAGAGCGTAAAGATGAAAGAGAGCAGCCCTAAACTGACAAGCCGCAGCCCAGGATGTGGGGTGGTAACCAAAACGTGTTGGTGTTGTTTCTTCATTACCGCTTTATCCGCAACCCTGTGACGTCCGGAACCGTGTCCGGAGAGTGAAATTTGAATTTTGGATCATGCTAGTACAAACAATTTACAATTCCTATGCCGGGCGCTCATAATTTGACACCATAGTGTTATTAATTACTTAGAGCCTATCCCATTAGGCTATTTTATTTGCCATTTGGGTCCAGGGCAGTGCTCACACAAAATGTGTTGGCATTTTGAACGCCGCTTGCGGCGGCTCTTTAGGGCGAGCGAAGCGAGTCATCCTCACGTACTGCGTGTACGCTCCGGTTGTTGCGCGCTGTCCGTGTCCAAACTGGCTGCAACAAGATACACCTGGTGGGATAGGCTCTTAGTCAGTAATGAAAACGCATCCCCTTGGTTAATTTTGCGCGTTTTAATGTGTGACTGATCAGCCAGAGGGGCAAAAGCGAGCGGCTTTTTGCCGTCCCCGTTTTCGCTAAGGATTCGGCTGGTATCATAACGGTGAAATCCCTATAATTGCCGCGTTTGACGCTCTGGCGTCGTCCTTCCTTTACATCCAGGTTAATCAGGTCGCTAAATTTATGACTGATCAGTCTCATCAGTGCGTCATCATCGGCATCGCCGGCGCATCTGCTTCAGGTAAAAGTCTTATCGCCAGTACATTGTATCGTGAACTGCGCGAACAGGTAGGTGATGAACACATTGGCGTTATTCCAGAAGACAGCTACTACAAAGATCAAAGCCATCTGTCGATGGAAGAGCGTGTAAAAACCAACTATGACCACCCCAGTGCAATGGATCATAGTCTGTTATTCCAGCATTTACAGTCGCTCAAGCGCGGCGAAGCCATTGAGTTACCGGTATACAGCTATGTGGAACATACGCGTACCAAAGAAACTATCCGCATTAAAGCGAAAAAAGTGATCATCCTGGAAGGGATCCTGTTGCTGACTGATTCACGCCTGCGCGATGCGATGAATTTCTCCATTTTCGTTGATACGCCGCTGGATATCTGCCTGATGCGCCGTATCAAGCGCGACGTTAACGAGCGCGGCCGTTCAATGGACTCGGTGATGGCGCAATATCAAAAAACCGTGCGTCCTATGTTCCTGCAATTTATTGAACCCTCAAAGCAGTACGCCGACATCATCGTGCCGCGCGGCGGTAAAAACCGCATCGCCATTGATATCCTGAAAGCCAAAATCAGCCAGTTTTTTGAATAATACATGTTAGGCTATACCCTAAATAATTCGAGTTGCAGGAAGGCGGCGACGTTAAGTCCGGCCCCTGATCTTCTCAGGGGCGTGTCGCACTATTAAGGAGAATGCGCCATGCGTCTTTGTGACCGCGATATTGAAGCCTGGCTGGATGACGGTCGGCTTGCTATTAACCCGCGTCCGCCGGTAGAACGGATTAACGGGGCGACGGTGGATGTCCGCCTTGGCAATAATTTCCGCACTTTCAGCGGACACACGGCGGCGTTTATCGATCTCAGCGGCCCGAAGCATGAAGTCAGCGCGGCGCTTGACCGGGTAATGAGCGACGAGATTGTGCTTGATGAAGGCGACGCGTTTTTCCTGCATCCGGGCGAACTGGCGCTGGCGGTGACCTATGAATCCGTTACATTGCCTGCCGATCTGGTCGGCTGGCTGGACGGTCGCTCTTCACTGGCTCGTCTGGGGTTGATGGTACATGTGACCGCGCACCGCATCGATCCCGGCTGGTCAGGCTGTATCGTGCTGGAGTTCTATAATTCAGGCAAGTTGCCGCTGGCGCTGCGCCCGGGCATGCTGATTGGTGCCCTGAGCTTTGAGCCGCTCTCCGGGCCGGCCGATCGTCCTTATAACCGGCGTGAAGATGCCAAGTATCGCGATCAGCAAGGTGCGGTCGCCAGCCGCATTGATAAAGACTGATTGATCTCCATTGAGGATGTGATGAGAAGAGCGTTAACAACACTGATGATTTTGCTGGTCGTGCTGGTTGCCGGCCTTTCGGCATTAGTGTTACTGGTCAATCCGAACGATTTCCGCGCTTACATGGTGCGCCAGGTGGAGGCGAGGAGCGGCTATCAGCTACAGCTTGATGGCCCGTTGCGCTGGCACGTCTGGCCGCAGCTTAGCATCCTCTCTGGCCGCATCACGTTGACGGCTCCCGGCGCGGAAATACCGGTGGTGAAAGCCGATAATATGCGTCTTGATGTCAACCTGTGGCCGTTGCTGTCGCACCAGTTACAGGTGAAACAAGTGATGCTGAAGGGCGCGGTGATCCAGCTCACTCCGCAAAGCGAAGCGGTACTGGAAAAAAATGTGCCGGTGGCACCGCGTGGCGACTCACTGCCGCTGGTGGAATCGGATCGCGGCTGGTCATGGGATATTGCCCGCTTACAGGTTGCCGATAGCCTGCTGGTTTTCCAGCGCGCCAACGATGAACCGGTGACGGTACGCGATATTCGTCTGCAAATGGAGCAGGATGCGCAATATCAGGCGACGCTGGATTTCTCCGGGAGGATTAACCGCAATCAGCGCGACCTGACGCTTTCATTTAGCGCGAAAGTGGATGCTCGCGACTATCCGCGTAATCTCAGCGCTGCTATCGATAAATTGCAGTGGCAGCTTCAGGGGGGCGATACGCCGCCGAAGGGTATTAGCGGGGCGGGCACGTTGCAAGCGCAGTGGCAAGCCACGGCGCAGCGGCTGACGTTGAATGATGTCAGCCTCAGTGCAAATGACAGCGCCGTTACCGGCAAGGGCAGCGTAACGTTTGGCACGCGGCCAGCCTGGGCGCTCGATGTGCAGTTCGATAATCTCAATCTGGATAACTTGCTGCCGCCGGAAGTCACGCTAAGCGGCGACGGCGTGACGCCACAGGAGCAGGAACAAAACCGCCTGCCGCGCCCGGTGATTTCCAGCGGGGCGGATATGCCGCAGTACAACGCACTGCGCGGTTTTACGGCGCAAATCGGCATCACGGCGAAAAACGTGCGCTGGCGCGGTATGCAGTTTGTCGATGTTAGCGGCCAGTTCGACAATAATACCGGTTTGCTGTCTATCCCGACATTGCGGGGCAAAATGGGGAGCGGGCAAATCTCATTGCCCGGTACGCTGGATGTGCGCGGCAATCAGGCTCATGCTGAATTCCAGCCGCGGCTGGAGGGCGTTGAGATTGGCAACATCCTCAAAGCGTTTAACTATCCGATTGCGCTGACCGGCAGCCTGACAATGGCGGGTGATTTCAGCGGTCCGGATATCAATGCAGAATCTTTTCGCCGCAACTGGCAGGGAGAGGCGCACATCGATCTGAAAAACAGCCGCATGGAAGGGCTTAACTTCCAGCAACTGGTGCAACAGGCGGTGGCGCGCAGCAGCGATGTGCATGCGAAAGAGAATTTCGACAACGCTACCCGGCTGGATAATTTTAGCGCTGAGCTGTCACTGGATAACGGGCAGATGACTTTCAGCGATATGCAGGGCAGCTCCGCGCTGTTGGCGCTTTCCGGGGAAGGTGAGATGGATCTGGTGCAGAAGCAGGCCGATACGCGCTTCAATGTCCGGGTGCTGGAAGGTTGGGAAGGTGATAGCGCGCTGATAGACTTCCTGAAAGCGACGCCGATCCCGTTGCGCGTTTACGGTAAATGGCAGGCTCTTAATTACAGCTTGCAGGTCGATCAGGTGTTGCGTAAACATTTGCAGGACGAAGCTAAACGTCGTCTCAATGACTGGGCTGAGCGTAATAAAGATTCGCAAAACAGCAAGGATCTGAAAAAGCTGCTTGAAAAGATGTAACTATCCGGCCAGTTTGGCCGGATAAGCAACGGTGCTGTCGGGCTATAAAATGCCTTCCAGCGCCAGATGTTGCAGCAGCATAATGGTCTTGCCGCCAGCGATATCGCCCGTACGGATTTTGCCAGTGCGCTGGCAAAATCCATCTCCACCACTTCAATATCCTCTCCCTCTTCGATCACGCCGCCACCGTTTCCGGTGCGTTTGCTGTCATCGTATTCAGCAATAAAAAAGTACAGTTTCTCGCTTATTAACATGCTGGTGGTGGACGCGCAGACCGACGATCGACTGCTGGCCCCGTTTAACCACCGTGGGGTGACGGTGGTTAAAGCGTAGTCATTTATACTTCGTAGTCTGGATCTTCGTCACGCGTCAGCGGAATGATTTGCACTTTCTGCACGCGGTGGCTCTCAACTTTCAGGGTTTTAAGCAGAACATCACCCACCTGCACCTCTTCGCCAGGTTTGGGGATCCGTTGCAGGTACTCCATTAGCAGGCCGGCAATGGTATGGTAGTCGCGCTTCTCATCCAGTGGTAGCGCGATGTACTGCACCAGATCCTCCAGCGGCATATGGCCATTGGCCGTCCAACTGCCATCGCTGTTTTTCTGGATATCGTGGCGGGCATCGATCTCTTCCACTTCATTCGGCAGATTCCCGGCGATGGTTTCCATCACATCGCTGAGAGTGACAATACCTTCCACGGACCCAAATTCATCGACCACAAAAGCGAAGTGGGTTCGGGCATTGCGGAACTGCTCCAGCGCCTGCAACAGCGGCAGCGTTTCCGGGAATACCAGCGGCTGGCGGATCAGCGCCTTTAGATCCAGCGCTTCGCCGCGCAGGGATTGTTGCAGCAGATCGAGCACATGGACGACGCCGAGCAAATCCTCTTCAGCATCGCCGCCTGTAACCACAACGCGCGTATGCTGGTTTTTATCCAGCAGAGCACGGATCTCTGTTGCGGGTGCGCTGAGATCGATATGCTCAATATCGTGGCGCGACGTCATGATGCTGCTAACCGAGCGCTGATTGAGGTTCAGCACCCGCTCAATCATGCGTCGCTCCTGCAAATTAAAGATCTGACTGTCGTCGCTGTCGTGCAACATCGAGGCGGTATCGGCATCCAGTTCAGCATCCTCTTTCCGCCCGCTGAGCAGGCGCATCACCGTTTCTGTTGTGCGCTGGCGTAGCGTCTGGTTGGCGAACAGAAAACGGCGGCGATTAAAGATAGCCAACTGGTTCAGCACTTCTATCATCACCGAGAAACCAATTGCGGCGTACAGATAGCCTTTCGGTATATGAAAACCAAAGCCATCGGCCACCAGGCTAAAACCAATCATCAGCAGGAAACTGAGACAGAGAATAACAATCGTCGGGTGGCTGTTGACGAAGCGTGTCAGGGATTTACTGGCCAGCAGCATCAGAGTAATGGCTATCACCACGGCGGCCATCATGACGGCCAGGTGGTCAACCATGCCAACGGCGGTGATCACCGAGTCGAGTGAGAAGACCGCATCCAGCACCACGATCTGGGCGACCACAGCCCCGAACTTCGCACCACGCCGCTGCGTTGGATTGTCGCTGTCTTTGCCTTCAAGGCGCTCATTAAGTTCCACCGTCGCTTTAAACAGCAGAAACAGGCCGCCGAGCAGCATAATCAGATCGCGCGCGCTGAAGCTCAAGCCGCGCACCGTAAACAGAGGATTGGTGAGTGTCACCAGCCAGGAGATTGAGGCCAGCAAAAGCAGTCGCATCAACATCGCCAGCAGCAGCCCGGTAACACGGGCGCGATCGCGCTGCGCCGCTGGCAATTTCTCCGCAAGAATCGCAATAAACACCAGGTTATCAATACCGAGTACCAGCTCGATCACTACCAGCGTGACCAGCCCGGCCCAGATTGCTGGATCGGCAATCCATTCCATCGTAAACGTAATACCTTCTGTGATATGACAATTGTCACCGTGCGATCATGGATAAAGCTGGATAAAATTGCAATGCCAGCCTGCGATTATTCTTAATTTATTGGATGTGAGCAATATGTATAAATTCAATTCCCTTATTGTTATTGCGATTAATTATAAGGAAAAATTAGTAAATTAGGATATTCCGCATAACTAAATCCGGATACAAAGATTGTCAATATACGGTTAATCTTAAAATTCGAAAAGTTTGTTCTTAAACTTATTCTTAAAAAGATGTTTATCAGGGCCAGTGCCTTGCCTGCTATTCGCTTAGCTGCAACAATTCTTCCTGCATCACTCAAATATACTAACGATGCTATTTTTGTCATCGTTATTCGTTACAAGTTCGATTCCTGCCGTCTTTTTTCTGGTCTGCGGTCCATTGCAACCTTAAGGCCTGTAAGGGATAACTATCAATGAGTTAGAGATGTTCAGTGAATTGGTAACTGAAAGCCAGGGGCGGTAGCGTGCCTGTGGGTATGTCAATCAGCCTGGATTATTCTGTAATCGCATGTGGTTGAATAAACGCTTTTTAGGATTGATGCCAGTTATATTCTTTTGTAATTAACTGCATTCTGATTTTGTGTACAACTTGAGCGCTTATATAAATCGCACAGGATAATTACTCTGCCAAAGTGATAATTAATCAATGATGAAATCTCAAATGAAATTGATGCCATTATTGGTGTCCATAAGCTTGATGAGTGGCTGCACTGTTTTCCCCGGTAGCAATATGACTACGATGGGAAAGGATGTGATTAAACAGCAGGATGCAGACTTTGATTTAGACCGCATGGTGAATGTTTATCCTTTAACACCGCGTCTGATTGAACAATTGCGCCCGCACGTTAATGTCGCTCAACCAAATATGTCGCTCGACAACGAAATTGCGGCTTACCAGTATCGTGTAGGGCCAGGGGATGTATTGAATGTCACCGTCTGGGATCACCCGGAATTAACCACGCCAGCGGGTCAATATCGTAGTTCCAGCGACACAGGCAACTGGGTGCAACCTGATGGCACCATGTTTTATCCCTATGTCGGAAAAGTGCGGGTGGTGGGGAAAACCCTCGCCGAGATCCGCAGTGATATTACCAGCCGTTTAGCGACGTACATTGCTGACCCGCAGGTGGACGTTAATATCGCCGCATTCCGCTCACAAAAAGCCTATGTCTCCGGCCAGGTCATCAAATCCGGCCAGCAGGCGATCACCAACGTACCGCTTACCGTGCTGGATGCTATCAATGCTGCGGGCGGGCTGACCGACAACGCCGACTGGCGCAACGTGGTGTTGACGCACGAGGGAAAAGAGCAGCGCATTTCGCTCCAGGCATTGATGCAGAATGGCGACCTCAGCCAGAACCGTCTGCTTTATCCGGGCGATATCCTCTTTGTACCGCGTAATGACGATCTGAAAGTGTTCGTGATGGGCGAAGTGAAAAAACAGAGCACGCTCAAAATGGACTTCAGCGGCATGACGCTGACGGAAGCACTTGGCCAGGCCGAAGGTCTCGACCTGACGAGCTCCAACGCCAGTGGCATCTTCGTTATCCGTCCATTGAAAGGCGGCGAGGCTGGTCGAAGTGGCAAAATTGCCAATATTTACCAGCTTGATATGTCTGACGCCACGGCTCTGGTGATGGCGACGAATTTCCGCCTCCAGCCGTATGACGTGGTGTACGTCACGACTGCGCCGGTGGCGCGCTGGAATCGTCTTATCAACCAGTTGCTGCCGACAATCAGTGGCGTTCGCTACATGACCAACGCAGCCACTGACATTCAAAGCTTGAAATGACTATGTTCAACAAAATTCTGGTGGTTTGCGTGGGGAACATTTGTCGTTCCCCTATAGCAGAGCGACTGCTGAAAAAATACCAGCCCGGATTAACGGTGGCATCAGCAGGTCTGGGCGCGCTGGTCGGACGTGGCGCGGATGCTAACGCGGTGAGCGTAGCGGCAGACAATCAACTTTCTCTGGAGGGACATTGCGCGCGGCAGGTTTCCGGTGCCATGTGTCGCGAATATGACCTGATTCTGGTCATGGAAAAACGCCACATTGCTAGCCTGTGTGAAATTGCCCCGGAGATGCGTGGCAAGGTCATGTTATTTGGCCACTGGGATAACGAACGAGAAATTCCCGACCCGTATCGTAAAAGTCGTGAAGCTTTTGCAGCCGTTTACACCTTACTTGACCAGTCTGCCCGCCAGTGGGTGCAGGCATTGCAAGCTCAGCAGGGATAATAATGACAGAGAAAACACACCATTCGCATTCTGCTGCCCCGATGGTGGGCAATGATGAAATTGATATTGGCCGTTTGCTCGGCACTATCATTGAAGCTCGCTGGTGGGTATTGGGCATCACCTCGGTGTTTGCACTGATCGCGATTGTCTACTGCCTGTTTGCGACACCCATTTACAGCGCCGATTCACTGGTGCAAATCGAACAAAACACCGGCAGTTCACTGGTGCAGGATATTAGCAGCGCCCTGACAAACAAGCCACCCGCGTCAGATGCAGAAATCCAGCTTATCCAGTCGCGTCTGGTGCTGGGCAAAACTGTTGAAGATCTGGATCTCGACATCTCTGTGGTGAAAAATACCTTTCCGCTGTTCGGTACTGGCTGGGAGCGGCTGATGGGGCGGCAGGACGAGACGGTGAAAGTCACCATCTTTACTTTGCCTGCCAGCATGAATCAGCAAACCTTTACGCTGAAAGTGCTGAGCCCAAAACAGTATCAGTTAACCAGCGATGGCGGTTTTGAGGCGCGTGGCGAAGTCGGCAAGTTGCTGAACAAGCAGGGCGTGACCATGATGGTGAGCGACATTCTCGCCTCGAATGACTCTGAGTTTACCGTCACTAAATTCTCCACGCTGGGGATGATTAACAACCTGCAAAACAACCTGACGGTCGTGGAGAACGGTAAGGATACCGGTGTACTCAGCCTGACGTATACCGGTGAAGACCGCGATCAGATCCGCGCTATTTTGAACAGTATTACCCGTAATTATCTTGAGCAAAATATCGAGCGTAAATCTGAGGAAGCGGCGAAGAGCCTGATGTTCCTTGATAAACAGCTGCCGGAAGTGCGCCACAATCTCGACATCGCAGAAGATAAGCTCAACACCTATCGCCAGACCAAAGACTCTGTCGATCTGCCGCTGGAAGCCAAATCGGTGCTCGATTCGATGGTCAACATCGACGCGCAGTTGAACCAACTGACTTTCAGTGAAGCGGAAATCTCCAAGTTGTACACCAAAGCTCACCCGGCATATCGCACGCTGCTGGAAAAACGTAAAGCGCTGGAAGATGAAAAAGCGAAGCTGAATGACCGCATCACTGCGATGCCGCAAACGCAACAGGAAATTGTTCGCCTGACGCGTGATGTCGAATCCGGCCAGCAGGTCTATATGCAACTGCTGAATAAACAGCAGGAGCTGCGGATTACCCAGGCCAGTACTGTGGGCGATGTACGCATTGTTGACCCGGCGATCACCCAACCTGGCGTGCTGAAACCGAAGAAAGCGTTGATCATTCTCGGCAGCATTATTCTTGGCCTGATTGTTTCCGTGGTTGGCGTTCTGCTGAGCTCACTGTTCAATCGCGGTGTGGAAAGCCCGCAGATCCTCGAAGAGCATGGTATCAGCGTTTATGCCAGCATCCCGCTTTCCGAATGGCAAAAAGCGCGGGATAGCGTCAAAACCGTTAAGGGCGTTAAGCGCTACAAGCAGCGGCAGTTGTTGGCAGTGGGTAACCCGACGGATCTGGCGATTGAAGCTGTGCGCAGTCTGCGTACCAGCCTGCACTTCGCCATGATGCAGTCCACTAATAATGTGCTGATGATGACCGGGGTCAGTCCTTCCATCGGTAAAACCTTTGTCTGCGCCAACCTCGCGGCGGTGATCAGTCAGACGAACAAACGTGTGCTGCTGATCGACTGTGATATGCGCAAGGGCTACACCCACGAACTGCTGGGTACCGACAACATTAACGGCTTGTCCGATGTGCTGGCCGGAAAAGGGTCGGTAGAGAATTGTGCCAAACCGACCTCTATCGGCAACTTCGATCTGGTTCCACGCGGTCTGGTGCCGCCGAATCCGTCCGAACTATTGATGAGCGAACGCTTTACGCAACTGATGAAATGGGCCAGCAGCCATTATGACCTGGTACTGATCGACACGCCGCCAATTCTGGCGGTGACGGACGCGGCGATTGTTGGTCGTCATGCCGGCACCACGCTGATGGTGGCTCGCTACGCTGTGAATACCCTCAAAGAGATCCAGACCAGCCTCAGTCGCTTTGAACAGAACGGTATTGAGGTTAAGGGCGTGATCCTGAACTCGATTTTCCGCCGCGCGACCGGCTATCAGGATTACGGCTACTACGAATACGAATACAAGTCCGATTCGAAATAACCAGTCCCTCACTTCAATCTTTAACACGAACTGCCCTCCTCCGTCTGGAGGAGGGCAGACGTGGGGGCGAACGTGGCATGTTGAACGCATTAGGGATCGCATCATGAGCACAACAGCAAACCCATTAATTTCTATCTATATGCCAACCTGGAACCGGCAACAGCTGGCGATCCGCGCCATTAAATCGGTGCTGCGTCAGGATTACCCGCACTGGGAAATGATTGTGGTGGACGACTGTTCCGACGCGTATGAACAACTGCAACAGTTTGTTGAGGAGCTAGGCGATTCACGCGTGAGCTATACGCGCAATCCCCATAACTCGGGGGCTTGTGCGGTGCGTAACCAGGCGATTTTACAAGCGCAAGGGCATTACATTACCGGAATTGACGATGACGACGAATGGACGTCAAACAGGCTGTCGGTTTTTCTGGCGCACAAACATCTGCTTAACACTCGTGCGTTTCTCTATGCAAATGATTATCTCTGCCAGGGCGAGGTTTATGCTCAACCGACCAGTTTGCCGCTGTATCCGAAATCGCCGTTCTCGCGCAAGCTGTTCTGGAAGCGCAACATCGTCGGCAACCAGGTCTTTACCTGGGCCTGGCGCTTCAAAGAGAGCTTGTTCGACACGCAACTGAAAGCGGCTCAGGATTACGATATTTTCCTGCGCATGGTGGATGAATATGGCGAACCGTGGAAGATTGAAGAAGCCACGCAGATCCTGCACGTCAACCACGGCGAAATGCAAATAACCTCGTCGCCGAAGAAATTCTCTGGCTACTTCCACTTTTATCGTAAGCATAAAAACAAGTTCGATCGTGCCAGTAAAAAATATCAGTTGTTTACGCTGTATCAGATCCGCAATAAGCGCATGACCTGGCGCACGCTGCTGACATTGTTCTCGCTGCGTAACGGTAAACGACTGGCTGACGGGTTGCGGGGGAAATAATGCGACTGGACGATTTTCGCGCAAACCACTGGAGCTTGCGCCCCTGCTGCATGGTTGCGGCTTACCGTATTGCTCACTTTTGCTCGGTGTGGCGCAAAAAACATGTCATCAACAACCTGTGGGCAGCGCCTGCGATCCTGTTCTATCGCTTTGTCACCGAGTGTCTGTTTGGCTACGAAATTCAGGCTGCTGCGACCATCGGGCGCCGTTTTACCATCCATCACGGCTACGCGGTGGTGATCAATAAAAATGTGGTAGCAGGTGATGATTTCACGATTCGTCACGGCGTTACCATCGGTAATCGTGGTGCCGATAATCTGGCCTGCCCGGTGATTGGCAACAACGTCGATGTGGGCGCGAATGTCGTGATCATTGGCGACATCACCATTGGCAACAATGTCACCATCGGCGCGGGAAGCGTCGTACTCGACAGCATCCCCGATAACGCACTGGTGGTTGGCGAGAAAGCGCGCGTGAAGGTGATCAAATGAATATCTTACAGTTCAATGTTCGCCTTGCCGAAGGCGGCGCTGCGGGCGTGGCGCTGGATTTGCACCAGCGCGCTCTGCAAAAGGGTATGCAGTCACGTTTTATTTATGGCTACGGTAAAGGCGGGAAAAAAAGTGTCAGCCACGATAACTACCCGCAGGTTTACAAGCAGACGCCTCGTCTGACCTCTGTTGCTAATCTCGCGCTGTTCCGCCTGTTTAACCGCGATGTTTTTGGCAATTTGAATAATCTTTATCGCACCGTGACTCGTACGCAAGGGCCGGTGGTACTGCACTTTCATGTGATGCACAGCTACTGGCTGAACCTTGATGAGTTGGTGGCATTTTGCCAGAAAGTGAAAGCGCACAAACCTGACGTCACGCTGGTCTGGACGCTGCACGATCACTGGAGCGTAACCGGGCGCTGCGCCTTTACCGACGGCTGCGAAGGCTGGAAAGAGAATTGCCGCAAATGCCCGACATTAAGCAACTATCCGCCGGTGAAGGTGGATCGTGCGCACCAACTGGTCAACCACAAGCGCCAGTTGTTTAACGATATGCTGGCGCTGGGTTGTCAGTTTATTTCCCCCAGCCAGCATGTGGCTGACGCTTTTAACAGCCTCTATGGCGCAGGCCGCTGCAGCATTATTAATAACGGTATTGATGTCGCGACCGAGGCGATTCTGGCTGAGCTCGCGCCGGTAAAAGCCACCGAAGGAAAACCGAAAATCGCTGTGGTTGCCCATGACCTGCGCTATGACGGTAAAACCAACCAGCAGCTGGTACGTGACATTATGGCACTGGCTGACCGCGTGGAGCTGCACACCTTTGGCAAGTTTTCTCCGTTTGCGGGGCAAAACGTTGTCAATCACGGTTTTCTTACTGACAAGCGTCAGTTGATGAGTGAACTCAATCAGATGGATGCGTTGGTGTTCTCTTCCCGGGTGGATAACTACCCGTTGATCCTCTGTGAAGCGCTCTCCATTGGCGTGCCAGTGATCGCCACGCACAGCGATGCGGCGAGGGAAGTGTTGCAGAAATCCGGCGGTAAAACTTTTACCGAACAAGAGGTGCTGCCATTGGTGCAGTGCCGTAAAGCAGAAATTGCACAGGCGGTGTTTGGTGAAAGCCTCGACGCGTTTAGCGCACGCAGCCGCCAGGCCTACAGTGGACAACAGATGCTGGAGGAATATGTCTCGTTCTATCAGAATCTGTAGCTACCTGCTGCTGCCGGT
This sequence comes from Pseudomonadota bacterium, assembly GCA_018261615.1. GTDB lineage: Bacteria > Pseudomonadota > Gammaproteobacteria > Enterobacterales > Enterobacteriaceae > Kosakonia. Next base: position 112,917 of record JAGTSE010000014.1, on the reverse strand, counting down.
GATTTACCTGCTGGTTAACGTGAAAATCATGCAGCTCGGTGAAAGTTTCCCGATCACTATCGTGACGTTTTTGCCGCTGCTGTTGCTGCTCTACCTCGACAAAATCAATCTGAAAAAATTGATGATGGCGCTGGGAGCGGGAGCCGGGTTAACGCTGTTTAATTTTATTTTTGGTAAATCGCTCGATCCCGGCAAATATGTCACTTCAACCATGCTGTTTGTCTACATTGTGGTCATTGTTGGCATGGTGTGGAGCATCCGCTTTAAAACCATATCACCGCATAATTATCACAAGATTTTACGATTTTTCTATGTGGTCGTGGCAATAGTGGTGATGCTCGCGGTGATGGAGATGGCCCAGATTATTCTCACTGGTGGAAGTAGTTTGATGGAGAGTATTTCTAAATACCTCATCTACAGCAACAGTTACGTGCTGAATTTTATCAAGTTCGGCGGTAAGCGTACTACTGCATTATATTTCGAACCGGCATTCTTCGCTCTGGCATTAATCTCAATTTGGCTCAGTATCAAACAGTTTGGTATCAAAACGCCGAAGACCGATGCTATGATTTTAGCAGGCATAGTACTTTCGGGATCGTTCTCTGGGGTAATGACTTTTATCCTGTTTTATTTACTGGAATGGGCATTCCAGTATCTGAACAAAGAGGCGATGCGTAAAAAGTTGCCGCTGGCAATTATTTCACTCTCAGTATTTATTGTCGGCGTGGTTTTCGCTTTCCCCTATATTGCAGAACGACTCGGCGATTTAGGCACGGAAGGTTCATCTTCTTATTACCGTATTATCGGTCCGCTGGTGATGGTGGGATATTCACTGACCAATATTGATGGGGTGGTAAGATTTGGCTCACTTTATGAATACGTCGCATCATTCGGAATCTTTAACGGTGCAGACGTCGGGAAAACAATAGACAATGGGCTGTATCTGCTGATTATTTATTTCTCATGGTTCGCAGTGTTGCTAACAGGCTGGTATTTGTCCAAAGTCGGGAAGATGATGGTAAATGCCTTTGGTAATAATCAAAACTTTCGCGTGCAGCTTTACCTGTTTACGCCTATATCGTTGTTTTTTACGGGGTCAATTTTTAGCCCCGAATATGCGTTTTTAATTGTTTGTCCGTTTATTCTGCGTAAAGCGCTGAATATCGTGAATTCATGAAAAGGTGGGTCATATGCTGCTAAGTGTTATTACTGTCGCGTTTCGAAATTATGAAGGTGTGATGAAGACCTGGCAGTCTCTGGCTCATCTGGCGAAAGCGCAGAATATCGATTTCGAATGGATTGTCGTTGACGGCGGCTCACAGGACGGCACTGCGGAATTTCTGAAAAATCGCAACGGGCAATACAATTTACGTTTTATCAGTGAGCGTGACAAAGGTATTTATGATGCTATGAATAAAGGCATTGACATGGCGACCGGACGCTATGCATTGTTTTTGAATTCTGGCGATATTTTCCATGAGGAAATTGTGGATGTTGTTCGCCAGTTAGCTGAAGAACGCGAAAATGCCATGTATATTGGCGATGCGCTGCTGGACTTTGGCGACGGTAACAAATTACGCCGTCGCGCCAAACATGGCTGGTATATTTACCACAGCCTGCCGGCCAGCCATCAGGCCATATTTTTCCCTGTGAATGGTCTGAAAACATACCCTTACGATCTGCAATTTAAAGTCTCTTCCGATTACGCATTAGCGGCCAGAATGTTTAAAGCCGGTTTTCCTTTCAAGCGTTTGAAAGGGCTGGTATCTGAATTTTCGATGGGCGGCGTATCTACCTCTAATAACGTTGAATTATGTAAGGATGCCCGCAAAGTTCAGCGCATGATATTACGAGTCCCGGATTTTTGGGCGCAATTGTCATATATATTGCGCATGCGGACGACTGGCAAAACAAAGGCCTTATATAACAAAGCATAACGCTCAAATATAGGGAATAAAGATGCAGGATTTACAAGGATTCTCCGTGCCGAAAGGCTTTCGGGGCGGCAATGCTATTAAGGTTCAACTGTGGTGGGCGGTGCAGGCGACATTATTTGCCTGGTCTCCACAGGTGCTGTATCGCTGGCGTGCATTCCTCTTGCGTTTATTTGGCGCAAAGGTTGGTAAGGGCGTGGTTATTCGCCCATCGGTAAAGATTACCTACCCATGGAAATTAACATTAGGCGATTACAGTTGGGTCGGTGATGACGCGGTGTTGTACACCCTTGGCGATATCACCATCGGCGCAAATTCCGTGGTTTCACAGAAATGTTATTTGTGCACCGGCAGTCACGATTATCAGAGCGCGCATTTCGATATTAACGCGACGCCAATCGTGATTGGTGAGAAATGCTGGCTGGCGACGGATGTCTTTGTCGCGCCAGGCGTCTTCATCGGCGACGGGACGGTAGTCGGTGCGCGCAGCAGTGTTTTTAAATCGCTTCCGGCAAATGCAATTTGCCGTGGCAATCCCGCAGTGATGACGCGCGAACGCGTTGAAAAGGTAACCCCCTAACAGGGACTATTGAGGAAAATAAATTATGTCTAAAGTCGCTCTCATCACCGGCGTAACCGGGCAAGATGGCTCTTATCTGGCAGAACTGCTTCTGGAAAAAGGCTATGAAGTTCATGGTATTAAACGCCGTGCTTCCTCATTCAATACCGAGCGAGTGGATCACATCTATCAGGATCCGCACACCTGCAATCCAAAGTTCCATCTGCACTACGGCGACCTGACGGATACGTCTAACCTGACCCGTATCCTGCAGGAAGTTAAACCGGATGAAGTCTACAACCTGGGCGCGATGAGCCATGTGGCCGTATCGTTTGAATCCCCGGAATACACCGCCGACGTGGACGCGATGGGTACGCTGCGTCTGCTGGAAGCGATTCGCTTCCTCGGCCTTGAGAAGAAAACGCGTTTCTACCAGGCATCAACCTCTGAACTGTATGGTCTGGTTCAGGAAATTCCGCAGAAAGAGACTACGCCGTTCTACCCGCGTTCTCCGTATGCGGTTGCCAAACTTTACGCCTACTGGATCACCGTGAACTACCGTGAATCTTATGGCATGTATGCCTGCAACGGCATTCTGTTTAACCACGAATCTCCGCGTCGCGGCGAAACCTTCGTCACCCGTAAAATCACCCGAGCGATCGCCAACATTGCTCAGGGTCTGGAATCCTGCCTGTACCTCGGCAACATGGACTCCCTGCGTGACTGGGGCCATGCAAAAGACTACGTGAGAATGCAATGGATGATGCTGCAACAGGAAAAACCGGAAGACTTCGTTATCGCTACCGGCGTGCAGTATTCCGTGCGTCAGTTCGTGGAAATGGCTGCGGCGCAGCTGGGTATCAAACTGCGCTTTGAAGGCACTGGCGTAGAAGAGAAGGGCATTGTGGTTTCCGTGACTGGCCATGATGCTCCTGGCGTGAAACCGGGTGATGTGATCATCGCCGTTGACCCGCGCTACTTCCGTCCTGCGGAAGTGGAAACCCTGCTGGGCGATCCGACCAAAGCACACGAAAAATTGGGCTGGAAACCGGAAACCACGCTGCAGGAGATGGTCTCCGAGATGGTAGCGAAAGATCTGGAAGCAGCGAAAAAACACTCACTGCTTAAAGCCCACGGTTACGAGGTTGCCATCGCGCTGGAGTCTTAAGCATGACCAAACAACGTATTTTCGTGGCTGGCCATCGCGGGATGGTGGGATCAGCCATTGCTCGCCAGCTCGAACAACGTGCGGATGTTGAACTGGTACTGCGCTCCCGTGAAGAGCTGAACCTGCTGGATCCCGCTGCTGTCGATGCTTTTTTCGCCAGCAACCCTATCGATCAGGTTTACCTGGCGGCGGCAAAAGTTGGCGGTATTGTGGCGAACAATACCTATCCGGCAGACTTCATCTACGAAAACATGATGATTGAGAGCAACATCATTCACTCAGCGCATAAGCATGACGTGAACAAGCTGTTGTTCCTCGGTTCGTCCTGTATCTACCCGAAACTGGCGCACCAACCGATCGCAGAAAGTGAACTGTTGCAGGGGACGCTGGAGCCGACCAACGAGCCGTACGCGATTGCCAAGATCGCCGGTATCAAACTGTGCGAATCCTACAACCGCCAGTATCACCGCGACTACCGCTCGGTGATGCCGACCAACCTGTATGGTCCGCACGATAACTTCCACCCGAGCAATTCGCATGTGATCCCGGCGCTGCTGCGCCGCTTCCACGAGGCGACGCAGGAGAACACCCCGGACGTGGTGGTGTGGGGAAGCGGCACGCCGATGCGTGAATTCCTGCATGTGGACGATATGGCGGCAGCCAGCATCCATGTTCAGGAGCTGGCGCGTGAAGTGTGGCAAGAGAATACCGAACCGATGTTGTCGCATATCAACGTTGGTACCGGTGTGGACTGCACGATTCGCGAACTGGCGCAAACCGTGGCCAGCGTTGTCGGCTACAAAGGCCGCGTGGTGTTTGACGCCACCAAGCCGGACGGTACGCCGCGTAAACTGCTGGATGTGACACGTCTGCATCAGCTTGGCTGGTATCACGAGATCTCACTGGAAGCTGGGCTGGCGAGCACCTACCAGTGGTTCCTTGAAAACCAGCACCGGTTCCGGGGGTAGGCATGTTTTTGAGTCAGGAAGATTTTGCCACGGTGGTACGCTCCACCCCGCTGATTTCCATTGATTTGATCGTGGAAAACTCACGCGGCGAGTTTTTGCTCGGCAAGCGCACTAACCGTCCGGCGCAGGGATACTGGTTTGTGCCGGGCGGACGCGTGCAAAAGGACGAGCCGCTGGCGGCCGCTTTCGAGCGGTTGACCCTGGCGGAACTGGGGCTGCGTCTGCCGATGTCAGCAGGCGAGTTTTACGGCGTCTGGCAGCACTTCTATGACGATAATTTCTCCGGTAGCGATTTTTCCACCCACTACATTGTGCTGGGTTTCCGTCTGCGCGTGGACGAACAGACGCTCGCGTTACCGCCGGATCAGCACAATGACTATCGCTGGGGGACGCCGGAGTCGCTGGTTGCCGACCCGCTGGTGCATGACAACAGCCGCGCCTATTTTCTCGACGCGCAGGGAGTACCGGGTTTATGAAAATCCTGGTCTATGGCATCAACTATTCGCCGGAGCTGACCGGGATCGGTAAGTACACTGGCGAAATGGTGGAATGGATGGCCCGTCAGGGCCATGAAGTGCGCGTGATCACGGCGCCGCCTTACTATCCGGAATGGAAAGTCGGCGAGCACTACAGCGCCTGGCGCTGGTGTAAAGAGCAGGGCGCCGCCACGGTGTGGCGCTGCCCGCTGTATGTGCCAAAACAGCCATCGACCCTGAAGCGTTTACTGCATCTGGGCAGCTTTGCCCTCAGCAGTTTTTTCCCACTGATGGCACAGCGTAGCTGGAAACCGGACCGCATTATCGGCGTGGTGCCAACGCTGTTTTGCACGCCGGGGATGCGTCTGCTGGCCAAACTGAGCGGCGCAAAAACGCTGCTGCACATTCAGGATTATGAAGTGGACGCCATGCTTGGTCTGGGGATGGCGGGTAAAGGTAAAAGCGGCCGCGTAGCGAAGCTGGCGACCGCATTTGAACGCAGCAACCTGCATCACGTCGATAGCGTCTCCACCATCTCTCGCTCAATGATGAACAAAGCGCGCGAGAAAGGGGTGGCGACCGACAAAATCATCTTCTTCCCGAACTGGTCGGAAGTGGCGCGGTTTCGCGATGTCAGCGCAGCAAATGTTGCGGAACTGCGCCGCAACCTCGGTCTGCCGGATGACAAAAAAATCATTCTTTACTCCGGCAACATCGGTGAGAAGCAGGGGCTGGAAAACGTCATTGAAGCCGCTGCGCAGTTAAACACCCATCCGTGGCTGTTTGTCATTGTCGGTCAGGGTGGGGGGAAGGCGCGGCTGGAAAAACAGGTTAGTGAACGTGGCCTGAGCAACGTCATCTTCTTCCCATTGCAGCCGTACGACGCACTGCCAGCGCTGCTGAAAATGGGCGATTGTCATCTGGTTATCCAGAAACGCGGCGCGGCCGATGCGGTACTGCCGTCAAAGCTGACCAATATCCTGGCGGTGGGCGGTAATGCCGTCATCACTGCCGAAGAGAGTACTGAGCTTGGACAACTCTGTCTGGCAGAGCCGGGCATCGCGGTCTGTGTAGAGCCGGAATCGGTCGAGGCGCTGACCTGGGGCATTGAGCGCGCGCTGGCGCTGCCCAAAAACAACACGGTGGCACGTGAATATGCCGAACGCACACTCGAAAAAGAGAGTGTATTAAACCAGTTTATTGCTGATATCAGCCCGGAAAGTTCCGTGAAGCCCGTACGCGCCTGCGAAAGCGCGCAGCACGAAGGCCGACTGAATTTTGACGGAAATGGGGATAAATCATGAGTCAAACACAACTCTATCCGGTAGTGATGGCCGGAGGCTCCGGGAGCCGTCTGTGGCCGTTGTCTCGCGTGCTTTACCCTAAACAGTTTCTCTGCCTGAAGGGCGATCTCACCATGTTGCAGACCACAGTCTGCCGCCTGAATGGCATCGAGTGTGAAAGTCCGGTGGTGATTTGTAATGAACAACATCGCTTTATCGTCGCCGAGCAACTGCGTCAACTGAACAAGCTGACCGAGAACATCATTCTCGAACCGGCTGGCCGTAATACCGCCCCGGCGATCGCGCTGGCGGCGCTGGCGATAAAACGCCATAACCCGGACAGCGATCCGCTGATGCTGGTGCTGGCTGCCGACCATGTGATTCAGAACGAAGAGGCGTTTCGCGCCTCGGTTCGCGATGCTATTCCTTATGCGCAGAACGGGAAACTGGTGACTTTCGGCATCGTACCGGATCTGCCGGAAACGGGTTATGGCTATATCCGCCGCGGCGGCGTCTGCGCCGGTCAGGCCGATTCCGTTGCTTTCGAGGTGGCACAGTTCGTTGAAAAACCGAATCTGGAAACCGCGCAAGGTTACGTTGCCAGCGGCGAATATTACTGGAATAGCGGTATGTTCCTGTTCCGCGCCGGTCGTTTCCTTGAAGAGTTGAATAAATATCGTCCGGATATCTTACGCGCCTGCGAGCAGGCGATGCAGGCCGCCGATCCGGATATGGATTTTGTTCGCGTTGACGAAGAAGCCTTCCTGGCCTGCCCGGAAGAGTCGATTGACTATGCGGTAATGGAACGCACGGTGGATGCGGTGGTGGTGCCGATGGATGCAGGCTGGAGCGATGTCGGCTCCTGGTCTTCACTGTGGGAAATCAGCCAGCATACACCGGAGGGAAACGTCTATCACGGCGACGTCATCAGCCATAACACCAAAAACAGCTATGTGTATGCAGAGTCCGGGCTGGTCACGACCGTCGGCGTTAAAGATCTGGTGGTGGTACAGACCAAAGATGCAGTGCTGATTGCCGATCGCAATCAGGTGCAGGATGTGAAAAAAGTGGTGGAGAAAATCAAAGCCGATGGACGTCACGAGCACCATATCCACCGTGAAGTTTATCGCCCATGGGGCAAATATGACTCCATCGATACCGGCGATCGCTATCAGGTGAAACGCATCACCGTGAAGCCGGGCGAGGGGCTCTCCGTACAGATGCATCATCACCGTGCAGAGCACTGGGTGGTGGTGGCGGGAACGGCGAAAGTGACCATCGATGATGAAGTGAAATTACTCGGTGAGAATGAATCGATCTATATCCCGCTCGGCGCGCATCACTGTCTGGAAAACCCGGGGAAAATTCCGCTCGATCTGATTGAAGTCCGTTCGGGTTCATACCTGGAAGAAGACGACATCGTGCGTTTTGCGGATCGCTACGGGCGAGTTTAAAAGCCAGGGCCGGACGCGGTTCTGTTCGTCCGGCAGAAAAAATAAACGAATCAATAACAAATGGCCATTTTACGGTCAAGGCTGACTGTTGCCTGAAGAAGAGGTAATGATGGAAAAATTAACCTGTTTTAAAGCTTACGATATCCGTGGAAAGCTGGGCGAAGAACTGAATGAAGATATCGCATGGCGCATCGGCCGCGCCTACGGTGAATACCTGAAGCCGCAAACTATTGTGCTGGGCGGCGATGTGCGTCAGACCAGCGAAGCGCTGAAACTGGCGCTGGCGAAAGGGTTGCAGGATGCGGGCGTCAACGTGCTGGATATCGGTCTTTCCGGTACTGAAGAGATCTATTTTGCCACGTTCCATCTCGGCGTGGATGGCGGTATCGAAGTGACCGCCAGCCACAACCCGCTGGACTATAACGGCATGAAACTGGTGCGCAAAGGCGCACGTCCGATAAGTGGCGATACCGGGCTGCGCGATGTGCAGCGTCTGGCGGAAGCCAACGACTTTCCGTCAGTGAATGCAGAAAAACGTGGCAGCTACGAGAAAATCAACCTGCGCGATGCGTATGTCGATCATCTGCTGGGCTATATCAATCCGGCTAACCTTAAGCCATTGAAACTGGTGATCAACTCTGGTAACGGCGCGGCAGGCCCGGTAGTGGATGCCATTGAAGCCTGCTTCAAATCGTTGAACGTGCCGGTGACCTTCATAAAAGTGCATAACGAACCGGACGGCACTTTCCCACACGGTATTCCTAACCCACTGCTGCCGGAGTGTCGCGCGGATACCCGCAATGCGGTGCTGGAACATCACGCCGACATGGGGATCGCCTTTGACGGCGATTTCGACCGCTGCTTCTTGTTCGATGGCGAAGGGCGCTTTATTGAGGGCTACTACATCGTTGGTCTGCTGGCGGAAGCGTTCCTCGAAAAACACCCCGGCGCCAAAATCATCCACGACCCCCGTCTCTCCTGGAACACGGTGGATGTGGTGACGCGCGCGGGTGGCACGCCGGTAATGTCGAAAACCGGGCACGCATTTATTAAAGAACGTATGCGTAGTGAAGATGCCATCTATGGCGGCGAGATGAGCGCGCACCACTACTTCCGCGACTTCGCCTATTGCGACAGTGGCATGATCCCATGGCTGCTGGTCACTGAGCTGCTGTGCCTGAAAGGTAAAACCCTCGCCGAGCTGGTCAGCGATCGTATGGTGGCGTTCCCGGCGAGTGGTGAAATCAACAGCAAGCTTGCCGATCCGGTCACGGCTATCCAGCGCGTTGAGCAACACTTTACACCCGGCGCGCTGGAGATCGATCGCACAGATGGTATCAGTATCGCCTTCCCTGAGTGGCGCTTTAACCTCCGTTCATCCAATACCGAGCCAGTAGTGCGTCTGAACGTTGAGTCGCGTCGTGATGTGTCACTGATGGAGGCACGAACGCAGGACATTCTGGCGCTATTGAATCAGTAAATCTCGGCATTGCTCTCCCCGCATGTGGGGAGAGTCAATATACAGGCAGGTAAAACGATGACTCATCTAAGAAAGCGCGACCGGGCCAAAACGAATGCATCGTTAATCTCAATCGTGCAGCGATTCTCTGACATCACCATTATGTTCGGTGGGCTGTGGCTGGTGTGTAAAGTGAATGCGTTGCCTTTTTTCTACATGCATCTGCTGATGGCTCTGCTCTCCCTTGTTGTCTTCCAGATGATTGGCGGGATGACCGATTTTTATCGCTCCTGGCGAGGGGTAAAAATAACCACTGAACTGACCCTACTGTTGCAGAACTGGACGCTCAGCCTGATTTTCAGCTCGGGCCTGCTCTCGTTCAACAACGATTTCGATAATACCTTCATGATCTATCTCCCCTGGTATTTGTTAAGCAGTATGGGGCTGATGCTGAGCCGCGCTGTGATCCGCTTTGGCGCAGGCTGGCTGCGGAACATGGGCTATAACACGCGCCGCGTTGCTGTGGCGGGGGATATGCCGATGGGCCAGGTGTTGCTGGAAGGCTTTCGCAATGAACCCTGGCTGGGATTTGATGTGGTAGGGGTGTACCACGATCCACAACCAGGCGGCATCACCACAGGCTGGGCCGGTAATCTCGACCAACTGGTTGATGATGCGAAAGCGGGGAAAATTCACAACGTCTATATCGCAATGTCGATGAATGATGCCGCCAGTATCAAAAAACTGGTGCGCCAGTTGGCGGATACCACCTGTTCAGTGATCCTGATCCCCGATGTCTTCACCTTCAATATTCTGCATTCGCGGATTGAAGAGATGAATGGCGTGCCGGTAGTACCGCTGTATGAAACACCGCTCTCCGGTGTGAACCGTATTCTCAAACGCCTTGAAGACATTGTGCTTTCGTCGCTAATTTTGCTGCTGATCTCCCCGGTACTGCTGGCGATTGCGGGGGCGGTCAAACTCAGCTCTCCCGGCCCGATTATCTTCCGTCAGACCCGTTACGGCATGGACGGTAAGCCCATCAAAGTGTGGAAATTCCGTTCCATGAGGGTCATGGAAAATGACAAAGTGGTAACTCAGGCAACACAGAACGATCCACGCGTAACCAAAGTGGGGAATTTCCTGCGTCGTACCTCGCTCGACGAACTGCCGCAGTTCATTAATGTGCTGCTCGGCGGTATGTCTATCGTTGGCCCGCGCCCGCATGCGGTGGCGCACAACGAGCAGTATCGTTCGCTGATTGAGGGTTACATGTTGCGCCATAAAGTGAAACCGGGCATCACCGGCTGGGCGCAGATTAACGGCTGGCGCGGCGAAACCGACACGCTGGAAAAAATGGAAAAACGTGTTGAGTTCGACCTGGAGTACATTCGCGAGTGGAGTCTGTGGTTTGATATCAAAATCGTTTTTCTGACCATCTTTAAAGGCTTTATTAATAAAGCGGCGTATTAAAGGAAAGGTCATGAGCCTGAGAGAGAAAACCATCAGCGGTGCGAAGTGGTCAGCAATGGCCACTTTAATCATCATTGGTCTGGGACTGGTACAGATGACGGTGCTGGCGCGCATTATCGATAGCCACCAGTTCGGTCTTCTGACCGTCTCGCTGGTAATTATCGCGCTGGCGGATACGCTGTCGGATTTTGGTATTGCTAACTCCATTATTCAGCGCAAAGAGATAAGCCACCTTGAACTCACCACCCTGTACTGGTTGAACGTTGGGCTGGGGATTGTGGTTTGTCTGGTGGTTTTCTCGCTGAGCAATCTTATTGCTGGCGTATTGCACAACCCGGATCTGGCACCGCTGGTCAAAACCCTGTCGTTCGCTTTTGTGGTGATCCCGCACGGTCAGCAGTTTCGCGCGCTGATGCAGAAAGAGCTGGAGTTCAACAAGATTGGTGCAATTGAAACCGTGTCGGTGCTGGCGGGCTTCAGCTTTACGGTGATCAGTGCCTTTTACTGGCCGCTGGCGATGACGGCAATCCTCGGTTATCTGGTCAACAGCGCCGTTCGTACGCTGCTGTTCGGCTATTTTGGCCGCAAAATCTATCGTCCTGGCTTGCATTTCTCCCTTGCGTCGGTCAGTTCAAATCTGCGCTTTGGCGCATGGCTGACGGCTGACAGTATCATTAATTATGTCAACACCAACCTATCCACATTAGTGCTGGCGCGTATCCTCGGCGCCAGCGTCGCCGGGGGATACAACCTGGCGTACAACGTGGCGGTGGTGCCGCCGATGAAGCTCAACCCGATTATCACCCGCGTGCTGTTCCCGGCGTTTGCCAAAATTCAGGACGACACGGAGAAGCTGCGTGTTAACTTCTACAAGCTGCTGTCGGTGGTGGGGATCATTAACTTCCCCATCCTGCTGGGGTTGATGGTGGTGTCGAACAACTTTGTGCCGCTGGTCTTTGGCGACAAGTGGAACAGCATTATCCCGATCCTGCAATTGCTCTGTATTGTTGGCCTGCTGCGCGCGGTCGGTAACCCTATCGGTTCGCTACTGATGGCAAAAGCGCGAGTGGATATCAGTTTTAAATTCAATGTCTTCAAAACGTTTCTCTTTATTCCCGCCATTATCATCGGCGGCCATCTGGCTGGTGCGCTGGGCGTAACGCTGGGTTTCCTGCTGGTGCAAATCATCAACACCGTATTGAGCTACTTCGTGATGATCAAACCGGTGCTCGGTTCCAGCTATCGCCAGTACATCCTCAGCCTGTGGCTGCCATTCTACTTATCGCTGCCGACGCTGGTCGTGAGCTATAGCCTCGGACAGGCGCTGAATGAGCATATGCCGCTGGCCGCCATGCTGGCGGTACAGGTCGCAGCGGGCGTACTGGCATTCGCAATGATGCTGATTGTCTCGCGTAACGCGCTGGTGGTGGAGATGAAGCGCCAGTTCTGCCGCAACGAGAAAATTAAAACGCTGCTTCGCGCAGGATAAGAAACGTTATTGAACCTATGAGGTCGCTATGAAATTATTGATCCTTGGCAATCATACCTGCGGAAACCGTGGTGACAGCGCAATTTTACGCGGATTACTGGATGCGATTGCCCTGATTAATCCTGATGCCGACGTTGACGTGATGAGCCGCTATCCGGTGAGTTCATCATGGTTACTAAACCATCCGGTGATGGGCGATCCGCTCTATAGCCAAATGAAAGCGCACAATAACGCCGCTGGTCTGGTGGGCCGGATGAAGAAAGTGCTGCGCCGTCGCTATCAGCACCAGGTGCTGCTTTCACGCGTGACGGACACTGGCAAGCTGCGTAATATCGCCATCGCTCAGGGATTTACCGATTTTGTCCGCCGGCTTAACGATTACGACGCGATTATTCAGGTCGGCGGTTCGTTCTTTGTCGATCTTTACGGCGTGCCGCAATTTGAACATGCACTCTGTACCTTCATGGCGAAAAAACCGCTTTATATGATTGGTCACAGCGTCGGTCCGTTCCAGAATGAGGCTTTCAACCAGTTGGCGAATTATGTTTTCGGCCACTGCGATGCGTTGATCCTGCGTGAAACCGTCAGCCTGAATCTGATGAAGCAAAGTAATATCACCACCGAGAAAGTGGAGCAGGGCGTGGATACTGCCTGGCTGGTGGATCACCATCAGCACGATTTTGTGGCCAGCTATGCGGTGCAGCACTGGCTGGATCTGGCGGCAAAACAGAAAACTGTTGCGATTACCCTGCGCGAACTGGCGCCTTTTGACAAACGACTGAATACCACGCAGCAGGCCTACGAACAGGCGTTTGCCGGGGTGGTAAACCGCATTATCGATGCGGGCTACCAGGTGATTGCGCTTTCCACCTGCACCGGTATCGACAGCTACAACAAAGATGACCGTATGGTGGCGCTCAACCTGCGACAGTATGTTAACGATCCGTCGCAATACCATGTGGTGATGGATGAACTCAACGATCTGGAAATGGGCAAGATCCTCGGCGCTTGTGATTTAACCGTTGGGACGCGCCTGCACTCCGCCATTATTTCGATGAACTTCGGCACACCGGCGATTGCCATCAACTACGAACACAAATCGGCGGGCATCATGCAGCAACTGGGCATGCCGGAAATGGCGGTCGATATTCGTCATTTGCTGGACGGTTCGCTGGCGGCGATGGTCGCTGATTCGCTAGGGCAGTTGCCTGCAATTAACCAGCGTCTGGCAACGGCGGTCGCGGCTGAACGCGAGCATGGCATGAAGATGGTGAAATCGGTGCTTGATCGTGTACAGGGGGTGAAATGAAAGTCAGCTTCTTTTTGCTGAAGTTTCCATTATCTTCCGAAACCTTTGTCCTCAACCAGATTGTTGCGTTTATCAATATGGGGTTTGAGGTAGAAATCATCGCTCTGCAAAAGGGCGATATGAACAATACCCATGCGGCGTACACCGAATACCGACTGGCGGAGAAAACCCGCTGGCTGCTGTCGGAACCGGAAGGGCGCATGGCGAAGCTGAGCTACCGCGCGCAGGCAATGGTGCGCGGGATGTGGAAATCAGCAACCTGGAAAGCGCTGAATATTAGCCGCTATGGCAACGAGGCGCGCAACCTGATCCTGCCGGCGATTTGCGCCCTTGCGCCGCGTACATTCAATGCGGATATCTTTATTGCTCACTTTGGCCCGGCAGGTGTTACGGCGGCAAAACTGCGTGAACTTGGGGTGCTGAAGGGCAAAATTGCCACGGTTTTCCACGGTATCGATATTTCCCATCGCGATGTGCTGAACCACTACACGCCGGAGTACCAGCAACTGTTTCGGCGCGGGGATTTGATGTTACCGATCAGCGATCTGTGGGCGGGCAGACTGAAAAATATGGGCTGCCCGGAGAAAAAAATCGCGGTTTCGCGTATGGGCGTCGATATGGCGCGATTTAGCCTGCGCCCGGTTAAAACGCCTAGCACTCCGCTGCAAATTATCTCTGTGGCGCGTCTTACCGAGAAGAAAGGGCTGCATGTGGCGATAGAAGCCTGCCGCCTGCTGAAAGAACGCGGCGTCGATTTCAAATATCGCATCCTGGGTATCGGCCCGTGGGAACGCCGTTTGCGCACGTTGATCGAACAATTCCAGTTGGAAGATGTTATTGAGATGCCGGGTTTCAAACCTAGCCATGAAGTCAAGGCTATGCTCGATGAAGCGGATGTATTCCTGCTACCTTCGGTGACGGGCGCGGATGGCGATATGGAAGGGATACCCGTTGCCCTGATGGAAGCGATGGCGGTAGGTATTCCGGTGGTTTCGACGGTGCACAGCGGTATTCCAGAGCTGGTTGAAGCCGGGAAATCCGGCTGGCTGGTGCCGGAAAACGATGCTCAGGCGCTGGCGCAACGGCTTGCCGCGTTTGGCTCGATGCAGAGCCAGGATTTAGCGCCGGTGGTCACGCGTGCGCGGGAAAAGGTCGAAACCGATTTTAATCAAAAGATCATCAATCAGCAGCTTGCCAGCCTGTTGCAGGCGCTTTGAATCGAGGTTTTATGACCGCAAAAAAAGCATCAACAGCGCTCTCACGGCGCTCTTTTCTCGCCGCCAGCTCTGTGCTGGCAGCGCTACCGTTGCTGCACTCGCCAGCCGCACATGCGTTGGCAGGCAATGATTCCGTCAACATCAGCGATTATGATCACAACGACTGGCCCGCTGCGTTAAATAAAGCCTTTAACGAGGGGCAAACGGTAGAGATCCCCGCAGGCCTGGTGTGTGAAAATATCAATACCTGGATCTTTATCCCGCCGGGTAAAACACTGTTGATACGCGGTGCGCTAAAGGGCAGTGGGCGCGGACGATTTGTGTTGCAGGATGGTAGCCGCGTTATCGGCGAGAAAGGCGGAAGTTTGTATAACATTACGCTGGATGTGCGTGGTTCCAACTGCGTTATCCAGGGCGTCAGCATGAGCGGCTACGGCCCGATCATGCAGATTTATATTGGCGGCAAAGATAACAGCATGATGCGTAACTTACTGATAGATAACATCACTGTCAGCAAAGCTAACTACGGCATTCTGCGCCAGGGTTTCCATAATCAACTGGACGGCGCGCGTATCACTAATAGCCGTTTCAGCGACTTGCAAGGCGACGCCATCGAATGGAACGTGGCAATTAACGATCGCAATATCCTTATTTCCGACCATGTCATCAAAAACATTGATTGCACCAACGGCAAGATTAACTGGGGTATCGGCATCGGGCTGGCGGGCAGTACCTACGATAATAACTACCCGGAAGATCAGGCAGTTAAAAATTTTGTCGTAGCCAATATTACCGGAAGTAATTGCCGCCAACTGGTTCATGTCGAGAACGGTAAACATTTCATTATCCGCAACGTTAAAGCGGAAAATATCACCCCCGATTTCAGCAAAAAGGCGGGCCTGGATAATGCCACGGTCGCCATTTACGGCTGCGATAATTTTGTTATTGATAATGTCAGTATGGTCAATAGTGCCGGAATGTTGATCGGTTATGGCGTGATTAAGGGGAATTATTTATCCATTCCGCAGAACTTTAAACTCAATGATATTCAGCAGGATAACAGCGGCAGTAAATATAAACTACGCGGTATCCAGATATCGTCCGGTAATGCAACGTCGTTTGTGGCGATCACCAATCTTAAAATGCAGCGAGCGACGCTCGAGTTGCATAACAAGCCGCAACATCTTTTCTTGCGAAATATCAATGTAATGCAAAATGCTGCTAATGGTCCGGCGCTGAAACTCAACTTTGACTTGCGCAAAGATGTGCGCGGACGCTTTATGGCCAAGCAGGACACGCTATTGTCGCTGGCGAATATTCACGCAGTTAACGAAAACGGGCAAAGCTCGGTGGATATCGACAGAGTCGATCAGCATGTGGTGAATGTTGATAATTTGAACTTCCGACTACCGGCGAAGCAGTTATAACCCGTTATGATGGGCTTTTGCGATAAATCCTGGTGATTTAACCAGGGGGTTAGGATTACATCGTTGGCCTGAACTGGACATTCATAACATATAACACAAAATAAGACTTTTTACCGATCATCATCGCTAACTTGCTGGCGAAACCAGGTTAAAGGTTTATACTTCGTCCAATTATTATAGGTGGATAGAAATAATGGTTAATTTGAAAGCAGTTATTCCGGTAGCAGGGCTGGGAATGCATATGCTTCCTGCGACGAAAGCCATTCCAAAAGAGATGCTGCCGATTGTCGACAAGCCGATGATTCAGTATATCGTCGATGAAGTTGTTGCTGCAGGGATCAAAGAAATCGTTCTGGTTACGCACTCGTCTAAAAACGCAGTGGAGAACCACTTTGACACTTCATATGAGCTGGAAGCGCTGCTGGAGCAGCGCGTCAAACGCCAGTTGCTGGCGGAAGTACAGTCTATTTGCCCGCCGGGCGTAACGATCATGAACGTGCGTCAGGCGCAGCCGCTGGGTCTGGGCCACTCTATCCTGTGTGCTCACCCGATTATTGGTGACAACCCGTTCGTGGTGGTGTTGCCGGATATCGTGCTGGATAACGCCACTGCGGATCCACTGCGTTACAACCTTGCCGCCATGGTGGCGCGTTTCACGGAAACTGGCCGCAGCCAGGTACTGGCAAAACGCATGAAAGGCGATCTCGCTGAATACTCTGTAATTCAGACCAAAGAGCCGCTGGATACCGAAGGCAAGATTAGCCGTATCGTTCAGTTCATCGAAAAACCGGATCAGCCGCAAACGCTGGATTCTGATCTGATGGCCGTGGGACGCTATGTGCTTTCTGCGGATATCTGGCCTGAGCTGGAGAAAACCGAACCGGGTGCCTGGGGGCGTATCCAGTTGACTGATGCGATTGCTAAACTGGCGGAAAAACAGTCTGTCGATGCAATGCTGATGACCGGCGAGAGCTACGACTGCGGTAAAAAAATGGGCTATATGCAGGCATTTGTGCAGTATGGCTTACGCAACCTGAAAGAAGGTCAAAAGTTTCGCGATAGTATTAAGAAATTACTTACACAATAAGCCATTAAAACGTTGCTGTTGCAGCGCTAGTTTATAAGGCAGTAAAGAGTCGCTATGAGGTGGTTTATTCTCAGGTTATTCTTACTGCCTTATTTATTTTGGCTGTGAAATCAAGAAGTAAAACAGTGTTTTTGCGGGATTTTTGTACTACCAGGACTAAGAATTTTCCTTGTTTCAGGGGCTGTTTCGGTAGAAAATATCCGCTTAGCATTTTGTGCCGGATGGCAAAATAGAAATTACGTTAATGATACGCGTTAACGGCAGATATAGAAGATAGTTTCAATCAGTTAACAGGTAGCTGAAGAGCCTGGGGCGGTAGCGTGCCTGAAATTATTTGGTTTCTCTCTTTCGTCCATTCATATAGTTCAAAATATTGCATAGCAAGTACGGATAATTCTCGTGAAAATATTGGTTACCGGTGGCGCAGGCTTTATTGGCTCTGCAGTGGTTCGTCATATTATTAATAACACACAAGATTCTGTGGTTAATGTCGATAAATTGACCTATGCAGGAAATCTTCAATCACTTACAGATGTCTCGGATAGCGAGCGTTATTTTTTTGAGCATGCGGATATTTGCAATGCAGCAGAAATGGCGCGTATCCTGAACGAGCATAAGCCTGATGCAGTCATGCATCTGGCTGCGGAAAGCCATGTTGACCGTTCTATCACCGGGCCTGCGGACTTTATTGAAACTAATATTGTAGGTACTTACGTATTGCTGGAAGCGGTTCGTGCGTATTGGTCCTCGCTGACAGATGCGGCAAAAAAAGCATTCCGTTTTCATCATATCTCGACAGATGAAGTTTACGGCGATTTGCCACATCCAGATGAGCAGCCGCAAGGTCAGCCGTTACCGTTGTTTACTGAAAAAACGGCCTATGCCCCTAGCAGCCCTTATTCCGCGTCAAAAGCCTCCAGCGATCATCTGGTTCGCGCCTGGTTACGTACCTATGGTATGCCTACCATTGTCACCAACTGTTCTAATAACTACGGTCCTTATCACTTCCCCGAAAAATTGATCCCGCTGGTTATTCTTAATGCACTTGAAGGTAAACCGTTGCCCATCTACGGCAAAGGCGATCAAATCCGCGACTGGCTGTACGTTGAAGATCACGCCCGTGCTCTCTATACCGTGGTGACTCAGGGTGTGGCCGGTGAAACCTACAACATTGGTGGCCATAACGAAAAACAGAACCTCGATGTTGTTCATACGATCTGTGATTTGCTCGATGAAATCGTGCCAAAAACCGGTTCTTATCGCGATCAAATCACCTATGTTACCGATCGTCCTGGTCACGACAGGCGGTACGCCATTGACGCCGGGAAAATCAGTCGCGAACTGGGCTGGAAACCGCAGGAAACCTTTGAGTCAGGTATCCGTAAGACAGTGCAGTGGTACCTCGATAATCAGCATTGGGTTGAGAACGTTAAAAGCGGCGCATACAAAAGCTGGATCGAACAGAACTACGAGAAGCGTTAATCATGAATATTTTGTTATTCGGTAAAACGGGACAGGTTGGTTGGGAATTGCAACGTGCGCTGGCACCCCTTGGCAATGTGATTGCTGTTGACGTTCACTCTACTGAGTATTGTGGTGATTTTAGTAAACCGAACGAGGTGGCCGAAACCGTTCGCCGCATTCGCCCTGATGTGGTGGTGAATGCTGCTGCGCACACTGCCGTGGATAAAGCTGAATCAGAGCGTGGTTTTGCACAATTGCTGAATGCAACCAGTGTCGAGGCAATTGCGCGTGAAGTTGGCGCGATCGGCGGCTGGCTGGTACATTACTCGACGGATTATGTTTTCCCTGGTACCGGCGATAAACCCTGGTGTGAAACGGATCTCCCAGCGCCGCTGAATGTCTATGGCGAGACCAAGCTAGCAGGGGAAAAAGCCGTCCAGCAATATTGCCCTCATCATCTTATTTTCCGTACCAGTTGGGTCTATGCGGGCAAAGGGAATAACTTCGCCAAAACAATGCTCAAACTGGCAAAAGACCGCGAAGAGCTCTCCATTATCGATGATCAGTATGGCGCGCCAACCGGTGCTGAATTACTGGCCGACTGTACGGCACATGCGATTCGTACGGCAATGAGTAAACCTGATGTCGCCGGGCTTTATCACCTGGTTGCTGCGGGAACCACAACCTGGTATACGTTTGCGCAAATGGTGTTCGACGAGGCGCGGAAAGCGGGTTTAACGCTGGCGCTTAATAAAGTTAACCCGATTGCTACAGAAGCTTATCCAACTCCAGCGAAGCGTCCGGGTAATTCGCGGCTCAACACAGAAAAATTCCAGCGTGAATTCGGTCTTGTTCTGCCGCCATGGGAGAACGGCGTAAAACGTATGCTTGCTGAGCTCTTTGCTACAACGTCAAATTAACTTCTTAAAAATGCCTTCTGGGCAGGCATTTTTGCGCGGGAATACGAAATGAAAACACGTAAAGGAATCATACTGGCGGGCGGTTCTGGAACCCGTTTGTATCCGGTAACAATGGCTGTGAGTAAACAATTGTTGCCGATTTACGATAAACCAATGATTTATTATCCCCTGTCCACACTAATGCTGGCTGGGATTCGCGACATCCTGATCATCAGCACGCCGCAGGATCTCCCTCGCTTTGAACAGTTGCTTGGTGATGGAAGCCAGTGGGGATTAAGCCTGCATTATAAAGTTCAGCCAAGTCCGGACGGGTTGGCGCAGGCATTTATCCTCGGCGAAGAATTTATTGGTAACGATCCTTGCGCACTGGTGCTGGGCGACAATATTTTCTATGGCCATGATTTGCCAAAACTGATGGATACAGCGGTCAATCAGGAAAGTGGTGCGACTGTTTTTGCCTATCATGTTAACGATCCTGAACGCTATGGTGTCGTCGAGTTTGATAGCGAAGGTACAGCTGTCAGCCTGGAAGAGAAGCCGCTGGAACCGAAAAGTAATTATGCGGTGACCGGCCTCTATTTTTACGATAACGATGTGGTTGCGTTGGCGAAAAGTCTTAAGCCTTCTCCGCGCGGTGAGCTTGAGATTACCGACATTAACCGCCTTTATATGGAACAGGGACGTTTGTCCGTGGCGATGATGGGGCGTGGTTATGCGTGGCTGGATACCGGCACCCATCAGAGTTTGATTGAAGCCAGCAACTTTATTCAAACCATTGAAGCACGACAGGGTCTCAAAGTTTCTTGTCCTGAAGAGATTGCCTATCGTAAGAATTTCATTGATGCAGAGCAGGTTAAAAAACTGGCTGAGCCGCTGAAAAAAAATGCTTATGGTCAATATCTGTTAAGAATGGTTAAAGGTCACTAAAAATGAAAATCGTTGAGACTGCGATCCCGGATGTATTAATTTTTGAGCCAAAGGTTTTTGGCGATGATCGCGGCTTTTTCTTTGAGAGCTTTAGCCAGCGTCAGTTTGAAGAGGCTGTTGGGCATAAAGTACAATTCGTGCAGGACAATCACTCTAAATCCAAAAAAGGGGTTTTACGAGGTCTGCATTATCAGTTAGATCCTCATGCACAGGGGAAACTGGTGCGTGCTGTAGCAGGGGAAGTTTTTGATGTCGCAGTAGATGTTCGCAAAAGCTCGCCGACATTTGGACAGTGGGTTGGCGTACATTTATCAGCGGAAAATAAGCGACAGTTGTGGATCCCTGAAGGTTTTGCACATGGATTTGTCGTGTTAAGCGATAGTGCTGAATTTGTTTATAAAGCCACTAATTATTACTGCCCGCAGTCAGAAAGCAGTATCATCTGGAATGATCCGGAATTGAATATCGCGTGGCCGCTAGCCGCAGAGCCTGAGCTCTCTGGCAAAGATGCGGCGGCGCCTTCATTTACCTCAGCGAAATTTTTCGAGTAACAGCCCGTGTCACATGTAATTAAAATATTCCCTGCTGATATCGCCTTCGAAGGTGACAGCGAGAAAACGCTGCTTGATTCTGCCCTTGACTCAGGTATCCACCTTGAACACAGTTGTAAAAACGGCAGTTGTGGTATTTGCGAAGCCGGTCTGATTGCAGGGGAAGTCATTGATGCTGCGGGTCAGGTTATTACTGCCGGAAATAATATTCTGACATGTAGCTGCCGTCCCCAAGGCGATATATCGCTACAGGCAACGTATTATCCTGAGCTTGCCGGACAGGTTAAAAAAATCACCCCATGTAAAGTGGTTAGCGCTGAAAAGGTTTCTGCCGATGTGATCAAGTTGCAGCTGCGTTTACCACCGACAGCACAGATTAACTACTTACCGGGTCAGTATATTAATTTGCAGTATCAAGGAGTAACGCGTAGTTACTCAATTGCCAATGCCAATGAAAAAGAGGGCATTGAATTGCACATTCGCAATGTGCCTGATGGGCAAATGAGCCAGTTAATCTTCGGCAGCCTTGCAGCAAATACATTGATGCGAATTGAAGGACCGTGCGGAACATTTTTTATCCGTAAAAACGAGCGCCCGGTAATATTTATTGCCGGAGGGACGGGTTTCGCTCCGGTAAAAGCGATGGTTGAATCGCTGATTGCTGAAAATACGCAGCGGAAGATCTATATCTATTGGGGAATGCAGCATTCAATGCATTTCTATTCGTCTTTACCTCAGCAATGGGCTGATGCGAATCCTGATATCCATTTTATTCCTGTGGTCTCAGGTGAAGAAAGCAACTGGCAAGGACGTAAAGGTTTTGTTCACAATGCGGTCGTGGAAGACTTCGAAAACTTAGCGGATTTCGATGTTTATGCTTGTGGTTCACCCGTGATGATCGAAGCGAGCCGAAAGGATCTGATGACATTGGGATTGCTGGCTAAACACTTTTATGCGGACGCGTTTACCGTATCAAAATAAGACAGAGGATAAAAAGATGAAAGCCGTTATTTTAGCCGGTGGGTTGGGTACACGTTTAAGTGAAGAGACCGTATTAAAACCAAAACCCATGGTTGAAATCGGAGGTAAACCGATTTTATGGCATATCATGAAAATGTATTCCACTCACGGTATCCGTGATTTTGTTATTTGCTGCGGATACAAGGGATATGTCATTAAAGAGTATTTCGCCAACTATTTTCTGCATATGTCCGATGTGACTTTTCATATGGCAGAAAACCGCATGGAAGTTCATCAGAAGCGTGTAGAACCCTGGAACGTCACACTCGTTGATACTGGTGAAGCCTCAATGACAGGCGGACGCCTGAAACGTGTACGCGATTATGTCAAAGATGATGAGGCTTTTCTGTTTACTTACGGTGATGGCGTATCTGATCTGGATATTAGCGCGACGATCGATTTCCACCGTAAACATGGCAAAAAAGCCACGCTGACCGCTACTTTCCCGCCAGGCCGTTTTGGTGCGCTGGATATTCAGAATCGCCAGGTTCGTTCGTTTAAAGAAAAACCGAAAGGCGATGGTGCAATGATCAACGGTGGGTTCTTCGTTCTGCACCCGTCAGTTATCGATCTGATCGAAAATGATGCGACGACATGGGAACAAGAACCGCTAATGCAGCTTGCTGAACAGGGTGAGTTAATGGCGTTTGAGCATCCTGGTTTCTGGCAACCGATGGATACCCTCCGTGATAAAACTTATCTGGAAGGCCTCTGGGAAAAAGGGAATGCTCCCTGGAAAACGTGGGAGTAAAAGATGATTGACGCATCATTCTGGAAAGATAAACGAGTCTTTATCACTGGTCATACAGGGTTTAAAGGCTCATGGTTAACACTCTGGCTGCAATCGATGGGCGCGGTGCTTAAGGGGTATTCCCTGAATCCTCCTACCGAGCCCTCTTTATATGAAAGTGCCGCTGTCGACGATCTGATTGATTCAACGATTGGCGATATTCGTAACTTTGATCAGTTACATGCAGCTATCAGTGCGTTCAGGCCTGAAATCGTCTTTCATATGGCCGCGCAGCCGCTAGTCAGACTCTCCTACGATGAGCCTATCGAGACCTATTCGACCAATGTAATGGGCACAGTCCATTTGCTGGAGGTAGTTAAACGCGTGGGCGGTGTAAAGGCTATCGTCAATATTACCAGTGACAAATGCTACGAAAACCGCGAATGGGTCTGGGGCTATCGTGAGCATGAGGCAATGGGAGGTTACGATCCTTACTCAAACAGTAAAGGATGCGCTGAGTTAGTAGCCTCTGCCTACAGAAACTCGTTTTTTAATGAAAAAGACTATGCAAAACATGGGGTAGCTCTCGCTTCCGTGCGCGCGGGTAACGTGATTGGCGGTGGTGACTGGGCGAAAGATCGTTTGATTCCGGATATCCTGCGTTCGTTTGAGAACAATCAAACTGTTATTATCCGCAACCCACACGCTATTCGCCCGTGGCAGCATGTGCTTGAACCTCTGTCTGGCTACATCACTATCGCTCAGCGGTTGTATAAGGAAGGCCCTGCATTCGCTGAGGGCTGGAACTTTGGACCACGCGAAGATGATGCAATGTCTGTGCAGTTTATCGTCGAAACCATGGTGAAAATTTGGGGAGACGATGCAGCGTGGTTGTTGGACGGTAATGAGCATCCACACGAGGCTCACTATCTGAAACTCGACTGTTCCAAAGCGCGTATGCGTTTGGGGTGGCAGCCGCGCTGGAATTTAGTTGAAACGCTGCACCGTATTGTGAAATGGCATAAAGCATGGATTGCTGGTGAAGATATGCTTGCTTGTTCACGGAACGAAATCAGCGAATACATGAAAACCTCTTTGAAATAATTGACTAACAGGAAAAAGCGATGAGCGCAAATAACCTGCGTGAGCAAATCTCTCAACTAGTTGCCCAATATGCTGACGAAGCGTTAAGTCCAAAGCCGTTTGTTGCTGGCAACAGTGTCGTACCGCCTTCTGGCAAAGTGATTGGTGCAAAAGAGCTTCAATTGATGGTAGAAGCATCGCTGGATGGCTGGTTAACTACGGGCCGTTTTAACGACGCTTTTGAAAAAAAACTGGGTGAGTTTATTGGTGTCCCGTATGTTCTGACTACCACTTCAGGCTCTTCAGCAAACCTGCTGGCATTAACTGCCTTGACGTCGCCAAAACTGGGTGACCGCGCCCTAAAACCGGGTGACGAAGTAATTACAGTCGCTGCGGGGTTCCCGACTACCGTTAACCCGACGATCCAGAATGGGTTAATTCCGGTATTTATCGATGTTGATATTCCGACTTATAACGTCGATTCGAAACTGATTGAAGCTGCAGTATCGGATAAAACCAAAGCTATCATGATTGCCCATACGCTGGGTAACGCTTTCGATCTGACGGAAGTTCGCCGTATTGCCGATAAATATAATCTGTGGCTAATTGAAGATTGCTGCGATGCTCTTGGTACGACTTATGACGGCAAAATGGTCGGTACCTTCGGTGATATCGGTACCGTAAGTTTCTATCCTGCTCACCATATTACGATGGGTGAGGGCGGTGCGGTATTCACCAAATCTGCTGAACTGAAAAAGCTGATTGAATCTTTCCGCGACTGGGGCCGTGATTGTTACTGCGCACCGGGCTGTGATAACACCTGCGGCAAGCGTTTCGGTCATCAACTGGGTTCGCTGCCGTTCGGCTATGATCACAAATATACCTATTCTCATCTGGGTTATAACCTCAAAATTACCGATATGCAGGCAGCGTGTGGCCTGGCGCAGCTGGAACGTATTGATGAATTTGTTCGTTTGCGTAAAGAGAACTTTGCTTATCTCAAGCAAGGCCTTCAGTCTTGCGCTGAGTTCCTGGAATTACCGGAAGCTACTGAAAAATCAGATCCTTCGTGGTTTGGTTTCCCGATCACACTCAAAGAAAGCAGCGGCGTTACGCGCGTTGACCTGGTGAAATTCCTCGATGACGCAAAAATCGGTACCCGCTTACTGTTCGCCGGTAACCTTACCCGCCAGCCATATTTTGCAAATGTGAAATATCGTGTTGTCGGTGAGTTAACCAATACTGACCGCATTATGAATCAGACTTTCTGGATCGGTATTTATCCGGGCTTGACAAAAGAGCATCTGGATTTTGTTGTCTCTAAATTCGAAGAATTCTTCGGTCTGAATTTCTAATCGCAAAGGGAGGGGGCTTGTCCCCCTCAAACCATATGAAAATTCTGGTGTCAGGTGCCTCTGGTTATTTAGGGCGCCAACTTATCGCTTTCTTTTCAAATAAATGTACTGTTGCTGGATTAAGCCGACGAAAAATCTCAGGTGATAATAATTGGCTTCAAATAAATACATTAGAAAATGACTGGCTAAGCAAAGTAATAGAGTTTGATGCCGACATTATAATTAACACTGTGACTTGCTATGGCAGGAATAATGAAAGCTTGTCTACAATGGTAGAAAGCAACATTCTCTTTCCTCTTCGTTTACTTGAGGCAGTTCTTTCCGGGGAAAATGTATTTATCAATTGCGGCACCTCCCTTCCTGCACAGACTAATAAATATGCCTTAACCAAACACCAATTCGTCGATTTGGCCAAGAGTCTTTTGAATAACGAGGCAATTAATACGTCATTTATCAATCTTAAATTAGAGCATTTTTATGGTGAATTCGATGCAGACAGCAAATTCACATCTATGCTCATCAGGAAATGCTTGGTAAATGAAAATATAAATTTGACATCCGGTGTACAAAAAAGAGATTTTATTTATTTGAGTGATTTGCTTTCTGCATTTGAAGTGATAATTAATCATCAAGCTTCATTTGAGAAATTTGACGAAGTTGACGTTGGTTCCGGAGAGAGTGTTTCACTAAGAGAATTCGCAGAACTGGTTCGGCGAAGCACTGGTAGCAAATCGGTGCTGAATTTCGGCGCTATTGAAAGTCGTAGCAATGAGTTGATGTACAGTTGTGCTGATACTGCAAGGTTAAGTGCTATGGGGTGGTACCGAAAATATTCACACGAAGACGCAATTGTTGAAATAGTTCGTAAGGAAAAACAATGAAATTACTGATTACTGGTGGCTGTGGATTCTTGGGCAGCAACCTTGCTGCTCATGGTATCAGCGAAGGCTATGATGTTATCATTTTTGATAATTTATCCAGGAAAGGAGCAATTGATAACCTGAAATGGTTAGGCTCACATGGTAAGTTTGAATTTGTTCATGGCGATATTCGTAACAAGAATGATGTTACTCGACTAATTAGTAAATATAAACCAGATGGCTGTTTCCATCTTGCCGGGCAAGTTGCGATGACTACATCTATCGATAATCCATTTGCTGATTTTGAGACTAACGTCGGTGGAACATTTAATCTGTTAGATGCAATACGACAGATGAATCCAACATGTAACGTGATTTATTCTTCAACAAATAAAGTATACGGTGATCTTGAGCAGTTTACTTATAATGAATTAGATACCCGTTACGTCTGCGCCGAAAAGCCCGATGGCTTTGATGAAACAACGCAACTGGATTTCCATTCTCCATACGGGTGTTCAAAAGGTGCCGCGGATCAATATATGCTTGATTTCGCGCGTGTGTTTGGTTTGAATACCGTCGTTTTTAGACATTCTTCAATGTATGGTGGCCGTCAGTTTGCTACATATGATCAGGGTTGGGTAGGTTGGTTTTGCCAGAAAGCCTATGAAATAAATAAAGGCATTGACTCACCTTTCACCATATCAGGAAATGGCAAACAAGTGCGCGATGTATTACATGCGGAAGATATGGTGTCTCTCTATTATACAGCACTCAAAAATGTTTCTAATATACGAGGAAATGCTTTTAACGTTGGGGGAACGATTAAAAATAGTCTTTCCTTGTTGGAGTTATTCAATATTCTTGAAAAGCATGCAAATATTGAAATGAAGTACACCCAACTTCCAGTACGAGAAAGCGATCAGAAAGTTTTTGTTGCCGATATAAATAAAATTACCAAAGCTATTGGATGGAAGCCAGCTGTGTCTGCTATAGACGGTGTTCAGAGAATGTATGACTGGACCAGTTCTTTGTGATGAATAATGCTCGCAAGGCGAGCATTATTTTATTGTCACCCCTAAACCACCTCCTGGGGAGGTGGTGATTGATTTATTTTCATAATTAGCAATAACGCTTGTTCTTATATTATAGTCAATGGTAAATATGTTAAAAATTCCTACGCATCTAATAACTGCCGGTTCATCATGGCTATCTAAAATTATAATTGCAGGCGTACAGTTACTTAGCGTAAAGTATTTGTTAGAAATGTTGGGAGAGAATAATTATGCAATTTTTAGTCTGCTAACAGGTCTAATGATATGGTGTAGTATTATTGATCTTGGTATTGGAAATAGTTTGCAAAACTTTATTTCAGAATTGCGAGCAAAAAACCAAGACTATAGTTTATATATAAAAGCCGCATTGCAATTATTGCTTCTTGCTTCAATCAGTTTTATTGGCGTTTTGTTTGTGCTATCGAAACTGATATCTGAGTTTTATCTTTCATCTTTTCATGAGTCTCTCCATGGGCATGAGGCCTTTGTTTTCTTCAGTACAGTAGTCGTTTTTGGTTTGGTCGGTGCAGGCACGGTAGGATATAAGATACTGTTTGCTGAACTTGTAGGATGGAAAGCAAATGTCATCAATGGTATCTCTTATCTTGTGGGGCTAATTTGCATACTTACATTCTACTTTTTGCAAATAAAAATAAGTATCGTCACCGCTTTGATTGCTCTATACGCGCCTGTAGCATTTCTATCACTAATTTATTTATGCTACCGTTATTATCATTTGCCAGAACTTAAGCCAAAAAAAGAATATTACAAAGATATACTGAAGCGAACATATGGTTTTTTTATTTTTACGCTGCTATCAATATTAGTCCTTCAGGCAGATTATATCGTTATATCTCAAAAACTTTCATCTGCGGAGATTGTGAAATATACAGTCACGATGAAAATTTTCGGGTTGATATTTTTTATTTATACTGCGGTGCTTCAGGCTTTATGGCCTATTTGCGCAGAATATAGAATAAGGAAAGAATGGAGTAAATTAAGAAAAACAGTCGCCGTAAATATTATCGGTGGTGTGTTTTTTATTTTTGTTAGTACATTCGCCTTCTATTTATTCAAAAGTACCGTTTACGGAATACTCTCTCCAGCACTTGATGCAAATATAAGTATTTACATATTTATATTGTTAGCCGTTTATTTCTCTGTCAGAGTCTGGTGCGATACATTTGCAATGCTTTTGCAGAGCATGAATGCATTAAAAGTGTTATGGTTTTTAGTTCCATGCCAGGCGATCATAAGCGGTTGGGCTCAATGGGTGCTTGCTGGTAAATATGGAATATTAGGTGTTCTTATTGGATTGACCCTTTCATTTTTGTTAACTGTATTTTGGGGGTTGCCAGTGACGTATTTTAATATGGTTAAAAAGGAAGTTCATCAGTGAAAGTATCGTTTTGTATACCTACTTACAACCGTGCAGTATATTTAGAGCCATTACTTCAAAGCATAAAATTACAGCAGCCGCATGGGCTCGAACTGGAAATTTGTATTTCCGATAATGCTTCTACGGACAGTACTGAGGAATTAATTCCAGTTTGGGAGAAAAAATTTGGCATACCTATAATATATAAAAAACATGAAACGAATATAGGTCCGGATCGTAATTATCTGGCTGCAGTAAGCCTCGCTAGTGGTGATTATTGCTGGATTTTTGGTAGCGATGATATGCTGCAATCTGATGCGTTGGCAATTATCGAGAGTGAATTGAATAGAAAAAACGATATCTATCTTTGCGATCGTAAAGAAATGGATATTAACATGTCGGTTGTTAAAGATGGCCATCGACGATGGTTATCGAACGGGACCAAAGAGTATATTTTTAACGACGATAATGATCGAATTAATTATTTCAATGATTGTATGTCTCTGGGCGGGGTTTTTAGTTATTTAAGTTCTATTATCGTTAAACGTTCTGCCTGGAATAATATTAATTTTGATCCGAGCTTTGTTGGTACGGCATACTCTCATGTTTATATTTTGCTGAAAATCATTGAAATACAAGGTAGTTCAATAAGTTATATATCTTTGCCATTGGTGCTATGTCGTGGAGATAATGATACATTTGAATCCTCCGGAAAAGCGAGAAGGGTGCTGATCGATTATATGGGGTACTTCAAGTTATCTGATGCGCTTTATAATGATAAGCAAATGCTCAAAAAAAGTTTTGAAAATATCCTTACTAAAGAAAGACCCTATATATATACCTCGTTAATGATAGCTTCATATGCCGATAGTAAAGAGAAAAGCAGTTATTGTTCTTACCAGAAAAGATTAGGACATGCGAAACTAGTTACTAATCTATTATTTTTGTTTGGGCCTTCTGCTACGGTATTGAAAAAATCATTTTTCTTCAAAAAAATGGTAAAAAAAATATTAAAATGAAGTGGTCTCCGGAATTTCAGTTACTTTAATTCTCTTAAATG
Source organism: Pseudomonadota bacterium (assembly GCA_018261615.1). Taxonomy (GTDB): domain Bacteria; phylum Pseudomonadota; class Gammaproteobacteria; order Enterobacterales; family Enterobacteriaceae; genus Kosakonia. The sequence continues at coordinate 83,214 of JAGTSE010000014.1, read as the reverse complement.
CACTCCAGAATTACTATAGTATTTAGTTTATAAAAAAGGAAAGCATTATTTAGTTACAGTAATTTTTCTTGAAACGCAATAAATTAATTAAAAAGAGATTTACGTATGAAACGTTACTTAATGTAGATTTAGTTAAATGTGTTACTTGTAACTGAGATTTATATGAGGATATTTAACTGATCATACTAACTCATGCGTTGATATAAAATTTAAAGTTTCAGCTTAAGAGGCTCATAATGCTTCCTCATGAGATTCTCTATTATAATTTATAACTTAGTTTACATACTGCCCGTTCTGTATGTTTACTTTTTTGGTTTTTCCGAAGGGGGAGCGGGGCAGGCTATACAATTAAATGACAGCATGATTGAACAAATGATGATTTATTATATATGATAAGCCTGTTGTGCTTCTTTGCTGGTTCATGGTTGACAGCATTTGGCTCGAGAAAAAATAAGGTGAGGCTTATTAAGCATTCTTTGAGTTCAATCAAAAAGTTTATTTTCTTCATCATTCTTATTTTTTGATCGTGACAAAAATTTTATTATATAAAGAAGGCGTTTATAATAATTATGCGTTTGACTCGGGGGCAATGAGTAGTAAAACATGGACTACATCCATGGGATTAACCGAGTTAGTGGTTATAATTTTCGTATACTCATTATTTAGTGGGAATAATAAGTTTTCCTTTTTTTATTCCTTGCTATTTTTTCAAATTTATTGCACGGCACCAGAATTTTTACGCTGATATGTATTCTTATTTACTTTTACTATTTTATTTTTTATAAAGGAATGTTTAGTAAAACTAAAATTATGGTCTATGGCTTATTAAGCGGTGTTGTCGTTTTACTTGCATTCCTGGCTGTCTTTATACATAGATCTGATGTCGCTATAACTATGAATAATCTCAATTTGGATATAATATTAAGTCCGGTAGTTTATGAATCTATATTCAATCAGATCTCGTTTGTCAAAATGTTAGCATTTCTTAAATGCACAAATGGTACCTTTTGCACCGCAAAATCTTATTATCGATACATTTATATTTTCATTACCATCACTAGATGAGACAAACAAAGCACTGCTTATGTCACCTGCAGTCTTTGGCAATTTAAGCCCCCTCGGCGGATTGTCTGGCTATGCTAGTGCTATTATATATTTTTTCTCATTTTATTTTGTTTGGTATTTCTTTTTAGGTGTTGTTTGTTCATTACTGTGGCGAACTGCAAATCATAAAAATCTCCCATTATTGAAGTTGATAACTTATGTTTATTTCATTTGTGATACACTTTTCAGATTCAATAGGGATCCATGGTTTATCGCTCTAAAAATGTTGCTTAACAATTTGGCTTTCGTGATAGTAGTACTTTTAATAATGGCAGTATTGTATAGGGTGCAAGGGGAGCGGGCACAGCAATGATTGTAAATCTTTCACGCTTAGGTAAGCATGGTACTGGGATGTGGCAGTATAGTTTGAAATTTCTGGATGCACTGGCTAGCCGGAAAAAAATATCAGCTATTATTTGCGCAGAACATCACCGGGCAGGGCTGGAAAAATATAATTGTGAGTTCATAATTATTCCCTCAATTGTTGGGAATACGTCTCGTATCTCCAGGTTACGTCCTATTTATTGGTTGATTTATAGCTACTGGTTAGGATGGAAAATAAAAAGAAAATATCCAGAGGAAGTTATTGTCTCTACAACTCATCATGCGCTTCCCCTCGTTCGAAACCAAGTTATTACTGTGCATGATTTAAGGCCTTGCAATTATCCTGATAGCGTTATGCAAAAGATTTATTTTAATCTTATTCTTCCACGCGCGGTTAGAAAATGCATTGGTATTTTGACCGTTTCTGAAACAGTCAAAAAAAGCATATGTTCAAATTTTGGTTTGCCATTGGAAAATGTATCGGTAATTTATAATGCTATAGATAAAAATGAGTTCGAATATTCAGAAAAGAAAGAGGATTTTCTTTTAGCAGTAGGAGCAAGTTGGTTCCACAAGAATATCCATACTTTGATTAATGCACATACTGCATGGCAGGATACCTATAAGCTTAAAATTGTTTGTGGCCGTACGCAATATGTTGATTTTTTGAAGTCGCTTGTTGCACAGATAGGGCTTACTGATAAAGTTGAATTTCTTCATGAGCTCCCCTTTGCAACTCTTAAAAAGCTTTACAGCCAAGCGGCAGCACTGGTTTATCCTTCTTTAGATGAGGGGTTTGGTATTCCTCCAGTTGAAGCGATGGCCTCTGGTACATTAGCTATTGTATCAGATATTCCTGTTTTTAAAGAAATACTAGGGGATGCTGCTATTTATGTTAATCCTCTATCGCATGAATCCTGGAATAAAGCTATTCAGGCTATTAACTATAACGAAAATGTGCGAAATAAAATGAAGGATATCACCGAAAAATATAGCGTTATGAATATGGATAAAATGGTTAATAACTGGTTGAAAGGAAACTGTAAATGAGGTTTGCAGTTATTGTTCCAACTTACCAGGCCGGAAGCAACTGGTCTGCCTGGTGGGATGCTTTAAACTCCCAAACAGTTTATCCAGATGAGATAATCATTATTGATTCAAGCTCTACGGATAATACGGTAGATATTGCAGTCCGGCAAAAAAACACAAAAGTTCTATCTATTAAAAAAGAAAACTTTAACCATGGTGGAACTCGTAATTTAGCAGTAGCTGCGACCAGCTCTGCAGAGATACTTGTTTTTCTGACACAAGATGCGATTCTTCATGAACCGACCAGCTTAGAGCAACTCATAAAATGTTTCAATGATGAGGCGATCGCTGCTGTTTGCGGACGCCAGCTACCGCACCTGGATGCAAATCCACTCGCAATACATGCACGTCAATTTAATTACAGTTCCGTTTCAAAAATTAAGCAACGGGAAGATATTCGTGACCTTGGGATAAAAGTCGCATTCATGTCGAATTCATTTGCGGCTTATCGTCGTGATATTTATGACTCGCTTGGTCGTTTCCCGGAACATACTATTCTGGCAGAGGATATGTTCCTCGCTGCAAAAATGGTGCTTTCTGGTTATAAAGTTGGGTATTGTGCGGAAGCAACAGTTCGTCATTCGCATAATTATTCTGCTCGAGAAGAATTTCAAAGATACTTCGATACTGGAGTTTTTCACGCTTGTAATAAATGGATACAACAGGATTTTGGCGGTGCGGCTGGTGAGGGGGCTCGTTTTGTGAAATCAGAATTGAATTTCCTTTTACGCAGTTATCCACTTTGGTTGCCTCGCTCTATTTTGGCTACTGGTGCAAAGTACGTTGGCTATAAGCTTGGTTTTAACTGGCGAAAATTGCCCCTCACGTTATGTAAAAAACTGAGCATGTATAAAAGTTACTGGAACCGGGTAGGATATAAAAATGAAAACAAATAGCGATAACTTTATTTTACCTGTTATCATGGCTGGTGGTACAGGGAGTCGACTATGGCCTCTTTCGCGTGAACAGTATCCTAAACAGTTTTTGAAATTGCATGGAGATACAACCATGCTTCAAGAAACTATTTCACGCCTTGCAACACTCGATACGCTAGACCCCGTTATTATTTGTAACGATGACCATCGTTTTCTTGTCGCTGAGCAATTACGAGAGATTGGAAAACTTGCCAATAATATTATTCTTGAACCCGAAGCTCGTAATACCGCACCTGCCATCGCGCTTGCAGCATTTACGGCCTTAAAAAAGCATCCTGGAAATGATCCGTTGCTGTTAGTGCTTGCAGCAGATCATGTTATTCAGCAAGAAACAAGTTTTGTTAGCTCTGTTAACAGTGCAGTAACTTTGGCTGAAGCAGGAAATCTTGTTACTTTTGGTATCGTTCCAACCCATGCAGAGACAGGATATGGATATATCCTTCGAGGTGAAGAAGTTACTGAAAATGCATTTAAAGTGGCACAGTTTGCCGAAAAACCAGATGCTAAAAACGCACAGCGCTATCTGGAAAGCGGTAATTATTATTGGAATAGTGGCATGTTTCTGTTCCGGGCGACTCGCTTTCTTGCTGAATTAAAAAAATATCGACCTGACATATATACTGCTTGCGAGTATTCAGCTTCACGATTGACTGAAGATCTCGACTTTGTACGAATAAATAAAGATGATTTTATTCAGTGTCCCGCAGAATCGATAGATTATGCGGTAATGGAACATACTCAACATGCTGTAGTTGTGCCAATGGAAGCTGGTTGGTCGGATGTTGGCTCATGGTCTTCTTTATGGGACATATCGGAAAAAGATGCTGGCGGGAATGTTCTCTCGGGGGATGTCATTCAGCGTGACTGTGTAGACACCTATGTACATTCTGAAGATATTTTGGTTGCGGCAATCGGATTAAAAAATACGGTTATTGTACAAACGCCTGATGCTTTACTTATTGCAGACAAAAATTGCGTTCAAAATGTTAAAAATGTGGTTGAGGTTCTTAGATCACATAACCGTAAAGAATATAAAAAACATAAGATCACCTATCGCCCGTGGGGAAGTGTCGATATATTAGCGAGTGGAAAGGATTATATTGTCAATCGTTTGACAATACAGCCCAAGAAAAAAATTTCCGCGCAAATACACCAGCATCGAACCGAACATTGGATTGTGGTTTCCGGTACAGCGCTAGTCAAACAGGAAGAAAAAGAATTTTTTATTTATGAGAATGAGTCCATGTTTATTCCCGTTGGCACGGCTCACGCATTATCTAACCCGGGAGTAATCCCGCTCGAGATCATTGAAATTCAGTCAGGTAATTTGTTATCCGAGGATGATATTCTTCGTGTTAGTGAGTTCAATTCAGGGAGATAGTTATGGAAAGCTTAATTAGCGCAGAGATTATTCGAACCAGCAATATCGCTTTTGGCACTAGTGGTGCCAGAGGATTAGTCGTGGATTTCAGACCTGAAGTCTGCGCGGCTTTTACTATTAATTTCCTCAATATTATTGCTTCTGCGAAAAGTGTAGCTATTGGAATTGATAACCGCCCCTCAAGCTATGGGATGGCACAAGCATGCGCGGCGGCGGCAGAATCCATGGGCTTTCAGGTTCTCTATTTCGGTGTAACGCCTACCCCCGCTTTAGCATTTTATGCAATGGACCATCAAATTCCAGCCATCATGATCACCGGCAGCCACATCCCCTTTGATCGCAACGGGTTAAAATTTTATCGTCCAGATGGCGAAATTACCAAGCAAGATGAGAGGGTGATTCTGCAAGGAGAGTTGCCTGTGGCGCTACCTGGCGAGTTACCTTCACTTGCAGCTTCTGATGATGCGAATACACTTTATATCCAGCGTTATCTATCAATTATCGAGCATGATGCCCTTAAAGGTATGCGCATTGGTATTTATGAGCATTCCAGTGCCGGACGGGATATTTATCCACAAATTTTTGGTAACCTGGGTGCCGAAGTTATCAGAATTGGTCGTAGCGATGAGTTTGTGCCTATCGACACGGAAGCGGTAAGTGAAATTGATAAAAAACGTGCGCAAGAATGGGTCGCAGAATATCAATTAGATGCTTTATTTTCTACTGATGGCGATGGTGATCGTCCATTGCTCAGCGATGAGAACGGTGTTTGGCTCAGAGGGGATATCCTTGGATTGCTATGCTCACAGCATTTACATATTGATGCAGTCGCTGTACCAGTGAGTTGTAATAGCGCTATTGCCGATGGTGGTTTTTTTGAGCATGTTGAGCTTACTAAAATAGGCTCGCCATATCTTATTGAAACGTTTGGGATATTAACCAAAAAGTATAGTAAAGTTGCCGGTTTTGAAGCGAACGGTGGCTATCTTTTAGCTAGCGATATTGACTATGGAAAAGCCAGTATTAAGGCTTTACCGACACGTGATGCAGTGCTCCCGGCATTGGTACTGTTAGTTTCCAGTAAACATATCCCTATTTTTGAACAAGTCCAGGCGCTTCCCCCTCGCTTTACCGCTTCAAATCGGTTGCAAAATTTTCCGACTGAGAAAAGCCGCTTGCTACTTGAAATGTTATCAACTCAGCCACAAGCAGCGTTAAGTTCTCTGGGGATGAACCAGGCAGTCGTCGTAAACACTGATATGCTCGATGGTGCACGGATTCTTTTGAATACAAAAGATATCGTCCATTTTCGACCTTCCGGGAACGCACCGGAGCTTCGGTGTTATGCCGAGTCTGATTCAATTGTTAAAGCTGAACAACTTGTTGATTTATTTTTAAAAAACATTCGTGAGAAAATGTAATGTCGGTTTGGTATTTATTTTATCAGTGGGCAATGTGAGGGGATGATGGAACGTATTGACATAAAAAACAAATATAAACCCCGAATTTGCAAAATTGCTCTTGCGGCTTCGGACTTTTTATCATTCAACGCTTCTTTATGGCTTTCATTAGGAGTTGTTTATTTTTTATTTAATGACTTATATCGTTTTATACCGGCTGAACAGTTTGAATATCGAGTCATTTCGCATGTCCTCTTGTCAATAGCCTGTGTAGGCTGGTTTCTCATTCGCTTACGGCATTACACTTACCGCAAACCTTTTTGGTATGAATTAAAGGAAATTCTTCGCACCATTGCTATTTTCGCTATTTTCGATCTTGCTTTGGTGGCTTTTACTAAATGGCAATTCTCACGCTACTTGTGGTTTTTTTGCTGGGCGTTTGCTATGATTCTCGTGCCAACGCTTCGGTTTTTTGTCAAGAGTATGCTAAATAAGGCCGGAGTGTGGAAAAAGAAAACGTTTATTTTAGGCAGCGGAGATAATGCGCGCGAGGCATACCATGCAATTCAGAGTGAGGAGATGCTTGGATTTGAAGTCGCTTTATTTTACGATGATGAAAATATAACGGGTGAAACTGAAATATTAGGTTTGCCCCTTATCAATAACCCTGATGATATATGGCGTGTCGCTGATCTAAAAGAAGTGCATTTTATCATCGCCTTCGATAATGATAATCTCGATAAGTCACTCACATGGATTCGTGAACTGTCAAAGCATCATTGCCGCTCTGTCACAGTTGTGCCCTCGCTACGTGGACTTCCGCTATATAACACAGAGATGTCATTTATATTTAGCCATGAAGTCATGCTTTTACGTATTCACACTAATTTGGCGAAGCGTTCTTCTCGTTTCCTGAAACGAAGTTTTGACATTATCTGCTCTGTGATAATTCTGGCGTTAGCCTCACCGCTCTTTATCTATCTTTGGTATAAAGTGACGCGTGATGGAGGGCCAGCTATTTATGGGCATCAGCGAGTGGGACGGCATGGAAAGCTTTTCCCTTGTTATAAGTTTCGCTCGATGGTAATGAACTCGCAGGAGATTTTGGATGCGTTACTTAAGAGCGATCCAGAAGCAAAAGCCGAATGGGATAAAGATTTCAAACTTAAGAATGATCCGCGGATCACAAATATTGGTCGTTTTATTCGTAGAACCAGCCTTGATGAATTGCCGCAGCTTTTTAATGTCCTGAAAGGAGAAATGAGCCTGGTCGGGCCGCGGCCGATTGTAACAGAGGAATTAGAACGTTATGAACTGGACGTTGACTACTACCTGATGGCAAAACCTGGCATGACGGGGTTGTGGCAAGTCAGTGGCCGCAACGATGTGGATTATGAAACGCGCGTTTATTTTGACTCGTGGTATGTCAAGAATTGGTCATTATGGAATGATATTGCGATTTTGTTCAAGACCGTCAATGTCGTGTTACGTCGCGATGGCGCCTATTGATATATCTCTCCTCATTACGTCAATGGATAGCGTCAATGGCTAGCTGTGATGGCATCTTCCGCTATCCAGTCTCAACAAACATGAGTTAACATCTAAGCCACATTTCAAGCCGCGCATAAGCCGCGGTGACCACACTTGACAGGAGTATGTAATGTCCAAGCAACAAATCGGCGTTGTGGGTATGGCAGTGATGGGGCGCAATCTCGCGCTCAACATTGAGAGCCGTGGCTACACCGTTTCCGTGTTCAACCGCTCGCGCGAAAAAACCGAAGAAGTGATTGCCGAGAACCCAGGCAAGAAACTGGTTCCTTTCTATACGGTGAAAGAGTTCGTTGAGTCTCTGGAAACGCCTCGTCGTATCCTGTTAATGGTGAAAGCGGGCGCAGGTACAGATGCTGCTATCGACTCCCTGAAACCTTATTTGGACAAAGGCGACATCATCATTGATGGCGGTAACACCTTCTTCCAGGACACTATCCGTCGTAACCGCGAACTTTCTGCAGAAGGTTTTAACTTCATTGGTACCGGTGTTTCCGGCGGTGAAGAAGGCGCGCTGAAAGGCCCGTCAATTATGCCAGGCGGCCAGAAAGAAGCCTATGAGCTGGTTGCGCCGATCCTGACGAAAATTGCTGCAGTGGCGGAAGATGGCGAACCGTGTGTGACTTACATCGGTCCGGATGGCGCGGGCCATTACGTCAAGATGGTGCACAACGGCATCGAATACGGTGACATGCAGCTTATTGCTGAAGCCTACTCGCTGCTGAAAGGTGGCCTGAATCTCACCAACGAAGAGCTTGCTGAAACCTTCACTGAGTGGAACAAAGGCGAGCTGAGCAGCTACCTGATCGACATCACCAAAGACATCTTCACCAAGAAAGATGAAGAGGGTAAATACCTGGTCGATGTGATCCTCGATGAAGCGGCAAACAAAGGTACCGGTAAATGGACCAGCCAGAGCTCCCTGGATCTCGGCGAGCCGCTGTCGCTGATCACCGAATCCGTTTTCGCGCGCTATATCTCCTCTCTGAAAGAGCAACGCGTTGCTGCTTCTAAAGTGCTTTCCGGCCCGCAAGCGAAACCGGCTGGCAATAAAGCGGAATTTATCGAGAAAGTGCGCCGTGCGCTCTATCTGGGTAAAATCGTCTCTTACGCGCAGGGCTTCTCTCAACTGCGTGCCGCTTCTGACGAGCACAACTGGGATCTGAACTACGGCGAAATCGCGAAGATTTTCCGCGCAGGCTGCATCATCCGTGCGCAGTTCCTGCAGAAAATCACTGACGCTTACGCCGAAACACCGGCCATCGCCAACCTGCTGCTGGCGCCATACTTCAAGAAAATTGCTGAGGATTACCAGCAGGCGCTGCGTGATGTCGTGGCTTACGCGGTGCAGAACGGTATTCCGGTACCGACCTTCTCTGCCGCAGTGGCTTATTACGACAGCTACCGTTCCGCTGTGCTGCCAGCGAACCTGATTCAGGCTCAGCGCGACTACTTCGGTGCACACACCTATAAACGTACTGACAAAGAGGGTGTCTTCCACACCGAGTGGCTGGATTAATCTGAAATCATTCGTTTGATGAATGCAAGCCCGGTTAGTGTAACCGGGCTTTTTTTCGGCCGCAGTGCGGCTTTTCAGGGCACTCGTCTTTAATTTGTTGACATATCGACATTAAACTTCACATCAACGCCGTTGTTGCAGGCTGGTTGCCACCTTGACAGTCCCTCAACAGAAGAGGTAAAAACCCCAACAGTTATTGATATTAAATGGGTGGCGACAGGTTCGTCATCTCCGTTTTCATACACTCACAAAAGTTGCTTATCGAATGAAAATAACTATCTCCGGAACAGGTTACGTTGGGCTATCAAACGGGATTCTGATCGCGCAGAACCATGAGGTCGTAGCGCTCGATATCGTGCAATCCAAAGTGGATATGCTTAACCAGAAGATTTCTCCCATCGTTGATAAGGAAATCCAGGAGTATTTGCAGAATAAGCCGCTGAATTTCCGTGCCACCACGGACAAGCAGGAAGCCTATCGCGGTGCCGACTTTGTGATTATCGCCACCCCAACGGATTACGACCCGAAAACCAACTACTTTAATACCAGCAGCGTGGAATCGGTAATCCGCGATGTGCTGGAAATTAACCCGCAGGCGGTGATGATTATCAAATCCACCATTCCGGTGGGCTTTACCAAGTCGATCCGCGAAAAATTCGGCGTGGATAACATCATTTTCTCACCAGAATTCCTGCGTGAAGGTAAAGCTCTGTACGATAACCTGCATCCATCACGTATCGTTATCGGCGAGCGCTCTGAACGTGCTGAGCGTTTTGCCGCGCTGTTGCAGGAAGGGGCAATTAAGAAAGACATTCGCGTGCTGTTTACCGACTCTACAGAAGCCGAAGCGATCAAACTGTTCGCTAACACCTATCTGGCGATGCGTGTTGCTTACTTCAACGAGCTGGACAGCTACGCGGAAAGCCTGGGGCTGAACAGTCGTCATATTATTGAAGGCGTTTGCCTCGATCCGCGCATCGGCAACCACTACAACAACCCGTCATTTGGTTACGGCGGCTACTGCCTGCCGAAGGACACCAAACAGCTGCTGGCAAACTATCAGTCGGTGCCGAACAACATTATTTCGGCTATCGTTGATGCGAACCGTACGCGCAAAGACTTCATCGCCGATTCCATTCTCTCGCGTAAACCGAAAGTGGTCGGCGTTTACCGTCTGATCATGAAGAGCGGTTCCGATAACTTCCGCGCGTCGTCCATTCAGGGCATTATGAAACGCATTAAAGCGAAGGGCGTGCAGGTCATCATTTATGAGCCGGTGATGCCGGAAGATGAATTCTTCCATTCCCGCGTAGTGCGCGACCTGGAGAATGCTTAGATGGAAAACGAAGGAGTCAGGGTTTCAGCCCTGTTTTACTTCATCAGAGGCCCGAATTCTCGGGCCTCATTTCCTTAAGTGAACGGCATTAGCCCATCAGGGCCGTTTTTTTATACCTTATAAAAGTCTCTGTACCACTCAACAAAGCGTTTCACCCCTTCTTTAACCGAGGTTTGCGGTTTGAAACCGATCGTTTCGTACAATGGTTGAGTATCCGCACTGGTCTCCAGCACATCGCCCGGTTGAATTGGCAGCATATTTTTCTGGGCTTCAATGTCCAGCGCCTCTTCCAGCGCCGTAATGTAATCCATCAACTCTACTGGAGAGCTATTGCCGATATTATAGAGGTGGTAAGGTGCAGAGCTGCTGGCCGGCGTGCCAGTTTCAACCGTCCAGGCCGGGTTAGCCTGCGGGATCACCTCCTGCATACGGACAATCGCTTCAACGATATCGTCAATATAGGTGAAGTCGCGCTTCATCTTACCGTAGTTATAAACGTCGATGCTTTTGCCTTCCAGCATCGCTTTGGTGAATTTAAACAGCGCCATGTCCGGGCGGCCCCACGGGCCATAAACGGTGAAGAAACGCAAACCGGTAGTGGGTAATCCGTAAAGGTGAGAGTAGGTGTGGGACATCAACTCATTGGCTTTTTTGGTTGCGGCATACAGCGAAACCGGATGATCAACAGAATCATCAGTGGAAAACGGCATTTTACGGTTCAGGCCGTAAACGGAACTGGAGGAGGCATAGAGCAGATGCTGTACTTTATTATGGCGGCAACCTTCCAGTACGTTCAGATGCCCAATGAGATTGGATTCGGCATAAACATGCGGATTTTCCAGCGAGTAGCGCACGCCAGCCTGTGCCGCTAAATGGATCACCCGGTCGAACTTCTCGGTTGCAAACAGCTGCGCCATATTTTCGCGGTCAGCGAGATCAATCTTGTGGAAGCTGAAGCCGGGCGAGGCCAGCAGATCCAGGCGTGCCTGTTTAAGACTCACATCGTAATAATCATTGAGATTATCAATCCCGACAACTTGGTGGCCTGCCTGCAAAAGACGCTCGCTGGCGTGGAAGCCGATAAAGCCAGCTGCGCCGGTAACCAGAAACTTCATCTCTCATCCTTTATGACATCTAATACAATTTGCATATTGTATGATGCTGACAGGCTAATCGCTATAAGTTATAGACATCAGAATAAGGTGAAATAATAAACAGCAAAACATATTTACATGTAATCTTATAGAAAAAAAAGCATGAATGGTTAAACTCGCTCCCTATACTATTTCTTTTATGCGCTTTTCATTTAAGGTTGCTATGACGTACGAAAAAAATGGCTTCCCAGCCAGCCGAAACAGAGATCAGGAAAATATTGATTTAATTGATCTTTTCTCGCAAATTTGGCACAGAAAATGGCTCGTTGGTTCCTTTGTTCTGTTGTTTTTGGTTCTTGCTGTCGTTTATTTAAACGTTGCCAGGGAGAAATGGACTTCCGTCGCTGTGATCAGTTCGCCTGATGCCGGGCAGATTGCCAGTTATACGAACGCCATGGGTATCCTGAATAATGATGGCAGATTTGACACCCCTGAGATTCAGCAGCGCGTGATTGGCCGTTTTAATGCTGCTTTTTCTGCGTTGGCTGAAACACTTAACAACCAGGATGTACCTGAAAAGCTGACCATTGATCCTGCAGTTCAGGGGCAACCGCTACCTCTTAAACTGACCTATCAGGGTCAGACGGCCAGGGAAGCTCAGCAAAAACTGGCGCAATATATTGAGAAAGTGGATCAACAGATCGCTAAAGAGTTGATCGATGATTTAAACACCAGTATTAAATCACGTACGGCCGATTTGGTTGAAACGCTTGCCACGCAGGAAAAAGTGGCTCAGGAGCAAAAAGATCTGCGTATTAAGCAGATTGCTCAGGCGCTCTCTGTTGCGAAGGCGGCCGAAGTGAAGTCACCGCAGGTGCGTCAGACGGAAAACGTGTCGCAGGATACGTTGTTCTTGCTCGGTAGTTCAGCACTGGAGTCAATGATCAAGAATGAGTCCTCTCGTCCGCTGGCGTTCTCGGATGAGTACTACAAAATCAGGCAAAACCTCCTGAATATTCAGACTATTGAGGTGAATCCGGAAAGTATTCATGGCTACCGTTACGTTATGAAGCCCACGGAACCGATTCACCGCGACAGCCCCAAGAACGCCTTGATACTGGTACTGGCAGTTTTACTGGGCCTTATTGTTGGTTCAGGCTATGTACTGATGCGTAATGCCGTCAGGAATCATCAGTCAAATGTGTAAATAAAAAACCGGGCTTGCCCGGTTTTTCTACTCTTTGCTGAGCCTTACTGATGCCGCTTGCGCAGGTTCTCAATTACGGTCGTCAGATCTAACTGCTGATCCTGCAACAATACCAACAGGTGATACATCAGGTCAGAGGCCTCATTCGTCAGTTCTTCACGGTCGTGTACGGTCGCCGCCAGTGCTGTTTCCACTCCTTCTTCCCCGACTTTTTGCGCGATACGCTTGGTGCCGCTGGCATACAGTCTGGCCGTATAGGAACTGGCCGGATCGGCGGTTTTACGCGATGCCAGTAGCTCTTCAAGTTGATACAGGAACAACCACTGATGGCTATTGTCGCCAAAGCAGCTTGAGGTGCCGGTGTGGCAGGTCGGCCCGATCGGGTTTACCAGCACCAGCAGGGTATCGTTGTCACAGTCCGGGGCAATATTAACCAGATTCAGAAAGTGACCAGAGGTTTCCCCTTTGGTCCACAAACGCCCTTTGGTGCGGGAAAAAAAGGTCACTTTACCGCTTTCCAGCGTCTTCGCCAGCGCCTCTTTGTTCATATAACCCAGCATCAGCACTTCGCCGGAAACCGCATGTTGCACCACGGCGGGCAGCAGTCCGTCGGTTTTTTCCCAGTCCAGTTGGGCCAGTTGTTGCTCTGTTAACATACCCTTATCTCCACGCCCTGGCCTGCCAGAAACGTTTTTAATTCACCAATATTAATAATCTGTTTATGGAAGACGGAAGCGGCCAGCGCACCGTCAACATCCGCGTCACGGAATGCCTCCAGGAAATGTTCCATGGTGCCAGCACCGCCGGAAGCAATCAGTGGAACATGGCACACCGCACGCACTTTCTTCAACTGCTCAAGATCGTAACCGTTGCGCACGCCATCCTGGTTCATCATGTTCAGCACGATTTCCCCGGCACCACGTTTCTGCACTTCCTGCACCCAGTCCAGCGTTTCCCATTTTGTCACACGGGTACGGCTTTCATCGCCGGTATACTGGTTTACGTGGTATTTGCCGGTAGCGGCATCAAACCAGGTATCAATCCCCACCACAATACACTGCACGCCAAAGCGGTCAGCCAATCGAGTGATCAACTCTGGATCAGCCAACGCCGGGGAGTTGATGGAGATTTTATCCGCACCGAACGAGAGAATTTTTGCGGCATCATCGGCAGATTTGATACCGCCTGCCACGCAGAAGGGGATATCAATCACTTCCGCGACGCGCGCAACCCAGCTCTTATCCACAACTCGGCCATCACTGGAGGCAGTGATATCATAAAACACCAGTTCATCTGCGCCTTCTTCGGCATAGCGTTTCGCCAGCGGAACAATATCGCCAATAATTTCGTGATTGCGAAACTGCACACCTTTCACCACCTGGCCATCACGCACATCGAGACAAGGGATTATCCGTTTTGCCAGCATTGAATGGCCTCCTTCACAGTGAATTTACCTTCCAGCAGTGCGCGTCCGACAATCACGCCGCGTACGCCGGTACCGCGCAGGGCGGCAATATCATTTATATCGCCAATACCGCCGGAGGACTGGAACGCCACTTGCGGCCAGCGTGCGCAAATCTCTTCGTACAGCGAAACATTGGAGCCTGCCAGCGTACCGTCGCGGGAAATATCCGTACACAGCACATGTTTCAGGCCCACAGTGAGGTAGGTTTCCACCAGCGTCTCCAGCGTGACGCCGGAATTCTCCTGCCAGCCGCTGACTGCCACCTGTTTCGTACCCTGTTCATCAATACGCACATCCAGTGCCAGCACCAGCCGGTCTGCACCAAAACGGGTGAACCAGCCTTTTACCACTTCCGGGGATTTGACGGCGGTCGAACCGATCACTACCCGCGCCACGCCCGCGTCAAGCAGGGCAGCGACATCTTCCTCACTGCGCACGCCACCGCCGACCTGCACCGGAACATTCACCCCGGCAACCAGCGTTTTCAGCAACGGGATCTGGCGCTTAGCCGGATCTTTCGCCCCGGTTAAATCCACAAGGTGCAGAACTTCGGCACCTTGTGCAGCATAATCCTGCAAACGAGGCAGCGGATCGTTGCCGTAGTCACGCTGCTGCGCATAATCGCCCTGATGGAGACGCACCACCGTGCCGTCGATTAAATCTAAAGCGGGAATAATCATCACATCTCCAGGAAGTTTTTCAGCAGTTGCGCGCCCGCGCGCCCCGAGCGTTCCGGGTGAAATTGCACGCCATAAAAGTTATCTTTTTGCACGGCGGCGGTGAACGCTTCACCGTACTGACACTGGGCAATGGTATATTCATTGACTGGCATCGCGTAGCTGTGAACAAAGTAGAAGTACGCGCCATCCTCAATGCCCTGGAACAGGCGGTTGCCCGCTTTCGGATAGACCTGGTTCCAGCCCATATGCGGTAGCGGCAGGCCGACATCTTTCATTTTCGGCACATCCTGGTCGATGATACCCAGCAAATCGACGCCCTTATTCTCCTCGCTGAAACGGCCCAGCAACTGCATGCCAAGACAAATGCCGAGCACCGGTTGGGTGCAGGCTTTCACCAGATCGATAAGTTCGCGCTCACGTAACTGGTCCATCGCCGCTTGCGCCGTACCAACGCCGGGAAGAAACAGTTTGTCGGCGCGCAGCACCACATCCGGATCGCGGCTCACCAGCGGTTCATAACCGTGACGGGCGATGGCAGATTTCACCGAATTCAGGTTGGCGCAGCCTGTATCAAGGATCACCACAGTCATTACAGCACTCCTTTTGAGGAGGGAAGGCTATCGCCTTCCACGCGAATTGCCTGACGCAACGTGCGGCCGAAGACTTTAAACAGGCTTTCCACACGGTGATGGTCGTTTTTGCCTTTAGTCTTCAGATGCAGGGTCAGCGCCATGGTGTAGGAGAGCGAACGGAAGAAGTGCTCGACCATTTCGGTACTCAGATCGCCTACGCGCTGATAGGTGAACTCGGCTTTATATTCCAGGTGCGGACGGCCGGAGATATCCATGGCGCAGCGTGCCAGACACTCATCCATCGGCAGTACAAAGCCAAAGCGGCTGATGCCGCGCTTGTCGCCCAGTGCCAGTTTCAGCGCTTCGCCCAGCGCCAGGCCGGTATCTTCCACCGTGTGGTGATCGTCAATATAGAGATCGCCTTTAACGGTGATCTCCATGCGGAAACCGCCATGGGTGGCGATCTGATCCAGCATGTGGTCGAAGAAACCGACGCCGGTGTGAATTTTGCTGCCGCCTTCTCGATCCAGCCACACTTTGACATCAATCTGCGTCTCTTTGGTGGCGCGTTCCACGTGAGCATAACGATCGCGGCGCGTAAGTTGTTCGCCGATCATCGCCCAGTTCAGCGTCTCGCGGTGATAGCGCAGACCGCCGATCCCCATGTTGTCCGCCAGTTCGATATCGGTTGCGCGATCGCCAATCACATAGCTGTTGGCGCGATCCAGCGCCTGTTCCGCCAGCCAGCGTTCCACCATTTTCACCTTCGGTTTGCGGCAGTCACAGCCATCGTCAGGGAAATGCGGGCAGATCAGCACCTCTTCAAAATTCACCCCCTGAGAGGTGAGGATCTGCATCATCAGGTTATGTGGACCATCGAAATCGGCCTGCGGGAAGCTGCTGGTGCCCAGACCATCCTGATTGGTGATCATCACCAGTTGATAGCCCGCTTTTTGCAGTTTCAGCAGCATCGGGATCACCTCTGGCTCAAAGGCCAGCTTGTCGAATCTGTCGACCTGAAAGTCGCTCGGCGGCTCGGAAATCAGTGTTCCATCACGGTCAATAAACAGGTACTTCTGACTCATACTTGCTCCGCACGTAAGGCGTCGATGACGCGCTGGCTCTCTTCGCGGGTACCGATGGTGATGCGCAGGCAATCGCTCAAAGAAGGTTGTTTGTTCTGGTCTCTCAGGATAATGCCCTGATCCCACAAAGATTTAAACACCGTACTGGAGGCCGTCAGGCGCACGAGAATATAGTTCGTTTCCGAGTCGAACACCTGTTCAACGCACGGAATATCCTTTAATGCACTAACCAGATACTGGCGCTCCGCAAGGATCTGCGCCACACGCTCACGCATGGCCACAATGCCCAGCGGGCTGAGCGCCTGCGCGGCGATGTCGGCCACCGGCGTGGAGAGTGGGTACGGGGCGATCACTTTCAGCAGCAGGGCAATTACCTCTTCATTGGCAAGCGTGAAACCACAGCGCAGACCCGCCAGCGCAAAGGCTTTCGACAGCGTACGCAGCACTACCAGATGCGGATATTCCGCCAGCCAGCCGACCAGAGTCGACTGCGGGCAGAATTCAATATAGGCTTCATCGGCTACCACAAGGGCTTTACCGCGCGTCATTTCCAGCAAAACGCGCATATCCTGCGGCTTGATAATCTGTCCGGTCGGATTGTTCGGGCTGCAAACGTAGACCACTTTCACGCCGTCCAGTTTGTCGGCAATAGCCGGTAAATCGAGCTGCCAGTCTGCCAGCGCCTGCACGGTACGGTATTCGACACCCAGCGTTTCGGCGCTGACGCTGTACATACCGTAAGTCGGTGGACAGAACAGTACCGCATCCTGGCCGGGTTCGCAGAAGGCGCGGATCAGCAGTTCGATGCCTTCATCTGCGCCACGGCTGACCAGCACCTGCTCCGGTTTCACCCCGGCATACTGTGCATAATTTTCGATAACCGCTTTCGGCTGGCACTCTGGATAACGGTTCAGCGTCTGTTGTGTGAGTTCATATTGCACAGCTGTCGGGAACTCGTTGGCATTCAGCCAGACATCCCCTTTGCCGCCCAGGCGGCGGGCCGACTGGTAAGGCGTCAGTTCGCGTACGTTTTTACGCGCCAGTTCTTCAATGCTCATGCTTGCTCCTTCAGCGCCTTGACGCGCAGGGTGACTGCGTTTTTGTGGGCGGTCAGACGTTCAGCCGCCGCCAGCGTTTCAATGGTGCTGGCAAGCCGCGCAAAACCGTCGCGCGAGAGTTCCTGCACTGTCATGCGTTTCTGGAAATCCGCCAGCCCCAGGCTGGAGCAGGTTGCGGTATAGCCGTAGGTCGGCAGAACGTGGTTAGTGCCGGAAGCGTAATCGCCAGCCGATTCCGGTGACCAGTCGCCGAGGAACACCGAACCAGCGCTGGTGATACCATCGACAAGCGAGCGGGCGTCGCGGGTCTGAATAATCAGGTGCTCCGGGCCGTAGAGATTGGAAATCGCCACACACTGCGTCAGATCGCGCACCACAATCAGGCGGCTGGCAGAGAGCGCCTGGCGAGCGGTTTCCGCGCGCGGCAGATCCGTCAGTTGACGTGCAACGGCGTCGGCAACGCGGGAAGCTATGTTGCTGTCCGGCGTCAGCAGGATCACCTGAGAATCAGGGCCGTGTTCTGCCTGTGACAGCAGATCGGAGGCCACAAAATCTGGCGTTGCACCGCTGTCGGCAATCACCAGCACTTCAGAAGGGCCAGCCGGCATATCAATGGCTGCGCCATCCAGACGCTGGCTCACCTGGCGTTTGGCTTCGGTAACAAAGGCGTTTCCTGGCCCGAAGATCTTGTCAACTTTCGGTACGGATTCAGTACCGAAAGCCAGCGCCGCAATAGCCTGCGCGCCGCCGACTTTAAAGATCTCCTGTACGCCGCACAACTGCGCGGCATAGAGAATTTCATCGGCAATGGGAGGCGGCGAGCAGAGCACCACTTTCTGGCATCCGGCGATACGTGCTGGCGTCGCCAGCATCAGCACCGTGGAGAACAGCGGGGCCGAACCGCCGGGAATATACAAGCCTACGGAGGCGATAGGGCGGGTCACTTGCTGACAGCGTACGCCTGGCAATGTTTCCACATCCACGGTCGACAATTTTTGCGCGTTGTGGAAGGTGTCGATATTTTTCACCGCCACGGCCATCGCTTGCTTGAGTTCGTCACTCAGTCGGTCGCTGGCATCGCGGATTTCGTCAGCGGTAACTTTCAGCACATCAACCTGCGTTTTATCGAATTTTGCGCTGTACTCGCGCAGCGCGTTATCACCGCGTGCACGGACATTATCAAGGATCTCCACCACCGTGCGGGTAATGCTCTCCGAGGCTGAGATAGCCGGGCGCATCAGCAGGTCGCGTTGCTGTTGTTCACTACAACTGTTCCAGTCAATTACGGTATTGAAGCTCATGGCCTTACTCCATCATCTTCTCAATTGGCAGAACCAGGATGGAGCTGGCGCCCAGCGCTTTAAGTTTTTCCATCGTTTCCCAGAACAGGGTTTCGCTGCTCACCATGTGCATCGCCACGCGCTGCTGATCGCCCGCCAGCGGCAGAATAGTCGGACGTTCGGCACCCGGCAGCAGAGCGATAACTTCTTCCAGACGCTCGCTCGGCGCGTGCATCATGATGTATTTCGATTCGCGGGCCTGAATAACGCCCTGGATGCGGGTCAGCAATTTATCGATCAATTGCTGTTTGGCGTCGCTCATCTCGCCGTCGCGCTGGATAAGGCACGCTTTCGAGCGGTAAATCACTTCGACTTCGCGCAGGCCGTTGGCTTCCAGCGTGGCGCCGGTTGATACCAGGTCACAAATAGCGTCGGCCAGACCGGCGCGCGGGGCGACTTCAACAGAACCGTTCAACAGACAGGATTTGAAAGAGACACCTTTCTGATCCAGGTAGCGTTTCAGCAGGTGCGGGTAAGAGGTGGCGATGCGTTTGCCATCCAGCGCTTCCGGGCCGTTCCAGGACTCATCAACCGGCGTGGCCAGCGACAGGCGGCAACCGCCGAAATCGAGACGGCGCAGGGTGAAGTAGCGCGGATCTTCTCCCTGTGCGCGGCGGTTCAGCAACTCTTCTTCAAGCACGTTCTCGCCAATAATGCCCAGATCGACGACGCCGTCCATCACCAGCCCAGGAATGTCGTCATCACGTACGCGCAGAATATCGATCGGCATATTTTCCGCCAGTGCGATCAGACGCTGAGTGTGCAGGTTGATCTTAATGCCGCAACGGGCCAGAAGTTCGCGAGAGTCATCGCTCAGGCGGCCGGATTTCTGAATAGCTATGCGTAAACGCGTGTTATCTAACATTCTGTTGTCCTCTTTATCCTGCTGAATTTGGTTCAAAAAAAAGCCCCCGGAAGAAGATCTTCCGGGGGCTTTCTCTGCGTTCATGCACCACTGGAAGATCCAAACGTCTTCCAGCACACATCGCCTGAAAGACTAGTCAGGATGATGATGGTGATGATGGTGTTTAAATTGAACGCGGGTCATAAAATTCTCAATGAATGCTTATTCACATAATGCTGATTAACCTAAACTACTTTAGCTGACAAACGCAAGGGCTTTTTTTCATCATTCACTCATTTCATATACATTGTATGAATTGTCAGTTGTCGCTGGCTGGCGTAGCCTTGAAGAGTCAGGTGCCGGAAAGGAAGGGGAGGAAGCATGAAAAAGGTCGCAATTGTCGGGTTAGGATGGCTGGGCATGCCGCTGGCATTATCATTAATGGCGCGGGGCTGGCAGGTGACCGGCAGCAAAACTCGCCCCGATGGCGTGGAAGCCGCGCGCATGTGTGGTATCGAAAGTTATTTGCTGAATCTTGAACCGGAACTGGTATGCGATACGGACGATCTCGATGCGCTGATGAATGTCGATGCGCTGGTGATTACGCTTCCCGCGCGGCGCAGTGGGCCTGGTGATGAGTTCTATTTGCAGGCGGTGCAGGAAATTGTTGATAGCGCACTGGCGTATCGTATTCCGCGCATCATCTTTACCAGTTCGACCTCGGTATATGGCGATGCTGCTGGCGTCGTGAAAGAGAACACGCCGCGCGAGCCGGTAACGGCCAGCGGGCGGGTACTGAAAGAGCTGGAAGACTGGCTGCACAATTTGCCAGGGACTTCCGTTGATATTCTGCGCCTGGCGGGGCTTGTTGGGCCCGCGCGCCATCCGGGGCATTTTCTGGCCGGAAAAACCGCCTCCGACGGCCGGCATGGCGTTAATCTGGTGCATCTGGAAGATGTCATTGCGGCTATCACACTACTGCTACAGGCACCAAAAGGCGGGCATATCTACAATCTTTGTGCACCGTCTCATCCCTCGCGGGAAAGCTTTTATCCGCAGATGGCGCGCCAGCTTGGACTGGCGCCGCCGCATTTCCTCGAATCCACGTCTCAGGATAAGGGCAAAGTGATTGATGGCAGTCGGATTTGTAATGAGCTGGGCTTCGAATATCTCTACCCCGATCCGTTTAATATGCCGCTGGCGTGACGATTTTTGTGCAAAAAATGCTATTGGCGTGGTTAATAATTCGTCAAAACATCCCTGAGCCTTACCCCTTCGGGGCCGCTGCTTACAGCGTTCAAATCTGCTCCCGGCAGATTTGTCGCTCACCCCAGTCACTTACTGGAGTAAGCTCTTGGGGATTACTGAGAGACATCCTGTCTCTCACCGGAGGCCAACCTTCGGTTGGGCAAATTCGTTCCCGACGAATTTGTCATTGCGTCGCCGCCTTCCTGCAACTCGAATTATTTAGGGTATAGAGAGTAACCGACCTTAATCCGTCGGTTATTTTTTTTGCGGGCAAAAACGTCATTCAATACAAAGAGGCCGGGCTTCGTACCGGATAGATACACATTTAAAAACCGACAGTCGTTGTCGCTGAGGAAAGAACAAAATGGGGCAATTTTTTGCTTTTGCGGCGGTATACACCGTTCTGGGGGATAGCCATGTCGCATAACGTTACTCCAAAAACCTCTCGCGTGGAATTACGTAAGACGCTTACGTTAATTCCGGTTGTAATGATGGGCCTTGCCTATATGCAGCCAATGACGCTGTTCGATACATTCGGTATCGTCTCCGGCCTGACCGATGGTCATGTCGCAACCGCTTATGCGTTTGCGCTGGTCGCTATCCTCTTTACTGCGTTGAGCTACGGTAAGCTGGTGCGCCGCTTCCCGTCCGCTGGCTCTGCGTATACCTATGCGCAGAAATCTATTTCTCCGGCTGTCGGCTTTATGGTCGGCTGGTCATCGCTGCTGGACTACCTGTTTATGCCGATGATCAACATTCTGCTGGCGAAAATTTACTTCGAAGCGCTGGTGCCGTCCGTGCCATCATGGATCTTCGTGGTCGCGCTGGTGGCCTTCATGACCATCTCTAACCTGCGCAGCATCAAGACCGTGGCGAACTTCAACACCCTGATCGTGATCCTGCAAATGGGGATCGTCTCGGTCATCGTCGGCCTGATCATTTACGGCGTTTCACACGGTGAAGGTGCGGGCACGCTGGTCAGTTCCCGTCCGTTCTGGTCTGAAGGTGCGCATGTGGTGCCGATGATCACTGGCGCAACCATTCTGTGCTTCTCGTTCCTGGGTTTTGATGGTATCTCTTCTCTTTCTGAAGAGACCAAAGACGCTGAACGTGTAATCCCGCGAGCTATCTTCCTCACCGCGCTGATTGGCGGCGTGGTGTTTATCGCGGCATCTTACTTCCTGCAGCTCTACTTCCCGGACATCTCCCGCTTTAAGGATCCGGACGCTTCGCAGCCGGAAATCATGCTGTATGTTGCCGGTAAAACCTTCCAGTGGGGCGTACTGATCTTCTCCAGCGTTACCGTACTGGCTTCCGGTATGGCGGCACATGCAGGCGTCTCCCGTCTGATGTACGTAATGGGCCGCGACGGCGTATTTCCGTCCCGTTTCTTCGGTTATGTACATCCGAAATGGCGTACCCCGGCGTGGAACGTCCTGCTGGTCGGCGCGATTGCACTGCTGGCGATTAAATTCGACCTGGTAACGGCAACGGCGTTGATTAACTTTGGTGCGCTGGTGGCATTCACCTTTGTGAACCTGTCGGTGATCTCGCAGTTCTGGATCCGTGAAAAACGCAATAAAACGCTGAAAGATCACGTCAACTACCTGGTTTTGCCGGTGTGCGGTGCGCTGACGGTCGGGGCGCTGTGGATTAATCTCGAGCAGAGTTCGATGATCCTTGGTCTCATCTGGGGCGCGATTGGCTTAGTCTATCTGGCCTGTGTCACCCGCAGCTTCCGCAACCCGGTGCCGCAGTACGAAGACATCGCGTAAATCGCTTTACGCAGAGACAAAAAACCGGAGGCCAGGGCCACCGGTTTTTTACGTTTTCAGGTCAGCCTATCCACGCTCAGACAATCTCTTGCGCATACTGCCACAGCGCCTTCAGTAGCGCCTGCTTCTCACTGTTACCGTCGTGCTGCTGGAACAGCGCCTGGATTTGTTCGGCGTACTGTTGCAAATACTCCGGCGTGAAGACGTTGCGGCGATGCTGCAACCAGCGCTGCTGCTCGTTTTCATCCAGCGTGCCCGGGAAGTTGCGTGCCCGGTAGTTAAACAGCAACTTTTCAATGCGCCCATCGGCAAAGGTAATATCGAGCGCGGGAAGGTTACGTGGCTCGGTTTCGAGCAGGATTTTCATCGCTGCGCGGTCGGCATCGCCGAAAAAGCCGTTGTAGATCTGCGTATCAACATTCTCTGATGGCACGAAGGGTTCGGCTTCGGCAAAAATAGCCAGCACTTTTTCCCGCACCTGCGGGTTGTCGCGCAGAATCTGCAGGTTATCAAGGCACTGCTGGCGGTTAATACCCAGCCGCTCAGCATCCTGCGGACGCAGTGTATTGGCCTGCGCCAGCACCGGGCATTTATTCAGATGCACCAGCTTTACCGGCACCGCCGCGCTCTCGCCGAGATCCGCTTTTGGCGTATACAGACGCTCGCGCAGCGCATCGGCATCCAGTTGCAGCAGAGGCGACATATCGCCAGCAAGATCCACCATGATCACCGCGTTGCGGTTCTCCGGGTGCCAGGCCAGCGGTGCAACCCAACTGGTATTGCCGCGCCATGCGCCGAACATACCGGAAACGTGCACCAGCGGCTTCATTTGCGGAACATCAATCAGTGCCGCCAACTTCTGTTTGTTGCGATGGCTATAGAGATAGTCAAACAGCTTCGGCTGTTTTGTTTTAACCAGCTGCGCCATCGCAATGGTGGCGTACACATCGGCCATCGCATCGTGGGCATTGCTGTGTTCGATACCGTTGGCTTTCGTTAGATGTTCAAGGCGAAAACTCGGCAGGCCGTCGTCGTTCTCCGGCCAGTTGATACCGTCCGGGCGTAGGGCGTAGCAGGCGCGCATCACATCCAGAAGATCCCAGCGCGAGTTGTTGTTCTGCCAGCTCCAGGCGTACGGATCGTAAAAGTTGCGATAAAAGATATTACGCGTGACTTCGTCGTCAAAACGTACATTGTTGTAACCGAGTACGCAGGTTTTCGGTACGGTAAAAAGATCGTGAATACGTCGGGCGAACGCGGCCTCATTGTCGCCTTTGGCACGGGCAATCTGCGGCGTGATACCGGTTATCAGCACTGCTTCAGGCTGCGGCAGGTAATCATCCGCCGGTTTACAGTAGAAAACTTCCGGCTCGCCGATGACATTAAAATCGGCATCAGTACGCAGCGCGGCGAACTGCGCCGGGCGATCCAGCGCCGGGCTGGTACCGAAAGTCTCATAATCGTGAAAGAGAAAAGTACTTTGTATGCTGTCGTTTTTATCTGTCACCTGATGTACGCGCCTGTTAATTTTTGTCCATGAAAATAAAGGGTTAAGTGTCTCTTGTTGTCTGTTTATGTTCTTTTTTATTTACTCATTGATATTGTTGTTTATGTTTGTACATGCGCTATTGAGTACAGATTGAATACATAAACCACTTTATCGTTGAGTGCATAGAACTAAATGGCTATCAGCGACACAAAACTACGTTCTCTTTATGGTAAACCATATTCTGGCCCGGCTGAAATCACTGATTCAGCCGGGCTTGGGATTCGCATAACTCCCAAAGGTGTAGTCAGCTTTCAGTTCCGTTTCGCTGGGATGGGAAGCCGCACAGACGCTACCCCGGACTAACCCTGCGTGAAGCCAGAATCAAAGCAGCCGAACTCAAGGAATCCATCGATCGCGGTATTGATCCGCGTATAGCTCTCAATGGGACAGAGAGTCACGCTAAACCGGCAGTCAAAGACTGCCTGGACTATTGGCACGAAAATTACGTAAAGACAACGCTACGGTGAAAAACCCAGGCACTTTACAGGGCCATGGTGATAATCATATGAGCAAGGCCTTTCCGGGAATGCCGAGGTAAGATATACCGCTCAGGCTCTGGGTTTAAAGATTCACAGAAGAGGAAAAAATCAACCCCAAGCGCGCCCGGCAATTGCTGGTACAACTGCGCTCTGCGAGCAGTTGGTGCGCGCGCCGTCAGTTTATCAGTTCGCCAGGCCTGATGTTGCTCCAGCCAAAAGATATTGGCATCAAACCAAGTAGGCGAAGTTACGCTTAGCTATAACCAACTTGCAAAGGTCTGGCTTGCTATTGAGCGTAGCCGTGGTTCGACATCAAATAGGTTGTTGCATCAGTTGCTGATGCTGTACGACGCACGTAATAGCAAGTTACGGTTGGCTGTCAGAGGGGTATTTGACAGAGAAGAGGGTATCTGTACTGTACCAGCAGAAAAGAGCAAGACGAAAAAATTGATCCGCCGGCCAATATTTGACGCGGCCGACGAGCTTTTAAAGAAAGCAGAAATGACTTATGGGAACTAACGACTAGAGGGAAATATGCAGGTTAATCCTCTATTTGGAGGTGATGCCACATAAATAAACTGTAAAGCTGAAAATGCTATATTTATCTCACCATCCACAGTTGCTTGTAACTTCCCATGGGTGGATATAAGCGAGGTTTTTTCTGTAGGGGCGGCTGTTAATATTAAAGCAGAAATAAAAAGCAGTCGCATTATTTCAAACGCCGGTTCAGCAGGACATCTCATAACAGGTAATGTTGACATTGAGGGTATTATCGGAACAGATGTAGGTCTGTATTGTGCTGACGGCATAACTCGTATCAGAGTGAGGGGGTCTTGCAGGGGGCTATCTGGGATTAAGGATTTATCAGGGAGCAAAACACATCATTGATGGTGCGACAACCAGTTCACTTAGCGGCAATAGTTATTACATCAAAGAAGCTTCTGTTGTTATATATACCGTCAACAATGACTCAGCAAACTCTGGCGATTTTACCGGAACTACATTCACCCTACAGAACTAATAAAAGGCGGCATAAGCCGCCTGTTAACATCTCTACGAACGTTTTCTTATCAATACAAAATCAACATGTTTTGATATTTTCATCGTCGAAACCATAAAAACCATCACCGCAATGACAACATGCTCCGGGAAAAGCCACCCCATACTGACAGGGATAACGCTTACTCCAATGCAGAAAAGGAACAAAATAAAATAATGCGCAGATTTTGTCTGTTGCGTTTTGTTTGAAAAATACTTTGCAAGTATTCCTTTAAACACTCCAGATATAAGAAGCCACAAAGGAGTGAGATAACCAAAGTCTGCAAAATATTCACCATATCCAAATGCAGGTGCCCCCTGATTTCTGTAGAAAGCGTCAGGGAAAAATACCTTTGCCAGATATAGCGCACCAAAATCATCAGGCTTGGAATGCCACAGGGCGCGGGGTATACGTGAGTAAATCTCACTTTCCAACATCAGTTGCCCATACATAAAGTCAAAATCAGAATGCGCTATCAGCACGGCATTACGGGTATAATCTGAATAGTAAGCCATGTTTTCGAGCGGATTTCCGCCTGCATATGTATAAGCAAAAAAAACTGTTACAATTAATGATATTACAGCTACTGACTTAAATAGAAACATCAATTTTATTTTTCTGTTTTCTATGTATGAAAGATATATTATAAATGCAATAAATATACTGAATATTGGTCCTTTATTTCCATGAAGTAATATAAGTAAGATATTTGATGATAATGTCAGAAAAGCAAAAAATTTGTGTCTTTTATAAATGAAGAAAGCGCAAATTGATGCAATTAATGAAAACATAAGGGAAGGATAGAAATATATCCCATACCCGGTTCTGGTAAGTTCATATATCCTTCGTGGCTGCAATAGATATTCTTTAAATTCAATTAAAACAGGAAGGTAAAAAACAAATGCAAGAATGGTGAAAAAAAGTGACGCCATTCCGTACCTGTGTTTTTGTCTGAATTTTTCCTCTGAAATGTTATTATTTTGTGTTAACAAATATCCGGCCATAAAAGAAAATATGTATATTATGTAACATGCATAAAAAAACATATATTCAACTGTATATTCTGTTCCTCCAGTAAGGTAAATATAAAAACACTCAAATATATACAACGTTGGCATGCTTATTATTATGTATGGAACCATTGCATTAACCACTTTCCCTTCCATTTTTACTGTAAAAAAATAAAGGGCAATAACAATTAATACACAAAGTAATATGAATGATATAGCAATCATATCATTACCTTAGAAAAAAGTATTCATGATAACAAACACAGAAAGTAATGTGATAATAACCAGCATTACAGGTATGTTCAGCCGTTTCGCTAGTCGCAATGCATCTTCGTTCATATTATCTCCAATTTTTTGCTCATGAAGTATAGCACTATAATGGTAATACGGAACACTCAAAGTTCGCTGGATGTATTAGAACGGTAAGTGATAGATGGCGGGAAACTGCCCCGTGATGTGAGTCGAAGATAAAAAAATCTCGCACAGCATGGCGTTAGATGGCGGAGGTGTGCGGGATTGGCAATAAGTATAATAATAAGTACAAATAATACACTGCATGATTAATAATTAAACATAAATCAATACGTTGACTTGACCTTCTCGTAATCGTGAAAGAGAAAAGTGGGCGTTGCTGCGGAATCAGACACCAGTTGCTCATCCTGTCAGTAAATATTTCGCTTATGGTAAACCATCCCACCCTGTGTGCCGAAGAAAAAACCGGCACTGTTCCGCAGGACCTCGCAAAAACAGCCTGTTAAAACTGATCCGCGTCACATTTTTTTGCAATTTAACCAGGTAACGACACGCGAAGTTCCGTAAAAAGGACAGCGATTTTAGATGCTATTGAGGATATTTCATTGAAACGCCGTTTGTTTGCTGCTTCTTTGCTGGCGATTTGCGTACATAACGCGCAGGCCGACGACTTACCTTTTGCCCCACAGCCGCCAGCTATTCAGGCTGGCTCCTGGGTATTGATGGATTACACCACCGGGCAAATCTTAACTGCGGGCAACGAGCATCAGCAGCGTAATCCGGCGAGTTTGACCAAACTGATGACTGGCTATGTAGTGGATCGGGCGATCGACAGCCATCGTATCAGCGCGGATGATGTAGTGACGGTAGGGAAGGATGCGTGGGCGAAAGGCAACCCGGTTTTTGACGGTTCATCGCTGATGTTCCTGAAGCCCGGCGACCACCTGACCGTGCGCGATTTGAGCCGTGGTCTGATTGTCGATTCGGGCAACGATGCCTGCGTGGCGCTGGCGGATCATGTTGCGGGTGGCCAGCCACAGTTTGTCACCATGATGAATGATTATGTGCAGAAGCTGAATCTGCGTGATACCCACTTCGAAACTGTTCACGGACTGGATGCGCCAGGGCAGTACAGTTCGGCCTACGATCTGGCGGTACTGTCCCGTGCCATCATTCACGGCGAGCCGGATTTCTACCACATGTACAGCGAAAAAAGCCTGACGTGGAACGGCATCACCCAGCAAAACCGTAACGGGTTATTGTGGGACAAAACCCTCAACGTCGATGGGCTGAAAACCGGTCACACTTCGGGTGCGGGCTTCAACCTGATTGCCTCCAGTGTTGACGGTCAGCGCCGTCTGATTGCGGTGATCATGGGTGCAGACAGCCCGAAAGGCCGTGAAGATCAGGCGCGCAAATTACTGCATTGGGGACAACAAAACTTCGATACCGTCGAAATTTTGCGTAACGGCAAAAAAGTCGGCAGCGAGCGCGTGTGGTACGGCGATAAAGAGCAGATTGCGGTTGGTACGGATCAGGATTACTGGCTGGTGCTGCCAAAAGCAGAAGTGCAGAACGTCAAAGCGAAGTATG
Source organism: Pseudomonadota bacterium (assembly GCA_018261615.1). Taxonomy (GTDB): domain Bacteria; phylum Pseudomonadota; class Gammaproteobacteria; order Enterobacterales; family Enterobacteriaceae; genus Kosakonia. Next base: position 54,288 of record JAGTSE010000014.1, on the reverse strand, counting down.
TGCTGAGCAGTAAAGAGCTGGATGCGCCGCTGGCTGCGAATCAGCAGGTGGGGGAGATTCAACTTTACGATCATGATCGGGTGATCGCTCACTGGCCGCTGGTCACGCTGGAAAGTATCGGCAAAGGCGGCTGGTTCTCGCGTCTGAGCGACTGGCTGCATCATAAAGGTTAATGCGCGTGCGGACAGAGTGGCGGTGATGCGAGTCTGCTCGCATAATTGATGACTCCGACACGGCAGGCAATTGTCGGAACGCTATACTGTATAAACAAACAGTAACGCTAATGGAGTCAACATGAGCTACAACGTGAAGCAACTGGAAAAACGGCGTATCGCCGGGTTCCATCTGGTCGGGCCGTGGGATGTGACGGTGAAAGAGGGCTTTAAACAGCTGATGATGTGGGTCGATAGCAATAAGATCGCACCTCTGGAGTGGGTGTGCGCCTATTACGATAACCCTGACGAAGTGCCGCCGGAAAAGCTGCGCGCTGATGTTGCCATCACCGTCGATGCTGGCTTTCAAATCCCGGCAAATAGCGAAGGGGCGATCCTCACTGACATTCCCGGCGGCCAGTACGCAGTGGCACAGACGAGAGTGTACAACGAAGAGTTCGAAGCGTGCTGGGATCTCTTCTTTGATGAGCTGCTTAGCGATCAATCCGTGCAAATTGCTGCGGGTCCCTGCTTTGAGGTCTACCTGAACGATGCTCAACAGGATGGTTATTGGGAAATCGACATGCATATCCCGGTTGAGCCGAAAAATCTGTAAGCGATAAATTAACCAGAAGAGGCAACAGAGAAGCGCTGCCGCCTCTTTTTTTATCGCAGGGGTGCTATCTGCATCCGAAAAAACCTACAATTGCGCCTTTGTCGGTTCAATCGGGGGAAGCGACTGTGCGTCGCGACAAATCACTCAGTCCTTTCGAAATTCGTCTTTACCGCCATTATCGTGTCGTACACGGTGTGCGTATCGCGCTGGCTTTTATTCTGACCTTTTTGCTGATCCGTCTGCTGAAGGTGCCGGAAGGAACCTGGCCACTGATCACGCTGGTGGTGCTGATGGGGCCGATCTCCTTTTGGGGAAACGTGGTTCCGCGCGCATTTGAACGCATTGGTGGCACAATTTTGGGGGCGGCGCTGGGTCTGGTGGCATTAAAACTGGAGCTTCTCTCACTGCCGGTGATGCTGCTGTGGTGCTCGGTGGCCATGTTTCTCTGCGGCTGGCTGGCGCTGGGTAAAAAGCCTTACCAGGCGCTACTCATTGGTATTACGCTATCAGTGGTGGTGGGCGCGCCGCCTGGCGATATGCATACCGCGCTGTGGCGCAGCGGCGATGTGATTATCGGTTCGCTGCTGGCGATGTTGTTTACCGGGATCTGGCCGCAGAGGGCATTTTTGCACTGGCGTATTCAGATGGCCAACTACGTTACCGCATTCAACCGCGTTTATCAGGCGGGTTTCTCCCGTAACCTGGTCGAACGGCCACGGCTGGAAAAACATCTGCAAAAAATCCTCAACGACGTGGTGAATATGCGCGGTCTGATAACGCCCGCCTGCAAAGAGACACATTTGCAAAAGGCGATTTTCGAAGCCATCCAGACCGTCAGCCGTAATATGGTCTGCATGCTGGAACTGCAAATCAATGCTCACTGGAGCTCACGTACCAGCCATTTTGTGATGATCAACGCGCATACGTTACGGGATACGCAGCGAATGACTCAGCAAACGCTGCTGACCATTGCGCATGCGCTGTATGAAGGCAACCCGCAGCCGATTCTGGCCAACACTGAAAAACTGAGTGAAATTGTGGCGGAATTGCGCCAGTTGAGCGGCGAACATAAAGACGATGCGCTGGCTGAAACTTCGATTCACGGTTACGTCTGGCTGAGCATGGAGCTGGCCCGTCAACTGGAGCTGCTGTCACATTTGATCTGTCGGGCATTGCGCAAATAAGGGACAGATAATCGCATACCGTTGTTGGGTTGTTTCGATTCAGCTACATTTGCGGTTATGATAGCCGACAGGAAAAACCATTGTCTTATGCGACCACATTGGGTAGGTTTGCCTCTAAGGTGGTTGTTTTAACGAATCCGAATCTCACATTATCAGGGGTGTAAAAATGGAAACAAATAAGCCTTCATTCCAGGATGTTCTGGAGTTTGTGCGTCTGTTCCGCCGCAAAAATAAATTGCAGCGCGAAATCCAGGACGTGGAGAAGAAGATCCGTGATAACCAGAAGCGCGTGCTGTTGCTGGACAACCTGAGCGACTATATTAAACCGGGTATGAGCATAGAAGAGATCCATGGCATTATCGCCAGTATGAAGACCGACTACGAAGATCGCGTGGATGATTACATCATCAAAAATGCTGAACTTTCAAAAGAGCGCCGCGAAATCTCCAAAAAACTCAAAACCATGGGTGAACTGAAGCCGAGTGAGCCAAAAGTGGAATAACGCCTCCAGCGAGCGGTGAGAGGTGCGCCTCTCACCCTTCCAGTACGCCTCCTGCCACCATTTTCAGCAGATAATTTTGCGGCCAGTGCGCCGTCAACCCGGTCTCTTTCAACTTCCGGCGAACTCTTTCCACATCATGGCGCTGGGCATCAAGCAGCAGCCCGACCACGCTTCCGCTGTGGGCGACATTCAGTCCATACAGATCGCAACACTCCACCAGCTCAAGCAGGGCGGGAAACGCCGGTTTCGGCAGCAGAACCTGACTGGCAATCGCGCTTAACGTCGCGGCTTCTCCCAGCCGCGCGGCATCATTTTCCATGCAGGCCTGCTGCAACAGGTGCCATGCATTATCCAGTGTACAGGCATTTTCCAGCAGCGCCTGCTGGCGCGGCAGACGATGATAAGCGGCAGTGGTCAGGGTTATCGGACTTTCAAGCAGCAGCACGTCGCACTCCGGCAAACCGCCGCAGGCAATCTGCGTTGCAGCAGTATTGTGATCGAACAGCGTCAGGCGCGAAAAGATCGTGCTGTCGGTCGGCTCCAGCGCCACGCACAGTTGTGCCAGCGTTTTCTCATCCAGTGGTTGCTCAAGGTGACGGGCCGCTGCCACAGCGGTGGCGGCAATATCCGCGGTGCTGCTGGCCATGCCTTTGGCCAGGGGAATTGTAGAGCGGCACTCGATGCGCAGTGTGTGCGACAGCGTTGCAGGTAACTGCCAGTGCGCCAGCAACTGGTTAACCATACGACGTGTCAACGGCCGTTCATTCACCTGAGGTTTGCCGTGCGTTACTTCGACACTGCTGTACCAGTCCACCGGGCAGGAGACCAGTTTTTCACCTCCCAGGATCCAGCCCTGGATTATTTCACCGCACGATGCGGGACAATGCGCCAATGCCACGCTGTAACTCCCTTCACAATCAAAGCCCGGATAGTGTCACTTCGACCCGGCGAACGCCAGAATTTCGCGCAGTAGCACTACCTCTCCCACCACAATCAACGCAGGAGCATGGAACTTTGCAGCCGCGCTGACGGCGGCCAGTTGCGCCAGCGGGGCGCTGATCACCTGCTGTTGCGGTGTACTGGCATGCATCACCACAGCGGCGGGCGTATGCGGCGCTTTCCCGCCCGCGATGAGCGCGTGGCAAATTTCTGCCAGGTGCGACATCCCCATTAATACCACCAGCGTACCGGACAGCGCTGCCAGCTTATGCCACTCCTGCGGGGCATTGCCGTTGCGTAAATGACCGGTCACTACGTGAAACCCGGATGCATGATCGCGGTGCGTCACCGGGATCCCGGCCGCTGCCAGGCCGCCGATAGCCGAGGTAATACCCGGAATGACTTCGCAGTCAATGCCTGCCTCACGCAGCGCCTGTGCCTCTTCACTGCCGCGCCCGAAGACAAACGGATCACCGCCTTTCAGGCGCACTACCCGCAGGCCGCGCCGCGCGCAGTCAATCAAGATTTGGTTAATCTGCGGCTGTGGGATCGGATGGTTGTTTGCCTCTTTGCCCACGTCATACAGTGTGCAATCCTGTGGTGCTTCCGCCAGCAGCGCAGGGTTTACCAGCCTGTCATAGACGACCGCCTGCGCTGCATGCAGCGCCGCCATCCCTTTCACCGTGATCAGGTCAGGATCGCCAGGACCCGCGCCCACCAGCCAGACTTTTCCGTTCATTGCACTTCCTCTGTTGCCTGTACGAAGCCAATACGCATCACATCGCGGGCAATCATCAGTTCTTCATTGGTATTGATAACCGCGACTTTAACAATTGAGCGTTCCGACTGAATAAAGGTGGCGCTATACTGGTTTTTTTCTTCATCCAGTTCCAGACCGAGGAAATGCAGATCGCGGCAAATTGCCTCTCTTGCACGGGCCGAATTTTCGCCGATCCCACCGGTAAACAGCAGAGCATCAATACCGCCCAGTTGCATCACGTACTGCCCGATGGTGGCGCGGATGCGTTCTGCAAACAGCGACAGCGCCAGTGCCGCACGCGGATTGCCCGCATCAGCGGCTTGCTCCACGTCCCGGTAATCATGAGAAACACCCGAGACACCCAGCAGCCCGGACTCGTTATTTAGCAGCGCGTTGAGTTGCTGTGGCGTTTGGCCTTCCCGCAGCGCCATCCACGGCAAAATGGAAGGATCAATATCGCCGCTGCGGGTGCCCATCATCACGCCTGACTGCGGCGTAAATCCCATTGAGGTGTTGACGGAGCGTCCGCCTTTAATGGCGCACAGGCTGCTGCCATTGCCGAGATGACAGGAGACGACCCGCAGCGCGCTCAGCGGCACGCCAAGTTTTTCCGCCAGTAGATGGCTCACGTATTTGTGGCTGGTGCCGTGAAAACCGTAGCGGCGGATGCCCATTTCTGCGTAGTAGCGCCACGGTAGCGGGTAGACAAACGCACCCTGATCCAGCGTCTGGTGGAAGGCGGTATCGAATACCGCCACTGCGGGGGCATGGGGCAGGGCCTGACGAAAAATGCGAATTCCGGCAGCGTTAACGGGGTTGTGCAGCGGTGCCAGTTCCGCCAGCCGTTCGATCTCAGCCAGCGCCTCATCGGTGATCAGCGCAGAATCTTTGAACGCTTCGCCGCCATGCGCCACGCGATGACCAACGCCGTCGATGGCCGACAGCGATGCAATTATCTGGTGCTCCAGCAACTTTTCCAGCAGCAGCGATGCCGCCTCGTGGTGGCTGGCGATGGCGCGAGTTTCCTGCCACTTTTGTTCACCCTGCCTGAGGGTGAATACCGCATCCGACAGACCGATGCGCTCGATAAGCCCCTGGCACAGCACCGTACCGGCAGGCAGAACCAACAGTTGAAATTTTAGCGAAGAGCTACCGGCGTTCACCGCCATGATTGTGCGTGACATCAAGACTCCTGGTGTTGAAGAAAAGCGGCTACCTCGTCAATACCACTGCCGGTTTGCGCGCTGGTGATAAAAAGTTGCTGCGCGCCGGACTGCTGCAGCCACTGGCTGGTCTGGGCGATCTGCCCGGCATTGGCCCGATCGGCTTTGGTGACAATACCGATCGTCGGTCGATTCATCGGCAGCGTGAAGCCCGGTGAAAAAGGGCACCACAGTGCGTCGGCGTTCAGCGTCAGCGCGATCATATCCGCTTCACAGGCGCTGGCGAGCAGCGCGCTATAAAGACAGCGGTTTTCCAGATACTCACCGGGCGTATCAATCGCTTCCGGCAGCCAGATCGTGGCCTGAGTTTTTTGATACGCCATCGCTTCCCCGCGTAGCCGCTGGGTGAGGGAGGTTTTCCCGCACTGGCTGGGGCCAATCAGCATCATCCGTTGCATGCTGTCAGGTCCGTGTGACCGGGCAGGCGGTAAAGTGCAGCATCTCGCCGAGGATACGTGTCACCTGGCGTAACGCGTATTCCACAGCAGAAACATCGCCGGTCAGTACTACCGCGCCGGTGAACCGATCAATAAAACCAATCTCCACGGCACCGGATTTGGTGGCAATATCGCAGGCAATAATTGAGGCTTCACTGGGTGTGATGGTCAGAATACCAATCGCCGATGCGGTGTCGCTTATCCCCAGCTTCTGGTACAGCCCTTTGCCCGGGTTGGCAATCAGATGCGCCAGCGTGACCTGTTTGCCGGGTACATACTCCTGGATCATGCGTTCGGGGGTGTGTTGCGTTTCCATTAGCCCTCCATTATCTGTCGCCACATCGCTTCATGTGGGCGCGGGATCACTGTGCGATAGACCAGCAGCCCTTTCTCTCCGGCGCTTTCGCTGGCCACAGCAACGCCATTTTCGACATCGGAAATATCGCCGCTGACCACCATGTAGCATTTGCCGCCGATGCCGAAGGCCATATGTATGCGCACCAGCGTGACGTTGGCGGCTTTTACCGCCCGGTCGGCGGCGGCGATGCAGGCGGCTACGCTCCAGGTTTCCACCACGCCGACAGCCTGGCGCTGCTCCACGATATTCAGGCCGCTGATTGCGGGCAGCACGCTGGCATGAATGTTCGGCAGAACCAGGCTGTCTACCAGCATTTCGCCTGCCCGGGCATCGGCGGCGGCGACAGCCTGCTGTACCGCGCCGACATCGCCGCCCACCATCAGCAGGAATTTGCCGGGACAGAGGGTTTTGCTTACCAGCAGCGTCACACTGGCGCTTTTGAGCATGGTATCTCCCAGCTCCATACCTTTGGCAATGCTGGTCAGTTCTACAATTCCTATGGCCTGAGACATGGTTATCCTCTGACTAATGTGATTGTCTGTTCGGTTATTGATGCAACGGTGCCATCAATACTGGCGTGGACTGGCGCGCCTAAGGCACCGTCAGGAATCGTGGCGATTTGCTGGCCGCGCAGCACGGTTTCGCCTGGCTGCACGCAGGGCACTGCGGCGGCTCCGATGTGCTGGCGCAGCGGCAGTTGTACCTGGGTGGGTTCGGTGCGCAGTTCTGTGAATGGGGCATCCTGATACCACTCGCTGAGCGCCAGTTTGCTAATAAGCCGTTTTACCGGGATCAGGCGATAACGCGCCATCTCGTCGGCGTCACGCAGCGGCCCCTGATAGCGTGCACCGTGCTGACGCAGTTCGTTTTTCAGCAGACGATTGACGCGCATCGGTGAAATGCCGACCGGGCAGGCCACGCTTTCACAGACATTGCATTCTGAGCAGGTGAGGGCGCTGAGCACCGTTTGCGGCGTGGCGATGCTCTGGTAATTCATGGCGCGCACCAGCAGGTGCGGCGAGAGTTCGTGACCCAGCAAATGGCGCGGGCATAAATCCGTACACAGGCGGCACTGCTCGCAAACCGTACGAGCGATGCTCAGCACTGTGCGATCGTCCTGCATACGCCGCTGGATTAATGGATGCGATTTTGGCAACACCAGCAGACCACCAGTGGTTTTAGTGACAGGCGTATCCAGCGAGGTCAGCAGTGCGCCCATCATTGGCCCTCCGTTGATATAACCCGCATCGTCGACGGTTGCGCCGCCAGCCAGCGCCAGCACCTCGCGTAACGACATTCCCAGTGGCACGGTGACAGTTAATGGCTGCCGGACCGCGCCGTTAACCGTCAGCGTGCGGCGGGTTACCGGATAGTGTTGCTCAACGGCCCTGGCAATGTTCAGCACCGTCTGAACATTGTTAACCACTACGCCGACACTGACGGGCAGCGCCGCTGGCGCTACGCGCCGACCGGTTGCCTGCCAGATGGTGATGACTTCATCGCCCGCCGGGTAGACATCCGGCAGGATATGCAGCCGTAGCTGTGGCGGCAGCAGCGGTGTCAGCGCGCCGATCGCGGCGTGATATTTCTCTTTCAGCGCGATAATTCCTTCTGCTGCGCCGGTTGCCTGCATGCCATACAGCAGACCTCGTACCAGCCTTGCCGCCTGGCGCGGCATCAGTTGCTGGTCGACTTTCAGCATCGGTTCGCATTCGGCGGCATTAACCAGAAAAATTTCCACCTGCGCCTGCAATTTGACATGGGTGGGAAAACCCGCGCCGCCAGCGCCGACCACGCCTGCATCGCGCACTCGCTTGCGGATGTCGTCAGCCGTTGCGACGGTGAGTTCGCCAAATGGAGTGGCCTGAAGTGCGGTTTCGTTCACAGCAACGCCTCCAGTAGTTCACCAATATCATCGACCGTTGCTGGGCGCGGGGTGGTTTTCATCGTGGCATCCGCCAGCGCCGCCTGGGCCATGGCGGGAATACTCGCATGCCAGCGTGGTTTCGCAGTCTGGAGCGCTACGGCCAGAGAGGGCAGCCCACACTGCTGCTTTAACCGTTCGATGTGGCGGAGCAACGCATTTAACGCCACGATGTCGTTCGCATCATGCGGGCAGCAATGACAGACTTTCGCCAGCCGGGCATACCGTTTTGCCGCGCGCGCATCCGTGGCGTTAAAGCGGATCGCTGCCGTCAGCAACAGCGCATTCGCCAGCCCGTGCGGCAGATGAAACTGGCCGCCAATCTGATGGGCGATGGCGTGATTTATGCCTAGACCCGCCTGGCTGAACGCCATTCCGGCAAGCGTTGAGGCGTTGTGCATTTTGCCGCGCGTGGCGAGGCAATCTCCCTTTCGCACGGCATCGGGCAGGTACTGAAACACCAGTTGAGTGGCCTTTTCCGCCAGCGCATCGGTAAAGTCACTGGCCTGCGGCGAAACATAGGCTTCCAGTGCGTGGGTGAGTACGTCCATGCCGGTATTGGCGGTCACGGAGGGCGGAACGCTGACCACCAGCGCCGGGTCAAGGATCGCCATATCGGGATAAAGCGCGTTATCAAATAACGGATATTTGATGCCTTTTTCCGGATCGCTTATCACACAGGCGCTGGTCACCTCTGAGCCAGTGCCGCTGGTGGTGGGAATGGCCACGCAGGTTTCGATAGTGATATCCGACTTTTTACTGAACCAGACAATCGCTTTCGCGGCATCCAGCGCCGATCCGCCGCCAAAACCGATCACCACCTGTGGCTTCAGCGCCTGCATCTGCGCGATCCCTTCTACCACGATGGCGATGGTGGGATCCGGCGTGATGTCGCTGAATACGCTGATGCGGTTATCCGGCGGGATTGCCGCGCGCAGCATCTCGATCAGCGGCGAACGCGCTAAAAAGGCGTCGCAAATGATCCAGATATGCTTGTTGCGAAAACGCGTCAGAATGCCGAGGCTGCCTGTGCCGCTGTAGAGTCGTGTCTGTAGCGAAAATCTGTTCATCATGCCCCCGGTCAGCGAATGGAAAAACCGTTGGTCAGCACGCAGCGGCGCGAACGCGCGAAGCTCTTCGCTGAGGTGGTGCCTTCTCCCGTGGGGGTGGCGATGGTGAAGGTGGTGAAACCTTCGCCGCCGACGCCGATCCCGGCATACGAAGGGCCGTTTTTAACAAAAATAGAGGTTTGCAGACGACGGGCGGCCAGGTTAAGCCGCGAGACGTTTTGTGAATGCATCACCGCCGTATGATGCAGACCTTCTTCGACCACCAGCGCCAGTGCCAGCGCCGCGTCGAAATCCGCCACCCGTACAACCGGTAGTACCGGCATTAATTGCTCGGCGGTGACCAGCGGATCGTCGCCAGCCACTTCTGCAATCAACAGACGCGGGGTTTTGGGTGGCACGGATAATCCGGCAGCCTGCAAAATGGCAGTGGGGCTTTTGCCCACCAGCTTTTTATTCGCTGCGCCGTCGATGATACAGGCGGCGCGCAGCGCGTCGATATCGCTGCCGGTGATGCGCAGCGCGCCAAAGGCCTGCATCTGTTGCAGTAGACGATCGGCGACGCTTTCGACAACAATCAGGCTTTTTTCCGCAATGCAGGGCAGGTTGTAGTCGAACGAGGCGCCGTTGATGATATCTTCCGCGGCCTTCACCAGATCGGCGGTCTCATCAACGATGCAGGGCGGGTTTCCGGCCCCGGCGCCAATCACTTTTTTCCCGCTTTTTAGCCCCATCATCACAATACCCGGCCCGCCGGTGATCGCCAGCAGGGCGATTTTGGGATGCGCCATCATTTGCTGCGTGGCCTCAAAGGTCGGTTCTGCCACGGTGACCACCAGGTTGCGAATGCCGGTACTGCGAAATGCAATCTCTTCAATTATGCCGATCAGCTTCAGCGAGACGTTTTTTGCCCCGGGATGCGGGCTGAAATAGACAGTATTACCAGCGGACAGCATGCTGATGCTGTTATTGATGATGGTTTCTGTGGGGTTGGTGCTTGGCGCGACCGAACCAATCACGCCAAACGGTGAGTATTCAAACAGCACCATCCCACCGTCGCCGGTCAGGGCCGTAGTGGTGAGATCTTCAATGCCCGGCGTATTTTCCAGCGCGGCCTTGTTCTTGAGGAATTTGTCCTCTTTATTGCCCATTCCGGTCTCGATGGCGCTCTCTTCAGAAAGCTGCGCCAGATGGGGGGCAAGCTCGTGGCGCATGCTGCTGATGATGGCGCTGCGGGTTTTCAGCGGGCACTGCTGATAACGCTGAAATGCCTGATGTGCTGCCGTAATCGCCTGATCCGGGGTAGTAAAGATGCCGTTTTCTGTCGCCTTTGTTTGCGGCGCGGGTTCCAGTTGTTCGCTAAGAATGGTGCGGATCAGGGTTTCCAGTTCAGACGTGTTCATTGATTGTTTCCCATATTAATCGCCGCGAGTGCGGCCTGGGCTATATCCATGTCCTGTTCAACGGTTCCGCCGCTGATACCAAGACCACCAATAATGTTGCTGTCGCGCCACAGTGGAAAACCGCCGCCGAAGGTCACAACTTTTCCCGCCATCTGCGCGTCCAGGCCATAAAGCGGGCCGCCCGGCTGTACGACGGGCGAAAGTTGATGGGTCGCGGTTTTCATCGCGACCGCGGTCCAGGCTTTCTTCGGCGCCAGCTCGCTGCTCACCAGCAACGCATCCGGCATGCGCCAGTGCAGCATGCCCGTTCCGCTGGCATCCACCACGCTGATGACCACAGGCACGCCCAGCTCGCTGGCTCGCTCCATTGCTGCGCGTGTCAATTGATGCAATTCATGAAAAGTGAGTGTCATGGTCTCTGGCTCCGGTGTGGAACGGGCCGCAGAGCGGTAGCGGGCCGCAACAGCATTGATAATCTGCTGCTGATGGGCGAGATGATCTTCAAGTCGCGCCAGCGCGTATAAACAGTCCGACAGGCGGTTGATGTAACGCAGAAGCACCTGACGGACATTAACCTGTTCTGCCAACTGCACCAGCCGTCGCTCGGCGCGGCGGGTGACGGTACGGGCAAGGTGCAGTCTGGCAGCTGCTTCGCAACGCCCCGGCAAAATAAAACGGTGCACGTCATCAACCTGCGCCATTGCCTGGTCAATCCGCTGTTCAAGCGCGGCAATCTCTTCGCTGCTGATATAGCGCTGTGTGGGTGACGGCGTTTCGCTCTCACTTGCCAGCTCGGCGCTGAACCAGAACAGCTGCTGCTGTACGGATTCCAGGAACGGTTTCAGCTCCTCGCAATGCACGGCGCAAATACAGAGGCTTAGTCCGGCGTTCAGCTCGTCCAGCGTGCCGTAGGTTTCTACGCGAGAATGGGTTTTGCTGACGCGCTGGCCGCTAAATAATGCTGTTGTCCCGGCATCGCCTGTTCGGGTGTAAATGGTCATTTCAACTCCTTAGCGCGACAACGTGTCGACAATACCGACCACGGCTAAATCGATAGCGTCATTCGGCTCGCTGAAAACGTGGCGGGCGCTGGAACCGCCGCTGAGTAACACCAGTTCACCCACGCCAGCGCCAACGGAATCGACAGCCACTTCATCTCCTCGTGCCGGGTTTGCAGGCAGTTCGCCATCCAGAGAGACGCGACGGACCAGTAGCAGTTTTTTCCCGACCAGCGACGGCGATTTTTGCGTCGATACCACCGAGCCTGTAACGCGTGCGAGTTGCATGATTCACTCCTGCTTAACCAGTTGTATGTGTTGTGCGAGCGCCGCTTCGCGCGCCAGTGCGGTGATGACGGTTCTGCGTGAAGTGACCAGCCACCCGCCATGCAGGGCGCGGAGATCCCGGTAACTGAGGACATTTTTCAGATGCAGCGCCACCTTGTTGCCCTGCGGATCGCACCAGCAACAGGGAAGGGGCGTTAACGCCCGTAGCGGCAAATGAGCCAGTATCTGCACTGGCAGCGCGATGCTGACCGCCATACCGAGCGACAGCGCTTCAAACAGGTTTGCGACGGCAGAGTCATCGCATTTACCCTCTGCCAGTTGGTGCAGGAATTGCAGAGTCGCTTGCACAATGTGGAGGGCGTCATGCGCCATCGCCAGCTCCTGCACTGGAGCATGACGAAGCGCCTCTGCGCTTAATGTCGCGGTATTGCCACGCCTTGCCTGCAAACGCGCGACGATCAGCCCTACAATCAACTGCATCTGTTCGTCTGTCATGGGTGTCTCACCAGCCGGGCAAAGGCGTTGGGATCGTCAGCTCCGGCGGCGTTTGCCTCATCGGTGTCGATATGCATTTCAAGCCGCATATCGGGGGAAACGCGTACCGCCACATCGTCAAAGCGTGTCTGGCGGCCGCTGCCCTCGATCGCCACGCTCACCGTATCGCCGTGAGAAACCCGCAGCACCAGTGCGTCCAGCGGTGACATATGAATATGGCGCTGTGCCACAATCACGCCGGCGGGAAGCTCAATTTCAGCCCACGGGCTTATCAACTTCACACCCGGTGTTCCGCTTAAATTACCGGACATCCGCAACGGTGCCGGCAGGCCAAGCGTGCGCGCATCGGTTCGCGAAATCTCGACCTGGCTGACGTTGCGCAGTGGCCCCAGCAGGCGCACGTTGTGCAGTTGACCTTTCGGCCCGGCAAGCGTGACGGTTTGTTCGGCGGCAAACTGCCTGGGTTGCAGCAGCGCTTTTTTCGCCGTGACCGGTATCCCCGGAAACAGGCGGTCATAATCGACCTGCGACAGATGGATATGGCGGTTAGATATCCCCAGCGGAATCGGGCGTGTTCGCATCTCATCCAGAACCTGGGTCACCACGTTTTCGACAAGCTGTTTATCCATGGTTACTCTCCTCGCTGGCCGCTATGTATGCAGAGCGAGCGCGGTTCTCCTTTCTGGCGCGGGCATGCTGGGTCAAGACAGAGATTGCAGGTCACCCACGATACGTCATCGGTGGCAGTAACGGGGGCATGTGCCGCCTCCGGCAAAAGTGGAACGTTCGCCTGCGGCTGCATGACATCAGGAATGATGCCGTCAGCAGGGCGGGCAATCACTTTTTGCGCCACCAGCCCGTCATGCGCCTCGGCAAAACTGGCGCCGGTAATAATGGCGGACTGTACCGAGGCCACATCACCGGCGATTTTGATCACTGTCCAGCCTGAGCCATTGGTTTTCTCCAGGCCCAGCAGCGTGATGGACGCGGCTTTCGCCATTGCATCCGCGCAATTGATGGCCAGCGCCAGGCCGCTAACTTCGAGTAAACCCAGTGATTGCTTCACGCTGTACTCCTTTAAGCCGGTCAGGCCGATTTCGGTAAAATGGCTTCGACGTCGCTATGCGGACGCGGAATAACATGGCAGGACTTCACTTCCCCGACCACGCTGGCGGCTGCGGCCCCCGCATCAACGGCGGCTTTTACTGCACCGACATCGCCGCGCACCATCACGGTGACCAGCCCGGAGCCGATTTTTTCGTAGCCAACCAACTGCACGTTGGCTGACTTCACCATGGCGTCGGCGGCTTCAATAGCGCCCACCAGGCCTTTTGTTTCAACCAGTCCCAATGCGTTGTTCATTCTGCAATTCTCCTGTAGATGGATAAGGTGGTTACCGGAACGGTATCCCTTTCACCAGCCGGGCGGCATTGCTGCCTGCACGCCGCCGCGCCTGAGGTTCTGCCTGCCGCATCAGCGTAAAAAGCGGTGCCGATGCAGGTAAATTTCGATAATGGATAACCAGCCGCTGACTGTTGCAGGCGATGCCCACCAATAACGCCGACTGATTCGCTGCCTGCCAGGCGCTGGTAGTGACGTCCTCTTCCTGCGACATCTGCCAGCGCCAGGGAATACCTTCTTCTTCGATTCCCCATAGCACTTCCTGCCAGTCACTCTGGTAGTTACCGTCGCCGTTGATGACAATCACCGGGTTGTCACTGTTGTCCATCGACAAGCTCCTTATGCCAGGAGAGCACCAGACCGGTGGCGACGGCGTTACGCGGACCTTCGATGGTGCGGATATTCCCGCGCCCCGCTACCAGCCGGTAATGGGCCAGTGCATCGGTGACCAGTTGCGGCACTTCAAAGTCGAGAGCGGACCCTCCGACCAGCACGACAAACGGAATATCGCGGATGTTGCCAGTGGGGCTGACCTGACGAAGCGCGCGCAGGGCATTGGTGACAAAGACGCGCTCTTTGGCGCTACGGCGGATCTGGCGTATTTTTTCCAGCGACAGATCGCCTGGCAGCGGCACTAACGCCTCCGGTTTCACCACACAGACGCGGGCAAAAACCTCCGGCGGCAGGGCGGCGGGGAAAAACTGTACACTGCCGTCTTCATGACGCAGATGGAACAGGCTTTCGACCTTGGCCAGAGGAAACTTTTTAATCTCCTCCGCCAGATAACGATCCTCCAGCCCCAGTTCGCGAGCGATGATCAGTGTGACCATATCTCCGGCACCAGCCAGATGGGTGGCGACGATCTCGTTCTGCGCATTGATGATCGATGCATCGGTTGAACCCGCACCGAGATCGAGAATGGCCAGTGGACGGGTGGTACCTGGCGTGGTGAGTGCGCCAAGGATGGCTGCTTCGGCTTCTGCGCCGCCAACCTGAACTTCGACGTGTAGCTTTTGTTCTATCTCGCGGGCAATCATCGCCATTTGTAAACGGTCTGATTTCACCATTGAGGCGATCCCGACGGCCTGCTCCAGTGAAAATTCACCCGCCAGCCCGCCAGTGACACTGACCGGTACGGCTGTGTCCACCGCCAGCAGATCCTGAATACGGACATCGCTGCTCGGTTTGTTGGTCAACACGGCCATCGTTTGGCGCACATGTTCCAGCATGCCGCCAATATTGGTGCCCGCTTCACCGGTGACGTTATCCAGCCTGCTGCAACCTTCAACGGCTTTCATGATTGCTTCGGCGCCTGCTGCAACATCCACGCGTACGGTACGGCCGTTGGCGAGCAGTTCAATGTTGCCAGCGGGAATCGAACGCGCTTTAACATCCCCGGAAGGCGTTTTCACCACCACCGCAGAGCGGTTGCCGATCAGCGCTCTGGCAACGGGAACAATGTTTTTTGTCTCTTCCGCGCTCAGTGAAAAGACCGTAGCGATACCGTAAGGATTGGAGAGGTGTTCGATCACTTTGCCTGGTATGGCGACTTCAACCGCCGCCAGCATGCCGAGCGGAATGCGGTCGATATAGCGCACCTCATCAACGATCGGCAGTGGGTGGTCAAGGCGGTTATTCACCAGCACGCCATCGTCACGCTGTAAAATCACCCCGCTGATGCGATAACCCGCTTGCGCAGAAGCATTGACCATCTGCGCTATGTCCGCGAAATCAAACGCGTCAGAGACCACCAGAATGTAGGGATGCTCCGCCGTGCGGGAGAGTAACTCTTGCGGGGTAATGGTCAGCCCTACGCCAAGACCGACTCCGCCGGGCGTCTTCGGGTTGTGGCCAATCATCGTCGATTCGGTGATGATGGTTTCGGTGATGGTCTCCATCGCCACATCACCGATGACCGGCGTGGCTTCATTGATGCGGATAAGCGAGATATCGCTGGCAGCTATCCCGGCATTGAGCACCGCACGGTTTAACGCCTCCTGAATGCCGAACACATTGCGCAGAGTGCCTTTGATGCCGGTCGTTTCTGCCAGCGCACTGCCAATAATGGTCAGTGCGCCGCGATCGTCCAGCGCGGCGAGCGCAACTTCGGTGGAAGCATTGCCGATATCAATTCCCGCTATATAACGCATACATCATCCTTGCGGCGGTTAGTCGTCGCCTTTGAGTTTTTTACGCTCGACATACAGCGTTGCCGCTTCGCGTACGAAGGCCGCACATATCTTTGCGTGATAATGGCTTTCGAGATCCTCGGCGATATCCAGCAGTTCCTGCTTGCTGGAGCGGTATGGACGCAGGGCGTTATAAATTTCCAGGATGCGATCATCCGGAACGGCCGTCAGTTCAGCCGCGCGCTCAAAATTCATCGCCAATCTGTCGCGCCCGGCATCGCGGGCGATGGCGGCCTGGATGCGTAACGTTTCCGGGGTAATACGCATGTCCTGCGCGGTAATTTTGCCGCTCAACACATTTTCCAGCGTCAACTCATCCAGCGTTTTATTGGTGGCTGTTTTCACCCATTCCGGGTGTTTATTCGCCAGTGGGTAGTCGTGAACTTTCGCCCGATGCTGCGACCCGCCCGTTGCCGGAGCCGCCGTGGCAGGCGCGGCGCCTTGCAGGCTGTTCATCCTGCTCAGCACATCACGAACCATTGATTCAATTACATCTGCATTCATGGTGTTGTCCTTTTAAAGCGCAACGCGCAGCTCTTGCGGGTTTTTGCCGGTGACTACGTACTTGGTCTCTTTGATATGCAAAATGGCGGATTTGGCCTGATACTTCGGGCGAGCCATTTGATCGTTGAGCGTGGGGACAGGCTGTGGCGATTCGCGTTTGGCATAACGCGCGGCGTTTTTGCCGATCTGCCGGTAGGTTTCTAGCGTCAGCAGCGGTGCCTGCGGGAACAGCTCAAGGTTAGAGAGCGGCGGCAAACCCTGCTGGTGGATCACCGTGGTGCCTTTCGACTGGATGCCGATTGAGATCCCGGAACCGCTCAGGCGGTTACCTTCCACGGCGACAAACGCCACATCAGAGGATTTAAAGCAGCGGATAACCCGTGCCTTTACGCCTTCCTCTTCGATACCGGCAATGACCTCGCGCAGGATGCTTTTGTGCGGTAAACCGACGATATTGACGGTTTGCGAAAGGCCAAACGCCGGGCCCACGGCAATGATCACTTCGTCCTGCTGCGTACCGGGTTTGGCCTCGCCAATCTCGGTCAAAAAGCGTTCGTCGGATGCTGCCGTTGTCGGCGGTGTACGGCTGACCGGTGCGCTAAACGACACGGTTTTATCACTGCTTTGCATTTCTGCCAGCACGTCTTCCACGATCCGACGCAGCAGTTTTTCATTGATTTCCATGCTTCACCCCTTAGCCCAGTTCGTTCGGATCGATGGCGGCCGGGATGTTTTTGATCTCTTCCCAGCGTTCGCCCTGCAGGCGATAACCTGTTGCCGGCCCGGCGTAATCATTGACATCGTTAACTGCAGACAGCACCTGACCTTCGCCGACGATAATGGCGGAGGTATGCAGATAGTCGCCGGTGAGTTTGGCCTTCTGGATATTGAGCATGTCCTGCGCTACATCGTTAAAACCGCCCTGTGCCAGCGCTTTCACCACTTCAAGACCGTTACGGTTTTTATTGATAATTTCCTGGGCGAATTTGATGTCTTCGACGATGTTGCGCTCCGGCATATCTTTCGAACCGTGCGCATAAGTTGCCGCTTCCACTTCTTCATCGGTTATAGGCGGCAGTCCCATACCGGCGAACACGGCTTGCAACGCGCGAGCGGCTTTATTGCGAATAGCCACGACGTCCTCTTCGCGTACCGGACGCAGGCCGCCATCCACTTTTAGATCGCGCTGTAACACGTTGTAATCGTCGAAATCTTCGGCGTCTTCGTTGGAACCCGCGAACATGTTGTCGTAGTTCGGTACTGCTGAATAACCGGAGGAGATAAAGTCAGTGCCGGGCAGAAACTGCATCAGTAAGCGCGCGGTACGGCGCATATCGGAGTGGGTAAAGGTCTGGTCGTTACTGGAAGCGCACTCCAGATCCAGCGCTGAGCAGATGAGGTTTTCCGCCAGTACCGCACGGATTCCTGATGGCACAGCGGAAGGTACGCCGATGCAGCTTACCGAACCATTTTGCAGCCCCTGAACGCCAGCCGCTTTGGTGATGTAGATGCAGCGCGCTTCCAGATACAGCATGGATTTCCCTTCGGCATAACCCATCTGCACTTCAGAACCGGAGCCGGAGGTAAAGCGCATTTTCAGCCCGCGCGAAGCGTAAGATGAGGCGAGAAAACCTTTCGACCACGGCGTATCGTCACCGTCGGTGAAGACCGGCTCGGTACCATAAACCGAAATGGTTTCCGCATAGCAGGTGTGGCCGAGCATACCGAGTTTCAGCTCGGTAGCCTCTTCAAGCGAACACTGCGTTAAGACACCGGGGCGGCCAACCTGCGAGCCGACCAGCAGCGCGATTGCATTGAATGGCGCGTAACGCGCTACCGCAACGGTGGTTTCCTGCTCATCAAAACCTCGCCACGCGCCTTCGGCGGCGTCGGCAGCGATCTGTACTGGGTTATCTTTAACGTTGGTGACGTGGGCCTGTTGCGACGGGGTACGGCGGGCGCGCATTTTTTGCATCGCCATCATCATTTCCACCACGTTCATGTGCGACATCACTTCGACGATTTTTGCCGGGGTCATTGCGGTAGTGAGCGGCACAATGTCACTGCGTTTGACATTGGGATCGCACAGCATATTGGCCAGCTTGACCGAGTCCATGGCCATCACTTCCTCAGCGCGAGCGAGGTTGATACCATAGCGGGCGATAAAGTGATCAATCAAATCAAACTCTTTCGCGGATTTACCATCCAGCTCGGTGACCACGCCATTGATGAGGCGAATCGACGGTTTCGGATCGTTCGGGCTTTCCATGGCGATAAAGCCTTCTTCAATCCACTCCTTCACAAAGCCGTCCTGGTTAACAGGGCGTTTTGCCAGCGCTTCAAATCGTTTCGATTTCATGAAACAGCCTCTCTGTTATCAGATGTAGGGCGGGCGGTCGTTTTTCGGTTCCGCGCCAAGCGTACCGAGCACGGTTTTGCCGATTTCCCGGGCCGATATCACTGCCTGACGTACCGCGCCCGAATCGCCGGAGATCACCAGGATCGCTTCGTTACTAAAACTGGTACCTTTCGCCGGAGAGCTGTAGGCCACGACTTCCACATTGGCGGATTTCAGCGCGGTATCGGCCATCAGTACCCCGATAGATGCGGGAGCGCCGACGATCACCCCACAGGAGCGGCCCAGCGGCGCGCCGAAGGCTTTTTCCAGTGCGTGGCTGGCGCGGGCGGTATATTGCAGTTCGATGTGTCCGGCTTCGTTGGCATAGACATCGCCAAAGGTACGGTCCAGCTCTTTCAGCGCCACCTCAATGGCGCGCTTAACGTCGGAGACGTCATTGCCACCAAACAGGATTAATGAACCATGGCCTGCACCACCTTTGGTGTCGCGTGGCAGTTCAATACTCACTACCTCGGTGTTGGTCGCTTTTACCGCTTCATCGGCCGCCATAATGTGTGGGCCCGCGCCTGTCCGCGCACCAAGAATGCCGATGGAGCGAAAGCGTTTTTCCAGCTTCATTGCATCAAGCAAGGCGCTATCTACATTGGCGATCACCAGACCGACGGTGTCACCAATGGCGGTGCCGACAAACTCCGTTAAACTGCAGCTTTTTTCTGCCATAGCCGTCTCTCGTTTTGGATGGGTTACAGTGGGGGAGGCCTGCGGAGCCGACACACGGGCGACTACCTGAGCCATGATCTGTTCCACCAGCTCATTGCTACTCATTGGCTAATTCCCTTCGGTAAGATTTTTTCAACATCAGTGTGCGGACGCGGGATGACGTGTACGGCTTTCACTTCACCCACCTGAGCGGCTGCGGCGGCACCTGCATCGGTTGCTGCTTTCACGGCGCCGACATCGCCGCGTACAACGACAGTGACCAGGCCAGAGCCTATTTTTTCGTAGCCTATTAACAGCACATTGGCGGATTTCACCATCGCGTCGGCCGCTTCAATTGCGGCGGTTAATCCCCGGGTTTCCACCATTCCTAATGCTTCTTGTTGCATAAAGACCTCGATAAGGTTGTCCTGATTTTTGGACTATACAAATAAGCGAGGAGAAAGAATGGCTGAGTTGGAATTACGTGAAAAACTTCCTGGTTCAATAAAGGAAAATAATTGCCATCATTCATTTTAACTAACTGATTTAATTTGTTATTTTTGTTTTTTAGAATAATAAAAAATTGTTTTAGACTTTGCGTTTTTACATTTTTATAAGTGACAAAATAGATAACTGATGTTATTTGCGCGTGCGTAATAATTTTGTGAGCAGCTACGGAAAAAAGAACGATGAAAAAAACAAAAAAATGTTATCCCGAGAAGGTAATAATCCTTCGTGAATTAGCCGTCGCGTAAGAAAAAATAAAAAAATGACAGCAATATAATGTTATTGCCAGACGACTTTTTTGGCCATTTTGCCCGGAGGTTGCCAACACTTTTTACTTTCACATTCTTATAGTGTGCGGCGTTGTACTTTGCTGCCAGCTTCAGCGGTGCTGGTGAAATCTGACTCTTCCTGGAAGGTGACATAATGAATGATTCACTCAAGGCACAATGCATCGCCGAGTTTTTGGGCACCGGATTGTTTATGTTTTTCGGTATCGGTTGTCTGTGCGCCATGAAAGTGGCGGGAGCAACGCTGGGACTCTGGGAGATTTGCATTATCTGGGGGCTGGGTATTTCGCTCGCGGTGTATCTTACTGCCGGGATTTCCGGCGCGCATCTTAATCCCGCGATCACCATTGCGTTATGGCTGTTTGCCTGTTTCCCTGGGCGTAAAGTCCTGCCTTACAGCCTGGCGCAAATCGCCGGGGCATTTGGCGGCGCGGCAGTTGCCTATTTGCTGTATCGTAACCTGTTTCTCGAATATGAAGCGGCTCATCAGATGGTGCGCGGTAGCCTCGAAAGCCTGCAACTGGCGGCATTATTCACGACTTATCCAGCGGCAGCGCTGAACGTCTGGCAGGCAGCGCTGGTGGAAATCATCATTACTTCAATACTGATGTGCATGATCATGGCGCTGACCGATGATGGCAACGGCGTACCACGTGGTCCGCTGGCTCCATTGCTGATTGGGGTGCTTGTTGCTGTGATCGGTGCCTCAATGGGGCCGCTCACCGGTTTTGCTATGAACCCGGCGCGTGACTTTGGACCAAAGCTGTTCGTTTTCTTTGCCGGCTGGGGCAATGTTGCCATGACCGGAGGGCGTGAAATTCCTTATGTCATCGTGCCAATTATTGCCCCCATCATTGGTGCATGCGCGGGCGCTGCCTGCTACCGCTATCTGATTGGCAAAAATCTTCCCTGCAATAGCTGCGAACTGAATGAAAAGGGGAGCTGAAATATTATTGCAATACTTTGTAGTACCAGATTAATGCTCACGATCGATCCGCAATTTTCGAAGGGAGCTAGAGCCTAATGGGATAGGCTCTTAGCGGTGAATCCCCGGATGCTGACATTTGTGAGTGACCGGGGAGGGTGAATGCAGCCAGCAAAGAGGCAATCAGAAGGATAATGTGTATTTCGTGATCTGCTTTCACGAACGCAATAAATTGCCTCCCAGCGAAGGGTGACTTTTGTTATGTTGATTTCTGTTTAGCGATGCAGGTTATTAATTAGGTGTTGTCGGGATATCCTTAATCGCAAACAAGTTACCCTATTTATACTCGTCATACTTCAAGTTGCATGTGCGTTGGCTTTCCTCGCTCACCCCAGTCACTTACTGGAGTAAGCTCCTGGGGATTCACTGCGTCGCCGCCTTCCTGCAACTCGAATTATTTAGGGTATATAACAATAAATTAAAATTAACTGAGAGGTTTTATCATGATTTCTGCGGGTGCGCTCAATTCAGAACTCATTAATAAAATCGCCCAGGATTTTGCTCAAGCCACCGGTCTGGCCGTTGTTGTGGTGAATATCCACGGCGAAGAGATTTCCGAGCTATTTAATTTTACCCTATTCTGCCTACGGATGCGCCAGCATCCGCAGCTTAGCGACCGTTGCCGCATGAGCGATCGCTGCGGCGGCTTTGAGGCTTCGAAGTCCAACCAGCCCTGCATCTATCGCTGTCACGCCGGGTTAACGGATTTTTCTATCCCGCTGGTGATTGCTGGTCATCTGGTCGGTTTTGTGCTTTGCGGGCAGGTTCGCCTGCGCGGCAATAACGGCGTCGAGCTAGTGGATATTCTTAGTGTTGACGATCGCTGGCAGGCGGATCCTGTTCTGATGGATGCTTTCCACAGCGTACCGGAAATGGACTATTCACGGATTATGGCTTCGGCAGAGCTGTTACAGTTGATCGTTGAAAACTGTCTGAAAAAGCAGATCAATTTCGTGGTGATTAGAGATCAACAGCAGCTGCCGGAAACCGGGCGCCCGGCACGTAATCAGGGGCCGCACGACAGCAAAATGAAAAAAGCGCTGCGCTACATTGAGGCCCATCTTTCTGATGAGCTACGGCTGGAAGATGTCGCCGCGCACGTCTATCTCAGCCCGTACTACTTCAGTAAGCTGTTTAAAAAATATCAGGGGATTGGTTTTAACGCCTGGGTAAACCAGCAACGGATGGCGAGTGCGCGGGAAATGCTGTGTCACAGTGACTGGAGTATTGCCAGCATTGCGCGCAATTTAGGTTTCTCGCAGACCAGCTATTTCTGCAAAGTTTTTCGCCAGGCCTATCAACTGACTCCGCAGGCATTTCGTCTGCAAAATAATGCAAATTATGAGGGCGATTAAATTTCCGTTAGCAATATTTTGTTATTCCGGATGTGCCTGAGAACTCTCTGGAGGCTTAATATGCAGGGAATTGATGAAAAGGGTGAGCAATAAATTGTTATAGCGCAACAAATTATTGTTTGCTCAAAGATAAACTGAACCAGTTTTTATTTCCCTGTTGCGATATAGTGCGTTCAGGGAAAAATCAGGGTAATAATGACGTGCCGTGATTAAAAATCTATCAGGTTGCCGCAAATGTATTTTGCGGCTGGGAAGGGGGTGTAAATCCCCCGCAGCCCCCGCTGCTGTGATGCTGACGACCCCGTAATCGCCACTGATCGTAAGATCGGGAAGGACGGGAGAGGATGACGCTAAGCCAGAAGACCGGCCTGATGGACATTATCAACAACTTCGGTGGGAAGTGGGTTGCTCAGTAGCGTACGGTCGAAAGACCGGGTCAACACGCGTCCTGGCTCCATTCTTCCTGCCCGCCTCGGGGTTACAGGAATGTCAGACAGACGCAGCGCCTTTATCCTTGCCGGAACCGGCAGCGGCTGTGGGAAAACCACAGTCACGCTCGGATTGCTCACCGTGCTGCAACGTCGCGGTTTACGCGTACAACCCTTTAAAGTGGGACCGGACTACCTCGACACCGCTTGGCACAGCGCCGTTACCGGCGTGGCTTCCCGCAATCTCGACAGCTTTATGCTGCCGCCGCCTGTGTTAAATGCGCTGTTTCGCCAACATTTCGCCACCGCCGATGTCGCTGTGATTGAGGGTGTGATGGGGCTTTACGATGGCTACGGCTCCGACCCCGACTATTGCAGTAGCGCGGCGCTGGCAAAACAGCTTGCGGTTCCGGTGATCCTGCTGGTCGATGGTAAAGCCGTATCCACCTCAATTGCCGCCACGGTCATGGGGTTTCAGCACTTTGACCCGCCGTTGCACATTGCCGGAGCGATCGTCAACCGGGTAAACAGCGACAGCCATTTTCAACTGCTGAAACACGCCATTGAGCATTATTGTGACTTGCCGGTGCTGGGGTATGTTCCCGTTGCTCCTGGCGTGGCGCTACCGGAACGTCATCTTGGTCTGGTCACTGCTCGCGAGTCGATCGTCGATGCGCAGCCATGGCATGAGTTTGCCACACGCCTGGAACAGACTCTCGATATTGACCGCTTACTCGCCCTGAGCCAGACAACTACGCTGCCGCAAGGGACGCTTCCCGACATGCTCGCGCCAGAGGCGGGAGCAGGGCTGACGCTGGCGCTGGCCGACGACGAAGCCTTCAACTTCTACTACGCCGATAATCTGCAGCTGCTTGAACACGCTGGCGTGCGCATCGTGCGTTTTAGCCCGCTGCATGACCATGAGTTGCCCGCATGCCAGATGCTGTGGCTGGGCGGCGGTTATCCGGAACTGCATGCGCGCGCGCTGTCGGCAAACCAGCCGATGCGGGATGCCATTCTCGCCGCGCACCGGCGTGGCGTGGCAATCTATGCCGAGTGCGGTGGCCTGATGTATCTCGGTGATACGCTGATGGATGCCGCAGGCGATAAGTGGCCGATGGTTGGTGCCATCCCCGGCCACAGCCGGATGAGCAGCAAGCTCACTCGCTTTGGTTACTGCGAAGCCCGTGCAAAACAGCAGACATTACTTGCTGCCGAAGGAGAAACCCTGCGCGGCCACGAGTTTCATTATTCCGATTTCACCCCGTGCGGCGATGCCGTGCTGGCGTGCCATAAAACGCGCGATGGCGAAGTGCTGAAGCGCTGGCAGTGTGGCTGGCAGGTGGGCAACACCTTTGCCAGCTATTTGCATCTGCATTTCGCCCAGCGTCCAACGATGCTGGAACACTGGTTTGCCGCCGCAAGGAGCGCGTCATGACGCTGCTGGCCTGGTGTGTCGCATTTCTGCTCGATCGCTTACTTGGCGACCCGCCACACTGGCCGCATCCGGTACGCTGGATCGGCGCACTGATTAACCTCGTGCAAAGCGCCGTCCGGCGTGTGTGCCGCAGCGATACTGCGTTGCGCATCGGCGGCGGCGTGATGTGGCTGCTGGTGGTGGGTATCACCTGGAGCGTTGCCTGGGGTGTGCTCGCGTCGGCGTATGCAATCCATCCGTGGTTCGGCTGGTGCGTGGAGGTGTGGATGATTTACACCCTGCTTGCCACGCGTTGTCTTGCGGATATGGCGCGGGAAGTGGAGCAGGCGCTGCGCTTCGGTTCTCTTGCCGAAAGCCGCGAGAAGCTGTCCTGGATTGTCGGTCGCGATACCGCGCAGCTCCAGCCGCCGCAAATCATCCGCGCGGTAGTGGAGACTGTCGCGGAAAACACCGTCGATGGCGTGATCGCGCCGCTGTTCTTTTTATTGCTCGGCGGCGCGCCATTGGCAATGGCCTACAAAGCGGTCAATACCCTGGATTCAATGGTGGGCTACAAGCATGAAAAATACCGCGCGATCGGCATGGTCAGCGCGCGACTGGATGATGTCGCCAACTTTATCCCGGCGCGTCTGAGCTGGCTGTTACTCAGTATGGCGGCATGGCTCGGCGGTAATCACGCGGGCAATGCGCTGCGTATCGGTTTTCGTGACCGGCGCAACCACAGCAGCCCCAACTGCGCCTGGCCGGAAGGCACCGTAGCCGGGGCGCTTGGCGTGCGGCTTGGCGGGCCAAATGACTACTTCGGCCAGCGGGTCGAAAAACCGTGGATTGGCGATGAGCTCCGCGCCATTACGCCGGATGACATTCCCCGTACCATTCGCATGATGTGGCTTGCCGCCATGCTGGCGCTGACGCTGTTTGCGCTAATACATCTTGCCCTCGCGGGCGCATAAGGATGAAGACGATGGATTATTTGCAGCAACCGCAGGCTATTGAAGCTAAAAGTTTTGTCATTATCGGCGAGATTATCCAGCAAACCCGCCCCGATTTTTGTTTTGCCAGTCCACTGCATGAGGCGGTAATCAAACGGGCCATTCACACCACGGCTGACTTCGACTGGCTCGATATTTTGTGGTTTTCCAGTGATGCGCTGCAACGCCTGTGTGAGGCGATAACGCAAGGTTGCACCCTTTATACCGACACCACGATGGCGCTTTCCGGCATTAACAAGCGGTTGCTGGCGCAGTTCGGCGGCGAAGTGCGTTGTTACATCTCCGATCCGCGCGTGGTACGTAAAGCCAAAGATGAGGGGATCACCCGTTCGATGGCGGCGGTCGATCTGGCGCTGACGGAAGCGGAAGCGAAAATCTTTGTTTTCGGCAATGCGCCCACGGCGCTGTTCCGCCTGCTGGAACACAAGGTGCCGGTCAGCGGCGTGGTTGGTGTGCCGGTCGGTTTTGTTGGCGCTGCGGAATCG
Source organism: Pseudomonadota bacterium (assembly GCA_018261615.1). Taxonomy (GTDB): domain Bacteria; phylum Pseudomonadota; class Gammaproteobacteria; order Enterobacterales; family Enterobacteriaceae; genus Kosakonia. Next base: position 28,313 of record JAGTSE010000014.1, on the reverse strand, counting down.
AAAGAGGCGCTGGTAGAGAGCGGTTTGCCCACCATTGCCGCGCGTGGTCGCAAGGGCGGCAGCAATGTGGCTGCGGCGATTGTTAATGCGCTGCTCTATCACTTGCAGGAGGCGCAATGAGCCAGACCTTAGACGATCCGGTGTGGCACAACGGTAAAGCCCTGCGCAAAGGCTATACCACCGGTTCCTGCGCCACCGCAGCGGCAAAAGTCGCGGCGTTGATGGTGCTGCGCCAGCACATCATTCATCAGGTCTCGATTGTCACCCCCTCCGGCGTCACCCTGCATCTGAATGTAGAATCTCCGCACATTGAAGGCCAGCAAGCGATTGCTGCCATTCGCAAAGACGGCGGCGACGATGTGGATGCCACCCACGGCATGCTGATCTTTGCCCGCGTCACGCTCACCGATGATGAGCAGATTGTTCTGCGCGGCGGTGCAGGCGTGGGTACCGTCACCCGCAAAGGTATTGGTCTGGCGGTGGGGGAAGCGGCCATTAACCGCACCCCGCGCCAGACCATCGAAGCCACCGTGCGCGAAGTGATTGGCCCCACTCGCGGGGCGCAGGTGGAAATTTTCGCTCCGGAAGGCGAAGAGCGGGCGAAGAAAACCTATAACGGCAGGCTCGGCATTATCGGCGGTATTTCGATTATTGGTACCACCGGCATCGTGACGCCGATGTCGGAAGAGAGCTGGAAACGCTCGCTGTCGCTGGAGCTGGAGCTGAAGCGCGCGGGCGGTATGGAACGGGTGATCCTCGTCCCGGGCAACCACGGCGAGCGCTTCGTGCGTGAGCAGCTTGGCGTCTCCGGCGAACTGGTAGTGACGATGAGTAACTTCGTTGGCTACATGATTGAAGAGGCGGTGCGTCTGGGCTACCGGCAGATCGTTCTGGTCGGCCATCCCGGCAAGCTGGTGAAAATTGCCGCCGGTATATTTCATACTCACAGCCATATCGCGGATGCGCGGATGGAGACGCTGGTCGCACACCTGGCGCTGCTCGGCGCACCGCATGTTCTGCTGCTGAAGGTCAGCGACTGCGACACCACCGAAGCGGCAATGGAATACATCGACGCTGCCGGGTTCAGCCATCTTTACACGCATCTGGCGCAGCGGATCTGCCTGCGCATCGCACAGATGCTGCGTTTCACGCAAAACCCGCCGCAGTGTGATGCGGTGATGTTCTCTTTTGATAACAAAGTGCTGGGCGCGAATCGCCCGGTTGAAGAGATTGCCGGAGATCTGAAATGTTAACCATTGCCGGCATGGGGCCGGGTAACCTCGCACTGATGACGCCGCAGGCGCTGGAGGCCGTGGCGCAGGCGGACGCGCTGGTCGGCGGCAAACGCCACCTGGCGCAGTTTGCGGATTTTCGCGGTGAAGTCCGCGTTCTGGATGCAGACATCCCCGGCCTGCTGGCGTGGCTTGAGCAACAGCAGCGGCGCGTGGTGGTGCTGGCCTCCGGCGATCCGCTGTTTTACGGCATCGGCACTCGTCTGGTGGCTCATTTCGGCATCGGGCAGTTGCGCATTATTCCCGGTATCAGCGCCGTGCAGTATCTCTGTGCGCGTACGGGCATCGATATGAATGACATCTGGCTCACCAGCAGCCACGGGCGGGCAGTGGATTTTGACGCTCTGGCCCGCGCCCGCAAAGTAGCGATGGTCACTGACGCAAAGTGCGGACCAAAAGCGATTGCCGAGGCATTGATTGCGCGCGGCGCAGAAGCGTGCTGGCTGGTTATTGGGGAAAACTTAGGGCTCGACGATGAGCGTATCTACTGGCTGCGCCCGGCGGAAGTACAGGCCGAATACGCAATGAATGTGGTGGTGATCCTCAATGAAAGATGATCTGTTTATTCGTGGTGAAAAGGTGCCGATGACCAAAGAGGCTGTGCGCGCGCTGGCGCTGTCGAAACTGGAATTGCATCGCGCACAGCACCTGATTGATATCGGCGCTGGTACCGGCAGCGTCAGCATTGAAGCGGCGCTGGCGCACCCGGGGTTGCTGGTTACCGCCATCGAGCGTAACCCGGCGGCGCTGGGCCTGCTGGAAGATAACTGCCTGCACTTTGGCTGTCGCAACATTGCCATCGTCACCGGTGTTGCGCCGCTGTTTGTTGAGCGGCCTGCCGATGCAGTGTTTATGGGCGGCAGCGGCGGCAACCTGACGAAATTGATTGACTGGTCGCTGGCGCAGCTTAACCCCGGCGGACGGCTGGTGATGACCTTTATTTTGCAGGAGCACCTTAACAGCGCGCTCTCACACCTGCACACCCTTCGGGTTGCCGCGCTGGATTGCCAGCAAATTCAGGTCTCCTTGCTCACCGGGCTGGGCAGCGGTCATTACTTCAAAGCGAATAATCCTGTCTTTTTGATTTCCTGCGAAAAGGAGAAGCAGCATGGCTGATAACGCTGATGCACAAACGGTCTGGTTTGTCGGCGCCGGGCCGGGCGATCGCGAACTGATCACCCTGAAAGGCTACCGGCTGCTGCAACAGGCTCAGGTGGTGATTTACGCCGGATCGCTGATCAACACCGAGCTGCTGGAGTATTGCCCGGCTGGCGCGGTATGTCATGACAGCGCCGAACTGCATCTTGAGCAAATTATCGACCTGATGGAAGCCGGAGTGAAAGCCGGGAAAGTGGTGGTACGTCTGCAAACCGGCGATGTTTCGCTTTACGGCTCTGTGCGCGAGCAGGGTGAGGAACTGACCCGGCGCGGCATCCGCTGGCAGGTGGTACCGGGCGTCAGCGCGTTTCTCGGCGCGGCGGCAGAATTGGGTGTTGAGTACACCGTACCAGAAGTATCGCAGAGCCTGATCATTACCCGCCTGGAAGGGCGGACGCCGGTGCCGGAGCTCGAGCAGCTTGAATCCTTCGCCAGCCACCAGACGTCGATGGCTATCTACCTTTCCGTGCAGCGCATCCATCGTGTGGCGGAGCGCTTAATTGAAGGCGGCTATCCGCAGACCACGCCGGTGGCGGTGATCTACAAAGCCACATGGCCACAGAGCCAGACGGTACGCGGCACGCTGGCCGATATCGGCGACAAAGTGCGCGAAGCAGGCATCCGTAAAACCGCGCTGATCCTCGTTGGCGCATTTCTTGGCGAGGAGTACCACTACTCGCGGCTTTATGCGGCGGACTTCAGCCATGAATACCGTAAAGCCTGAATCTATTGCGCTGTTCTGCCTTACGCCGGGCGGTGTGGCGCTGGCGAACCGTCTGAAAGCGGCGCTGCCGATGACCTGTTTTACCAGCGAAAAGCTGCTCACTGACGGCTTTCAGCCCTTTGAAGGCAGCTTTGCGCAGACCCTGCGCGAGGCATTTTGCCACTACTCGGCGGTGGTGTTTATCGGCGCAACGGGCATTGCCGTGCGGGTGATCGCCCCGCTGGTCAACGACAAATTTCTCGATCCTGCGGTGATCGTCATTGATGAACGCGGCCAGCATGTGATCAGTCTGCTTTCCGGCCACTACGGCGGCGCGAACGCGCTGACGCGTTATCTGGCGGGTGTACTGGATGCCGATCCGGTGATCACCACGGCGACCGATGTGAACGAACTGGCGGCGCTGGACACACTGGCCTGTCAGCTTGATGCACGGATGGAGGATTTCCGCGCGGCGGTAAAGACCATCAACCACATGCTGGTAAGCGGTAAACGCATCGGCCTGTGGTGTGAAGAGGTGCTGCGTGAGGAAGTGGCAAGCTGCGACACGCGTGGTTTTATCCCCATCACGCGCCTTGACGCCCTGCCGGAACTGGACGGGCTGGTCTGCGTGTCCACCCGGGCGCAACTGCCTGCGCTGCCCGTGCCGGTGTTCAAACTGGTGCCAAAGCGTGTGGTAGCGGGGATCGGCTGTCGGCGCGATACGCCGTTTTCCTTGCTGTCGTCGTTACTGCAACGCCAGTTTCAGACGCAGGCATTCGATCCGCTGGCGCTGCGGGCGATTGGCAGCATCAGCTTAAAGCAGGATGAGAAAGGGCTATTGCAACTGGCGGAGAGCCTGCGTGTGCCGTTTGAAATTTTTACCGCGCAGGTGCTGCGTCAGCACGAACATCGCTTTCCAGGCTCGGAATTTGTCCGGCAGACCGTGGGCGTGGGTAGCGTTTCCGGCCCGGTAGCCTGGCTGATGAGCCAGGGGCAACTGGTGGGTGAGACCCTGCAGGAGCAGGGCGTGACAATTACTTTGGGAGTTTCGCACTGATGTTGACGGTAATCGGGATTGGCCCCGGCTCACAGGCAATGATGACCATGGAGGCTATCGAAGCGTTACAGGCGGCGGACATTGTGGTGGGCTACAAAACCTACACGCACCTCGTCAAAGCCTTCACCGGCGATAAGCAGGTGATCAAAACCGGCATGTGCAAAGAGATTGAGCGCTGCCAGGCAGCAATCGAGCTGGCGCAGGCCGGGCATAACGTGGCGCTGGTCAGCAGCGGCGACGCCGGGATCTACGGTATGGCCGGGCTGGTGCTTGAGCTGGTTAACAAGCAGCAACTGGATGTGGAAGTGCGGCTGGTACCGGGTATGACCGCCAGCATCGCCGCCGCTGCGCTACTGGGTGCGCCGTTGATGCACGATTTCTGCCATATCAGTCTGAGCGACCTGATGACGCCATGGCCGGTTATCGAAAAACGCATTATCGCGGCCGGTGAAGCGGACTTCGTCATCTGCTTCTACAACCCGCGAAGCCGGGGCCGCGAAGGGCATCTGGCGCGAGCATTCGAACTGCTGGCGGCCAGTAAAAACGCCAATACGCCGGTGGGCGTAGTGAAATCTGCCGGACGCAAGAAAGAGGAAAAATGGCTGACCACGCTCGGCGAGATGGATTTTGAACCCGTTGATATGACCAGTCTGGTAATTGTCGGTAACCGCGCCACCTATGTGCAAAACGGTCTGATGATCACCCCGCGAGGTTACACCCTGTGACGGCAGGCGAGGTGCTGGTGATTGGCGGCACCAGCGATGGGCGGCTGATTTGCCAGCAGTTGGATGAAGCCGGGGTGTGTTACACGCTGTCGGTCGCCACGCCGACCGGCGCGCAACTGGCAGGCAACATTCGCGGTCAGGTGCGCTGCGGGCGGCTGGAGATGGACGAGATGGTTACGTGGCTCAAACAGAACGACACGCGCTGGGTGATCGATGCTTCGCACCCCTATGCCGAAGTGGTCAGCCACAATATTGCTCACGGCTGGCGCAGTGCGCGGCACTGGGTTTTGGTGTGGGTGAGATCTTCGCGCTGTGCGGCCCGTTTAGCGCTGAATTTAATGCTGCGTTTTATCGCCAGTACTGTGTTGAGGTGATGATCACCAAAGCCTCCGGCGCGGAAGGTGGTTATCTGGAAAAAGTACAGCCTGCGCTGGATGCTGGCATCCCGTGCATTGTGATTGCCCGGCCGCAACCGCTGGTTATGGGCGACGAGTTACTCAACGGTCAGGATGCTTTTGCCGGACGCTTGCAACGCTGGCTGGCGGCACAGTGAGGAGAACAGAATGAAGAAAGCCCTTTTGGTGGTGAGCTTTGGCACCAGCTATCACGACACCTGTGAAAAGAACATTGTCGCCTGCGAGCGTGATCTGGCGGCGAGCTGCCCGGATCGTGCGCTGTTTCGCGCCTTTACCTCCGGGATGATAATTCGCAAGCTCAAACAACGCGATAACCTGCATATCGACACGCCGCTGGAGGCGCTGCAAAAGCTGGCGGAGCAGGGATATCAGGATGTGGCGATCCAATCGCTACACATTATCAACGGCGACGAATACGAAAAAATCGCTCGTGAAGTCCAGACGCTGCGCCCACTGTTCAAACGGCTGGTGATTGGCGCGCCGCTGCTCAACAGCCACGAAGATTATCTGCATCTGATGCAGGCGCTCTCCCGGCAGATGCCACAGGTCGCTGCCGATGAGCGCGTGGTGTTTATGGGCCACGGTGCCAGCCATCACGCTTTTGCGGCTTACGCCTGCCTCGACCATATGATGGCGGCGCACCGTTTTCCGGCACGGGTTGGCGCGGTTGAGAGCTACCCTGAAATCGATCTGTTGATCGACGGCCTTCGTCATGAAGGAGTGAAAGCGGTGCACCTGATGCCGCTGATGTTGGTGGCGGGCGACCATGCGATTAACGACATGGCGTCGGATGACGATGATTCGTGGAAGACGCAGTTTGAGCGCGTCGGTATTGCTGCGACGCCGTGGTTACAGGGCTTAGGCGAGAATGCCGACGTGCGTGCGATGTTCGTTCAGCATCTGCATCAGGCGCTGGCGCAGGTGATGGAGGCTGCAGCATGAGCGGTAAACTCTACGCGCTGAGTACCGGTCCAGGTGCTACCGATCTGATCACCGTGCGCGGTGCGCGTATTCTCGGACAGCTCGATGTGCTGTATGCCCCGGCCGGGCGCAAAGGCGGCGACAGCCTGGCGCTTTCCATTGTGCGCGAGTACCTCGGTGTGCAGACCGAAGTACGCTGTTGCCACTTTCCAATGAGCGTTGACAGCGCGGAAAAAGAAGCGGTGTGGGACGAAGTCGCCGCCGCGCTGGCAGCGGAAGTGCAGGCCGGTAAACAGGTGGGGTTTATTACCCTCGGCGATGCGATGTTGTTCAGCACCTGGGTATTCCTGCTGCAACGGCTTGGCCAGCCACAGTGGCTGGAGATTGTCCCTGGTGTCACGTCGTTTGCCGCCATTGCCGCACGCGCGCAGGTGCCGCTGGCAATGGAGCAACAGTCGCTGGGCGTAGTGTCCTGTACCGCGCCGGAGGAGGAAATCCGCCAGGCGTTACAGCAACATGACAGCCTGGTGCTGATGAAAGTCTATGGCCGTTTTGCCCGAATCAAAGCGCTGCTGGCGCAAGTGGGGCTTTTGGAACACGCCCTGATGATGGCTGAAGCCACCCTGCCCGGCGAGCAGTGCTGGCGGCAGCTTAGCGAGGTTTACGATGACCAACCGCTGCCCTATTTTTCGACCATTCTGGTGAATAAACAGTGGGAGAGAAGATGAAAACGCAACAACTGAAACAGCTGTCGTACAGCGGGCTTGCCGCTGCGCTGCTGCTGATGGTGGTGCCGCAGGAGGCATTCGCCATGCACATTATGGAGGGGTTTCTGCCGCCGATGTGGGCGCTGGCGTGGTGGATGCTGTTCCTGCCATGCCTGTGGTACGGGCTGGTGCGTCTACGCCGCATTGTGGCGGATGATACCAACCAGAAAGTACTGCTGGCGCTGTGCGGAGCGTTTATTTTTGTCCTGTCGGCGCTGAAGATCCCGTCAGTGACCGGAAGCTGTTCGCACCCGACCGGCGTCGGGCTGGCGGTGATCTTGTTTGGCCCCGGCGTGGTGGCGATTCTTGGCGCGATTGTGCTGCTGTTTCAGGCGCTGTTGCTGGCGCACGGCGGACTGACCACGCTTGGCGCCAACGGCATGTCGATGGCGGTCATTGGCCCCGTTGTCGGCTATGTGGTATGGAAACTGGCCTGCCGGGCGGGCCTTCGCCGCGATGTGGCGGTGTTTCTCTGCGCCATGCTGGCGGATCTGGCGACCTACTTTATTACCTCAGTGCAGTTGGGCGTGGCATTCCCGGATCCACAAAGTGGAGCAACCGGCTCGATCGTTAAATTTATGGGCATTTTTTGTCTGACACAAATTCCGATTGCCATCGCGGAAGGGTTGCTGACGGTGATGATTTACGATCAGCTCACCAAACGACAGCTGATCGCCGTAAGGGGAGATTAAGATGAAAAAGACCCTGATTCTGCTGGCGATGGTGATTGCCCTGATGGTACTGCCGTTTTTTATCAATCACGGCGGTGAATACGGTGGTTCCGACAACCAGGCAGAAAGCCAGATCCAGGCGATTGCACCCCATTACCAGCCGTGGTTCCAGCCGCTGTATGAGCCAGCAAGCGGCGAAATTGAAAGCCTGCTTTTTACCCTGCAGGGCTCGATTGGCGCAGCGGTCATTTTCTATATCCTCGGTTATATGAAAGGCAGGCAGCGTGATCGCGAACGGTCTTGATCGGCTGAGCTACCAGAGCCGCTGGTTTCACGTTGCGCCGGAGCGTAAATTCCTGTTCTGGTTGCTGATGATGGTGCTGGCCTTTTCTCTGCCGCCGTTCGGGCAGAGGGTGTTGCTGGTGGCGCTGGCGACTTTCACCTGCTGGCTGCTGCGCATCTCGCTCTGGCGCTGGCTGCGATGGATGGCTCTGCCGATGGGCTTTTTGCTGGTTGGCGTGATAACTATTCTGTTCAGCGTGACGCGCGAGCCACAGCAGCTATTGTACGGCGTGCAACTGGGCAGCGTCTGGATCGGCGTAACGCCGCAGGGGCTGGCGTCAGCCAACGTCACGTTATGGCGCAGCCTCGCTGCGCTGGCGGCGACCTTCTGGCTGGTGCTTAATCTGACATTTCCGCAACTGATTGTCTTGCTCAAACGCGGGCGTGTGCCGCGATTGCTGACCGAACAGATCCTGCTCACCTGGCGCTTTATCTTTATCCTGCTCGAAGAGGCGGCGGCTCTCCACCGTGCGCAGACGCTGCGCTTTGGCTATCGCACTTTGCCGCAGGGCTACCGCTCGCTGGCGATGCTGGTGAGCCTGTTATTTACCCGCGTGCTGTTGCGCTACAAAGCGATGGCGACCACGCTGGATATCAAACTTTACCAGGGTAATTTTCACCTGTAGGGATAAGGCAATGCTGGCATGTGAAAATCTGTGGTTCAGCTACCAGGATGCGCCGACGCTGCAAGGGCTGACGCTCGATTTTTCCCGCCAGCCGGTGACCGGGCTGGTCGGCGCGAACGGCTGCGGGAAATCAACGCTGTTTATGAACCTGAGCGGTATTCTGCGCCCGCAAAAAGGGGCGGTGCTGTGGCAGGGAAAACCGCTCGATTACAGCAAACGTGGGTTGCTGGCGCTGCGCCAGCAGGTCACTACCGTATTTCAGGACCCCGATCAGCAGATCTTCTATACCGATATTGACAGCGACATCGCCTTCAGCCTGCGCAACATCGGCGTGGAGGAAGCGGAGATCGCGCGCCGCGTCGATGACGCTCTGACGCTGGTAGATGCGCAATCCTTCCGTCAGCAGCCGATCCAGTGTCTGAGCCACGGGCAGAAAAAGCGTGTCGCCATCGCTGGCGCGCTGGTGATACAGGCAAAATATCTGCTGCTGGATGAGCCCACCGCAGGTCTGGATCCCGCCGGGCGTGCGCAGATGATCGCGCTCATCCGCCGCATTGTCGCGCAGGGGGATCATGTAGTGATCTCCAGCCACGATATTGATTTAATTTATGAAATTTGTGATGCAGTCTATGTGCTGCGTCACGGCGAATGTCTGACACAGGGGACGCCGGGCGAGGTGTTTTCCCGCCGCGCGCTGGTTGAGAAAGCCGGTTTGACGCAGCCGTGGCTGGTAAAACTGCATAGCGAGCTGGGCTTGCCGCTGTGTAAAAGTGAAGATGAATTTTATGCCCGCATGCGGGCGATGCGGGTTAAGGAGGCGTCATGACGCTGGCGATTATGTTGCAGGGTACCGCCTCAGACGTGGGTAAAAGCGTACTGGTGGCCGGGCTGTGTCGCATTTTTTATCAGGATGGGCTGAAAACCGCCCCCTTTAAATCGCAGAATATGGCGCTCAATTCTGGTATTACGCCGGATGGCCAGGAGATGGGGCGCGCGCAAATATTCCAGGCGGAAGCGGCGGGTATCGTACCGGATGTGCGTATGAATCCGGTGCTGCTTAAACCCACCAGTGACCGTAAAGCGCAAGTGGTGCTGATGGGCAAAGTGGCGACCGACATGGATGCCGTTAGCTATCACGACTACAAACCGCATTTGCGGGCGCAAATTATGCGTGTCTGGCAAAGCCTGGCGCAGGAGTATGATGCGCTGGTGCTGGAAGGGGCAGGCAGCCCGGCGGAGATCAACCTGCGCGATCGGGATATCGTCAACATGGGCATGGCGGAAATGGCCGCGTGCCCGGTTATCCTGGTGGCGGATATCGATCGCGGCGGGGTCTTTGCGGCCATTTACGGCACGCTGGCGCTGCTCCAGCAGCATGAACGCTGGCGGGTAAAAGGGGTGATCATCAATAAATTTCGCGGTGACATTGCGCTACTGACGCCGGGCATAAAACAGATTGAAGAACTGACGGGTGTTCCGGTTATCGGGGTGATGCCGTGGCTGGAGGTCGATCTCGAAGATGAAGACGGTGTGGCGCTGCAACGTGGCAAATACCTGAGCACCGGCGAGCGGGCGCTGGATATTGCGGTGGTGCAGCTTCCGCATATTTCCAACTTCACCGATTTTAACGCGCTGGCGGCGCAGCCGGATGTGCGTGTGCACTACGTGCGCTCGCCCGATGAGTTGCAGAGCGCGGATTTGGTGATTTTACCGGGCAGTAAAAACACCCTCGGCGATCTTCACTGGCTACGCGAAAGCGGGCTGGTGAAGGCGCTGCTTGCCAGGCATCGCGCGGGCGTACCGACAATCGGCGTTTGTGGTGGCTACCAGATGCTCGGGGCGACGATCGTCGACGAGGTGGAGTCCGGGCTGGGTACACAGCCTGGGCTGGGGCTGCTCGATACCGTTACCCATTTCGCGCAGGATAAAACTACCACGCTTGTTGAGGCCCGTTTGCAAGAGACATTGCCCGGCTGGCTGGCGAACTGCGCCGGGCTGGCGCTGCGCGGATATGAGATCCATATGGGCGAAACAACATTACAAAGTAGTTGCCGCCCGGCGCTGTGGTTAGAAAAAAACGGTCAGCGCGTCGCGGATGGCGCGGTCAGTGATGACGGTCTGGTATTTGGCACTTATCTGCACGGCCTGTTCGACAGCGATGCGTTTACCCGCGCATTGTTGAACGGCCTGCGCGAGCGTAAAGGGCTGGGGCCGCTCGATATAGCGGTGAGTTATGCCGACTATAAAGAGCAGCAGTTTGATATCCTCGCCGACGCCATGCGCAAGCATGTCGACATCGATCGTATCTACCAGATTATGCAGCAGCATCAGGAGCAAACATGTTAACCCTTGTTACCGGCGGGGCGCGCAGCGGCAAGAGCCGCCACGCTGAGTCGCTGGTCGCAGACGCCAGTCGCGTACTCTATATCGCCACTTCGCAGATCTTTGATGCAGAAATGGCGGCGCGTATTGCGCACCATCGGGCGAGCCGCCCGGCCCACTGGCGTACCGAAGAGCGCTGGCAGCAGTTGGCTGAGATCATTACTCCCGACAACGATAGCCGCGAAGCCGTACTGCTGGAGTGCATCACTACGCTGACGACCAATCTGCTGTTTGCCTTTGGCGGCGAGTGCGACCCGGAACAGTGGGATTACACCGCGCTGGAAACGCAGGTACAGCAGGAAATTGAGGCGCTGATAGCCGCCTGCGCGGCCTGCCCGTCGCCAGTGGTGCTGGTCACCAATGAAGTAGGTATGGGCATTGTGCCGGAAAACCGCCTTGCGCGGCATTTCCGCGATATCGCCGGGCGCGTCAACCAGCGGCTGGCACAGGCGGCAGATCACGTCTGGCTGGTGGTTTCCGGGATTGGAGTCAAAATCAAATGAAACTGTTCTTCGCCACGCTGTCGTTTATCAGCCGTCTGCCGGTGCCAGAGCGCTGGGTGCAGGGGCTGGATGTCGCCGATTATGTGCGCGGGATTGTCACTTTTCCCCTGGTCGGCGTGCTGCTGGGCGCTATGAGCGGCGGCGTACTGGTGATATTGCAGCCGTGGTGCGGCGCACCGCTGGCGGCGCTTTTTTGCGTGCTGGCGCTGGCGTTGCTGACTGGCGGCTTCCATCTTGATGGCCTTGCCGACACCTGCGACGGCGTTTTTTCCGCCCGGAGGCGCGAGCGGATGCTGGAGATCATGCGGGACAGCCGTCTCGGCACACATGGCGGTCTGGCGCTGGTGTTTGTGCTGGCAGCGAAAATCCTTACCCTTAGCGAACTGCAACTGCGTGATGCGCCGATGATCGCAGCACTGGCGGCGACCTGTGCCGCCGGACGCGGCTGCTCGGTGTTACTGATGTTCGGTCATCGCTACGCCCGCGAAGAGGGGCTCGGCAATCTGTTTATCGGTAAAGTTTCGGGGCGCGATACGTCAGTCACGCTCATCATTACCGCGCTGGTAACGATCGGGTTGCTGGGTGCGAAAGGGCTTATGGCGCTGCTGGTGACTCTGGCGGCAGTATTTCTGCTTGGGCAGATGCTGAAGCGTACTCTTGGCGGGCAGACCGGCGATACGCTCGGCGCCGCCATTGAGCTGGGCGAACTGATTTTTCTTCTGGCGCTGTTATAAACAGCCCACAACATAACGAGAAACAGCATGCAGAGATTAACGACATTACTGGCAAGCATTCCGGCACCCGATGACGTGGCGATGGCGCAGGCACGGGTTCATCTGGATGGTTTACTGAAGCCGCCAGGCAGTCTGGGGCGACTGGAAGCATTAGCGGTACAACTGGCCGGTATGCCGGGGCTGAATGGCGCGCCGCAGATCGCTGAAAAAGCGATTGTGGTGATGTGCGCCGATCACGGTGTCTGGCATGAAGGCGTGGCGATTTCACCTCAGGTGGTTACCGCAATTCAGGCGGCGAACATGACGCAGGGCACCACAGGCGTCTGTGTGCTGGCGGCACAGGCCGGGGCGAAAGTGCATGTGCTGGATGTCGGTATTGATGCCGATCCGATCCCGGGGCTTGTCAATATGAAGGTAGCGCGCGGCAGCGGGAATATCGCCAGCGGCCCAGCGATGAGCCACGGGCAGGCGCAGGAACTGCTGCTGGAAACGATGCGTTATACCCGTGAACTGGCGGCGCAGGGCGTGACGCTGTTTGGTGTTGGCGAACTGGGAATGGCCAACACCACGCCCGCAGCGGCGATTGTCAGCGTGCTGACCGGCGAAGCGCCGGAATCGGTGGTGGGTATCGGCGCCAATCTACCGGAAACGCTGCTCGGTCATAAAGCGCAGGTGGTGCGCAGAGCCATTGCGGTGAACCAGCCGGATGCGGGCGATGGTCTTGATGTGCTGGAGAAAGTGGGCGGTTATGATCTACTCGGCATGACCGGGGTGATCCTCGGCGCGGCAACCTGCGGTTTGCCGGTGGTGCTTGATGGTTTCCTCTCTTACGCCTCGGCGCTGGCCGCCTGCCGTATCGCGCCGCAGGTGAAGCCGTATCTGATCCCGTCGCATCTCTCGGCGGAAAAAGGCGCGCGCATTGCGCTCGAACATTTGGGGCTGGAGCCGTATCTCAACATGGGCATGCGTCTTGGCGAAGGCAGCGGCGCGGCGCTGGCGATGCAACTGGTGGATGCTGCCTGCGCGATTTACAGCAAGATGGGGACGCTGGCGGCGAGCAATATCGTACTGCCAGAAACCAAATAGCTGCGGCAGCGCCGCACAATGATGTTGAAACGAGAAAGAAAGCCTTCCATCCTGCGCCCGCTGGGCTAATCAAGCGGGTGATGGAAAAACGTTACGTGGGGGCAGTGTTGGTAATTCGCCGCATGTCATCCCTGGCGAGTCAACGTTGCAGGTGGCGGCTGACGTCGGTTTATTGTCGCTCCATCGCCTTTAACAGCGTATCCAGCAGCCCCGGGAAGCAGGCGTCCAGATCCTCCCGGCGCAGCGAGATCATATTTTCCCGCCCTTGCGGGCGCTGCCAGACCACGCCGCTATCGCGCAGTACGCGCCAGTGATGCGTCATGGTGGACTTCGCAACATCCTGTGGCCGCAATGTATTGCAGCTCAGTTCAGCACCATCGGCGAGCCGTTTGATCATCGCCAGGCGCAGCGGGTTGCCGAGGGCGAAGAGCACATTTTCCAGGCGAAATTGCTCACGTTCTGGGTGATTAGCGATCATAATATTCCTGTGTGGCGATGCCCTGGCTTAAGAAAGTCACGGTCGGGCCGGTACTATACGCAAACTCAATTTTTAAAGCCACGACGTTAGTCCTGGCTCAGCCCATCGTTATAATAGCAAAAATAGTTCGAATATACTCGTACAGTTGTACTATGATACATGCCGTGAATGAATAGCGGCCAATTCCGGCCGCGAACTGATAGTCAAATGACTAAGGACGCATCATGCCCCGACCCATCCCCCTCGAACGTTATCGCAACATCGGCATCTCCGCGCATATCGATGCCGGTAAAACCACCACCACCGAGCGCATCCTGTTTTACACCGGGATGAGCCACAAACTGGGGGAAGTACACGATGGCGCGGCAACAACCGACTGGATGGCGCAGGAGCAGGAGCGCGGGATCACCATTACTTCTGCGGCGGTGAGCTGCTTCTGGCCCGGAATGGACAGAAGTTATGAGCCGCACCGCATCAACATTATCGACACCCCAGGGCACGTAGATTTCACCATTGAAGTGGAACGCTCCATGCGCGTACTCGACGGAGCGGTCATGGTGTATGACTCGGTGGGCGGCGTGCAGCCGCAATCGGAAACCGTCTGGCGGCAGGCCAACAAATATCATGTCCCGCGTCTGGCCTTCGTCAACAAGATGGATCGTACCGGCGCGGATTTCTTCCGCGTGGTGCAGATGATGATCGATCGCCTGAAAGCGAACCCGGTGCCGATCGTGATCCCGATTGGCGCTGAAGAGCATTTCACCGGCGTAGTGGATTTGATCAAAATGCGTGAAATCATCTGGGATGACGCCACGCAGGGTATGGTTTTCAGCTACGCGCCGGTGCCGGAAGAATTACTGGCGACTGCGCTGGAGTGGCGGGAAAAAATGGTCTCTGCGGCGGCGGAAGCCAGCGAAGATCTGATGGATAAATATCTGGAAACCGGTTCGCTGGACGAAGCCGACATCATTGCCGGTCTGCGCAAACGCACTATCGCCGGGGAGATCCAGCCGATGCTGTGCGGCAGCGCCTTTAAAAACAAAGGCGTGCAGCGCATGCTTGATGCGGTTGTCGAACTGATGCCGTCGCCGCTGGATATTCCTGCCATTCAGGGCGTGGATGAAAAAGGCCGGCCTGCGGAACGTCACCCGAGCGATGACGAACCGTTCTCGGCGCTGGCGTTTAAACTGATGACCGACCCGTATGTCGGCCAGCTCACTTTTATCCGCGTCTATTCCGGTGTGCTGAAAAAAGGTGATGCGGTCTATAACCCGGTGAAAGGTAAGAAAGAGCGTATTGGTCGTATCGTGCAGATGCATGCCAACGATCGCCATGAAGTGGATGAACTGCGCGCCGGCGATATCGCGGCCTGTGTCGGACTGAAAGATGTCACCACCGGCGATACCTTAAGTGACCCGGATGCGGTGATCACGCTGGAGCGTATGGAGTTCCCGGAACCGGTGATTTCGCTGGCGATCGAGCCGAAAACCAAAGCGGACCAGGAAAAAATGGGTATCGCGCTGCAACGGCTGGCCTCCGAAGACCCGTCGTTCCATCTGCACACGGATGAGGAGTCAGGTCAGACAATCATCTCCGGTATGGGCGAACTGCACCTGGAGATTATCGTCGACCGTATGAAACGTGAATTCGGCGTGGAAGCGAACATCGGCCGCCCGCAGGTGACTTACCGTGAAACGCTGCGTAAAACCGTGAAAGACATTGAAGGTAAGTTTGTTCGTCAGTCCGGTGGGAAAGGGCAGTATGGCCATGTGGTGCTGACGCTCGAACCGCTGGAGCCGGGTAGTGGCTTTGTCTTTGAAGACGCCACCAAAGGCGGCGTGGTGCCGCGCGAGTACATTCCCTCCGTGGAGAAAGGGCTACGCGAAGCCATGAACAGCGGCGTGCTGGCCGGTTATCCGGTGGTGGATGTGAAAGCGACGCTGACATTCGGCTCCTACCATGATGTCGACTCGTCGGAAATGGCGTTCCGCATGGCGGCCATCTTTGGTTTCAAAGAGGGCGCGCGCAAAGCGGATCCGGCAATTCTGGAACCGGTGATGCACGTAGAGGTGGAAACGCCGGAAGAGTACGCCGGTAACATTATGGGCGATCTCTCTTCCCGTCGCGGTATGGTGCAGGGCATGGAAGAGCGATTCGGCAGCCAGGTCATCCGCGCTGATGTGCCGCTGGCTGAGATGTTCGGTTACTCCACCACGCTGCGCTCCATGTCTCAGGGGCGTGCAACCTACAGCATGGAGTTCCATCACTACGCGGAAGCGCCGCGCAATGTGGCGGACGAGATCATCGCCAGTCGCGCCAAAGGCTGACCGCGATGTTCTGAACCTAAACCCCGCTACGGCGCTGAGGGATCTCAGTAATGGGCGGGTAAAAAAGGCAGGCGTAGAATTTGTGATCTACTGGTTTGAGCAACCTATTCAATGCGATCATCTCTATGCCTGCTTGCCAGACATGTCAGAATTTTTTCCACGATGCGTCAGCACCGTTCTTCACCATCTCGCCAGAATAGCAGACCAGGGGGCTGGTTTATTAGCGCTGGTTTATAGGGAGCCCTCAGCGCCTGGGCGGGCTATACAAACATTTGGTGAACCGTAAAAAATGTTGGTATAAAAACGCTTACTAACAGGAGCAGGAGCATTCATGGAGTGGGTAAACGCCCTGATGAGCCATTTTGCGCTTCATCCATTCAGCCTGTGGGGGCTTCTTTTTGTAATAGCATTCGCAAAATCGACGTTCCTCATTTCAACGGTATTACCGCCAGCATCGGTTATGTTGGCTGCTGTAATTTCCGTCAGTAAGGCGACGCTTTCGCCATGGGAGGCGGGAATTGCTGTCATGATTGGCGCATGGTGCGGGACAATCGTTAATTATCATCTTGGTATGATGATGGGGCATCTACCCTGGTTTGCACGCATAATGTCGCGTCATGCCGATACAGTAGTGCGGGTTCGCCGTCGGTTGCAAAACAGTACTGTACCGGTACTTTTCACTTCACGCTTTATTGCCGTGCTGCGTTACATTGTGCCGTTGGTCGCTGGCGTGTTGCGGCTTCATCCGGTGAAAGTGTATGCGGTCAGTCTGATCTCTGCGGCGAGCTGGTCAATGCTTTATGTTGGCGGCTTTAGTCTCGTTTTGCCTTTTTTTAGCTAAACCGATCATAAATACCTGTTCGGCAGGTATGTCAGAATTTTTACCGCGCGGATAGTATTCGCCACGCACGATAAACCGGGAGTGTAAGTTTTCTCGCTGCGTCATAACCTGCTGTAAAAAACCAGAAAATGTGTAAAACGGGCTATGCTTATCCAATCCCCGCCGCTTTTAAGGAATACCGCCATGCGTCGCGTAAAACTGCTTTGCTGTCTACTTGCCCTGATCTCCACCCGCGCTGCGCTGGCAGTCAGCTACCCTTTGCCACCCGAGGGCAGCAGGCTAGTGGGAAGCCCGCAAACCATCACTATCGAGCAGGGCAATACATTGCCGCTGGAAGCCTTTGCCGCGAAGTACGGACAGGGGTTGAGCAATTTGCTGGAGGCGAATCCCGATGCCGATCCGTTCCTGCCGAAAGCGGGTTCAAAACTAATTATTCCCCAGCAGGTAATCCTGCCTGATACGGTGCGTGAAGGCATTGTTGTCAACGTTGCGGAGATGCGCATTTACTATTACCCGAAAGAGAGCAACACGGTGGAGATCCTGCCGATTGGCATTGGTCAGGCGGGGCGGGAAACGCCGCGTAACTGGGTTACCTCGGTGGAACGTAAACAAGAAGGGCCGACCTGGACGCCGACGCCAAAAACCCGTCAAGCCTATGCCGCAGAGGGGAAAACCTTGCCCGCTTTTGTGCCCGCCGGGCCGGACAACCCGATGGGGCTGTATGCTATCTATATCGGCAAGCTGTATGCCATTCACGGTACTAATGCCAACTTCGGTATTGGTTTACGCGTCAGTCAGGGCTGTATTCGCCTGCGTAATGCGGATATCAAATATCTGTTTGATAACGTTCCGGTCGGGACGCGCGTACAGGTTATCGATCAACCGGTGAAAATGACCACCGAGCCAGACGGTAGCCGCTGGCTGGAAGTTCACGAACCACTCTCGCGCAATCGCACGGAATTTGAATCCAGCAATAAAGTTCCATTACCGGCCATGCCGGTGCT
This sequence comes from Pseudomonadota bacterium, assembly GCA_018261615.1. Lineage (GTDB taxonomy): Bacteria > Pseudomonadota > Gammaproteobacteria > Enterobacterales > Enterobacteriaceae > Kosakonia. The sequence goes on along the minus strand of JAGTSE010000014.1, from coordinate 10,280 downwards.
GCAGGCACTGATGAAAGGCAACGAGGTCAATGTGAGTCGCGCATCAGCCGAACTTAAACGCCGTTCGGGGATGCCGGTGAATATTAGTATTCAACCCGGGCAGCACCTGTAATCTGGCGGCGGGCTGGTTGCGCAGTCGGAGAGCCATCCCGCAGCGGGTATCAATTAATTTGAAGCTTAATGTTAAATAAATGATATTTATTTGCATCAGATAGTGCGTAGAGTAGGGGGAGTCAAGGGCAGGATAAGCGACGCATATATCGGTATGTGGCGTAAATATATTCCGCCTGCCGCGTTTTTCCTAACAGGACCCCCGAAGCCATGAAAAAGATCGGATTTTTGACCTTTGGTCACTGGACGCCTTCAGCGCAATCCGCTACTCGCTCAGCTGCTGATGCACTGTTGCAATCCATCGATCTGGCGGTTGCCGCTGAAGAGCTGGGCGCGGACGGCGCCTATTTCCGTGTCCATCATTTCGCCCGTCAGCTCAGTTCTCCTTTCCCGCTGCTGGCAGCCATCGGTGCGAAAACCCGCAATATCGAGATCGGCACCGGTGTTATTGATATGCGCTATGAAAACCCGCTCTATATGGCCGAAGACGCAGGCGCGGCAGACCTCATTTCAGGCGGTCGCCTACAACTGGGGATCAGTCGGGGTTCGCCAGAGCAGGTGGTTGATGGCTGGCGCTATTTCGGTTATCAACCCGCCGAAGGCGAAAGTGAGGCCGACATGGCGCGTCATCGCACCGAAACGTTGCTAGAGATCCTGAAAGGTGAAGGGTTCGCTACGCCAAATCCGCAGCCGATGTTTCCGAATCCGCCGGGGCTTTTACGTCTGGAACCTTATTCCGCGGGCTTGCGTGAACGTATCTGGTGGGGGGCAGGTTCTAATGCGACCGCAGTCTGGGCAGCAAAACTGGGGATGAATTTGCAAAGCTCTACGCTGAAAGATGATGAAACCGGCGAGCCGTTCCACATTCAGCAGGCGCAGCAGATCCGCGCGTATCGTGCGGCCTGGGAGGAAGCGGGACACCAGCGTACGCCGCGCGTTTCCGTCAGCCGCAGCATTTTTGCGCTGATGGACGATCGCGACCGCGCTTATTTCGGCAGCAGCCGGAACGATCAGGACAAAGTGGGGTTCCTTGATGAGAAAACCCGCGCGGTCTTTGGCCGTAGCTATGCGGCAGAGCCGGAAAAACTGGTTGAAATGCTGAAACAGGACGAGGCGATTGCTGAAGCCGATACCTTATTGTTGACCGTGCCGAATCAGTTGGGCGTTGATTACAACGTGCATGTTATCGAATCGATTATTAAGCATGTGGCCCCGGCTATGGGCTGGCGCGATTAATGTGAAAAATCTGGCATGAAATATTGCGTGAGTTCACAAAATAACGCGAAGGAGTGATTCGTCGCTTGTCAGTGAATTAAAAGCCAGTATCCTGTCGCAGGACAAACTGGATTGCTACCGTATTATTCTCCGACCAATACGGGCAAAACCTGAATCGTTTTTCTGAGCATTTACTGCCTGGAAAGTGATTCAGGTTTTTTTTGGGACTTTGAAAAGGTATCGGATTTTCATCAGCAGATGCGAACACATTAAAATACCGAAGGTCTGCCAGTTTTTGTAAGACGTGAAATACTCCGCTAGTCATTGTGGGGTATTTTGTGAACGGCTCTGACTTCCATTATTAATGATTTTAGCTATGCGCCATTTGTCGGAAATAACCAGTCGTTCATTTTACTGGTTCAGATAATTAACTACCTGATCTCGATTTAGTTCATCAGGCGGATTTGTATTGCCTGAATATCTATCCAGCTCATGTTAATCAACCCATTTATTACCATGGATAACAGGAATAAAAAGATGATAAGTAAAAAGCATCAACTGAAATGGATTGCTCTATTAATATCCTCTGCGCTGGTTTCCAGTAGCGCCGCTGCTGCAAAACTCTCCGTTGAACAGCGTCTGGAATTACTGGAAAAAGCACTGGCTGAAAACCAACAGGAATTACAGACCACTAAGCAAGAGCTACAGCAATATAAAACCCGGTTCGACAGGCAGCCGGATGCTGCCCGTAAAACCGCAAATAATAAACCCGCCGATAAAACCTATGTGGCAACATCTGCGCCAATCGGCGCTACACCAGCGCATTCTGTAGCAGTCACCGGCGCGACACCGGCACAAGAGGTGACACTGGCGGATATCACTCAATATGTGAAAAACGAGCTCGGCTTCAGTTATACAGGCTACTTCCGCTCCGGCTGGTCGAGCGGAACGCGCGGCGCGCCGAAGTCTTACGCCATTGGTTCCCTTGGGCGATTCGGCCAGGAAAACAGTGCCTGGTTCGACCTGCAATTGTCGCAGAAAGTCTACGATGCTGGCGGCAAGGTGGCGAAAGCCGTGGTCAAACTGGATGGTAACGTTGGCCAGCAGTATAGCGCGGGCTGGTTTGACAGCACGTCGGAAAATCTCCTGCAATTCTCGGATATCTACCTGACGACCAAAGGGTTCCTGCCGTTTGCGCCGGAAGCGGATTTTTGGGTGGGTAAACATAACCTGCCGGTGTATGAAATTCAGATGCTTGACTGGAAAAGCCATCGCACTAACGCCGGTTCTGGCCTCGGCATCGAGAACTGGCAGCTTGGTCCCGGCAAGCTAAATATGGCCATCACGCGAGAAGATGTTAATGCTCACGCGGTTGATTATGCGACCTCGGGCAATACGCAGCAGGTTAACGCCAACAGCGCAGAGGTGCGCTATAAAGATATTCCGCTATGGGAGACAGCCTCGCTGGAAATGTTTGCGCGTTATGCGATGCCCAATGAAACCAACAGCAATCATAAAAATGAAGATAATGGTAGCTATTACAGCGTCAAAGATGCCTGGCATGGCGGTTTAATTCTGCGGCATAAATTTAACGACGGCGGATTTAACGAATTAACGTTCCAGGGAGCGAATAATTCTATCGCCAGCGGCTTTGCGTTAATATCGGGTTCTAACCCAGCGTACGGTTATTACGACCAGTATTATGGCGAGCATAGTTACGGCAAAGCCTTTCGCGCGATCTCTCAGGGTGAGAACTATTTGCGTCCGGATGTGATTATGGCGCATGCACTGGTCTATACTCACGGCAATGATATTTACGACTACAATACCGGTGCCCATACTGATTTTAATTCCATTCGTGCAGTGGTTCGCCCGGCATATATCTGGGATAACTTTAATCAAACCGGCCTGGAACTTGCCTAGTTCGAACAGAAAAATAAATCTGGCGGCAATGAATATCATGAATCAGGTTATAAAACTACGCTCTACCATGCACTGAAAGTGGATACCAGCCTGTTGACCTCGCGTCCTGAAATTCGTTTCTATGGAACTTATCTGAAGGTGAACGATAATGGCATCAGCCAGTTTGAATTTGCCGATGCGAAAAGAGACCAGTTCACCGTAGGCGTTCAGGCGGAAGTGTGGTGGTAATAAATTAAAAATTCTGTGCCTGCACACAGCAGGCCTTTTTATTTAAAGATGTTTAGAGCCTATCCCATTAGTCTATTTTATTTGCCATTTTGGAGCTGGGCAGTGCTCACACAAAATGTGTTGGCATTTTGAACGCCGCTTGCGGCGGCCCTTTAGGCTGAGGGATGAGCCGAATAAAAAAGCTAACGCACATGCAACTTGAAGTATGACGAGTATAAATACCGAAAGACATTTTTTCGTCAGCATTCCAGTGATTTTCATACCGACGTAAAACCACGGAAATAATCAACCATCTAATAGTCGGGGTGAGTCTTCTGTTGCCGATGCGGCCCTGTGCGGGTTATGTAGATCGCGGCTGTAACTGGTAAATCCATGCACTGACGCGCTTGCCCTCAGCGGTGGTGACCTCGACCAAAACGCGATCGTAGCCCTCTTCAAATTCATCCAGCATCGGCCAGTGCGCAGTAAGGTTGTTGGACAAAAACAGATAACCATGTACCGGTGAGCCGTTTTTATCCAGTACGATGCCAGGAAAATCGGCGGCAGCTTCCCAGCCACGAGCGTAAAACGTACCAGTGACGTAGCCCGGCAGCCATTCACCGCCGATGTTTTCCAGGATATGTGCATTAGAACAGCCGGGACGCAGCGTGCCGTAGACAAATAACGATTCCATTTTCCCTCAACAATCAACGTGATAAACACTCAGCAGGCGAAGAGTATCCAAAATACGGTTTTGTGATGAGGTTCGCAACTGTCTGCAAGCGTGACGCACGGTAAACGCCAAAAAGCAAAAAGCCTGCTCGAAAGCAGGATTCTTAAATCTGGCTCCTATGACTGGGATCGCCTTAGCCAGTAACTTTTATGGAAACCGTCAGCCCTTTCCCCGGAGGTAAACATGGGCAGGCAAAAGTATAGCGGTATTAGGCGCAGTTATTTAGACCTGCGATTTTTCAACTAACTTCACATAAGAAATTTTATCTGCTTCACTGGATTGCATTTAAAAAAACGGGTGTTATTGTACGATCAGACGGGGCTTAAGAATGTCTTTTTAATCATTATTCCCGACAGTGCTCATTTTTGAGTAAATAATGGTTTTTAATTAAGTGGATTGCATTTTTACAGGTAATGGACGCAATAGAATAGACGTTATTTTTCATGAATTTAATATTATGTATATAAAAAGATAAGGGGATGGGAATGTTAAGAGCTTTTAATTATTTCTTCTATATGTTGCTGGCGCTTTTTGCGGTATCGGCATTTGCACAAGAGACAACGCAGCAACCGATTAAAGTTTCCGATGGGATAACCTATGAGCTTATTGGCCGCTGGGACGTAGATCGTTTGAATAAAATATTGACAGTTGATACACCCGCATTTTCAGGCGTTAATGTGAAATACACCCCGGCCAAAAATGCCGTTAAGCTTTATCGAGTGATCTATCCTTCATCTATTCCTGAACACGGCAACAAACCCACGATGACCTCAGGACTGCTTGCCATTCCTGACACCGCGGGAAAATCTTTTCCAATGGTTTCTTACCAACATGGGACTGTTTATGGAAAACACCAGGTTCCCTCTTTTCCTGATGAATCTCCTGAGACGCAATTGATGATCGCGCAGTTTGCCTCACAGGGCTATATTGTTATTGGGGCTGATTATTTTGGCCTGGGAGTCTCCACTGAACCCGAAGGTTATATGGTAAAAGCCAGTCACCAGCAGGCAACCTATGACATGATTAACTCATCGCGGCAGGTTCTGGCGCAAATGGGGCTGGAAAATCCTCATCTTTTTTTGGCGGGATGGTCACAAGGTGGTTTTGTGACCATGGCATTGCTTGAAAAACTCGAAGCTATAGGAATGAAAGTACAGGCGACGGCAACCGCCAGCGCACCATTAGATGTTTTTGCCCTCATGAATGGATTTCTTTCATTCCCGCGCAAATTTGATGCGGACTGGTTAAATAGTATTGTGATACTTTCGGCCTTTGCCTATGAAAACTATTACGGTATTCCAGGCCTGGCACACTCTGTTATTACCGATGAATATTATGATGTGGCGAAAAAAGCCTATGACCGCCAACCTTTTAATCCAGCAGATATTACTTCTGACCTGCACAAACTTATTCGTCCTGAATATTTCGACCCGCAATATTTCGCTAATTCTGCCTATGGTCGGCTAATTAGCAATGCCCAGGCCTATCGGTGGGTGATCGCTTCTCCGGTACACAACTACTACGGAGAAGCTGATGAAGCGATCACCATAGGGGTAGGTAAAATGGCAATGACTTATGCACAGTCTATGGGAACAGGTAATACGTTGGTTGAGGCCATATCCACCGGTAAAACGACGCATAGAGGCACCTTTGCCACGGCAGTCCCGCTTTGGAAAATCTGGTTTGACTCTAAACAGTAACGATAAAGAACTCGCTCAACCTATAATCTGCTTCTTGAGAGTAACCCTGCTTCTCCTCACAGCAAGCGTGCCACAGGGGGCGTGTGGCGGTAGTTGAAAGTAACCAGCACTGGTGCTCAGATGGCTTCGAGTGGTTTTTAGTGAACGCGAAAGAAGGGATAACCAACTGAGAGAAATGCAAAAAAGCAGACGTCGGTGAACGTCTGCTTTTTTAAAGCTGGCTCCTCTGACTGGACTCGAACCAGTGACATACGGATTAACAGTCCGCCGTTCTACCGACTGAACTACAGAGGAATCGTGTGGAGGCCTATCTTAACGGCGAAAAATCTTTTGTCAAACCTCATTTTAGCGATAACGAGCTGACTGCTGAATCCATCGACAGTTTGACCTAATAAACACCAATTTTCGGTGTAAATGCTTTGCAGGATCAGTGGTTCTCCCTCATTATTTGAAATGTGATTTCACCTTTCGCGGCTAAGGACCATTTTGAACCTCGTCACTCCCTTACGCCAGGCCGTCATACGTACGCCCTGGTACAGAAAACGTAAAAGTTACCGTGTATTATTCTGGCGAGAAATCACGCCCCTTGCCGTACCAATCTTCCTGGAAAATACCTGTGTTTTGATGATGGGCGTGCTCAGCACGTTTCTGGTGAGCTGGCTTGGTAAAGAAGCGATGGCGGGCGTTGGTCTGGCAGACAGCTTCAATATGGTGGTGATGTCTTTTTTTGCCGCCATTGATTTAGGTACGACGGTAGTGGTGGCTTTCAGCCTTGGCAAACTGGATGGTGAGCGGGCGAGGGCGGCAGCGCGGCAGTCGCTGGTGATCATGACCTTGTTTGCCATTGTACTGGCAGCGGTGATCCACTACTTTGGCACACAAATCGTCGACTTTATCGCCGGTGCGGCGACAGCTGAAGTTAAAGCGCTGGCGCTGACCTACCTCGAACTCACCGTTATCAGCTACCCGGCGGCGGCGATTGCCCTGATTGGCAGCGGCGCGCTGCGTGGTGCGGGCAATACCAAAATCCCGCTATTGATTAATGGTGGGATGAATATCCTCAACATCATTATCAGCAGCATCCTGATTTATGGCCTTTGGGGCTGGAAAGGCATGGGTTTCGCCGGTGCAGGGCTGGGGTTGACCATTTCCCGCTATATTGGCGCGGTGGCGATTATCTGGGTGCTGATGATTGGTTTTAACCCGGCGCTGCGGATCTCGCTGAAAAGCTACTTTGAGAAACTCAACTTCTCCATTATCTGGGAAGTGATGGGGATCGGTATTCCGGCCAGTATTGAGTCGGTGCTGTTTAACGGCGGCAAACTGTTGACGCAAATGTTTGTCGCGGGCATGGGTACCAACGTCATCGCCGGTAACTTTATCGCTTTCTCCGTGGCGGCGCTGATTAACCTGCCGGGTAACGCGCTGGGTTCCGCGTCTACCATTATTACCGGTAAGCGTCTTGGTAAAGGGCAGATAGGCCAGGCGGAACGTCAGCTACGCCATGTCTTCTGGCTTTCGACGCTGATGCTGACGGCCATTGCCTGGGGTACTGCGCCTTTTGCCGGGCTGTTCGCCTCCTTTTATACCCAGGAAGAGGACGTAAAAGAGGTGGTTAAAGTGCTTCTGTGGCTTAATGCGGCATTTATGCCGATCTGGGCGGCGTCGTGGGTGCTGCCTGCGGGCCTGAAAGGTGCGCGCGACGCCCGTTTTGCCATGTGGGTTTCTATGCTTGGGATGTGGGGTTGCCGGGTGGTGGCAGGGTATACGCTGGGGATCATGCTCGGTATGGGTGTGATTGGCGTCTGGCTTGGGATGTTCCTCGACTGGGCGGTGCGCGGCGTCTTTTTCTACTGGCGCATGGTGAGCGGCAGATGGTTGTGGAAGTATCCAAAGCCGCAGAAAAGCGCCATTTCTGCACAACCTGGAGAATAATTCGGCAAACGCGCCGAAAAACGCAAATCAGACTTTGACAAGGGCCTGGAGCATCGCTAATATTCGCCCCGTTCACACGATTCCTCTGTAGTTCAGTCGGTAGAACAGTTCATCACATGTATATTGGCGTTGCAAATACCACATAGTCTGGACGCCTAAGTACCGTTTCAGGATCCTGAAAGATAAGTTGGGCAAGGAACTTTACTTTTGATCAATTGGTTATCCCCCTTTTTTAGATTCACACTCATCTATTCAAAACCACTCAAAGCCATGACCTTTTACTGGTAAAAATACTGGTAAAGCTGGTTTGATTTCGGTTTTACCAACAAACGAAGGATGCCGTTATCCATCCGAATATTTGTGGTCACGGCTTCCGCGCTCTGGCCTGTAGTGCGTTAATTGAGTCCGGTTTGTAGTCAGAGGATACCCCCGATCCGGACACTATTACCTGTAGATCTGAGCCTGCTGGCGACGCTGAACACAATAGTGCTGTGGCTTATTGGCTATCCCGCTGAAAATAAAGATTACATCTGAGTTATCAGGCCAACAGCATTAAATCACGGCGTGTTATCTCGTCTCTGATGTTAGCGCAGAATGTCTTACGACACTACGCGCTAAAATTAAGACGAACGGTGCTAAGCTCCGTTCTTAACCAACTCGCCCGAACCTACCAGAACATGGTGCCGGTTTATTAGCGCAGATTTATGGAGACCCTTCAGCTATCATGTTTTTTATTTCTAACAAAAATACACTTTTCAGAATTCCCTATCTTGAACAACCCCCTTTATTTGTACAAGATCAATCAGTTTATCAACTATAAAAGGTCAAGGAAGAATGGCAATTCCAGCTTACTTATGGATGAAGGATGATGGTGGTGCTGATATTAAAGGATCGGTTGATGTACAAGACCGAGAAGGGAGTATTGAGGTTCTTGGTTTTAGTCATGGTCTACATTTGCCTACAGATAATGGCACGGGTAAGATCACCGGGACTCGTTTACACGCACCGTTAACTTTTCAGAAAGAGTTTGATTCATCCAGCCCATACATATACAAAGCTGTTGCAAAAGGGCAAACACTAAAGAGTGTAGAAATTAAATGGTACAAGATTAATTACTCAGGGCAAGAACAAGAGTACTTTAATATGTTACTTGAGAACGTAAAAGTAATCTCTATTTGTCCAATGATGCATGATTGTAAAAACCCAGCAACTGAAAAATATAACCACTTAGAAGCAGTATCTTTACGCTATGAGAAAATCACGTGGAAACACTGTGATGGTAATATTATCTTCTCGGATAGCTGGAATGAAAGATGATTACATGTACCTTCCATTTAAATGGTAGAGCACTAAGTAATCTCAGTTGCCCAGGAATAGGTTTTTTCCCTGCCTACTCTGGTACAGGAAGGTCACGCAATAATGCTAATGATATTGCTGTACCTAATATCGGCCCATTACCACCAGGACTATATTATATTGTCACTCGTGGTACTGGTGGTCTTGTAACTGGTATTATGGATTGGATTACCTCTGAGATTAGTGGTTCAGATAGATCAATATGGTTTGCTCTATATAGACAGGATGCTCAAATAGATGACATGACATTTATTGGCAATGTTCAAAGAGGGCATTTCCGATTACATCCAGCAGGTTATAAGGGGATAAGTGAGGGTTGTATTACTCTCCCTCGCTTATCTGATTTCATGTTGCTACGTGACGCATTGCTTAACACGCCTACAATACAAATAACTGCGTCATTAGCAGCATTTGGAACTATACAGGTGTATTAATGAAGCCGATACAATACGTACTGCTATGGATTAGTGAGGCATTTTTATTTGCTACGGCATTAGTGATGCTTTTTATTATTTTCCCAGAAGATAAAGTCTATTGGTTTTTTAGGGAGCGCTTAGGATTTATTGAGGAATACACATGGAATAACTATTACTTTCTATCCCTATGTGTAACATCGCTATTGATAGTTTCGATAGTTGTGTACTTAACGGCGGTAATTAAAAAAAGATAAAACCCAAATACCCTCATAGACAACAATCATGAGGGTATTTCTTTTATTGTACATTTCCGGACAGCAACATTACGTTATTCTCCCGCTTTCATCAGCAGAGCAAACTCTTCCGCACTGGCGTCACAACGGTTGCAATCGCCGCGATCTGCTCTTCTTCGCCTGAAACAACGAGTTCTTCAATCACTAAATAGGCTGCGCCTAATACCGCTACACTTTTGCCTGACCATGTTTTCCTCCGGGGAATGGGCTGGCAGTTTCCATAAAATGCCGGACTTTTTTCAGTAACTGCCACATTGAGCGGCACTGATGATTACGGGTTATCGTGTCATGAACGGTAAGTGTCAAGATAGTTGGCACCCCCGGTTGATTTAGGCTGCCTGTTTTTCCCGCTCTGGATTCAGCATCACCTTGCCTGCCTGATGCCAGTTTC
>JAGTSE010000003.1 GCA_018261615.1 Pseudomonadota bacterium | reverse complement strand
ACCACGAGCTTTTTCTTCCGGCGCGTTATCGATCTGGTCGAATGCGCGGGCAGAACCACCGTAGGTTTTTGCCAGAACGGTAGTGATTGCAGCAGTCAGAGTAGTTTTACCATGGTCAACGTGGCCGATAGTACCGACGTTGACGTGCGGTTTTGTACGTTCAAATTTTTCTTTAGACACGGCTTTATTCCTTACTATAGTGCTCTCCCTCTTTGGAGAGAGCACGGGACTTTGGTTTTAACCCTGCGGCTTATTTACCACGGGCTTCAATAACGGCCTGAGCAACGTTGTTCGGCGCATCATCATACTTCAGGAATTCCATAGTATATGACGCACGACCTTTGGTCAGAGAACGCAGCTGAGTTGCATATCCGAACATTTCAGACAGCGGAACTTCAGCATGGATCTTAACGCCAGTAACTTCAGATTCCTGACCGCGCAGCATGCCGCGACGACGACTAAGGTCACCGATTACATCACCGGTGTTCTCTTCCGGAGTCTCTACTTCAACCTTCATGATCGGCTCAAGCAGAACTGGTTTCGCTTTCTTAAAGCCATCTTTAAAGGCAATAGACGCAGCCAGTTTAAACGCCAGTTCAGAGGAGTCAACGTCGTGGTAAGAACCGAAGTGCAGACGCACGCCCAGATCAACTACCGGGTAACCCGCCAGCGGACCAGATTTCAGCTGTTCCTGGATACCTTTATCAACGGCAGGGATGTATTCGCCAGGAATTACACCTCCTTTGATGTCGTTGATAAACTCGTAGCCTTTCGGGTTAGAGCCCGGCTCCAGCGGGTACATGTCGATAACAACATGACCATACTGACCGCGACCACCAGACTGCTTAGCGTGTTTACCTTCGATATCGGTAACTTTCGCACGAATCGCTTCGCGGTAAGCAACCTGAGGTTTACCGACGTTCGCTTCAACGTTGAATTCACGTTTCATACGGTCAACGATGATGTCGAGGTGCAGTTCACCCATACCAGCGATAATGGTCTGGTTAGATTCTTCGTCAGTCCATACGCGGAATGACGGGTCTTCTTTCGCCAGACGGCCCAGAGCCAGACCCATTTTTTCCTGGTCAGCTTTGGTTTTCGGTTCTACCGCGATGGAGATTACCGGCTCCGGGAATTCCATACGCTCCAGAATGATCGGGTGATCCGGGTCACACAGGGTGTCACCAGTGGTCACGTCTTTCAGACCGATAGCAGCAGCGATATCGCCCGCGCGAACTTCTTTGATCTCTTCACGTTTGTTAGCGTGCATCTGAACGATACGACCGAAACGCTCACGTGCAGCTTTCACGGAGTTCAGAATGGTATCGCCAGAGTTAACTACACCGGAGTACACACGGAAGAAGGTCAGGTTACCAACAAACGGGTCGGTAGCGATTTTGAACGCCAGTGCAGAGAACGGCTCTTCATCACTTGCATGACGCTCAGCCGGAGTATCTTTACCATCGTCCAGGATACCGTTGATCGCAGGTACGTCAGTCGGGGACGGCAGGTAGTCAACTACCGCATCCAGCATCGCCTGAACACCTTTGTTCTTGAACGCAGAACCACAAGTTACCAGGATGATTTCGTTGTTCAGAACGCGCTGACGCAGAGCAGATTTGATTTCCGCTTCAGTCAGTTCTTCACCACCCAGGTATTTCTCCATCAGCTCTTCAGAAGCTTCAGCAGCGGATTCGATCAGATTCTGGTGCCATTCTTCAGCCAGATCCTGCATGTCAGCCGGGATATCTTCGTATTCGAAGGTTACGCCCTGGTCCGCATCGTTCCAGTTGATGGCTTTCATTTTCACCAGGTCAACAACGCCGGTGAAACCTTCTTCAGCACCAATTGCCAGCTGCAGCGGAACCGGGTTCGCGCCCAGACGGCTCTTGATCTGACCAACAACTTTCAGGAAGTTAGCGCCCATACGGTCCATTTTGTTAACGAACGCGATGCGCGGAACTTTATATTTGTTAGCCTGACGCCATACGGTTTCAGACTGCGGCTGAACACCACCAACTGCGCAGTAAACCATTACCGCACCGTCAAGAACACGCATGGAACGTTCTACTTCGATAGTGAAGTCAACGTGCCCTGGGGTGTCGATGATGTTTACGCGATGCGGTTCATACTGCTTCGCCATACCAGACCAGAACGCAGTAGTTGCTGCGGAGGTAATGGTAATACCACGCTCCTGCTCCTGCTCCATCCAGTCCATGGTTGCGGCGCCGTCATGAACTTCACCGATTTTGTGGTTTACACCGGTGTAGAACAAAATACGTTCGGTAGTCGTGGTTTTACCGGCGTCGATGTGCGCACTGATACCAATGTTACGGTAACGTGCGATGGGTGTTGTACGAGCCATTTGATTCCTCGTTTGTCTCTTAGGCGCTCAGATTTAAGTTGCCAAACAGCGGGCGACTTACTGAAAGCGCCCGCCTGGTGACTAAAACTCCGAAGGGATTACCAACGGTAGTGTGCGAACGCCTTGTTGGCTTCGGCCATACGGTGAACGTCTTCACGTTTCTTAACTGCGGTACCTTTATTGTCCGCAGCATCAGAAAGTTCGTTCGCCAGGCGCAGAGCCATGGATTTATCACCGCGTTTACGAGCAGCTTCAACGATCCAACGCATTGCCAGGGCATTACGACGAACCGGACGAACTTCAACCGGAACCTGATAAGTAGAACCACCAACGCGGCGAGACTTAACTTCGACAGTCGGGCGCACGTTTTCGAGAGCTACTTCGAAAGCTTCCAGTTCATTTTTACCAGAACGCTGAGCCAGGGTCTCCAGCGCGCTGTATACGATTGTTTCTGCAGTAGATTTTTTACCATCTACCATCAGGATATTTACAAATTTAGCCAGCAGTTCTGATCCGAACTTCGGATCCGGCAGAATTTTACGCTGACCAATAACACGACGACGTGGCATGGAAATACTCCGTTGTTAATTCAGGATTGTCCAAAACTCTAAGAGTTTAGTTTGACATTAAAGTTAAAACAGTTTGGCCTTACTTAACGGAGAACCATTAAGCCTTGGGACGCTTCACGCCGTACTTGGAGCGAGCCTGCTTACGGTCTTTAACACCAGAGCAGTCGAGCGCGCCACGAACAGTGTGGTAACGAACACCCGGGAGGTCTTTAACACGACCGCCACGGATCAGGATCACGGAGTGCTCCTGCAGGTTGTGACCTTCACCACCAATGTAGGAAGTCACTTCGAAACCGTTAGTTAAACGAACACGGCATACTTTACGCAGTGCGGAGTTCGGTTTTTTCGGGGTGGTAGTATATACGCGAGTACATACGCCACGTTTTTGCGGGCAGGCTTCCAGCGCAGGCACGTTGCTTTTTGCAACTTTGCGTGCGCGTGGTTTGCGTACCAGCTGGTTAACTGTTGCCATTAAATAGCTCCTGGTTTTAGCTTTTGCTTCGTAAACACGTAATAAAACGACCTCATATAATATGAGGACGCAGAATTTTATGGCTGTGCTGAAAAGGTGTCAAGAAATATACAGCGATCCCACATTACCAATGCATCTGAACGGCGTGTTTTACCGTCAGGCTAACGAAATCAGTATAGCCAACTCTGACAACGCTGCTCGAAATTTGACCGCTCAATCCGCGTGCTTGCACATCATCATTTAACACATGAATGGTTATAGGGATATTTAGCAATAAAGCAATATAACGACTGCCTTCCAGCGCCGCCGTGACGCCATCCGATAACAGCAGCACATCATCGCCAGGGCTCAGTATGCGCAACAGCGCCGTCATATCGCATTGCCAGGGAGAGTGGGACAGAGTATGCAGCATAGGAGCCTCAAAACGTCAGTACGACTGTGTACTTATCGAGTTGTTCACGCAACGCTTCCGGTTCCAGCTGTTGCGCAGGCAAGACGAAATTCGTCTCCTCGCCGAGACCGCGTTCGCGTAGCGAGGCCGCGCACAGCCAACACTGGTCGATGTCGTACAAAGGAAGGACTTTAAAGGTGGCGATGTAATCACGCGCCAGAATCGCATCCGGCCGCTGCCCGGCCAGCAGTTGAAAAACGCCGTCGCCGATAAAAAACACGCCAATCTCGTCGGTGAATGCCGAGACAGCAAGTAAAGCATCCAGACCTTCACGCCCGGAAGATGAACCGTGCGGCGCGGAGGTAAAGACAAATGCAATACGCTTCATCAAAACTGCACCACCCGATCGCAGGAAATAGCGGCTTCGGCCAGCGCCCCCAGTCCGGTGAGTGAAAAACCCGCCTGTAGATTTGCTGCAGGTAGCGCTAAACGCCGGGCTTCATTGTCATCAACCACGCCACGGCGCAGTGCGGCAGCGACACAGATATGCAGTTCAACCTGCTGTTCATCATGCAAACGCTGCCAGGCGCGCACAAGGTCAAACTCATCGCTGGCGGGTGCCGTAAGCGCATTCGCGTTATTCACTCCTTCACGATAGAAGAAGACGCTGCTCAACGTATGCCCGGCTTCCAGCAATGCCAGCGCAAATTGATAGGCGCTACTGGCCTGCTGTGTGCCGTACGCCGGGCCGGTGACCATCAGGGCAAAATGCATTAACGATCCTGTCCGGAAAAATCACCGCTTTTAAACTGGCGGATGTAAAGGTAAACGGTATGTTTCGAGATATTCAGGCGATCGGCTACCTGATTAATCGCATCTTTAATGTCGAAAATGCCTTTCTCATAAAGGTTCAGCACAATCTGGCGATTCTTGGCATTATTGGAAACGTTGCGATCGGCATTAACCTCTTCGATGGTGAACTCCAGCGTTTGCATCACCAGATCTTCTACCGAGGATGCAAAGTTTACGGTCGAGCCAACATCCGGGATTTCCGGCGGAATAAAGGTGTTCATGATTTGTGAGAACGGCACATCAAGGTTCATGTTGATGCACAGCAGGCCAATCACCCGGTGATCGCGGTTACGGATAGCGATAGTCACTGACTTCATCAGCACGCCGCTTTTCGCGCGCGTGAAGTAGCATTTGGAGACGCTACTGTCGGCACCGGTCATATCGTGCAGCATGCGCAGGGCAAGGTCAGTAATCGGCGAGCCAATTTTACGTCCTGTGTGTTCGCCGTTCGCAATGCGGATAGCGGAACATTTCAGGTCTTGCAGGGAGTGCAGAACGATTTCGCAGTGTGAACCAATGAGCATCGCTAACCCGTCCACCACCGCCTCGTAGGATTTAAGGATATCGAAGTCGGTCTGATCGAAAGGACGTTGATCCAGTAAATCAAGTTCACTGGTTTCGTTGGTTAATAGCGACCTGGACATGAAAAAAAACACTCCTTTTCAGGAACCTGTCGTTAACTTTTCAGGGCAGGCTCAGTATTTATAGGGAATATAAATTAATACATCGTACGTTAAGATTATATCCTTACTGCAAAAAAAACGCCGCCCGGAGGCATAATACCGATCAGTTAAGACGAAAATGATCGGTTGAACAATCCGGCAGTTCTGCAAGAATCAGGAATTACGGATTTTTTATGCTTCTCAGTCAGGCTCTCGATATCGTTCATAAATTTACTCCCCAGGCGTTCCCGACGCTTTCTGCTCTCCTTTCCCTTGAACTCACTGACGAGTGTCTCGCTGATATCGGGATAGTGACATTACGAAAGCGCAGGTTATCGATGGAAATGATGGTCCGGGCGGTGACGGGCATGGCACTTTTTCGCTCCCATTCGATGAGCCCGCTCGTCTCACATCCGGATATCCTTCTGCCGGGGAGAAGATCGCGACATTACCCCAGGGCAGTAAAAAAGAGGCCACAACGTTATCCGTTGCGGCCTCCATTAAGATCTTAGTTGACAAGCATTACGCCCGGTGGCGGCGTTTTTTCACACCGTTACTTGCTACCAGTATCGGCAGCCTTCGCATCAGCAGGTTGATCTGCGGCGGCTGGAGCCGCATCTGACGCGGCAGCATCCGCTTTCGGCGTAGCTGCATCAGCTTTCGGAGCCGGTTTGATATCCAGCAGCTCTACGTCAAACACCAGCGTGGAGTTAGCCGGAATACCCGGAACGCCCGTTTTGCCGTAAGCCAGAGCCGGTGGGATCACCAGCTTGATTTTGCCGCCTTTCTTGATGTTTTTCAGACCTTCAGTCCAGCCAGGGATCACGCCGTCGAGGCGGAAGGAGAGCGGTTCGCCACGGGTATAGGAGTTATCGAACTCTTTACCGTCAATCAGCGTACCTTTGTAGTTCACAACGACAGTGTCGCTGTCTTTCGGCGCATCGCCAGTCCCTTCTTTTTCGACTTTGTACAGTAGACCGGTATCAGACGTTTTCACACCTTTCTCTTTGGCGAAAGTGTCACGGAAGGTTTTACCTTTCGCTTCGTTGTCAGCAGCGTCTTTCTCCATACGTTCTTGCGCGGCAGTTTTCACACGCGTTTCGAACGCTTGCAGCGTTTGTTCAATTTCCTGGTCGCTCAGTTTGCTCTTATCAGCAAACGCGTCCTGAACGCCCGCGATCAACTGGGTTTTGTCCAGTTTGATACCCAGTTTTTCCTGCTCTTTCAGGGAATTTTCCATGTAGCGGCCCAGAGACGCTCCCAGCGCATAAGCAGATTTCTGGTCGTCATTTTTAAATGCCGCTTTGCTGTCAGCTGCTGTAGCAGTCTCTTTCTTCGCAGTCTCCGCAGCGAAAGAGATCGGTGCATGAAGGGCAACGGCCATTGTGGTCGCCAGCAGCGTGACTTTAAACAGTGATTTCATCCATTTCTCCAGGGGTCGGGGCATCTCGCCCCAGGGTTAAACATAAAAGTAAGAAACGTACTATAAAGCGTTGCGGTAGAAATCAACATAAGGACACTACTCGAATTCACCTGTTTTCAGACTATTTTTGTTTAAATTAGTTTCTGATTTTCTGACTTAATGCTGTACCACATGACAAACTGCAGTAAAATTCGCCCGATTTATGAAATTTGAGCCGGAAGCCGACCCGAGGTGAAAAATGCAAGAGCTAACAACAGAAGCGCGACTGGCTGAACTGGAAAGCAAACTGGCTTTTCAGGAGATGACAATCGAAGAACTAAACCAGACGGTTATTGCCCACGAACTGGAGATGGCAAAGCTGCGCGAGCACCTGCGACTGATGGCAGAAAAGCTAAAAGCCAGCCAACCTTCCCATATGGCGTCGCCATCAGAAGAAACACCACCACCCCACTATTAATGGCATAAAAAAGCGGGTTTCCCCGCTTTTTTATGTCCGGTGGCCTTCGCTTGCCGGGCCTGGACGTACGGCAGAACCAATTAGATTCCGCGAGTGCGTCGTATTTAGTGGCAACCGCAGCCGCCGTTACCACCGCAACCGCCTTTACCATGGTCGTGACCATGATCGTGGCCGTGACCACCGCAGCAGCCGTCGTGGTCATGATCGTGGTCATGATCGTGGTCATGATCGTGGTCATGATCGTGGTCATGCGCACCGTGAACATGACCATGAGCCAACTCTTCTTCCGTCGCTTCGCGGATCGCGACAACTTCAACGTTAAATTTCAGATTCTGGCCAGCCAGCATGTGGTTGCCATCAACCACAACGTGTTCGTCTTCAACTTCGGTAATTTCTACCGGCACCGGGCCCTGGTCGGTTTCCGCCAGGAAGCGCATACCAACCTGCAGCTCGTCAACGCCCATAAAGACGTCTTTCGGTACGCGCTGTACCAGGTTTTCATCGTACTGACCGTAAGCTTCATTCGCGCCAACCGCCACATCGAATTTATCGCCGACTTCGTGCCCGTCCAGCGCGTTTTCCAGACCAGAGATCAGGGAACCGTGACCGTGCAGGTAGTCCAGCGGCGCACTCACCGGAGACTCATCAACCAACACACCGTCTTCTGTACGTACCTGGTAAGCCAGGCTGACCACCAGGTCTTTTGCTACTTTCATGATATCTCCTGAGCGTGGGAAAATTACTGGCGCAGATTGTAGCGGAATTCTGCACCCGTGTACCCTTTAGCTTAAAAAAAGCTGCCCGATATGGCTAGTCCGGATGAAAAATACCAATAACTTGCTCATCTTTGCGAACATGATCGCGGGCCTCTTTATCGGCTTCACGCATCTGGTGTCCGCACTTAACACACTCAACTATATCGACATTATTTTCACGCCACATCGCCAGCGAATCCTTCGACTGGCATGACGGACAAACCGCCCCGGCAATAAAACGTTTACGCACAGCCATTCGAATCCCCTTATTCAAACTCGTCCCAGCCATCCAACTGGCGACGCTCTTGTTGCATTTCACGCTGGAAAATCTCCTCCAGCTCGCGCCGCGCTTCGCGTACGCGGGAAATTTGTAGCGTATCGGTATGCACCGGCATCAGTTCACGCAGCATACGCATATCCAGCCGTTTAAAATGCAGTTGCGCGCGCTGCGCCTGGTGAGGGTGCATACCCAGCGAAATAAGTGCCTTGCGTCCCAACTCCAGCGCACTGGAGAAGGTTTCGCGGGAAAACTGCGTCACACCGGCCAGCAACAGCTCGTGCGCTTCTACTCGTCCCCGCGCCCGCGCCAAAATGGCCAGATGCGGGAAATGTTGCTGACAGATTTCCACCAGTTTCATCGTATCCAGCGGATCGTTGCAGGTAATGACGATGGATTGCGCTGATTCCGCGCCCGCCGAGCGCAGCAGTTCCACCTGCGTCGCATCACCGTAATAAACTTTATAACCATACTTACGCATCAGGTTAACGGCGCTGATATCCCGCTCCAGCACGGTAATGCGCATCTTGTTCGCCATCAGCAGGCGGCCAATCACCTGACCAAAGCGGCCAAATCCCACCACAATCACCTGCGGTTTGTCATCTTCCACCCACGGCGCTTCATCTTCATCTTCCGGCGTGTTAAAGCGCCATGAGAGCAGCTTATCGATGCCGCGCATCAGCAATGGAGTGGTCATCATCGACAGGGTGACTGTCACCAGCAACAGCGCCATCTGATCGTGCTGAAACAAGCGCTGGGAAGCGGCAGAAGAAAAGAGCACAAATGCAAACTCTCCCCCCTGGCTAAGCACACCGGCAAACTGCATCCGCTCCGAACTGCGCAGCCCATACACGCGTGCCAACACGTACAGCACCAGTGTTTTGATAGCCACCAGCACCGCTACGCTCATCACCACCCATAACAAGTGGGTATAAAGCACCCCCAGATTCAGCGCCATACCGACAGAAATAAAGAACAGACCGAGCAGTAAACCTTTAAACGGCTCGATGGCGATTTCCAGTTCGTGGCGATATTCACTCTCCGCCAGCAGCACCCCGGCAATAAAGGTGCCTAACGCCATCGACAGCCCCAGTGCATCCATAAACAGCGCCGAACCGAGCACCAGCAACAGCGTTGCTGCGGTAAAAACCTCGCGCACGCCTGAACCGGCGATAAAGCGAAACACCGGGCGCAGCAGGTAACGCCCGCCTATCAGCATGCCAGCAAAGGCCAGCACCTTCATGCCGACCTTCATCCAGTCAAGATGATCGTCACCATTTCCCGCCAGCAGCGGCACCAGCGCCAGCGCCGGGATCACCGCCAGATCCTGAAACAGCAGCACAGAAAAACCCAGTTGCCCCGATTCGCTGCGATTCATACCTTTATTGCGCATCAGTTGCAGTGCCATCGCCGTCGATGACATCGCCAGACCGATACCGCCAATCACGGCGGCCTGCCAGGAGAATTGCGTCAACATCAGCAATCCAGCCAGAATTGCTGCGCTAAGCAACACCTGCGCGGCACCGACACCGAAAATCGAGCGCCGCAGCTCCCAAAGCTTGGCCGGGTTCAGCTCCAGCCCGATGATAAACATCAGGAACACCACGCCCAACTCGGAGAAGTGAAGGATTTCATCAACGTCGCTGATAAACCTCAGCCCCCACGGGCCAATGGCTATCCCCGCCAGCAAATAACCCAGCACGGCCCCAATGCCAAGCCGGGCGGCCAGCGGTACGGCGACGACAGCAGCGAAGAGAAACAGCACACCTGCCAGTAACAGCGCGGAACCTTCCATCAGCGACCTCCTGGCGGTAGCGGCGACGCCAGCCAGTCGCCGTAAGCTTTGGCACGATTCGCCAGTTCCTGCGGCGGCTGCCTGCGCGCCCAATGAACAATGATCGGGCTAAGCCAGTGCATACGGCACATGGCGGCGGTCAGCTCAAACGGGCGCAAAATGTCATTCATTGAGTAGCGATTCAGGCCATCATGACGATAGGCCACCTCCGGCTCGCCAGTAGTGACCACGCTACGCCAGTACTTCCCCGCCAGTTGATTCCCGCCAATGCCGCTGGCAAAACCGCGGCTTAACACGCGATCCAACCACTCTTTGAGCAATGCCGGACAGCTGTAGGTATACAACGGGTGCTGGAAGACGATCACGTCATGCTCGCGCAGCAATGCCTGTTCACGAGGAATATCGATAAAGAAATCAGGATAGTGCGCGTAGAGATCGTGCACCGTGACGTTTTGGAGCTGCATTGCCGGTTTAAGCAAAACCCGATTAGCCACCGAGTCCTGAGATTCCGGATGGGCATACAGCAGCAACACTTTGGCTGTCTGCGACATCATTCCCCTCCCGGGTGTCGTACCTGTTATTCTTCCGGCGCGGCCACTTTTGCCTACCCAGAATGATTTTGTCTATCGCCTTCATTTTGGGCTACCATTGCGGCCCCGGTACGGCATTTGGCCGTAACCTTACATTATCATAATGACAAATTAACATAGTCTGAACATACGGCGCCTTATGATTGTTTTCTCCTCGTTACAAATTCGTCGCGGTGTGCGTGTCCTGCTGGATAACGCTACGGCCATCATTAACCCGGGCCAGAAAGTCGGTCTGGTGGGTAAAAACGGCTGCGGCAAATCAACGCTGCTGTCGCTGCTGAAAAACGAGATGAGCGCCGACGGCGGCAGCGTCACGTTTCCGGGTACCTGGCAACTGGCGTGGGTGAATCAGGAAACCCCGGCCCTGAACGAGGCGGCGATAAACTATGTGATAGACGGCGATCGTGAATATCGCAAACTGGAAGCCGAGCTGAACAGCGCCAACGAACGCAACGACGGCCATGCCATCGCCACGGTACACGGCAAACTCGATGCCATTGACGCCTGGACTATCCGTTCCCGCGCTTCCAGCCTGTTGCACGGGCTGGGCTTTACCAACGAACAACTCGATCGTCCGGTGAGCGACTTCTCCGGCGGCTGGCGCATGCGTCTGAACCTCGCACAGGCGCTGATTTGCCGTTCCGATTTACTGCTGCTTGATGAACCGACGAACCACCTGGATCTTGACGCGGTGATCTGGCTGGAGAAGTGGCTGAAGAGCTATCAGGGCACGCTGATCCTGATCTCCCACGACCGCGATTTCCTCGATCCGGTGGTCGACAAAATTCTACATATCGAACAGCAAAGCCTGTTCGAATATACCGGCAACTACAGTTCGTTCGAGCGCCAGCGTGCAACGCGTCTCGCCCAGCAGCAGGCCACTTACGAAAGCCAGCAGCAGCGCGTGGCGCACCTGCAAAGCTTTATTGATCGCTTCAAAGCGAAAGCCAGCAAAGCCAAGCAGGCACAGAGCCGTATCAAAATGCTTGAACGCATGGAGCTGATTGCGCCAGCGCACGTCGATAATCCGTTCCATTTCAGCTTCCGCGCGCCGGAAAGCCTGCCGAACCCGTTATTGAAAATGGAAAAAGTGAGCGCGGGTTATGGCGATCGCACCATTCTGAATGCCATCAAACTGAACCTGGTGCCCGGTTCACGTATTGGCCTTCTGGGGCGAAACGGCGCGGGTAAATCGACGCTGATTAAAATGTTAGCCGGTGAACTGGCGCCGCAAAGCGGTGAAATCGGCCTGGCGAAAGGCATCAAGCTGGGTTATTTCGCCCAGCATCAGCTGGAGTTTTTACGCGCGGATGAGTCGCCGCTGCAACACCTGGCGCGCCTGGCGCCGCAGGAGCTGGAGCAGAAGCTGCGCGATTATCTCGGCGGTTTCGGTTTTCAGGGCGACAAAGTTACCGAGGTGACGGAACGTTTCTCCGGTGGCGAAAAAGCGCGGCTGGTGCTGGCGCTGATCGTCTGGCAGCGCCCGAACCTGCTACTGCTTGATGAACCGACCAACCACCTGGATCTCGATATGCGCCAGGCGCTGACCGAAGCGTTGATCGAATTCGAAGGCGCGCTGGTCGTCGTCTCGCACGATCGTCACTTGTTGCGCTCCACCACTGACGATCTCTATCTGGTGCACGACGGCAAAGTGGAGCCGTTTGAAGGCGATCTGGAAGATTATCAGCAGTGGCTGAGCGATGTGCAGAAGCAGGAAAGTCAGTCTGCGGAAGCCGCAAAAGATAACGGTAACAGCGCTCAGGCACGCAAAGATCAAAAACGCCGCGAAGCGGAACTGCGCACGCAGACCCAGCCGCTGCGTAAAGAGATCGCCCGGCTGGAAAAAGAGATGGAAAAGCTCAATGCAAAGTTGGCGCAAGCCGAAGAGAAGCTCGCCGACAGCGGGTTGTACGATCAAAGCCGTAAAGCTGAGCTAACCACCTGCCTGCAACAACAGGCGACGGCGAAAGCCGGTCTGGAAGAGTGTGAAATGGCATGGCTTGAAGCGCACGAGCAGTTGGAAGCGATGCTGCAAGGGGAATAACTGGCGATAACAGCGGGCGAGAGAGTTATGAATCTGGATATCACCAACGACATTACGTTTCGCAAGCTGGGCATTTTCATGACTTTTATGGAAAAGGGAAATATCGCCCGCGCGGCCGAAACCCTTAACCTGAGCGGCGTCAGCGTGCATCGCGCGCTGCACACGCTGGAAGAAAATGTGCGTTGCCCGCTGTTCGTGCATAAAGGACGTAACCTGATCCCGCTGCCTGCCGCCTGGACGCTTATGGAGTATTGCCAGGAAGTCATGCAGTTGATGGAGCGCGGGCTGGATGAAGCGCGGAAAACGGCGGGCGTCGGTCAGGGCCGTTTACGTGTCGGTACGCTTTACTCGCTGACGCTGGAAACCGTGCCGAGGCTGATTATGGGCATGAAGTTGCGCCGTCCGGATCTGGAAATGGATCTGACAATGGGGTCAAACGAGGCGCTACTGCATATGCTGGAAGAGGGGACGCTCGATGCAATCCTCATATCAATCTCCGGTAGCGAACTCGACCACAATAATTTCGAAATGCTGCCGCTGTTCCATGATGATATCTTTCTTGCTGCGCCAGCCAGCGCCACGCTGAAAAGCGACGACCTTGCCGATCTGCGCGATTATCGTACGCAAAAATTTGTCTCGCTGGCCGAAGGGTTCGCCACTTACGCCGGGTTTCAGGAAGCGTTTCATATTGCCGGGTTCGAGCCGGAAATCGTCACCCGCGTTAACGACATCTTTTCCATGCTCAGCCTGGTGCAGGCGGGCGTGGGGTTTTCCCTGATGCCGGGAAGAATGAAGAAGGTATACGAAAGTTCCGTGCAGTTGCTGCGTCTCGCCGAGCCATATCAGATGCAGCAGCTGATCGCCATTGTCTTTGCCCGCAACCGCGAGCACGACCCCAATTTACTGGCGCTGGCCGCCGAAGGGCGAATGTACGCCCGCAGTCGGGGGGATAGCGCCTGATCTGTGCCGGAGTCCTACAGATCCGCGCCATCGGGCAGCAAACTTACCCCCGAAGCCGCTTAGCCAGATGCAGCGCAACATCCGCGCCACTTCTTTCCAGCGAAACGCATTCTCCGTTCCACGACGCCTGGCGCGTCAGACAGGTCAGAATACCACCCGGTGGCATCTCAATCGCCAACCTGCCGTCGCGTTCATTCGCGGCGACCATCGCCTCCTGCCAGCGCACGGTGCGTGCCATATTACGCGCCAGATCATCAGCAATTTTTTCCGGCTGCCATAGCACACGGCCAGTGCTGCCGCTTAAATAAGCGCATTGCGGCCGGTTCAGCGTGACGTGGGTAAAGGCCTGCGCCAGTTTTTCCGCGGGCTCTGCCAGCAGTTCACAATGCGAAGGCACGCTGACCGCCAGCCGCTGCGCTTTGTTCGCGCCTTTGGCCAGCGCACGCTGCGCGACCAGCGCCATCGCGTCATCACTACCGGCGATGACAATCTGCGTTTCCGCGTTCAGGTTGGCGATATACGCCCCGCTCCCTTCGAGTAGCATTTCCACGACCGGCAGCGTCAGCCCCATAATCGCGGTCAGACCGTACCCATGCGGCCAGGCCTGTTCCATCAAGTCGCCGCGCAACGCGACAAGCTGCAAGGCATCGGGGAAATCAAGCGCTCCGGCCACCACTGCAGCGGGAAATGCGCCAATCGATAATCCACAGGTGATATCCACTGTCATGCCCCGGCGCTGTAATTCCCGTGCCCAGGCAACACCGGAAATCAGCAGAGCCAGTTGTACGGCACGCGTATGTTCTAATGCCTGTGGCGTATCGAGTAAATCCACTTCCGCGCCTAATACTTCACGCGCTTGCGCCAGTTCCGTGCCTGGCATCCCCTGCAACATACCGGGACGCTGCGTCCCCTGCCCCGGAAAGGTAAACAAAATTTTCATTATTCCTCTCTGTACCATGGATCGCTGACCAGCTGCGGCCCATGATTGGTTTTCAGCATTGCCCGCCCGTCGCGTAACCACTCAGCCAGCGCAAAGCCGCCATTCGGTGCCTCAAGCTGGGTATCCGCCCGGCACAATCCACCACTCAGTTGCTGTTGCCAGCGGGAAAGTTCACCGACGGAAAGCGGCTGCGGAGCGCGGATCAGCAAGTCAAGATCGCTGGCCGCATGGATAACCGGAATGCCCGTCGCCAGCGCGTAGCCGGTGCTGCCGGTCACGCCCCATATCCACGGCCAGTTCTGCTGCGCCAGCTGCGAAGCCAGTTGAACCGGCGGCTGAGAAATAAAGGGGGAACGAAGCAGTGCCTGAGAAGCAACAAGCTGTTCTGGTGAAACGATGCGGGTAATGCGCTCTGGCCTCACCCACCCCGCAGCGCGCTGATCGCGTCGCAAACCGCGCACGCCAACGGGGATTCGACCGTCCTGAACAACATCACGCCGCACCACCACCGGTAAACCGGCGTGCCACACTTCATCGACCCAGGGTTCCGTGACCCCTTCCAGCGCATCGCGTGCGCCAAGCCAGAGAAGGTCGTGCGGGAGTAATGTTGTGGTCATGATTACATTCCTGAAGTCAGCGAAATAAACAGCGGCAGTGACAAGATACACAGAACGGAACTTAACAGCAGTACCGCTTCCGCATCCGGAGACTGCACGCCAAAGCGGTTACCAAATACCACGCCGAAGAAACCAGCCGCCAGCGCAATCATCAGGATCGCGGTAATGGCCACAGAGCCATGCAGGCCAAGCACCAGCACAATCCCCCAGGCGATAGCGGGCTGGATCAGCAGTTTGGTGATCGTGGCGGAAATAACCACAGTGTTGATGGCAAGCTTACGCGCCGAGAGGATCACACCGGTCAGGAACAGCGCCGCAGCGGTCGCAGACAGGCCAAGCGGTTTGATGGAAGCCAGCAGCAATTCCGGCATTTTGAGACCAAACGCTGAAAGCACAACCCCCAGTAGCGGGCCCCAGACAATCGGTTTTTTCACCGAACGCCACATCAGCACTGGTAGCATTGCCAGCGTGGAACCTGTGTTGCCGCCTTCTGCACGCGCTTTTTCACGTTCGAGGATCAGCAGGCAGAACGGCGTCATCAATACCGAACCGCAGGCAATGGAAACCGCGACGGAAAGAGACGTTGCAGATCCTTCGCCCAGTACGCTACCGAGGATCGGCAGACCCAGCGCAGCGTAGTTCGGCAGCGCCACTGTCAGGGTCAATACCGCAGCATCCTGCGGCGATTTTTTGAAGACAGAGACCGCCAGGAAGTAGATAGCCGCGTAGGTGATCCACATCGCGAGAACCAGTACCACAATCAGCGGCGACTGGGCGATGATACCGGCCCACGGCGTTTGTACGGTCGCGCTAAACAGCGCGGCGGGCAGGGCAAAGTCCATTACGAAGATATTCAGCAGGGAAACGTTCTTGTTGTCGACCATTTTGGCCTTCCCTGCCCAGAAACCCAACAGCATGATGACAAAAATGGGTGCGAGGGCATGAACAATTACATAAGTCATAGATCACCTATAAGCCTTTAAGAAAAAAGAGAAATAGCGCGATGGTTATTATTTTCAGATGCAGAATGCCGCGTGGACGCGGCATACGCGCCCACGGGTTGCTATCTGGCAGGTTTCTTTTTTACTTACCAGCTTGCTTTCATGCGTTCGCGCACAAGAGCGGAGCTGCGGCGGTTGTCAGCACCCAGACGGTTTTTCAACGTAGTGTCCTGACGAGCGTCTTTGATTGCCTGTTGCAGAGTGTCCTTCACCTGCGTCAGATCGCTTTCTGAAGGGGCATCCGGATTGCTGATGTTCAGCAGATCCGACAACAGCCCCAGCGTGGCATAGTTGCTAATGTCGTACGCCATCGGCGGAATGGTCGCCGCCAGTTTTTCCAGCGCTTCCACGGTACGCAGTGTAATGCGTGCCGCCGATTCTTTACCCATCGCGTGGATCAGCACACCAGAATCGTTAAAAGCGATCAGGCGGTTGGCCTGGTAGCCGTGGGCCAGAAACGCCCCGGACATCGCTTTACCGACGATCAGACCAATCACTGGGTGGCCCGCCAGACGCGCATTGGCATACGCAGCAGCCGCACCAGCCAGTGCCTGGTGAATACCAAATGCCTCTTCGCGACGGCCGTAAGCCTGGCTTGGCACGTCAATCACCGCAATGATCGGGCGTTTCACGCTGCTGTTAGCATCGGCAGCGACCGTTTCGCTGACCACTTTCGCCAGCGTCCAGCCCTCCAGCAAACCGACTTCGCCTCTCGCGGCTCGCGGATAGTGGTTGTTGGCGTCCGGCACCACGGCGATAAAACGCACCGCTTCACCGTTTACCTGACCATCAACGGCCTGTACGGACGGGCATAGCCCACTCAGACGTTGCGCATTCGGTGCCAGTTTTTCCAGCCATAAGGCACCACGGCTGACTGTCGTACTCATGCTTTACCCTCCCCGGCAAATAAGGCGTTGATCTGTTCTGCATCCGCTTGTTTACGGGTGTCGAACCGGGTCAGACGTTGCAGATAATCGTCGTAGTTATCGGTGCGGTGTTTCGCCGGAACACCTTTGGCAATGGCGTCATTCATCGCGTTTTTCACCGCGTTCACGCCGTCGCCGACTAGCGCATCCACCAGCCCGCTGCGATAACGAACTTCACCGCCGGTCATGCTCCAGATAAACGGACGGTCGCGGGAGTCGTACTCTTCAATCCCCGCTTCCTGCTCAATTACCTGTGGGCCGTTCAGACCAAGACGCGCTTCGCGGGTAACAATCAGATAGCTGCACAGCGCGGCGGCGATAGACATTCCGCCAAAGCAACCCACTGTACCGGCAACAATGCCCACCACCGGGGTATAGCGACGCAGGTCAACGATCGCCGCATGAATATCGGCGATCGCCGCCAGCCCGAGGTTGGCCTCCTGCAAACGTACGCCGCCAGTTTCAAGGCACAGAACAGCCTGCGTCGGGAGCCCTTTGCGGTTATCTTCTGCCGCCAGTTCCAGCGCCGCCGCCATTTTCGCGCCGGAGACTTCACCCATGCTGCCGCCCTGGAATGCGCCTTCAATTGCCACGACGACAGCCGGTTGACCATTGATGGTGCCTTTAGCGACAACCATGCCGTCATCCGCCTGCGGAACAATGCCCTGCGGCCCTAACCACGGGGAGATAATGCCCGCGAATGGATCCAACAGTTCGCGGTAACTGCCTTCATCCAGCAGCGCCTGCGCACGCTGACGCGCTTTGAGTTCGATAAAACTGCGATCGTCACGCATAGCTCACCTCTTCGAATACCTGTTCGATACGGATGCGAGCCACACCGGGCGTCGCGCCGAAATCGTGAATCATAAGCTGGCCGGCAGGCAGCGTGCTGACCAGTCCCAGACGGGTGAACAGCGCTTCCCAACGTCCACGGCTGTTGTCCACGGAGGTGGTGATATCGATTGTCAGTGTCTGCCCCTGGTTGGCGGTGAATAACACCTCCATATCCCCGGAGCCCACAACGCCAGCCAGCGCTTTACCGCGCAATACGCGGCCGGCAGGCACAGTGATCGTGATATGTTCCATAACTTCCTCTTAATTCGCTAAATAAGGCATGGTCAGGCGATCGAGAAACAGTGCGGCGGCCAGTAAATCCGCCGCGCCGCCGGGTGAAGCGTTCAGCGCCAGCATTTGCCTGTCGAGGTCAGCCAGCGCTTGCCAGCCGTGCGGATGGGCAACCCCGCCTGCCTGCAACACATTCCGTGCGCCTTCGCGCATCGTCTCCAGCCCGTCCAGACCGGCGCGCGATAAAACACAGGTGTCGCTGAGCGAGGTCATGATCGCCATCAACGCATCCAGCCGTGCGGCAGTTTCACTGCCGCCACGCTGTCGGCTTTGCTGCAACTGCGGCAGTGCCAGCTTCATGATGTGCGGAAAGGCCTGCTGCGCTTCTTCGCGCGCGCCGGGCACCCTGTAACGGTGGGTAGCACGCAGCCCTTTACTGAACACTTTCGGCGCTGCCACATCCGGCAGTTGCGCCAGCTTTGCGGCGGTGGCGGTAATCGCCTCAGCAGAGCCGTTGCCGCCGAGCATGGCGACAGCGCTGACCAGCAGCCCCAGAGCCCAAATCGCGCCACGGTGCGTATTCACGCCGCCAGTTGCCGCCATCATTTGCTGCTCGCCTTCGCGGCCCAAACGCCCGATGGTTTGTCTGAGCGCCACATCCACCGGCCGTAACCAGCTCTGTTGCGCCAGCGCCTGAAACGTGGGGGTCAGGCTGTGCGCGGAACGCTCCATCAGTTCAAGCGTTAAATCGTGATGCGCGCCGTTCCCCCGACTGTCCACCAGACCGGGCTTGGGGCTTAATCGTGCTTCGTCAATCAGACTCTGTGTGGCAGCTCGCGCCAGCCAATCGGCACCGCCTTCAGCTTCAATCCGTGACAGAAGTTTCATCACCAGCTCCGGAATTTCGCAGGTGGGTTGTAAAGGCCACCGGACCATTCGACCAGGTCCGCCACGCTGCTGGCTGCCAGCAACGAACGGGTGGCATCAGTACGACGAATGCCCATATCTTCCGGGTAAACCACTTTGCCACTCTGACGAAGTTGCGCCACACGTTTGGCATCAACACCCAGACCGATATCGGTGATGCCAGCCACCGCCGCTACCATCGCACGGCGCTCTTCGATGCTTTCCGCACGATAGAGGTAAGCAATCCCCTCTTCGGTCAGCACGTGAGTAACGTCATCGCCATAGATCATGACGGGCGCCAGCGGCATGCCGGAGGTATTCGCCACTTCAACAGCGTCAAGTTTTTCCACAAAAGTCGGTTTCGCTCCGGCCTGGAAGGTTTCGACCATCTGCACGACCAGTTTTTTACCGCGTTGCATCGGATCCGGTTCGGTGATCATGTTCAGCCAGGCAGGCGTCGCATGGCGACGACCGTGCGGGTCATGCCCCATATTAGGCGCGCCGCCGAAACCGGAGAGACGACCACGAGTTACCGTGGAGGAGTTCGCCAGGCCATCAACCTGCAATGTGGAGCCGATAAACATATCCACCGCGTACTGGCCTGCTAACTGGCAGAACGCCCGGTTGGAACGCATTGAACCATCAGAACCCGTGAAGAACACGTCCGGGCGAGCGCGGATATACTCTTCCATCCCCAGCTCGCCACCGAAGCAGTGCACGCTTTCCACCCAACCGCTCTCAATCGCCGGGATCAGCGTCGGATGCGGGTTCAGCGTCCAGTGTTTACAGATTTTGCCTTTCAGGCCGAGCTGTTCGCCGTAGGTCGGCAGCAGCAGTTCAATCGCCGCCGTATTGAAACCGATACCGTGGTTCAGCGACTGCACCTGATGCTCTGCGTAGATGCCTTTGATCGCCATCATCGCCATCAGGATGTGTTCTTGCTTGATCAGACGCGGATCGCGGGTAAATAGCGGTTCGATAAAGAACGGTTTGTCCGCCACCACCACGTAATCAATCCACGAGCCAGGGATATCGACGCGCGGCAGATCGCATTCGTCATCCACCAGTTCATTGACCTGGGCAATAACAATGCCATCGCGGAATGCGGCAGCTTCCACCAGCGCTGGCGTATCTTCGGTACTTGGGCCGGTGTAGAGGTTACCTTTACGGTCGGCTTTGTAACCGGCGATCAGCGCCACATTCGGGCACAGGTCGACGTACAGACGGGAATAAAGTTCGATGTAAGTGTGGATGGCGCCGATTTCCAACAGGCCATCCTCCAGTAGCTGCGAAATACGCAGGCTCTGCGTACCGGAGAAGGAGAAATCGAGCTTGTGGGCGATGCCTTTTTCGAAGATATCAAGATGTTCGCTACGGCCGACGCTCGGCATAATCATATGCAGGTCGTGCACTTTCTGCGGATTGACTTCAGCCAGCGAGCGGGAGAGAAAATCCGCCTGCTTTTGGTTGTTCCCTTCGAGAACGACACGGTCGCCGGGAGCGATCAGTTTTTCCAGCATGGCGACAAGGTCGCTGGTCGGCAGTACCTTGCCCTGCACGGGAATGGACGCCAGACGACGCTGTTTCTCGCTGCGCCGCGTGTTCCATACCTGTGCTGGCGTTTGCCCAGATAACATTACTAACCTCCTGATTCAGCTAATCATTTTGACTTGCTTAACACTGAATTCAGTGTGCGCTTTGCTGAGAAAGGCATCAATTAAGGAGGCGATGAAATCATTAGCCTGAGAGTAATAATCAACGAAATAATCTGTGATGTGGATCAGTTTCGCCGGATAAGAAAAGTATTATGGCGCGGGGGATGGGAGTGTGTGACGGCAGAAAAAAAAGCCTGCCCAAGCTATTGCGAGAGCAGGCGCGCTTTTATTTCACATAGCCGTCTGTTTTCAGGAGCTTGTCCAGGGTTCTGAGCTCTGAATCAAAATCGTCCGTGTCGTTTTCCTGCAGCGCCTGATGCTGCTGATGAAAAGCACTTCTTAAGCGAGTCAACATATCCAGTTGATCTTCTGTTGTTTTTTGGCGCAACGCATCGTCTACCAACTGCTTTGAAAGGGACTGCCCCTGCGTCACGATCATTTCAACACCAGGCAAGTAGCGGTCCAAAAATCTCCGGCCGGGCACTTCATCCCGCTTGTCCGTCTTCATGCACACCACAATCTGCTGCGCCGAATGAATGATTTGCGCAAGCTCGACCAGTAGCGGCCCGGGCAGATCGCTGATTTGTTCCAGACGAGATATACGCTGCACCAGCACTTTATCCAAATCAGCAAGCTTTTCTTTCTCTCTTTCTGCTTCAGCAAGCATTGCCAACCGGGCCTGTTGCCGGCGGGCGATAACTTTCAACGCCTGCTCGTACAGGAGGTATCCGGCAAATAACAAGGCAAACAGCGTCAGGTAAACAGGATGTGCGGTGTATTCATAGATCGAGCCATATTTCAACGCGACCGAGAACCATAAAAACAGGTACCAGACGTGGATTTTACCCAGTTTGCTCCAGCTGCTTCTGTAGATATGCACCAACAGCGCCATTGTTCCTGCCCAGCATGGCAGCGCTACCGCATCGCCCACAAAAAGCCAGCAAAACCCTGCCAGCGCTCCCATTGCAAACGCGACACGATCGAAAAACAATGTGCGGCAGAGCAGAATAAAACAAAACCAATCCAACACGGCGAAGCTAGCTTCTAGCTCACCAGCTTTACTACCCAGTTCTGTATTAGTCTGCGTGGCGTGTGGAGCAAAATAGGCGGAATACATCGCTCCAAGGAAAAACATAAAAAACTGGAGAGCGATCCGATTCAAACGCTTGCTGTAAATAGCATCCAGCCGCATTCCTAATTTTTCGAACATCGTCTTTCTCCCGCCTTACTGCTGACGCACCGCGCCGTTAGCAATAGATGCGAGGCGGCTGCGCAGATCGTTTTCCATAGTGACCAACTCTTTTTCTACCTCGGCTCTGCGCTGACGCGCATCGCTGGCAATCTTCACCGAATCTTCAATAGTGCTGAGCAACCGCGACTGCACATCACGCAGGGTTTCGATATCCACCACTGAGCGCTCCACTTCACGCGCCGTTTCCAGCGTTCCGGTTTGCAGCATTTCCGCATTGCGGCGCAGTAAGTCGTTGGTTGTATCAGCAACATCTTTTTGCAGCTTCGCCGCCTGGCGCTGAGTCTGTAACGACATCGACAGCGCAATCTGGCTCTTCCAGACTGGAATAGTGGAAAGAATACTGCTCTGGATCTTTTCCGCCAGGGACTGGCTGTTACTTTGCATCAGGCGGATTTGCGGCGCGGACTGCATCGCAATGGTACGCGACAGCATCAAATCATGCAGACGACGCTCAAAGCGCTGAATGCCCTCCAATAGATCCCGAAGGCGCTGTGCGTTCATCGGATCGGTTGCCGCCTGCGCCTGCAAAGCGGGTAATTCGTTTTGTTTGATCTGCTCCAGCTTTTGCTTACCGGCAATAATATGCAGCGTAATTTGCTGAAAAACATCGCGGTTACGATCAAAGAGGATCTCAAGAACCGAGATATTGCGCAGCAGATCAACCATCGCGTCATTCAGCTTTGCGGTGATGGTATCTACCTGCTTCGCCAGCGTCTGGTACTCCAGCATGGTACGCTCGATGCGATTAAACAACGATCCCAGCAGTGGTAGTGATGCGAGGAAACCCGGTTTTTGCTCGAAGGCGCTGATATCTACCTGTTTGATTTTCATCAGGAGATCGGTCAACTGTACGCCAATCACACCAGCATCTTTCGCCCGAACTTCCTGCATCAACGATTCAGAAAACTGCGAGATGCTGTTCATGGTTTTGGCACCAAAGGCCAGCGAGAACACTGGATCGTTAATATTAATTTCTTCAACGATATTCTGGATTTGCGTTTGCTCGGCCGGGGTTAAATTTTCACTGCCGGGTAAGTCGTTAATTGCCTGATTGAGTTGCTGTGGCGCCGCAAGGTCAAGCGAGGTATTTTCCGTCATCCAATGAGTCCTCAATGAGTAAAAAGCGGACAGCAATACTGGAATGAAATTGCTGATTTATTAAATCGTTATAAGGCTGTCCCTGGAGCGTAGTACGGTACAACAGCAGCAAAGTATTAAACAGCGTAAATATTCGCAAGTATAATAAACGTCAATTCATTGAGATGATTTAACACGATGGCAGATATTACACCTGCAAATATTCTTGAAAATCAGGAAGATTCGCATAACTTTCATCCGATGCCGGGTGCGCGGAATCCGCATCTACAAACGATGCTGCCTCGCATTCTACGCCGCCGCTTACAGTTTGATCCCTGGTGGCAGCGTCTGGAGTTGCCGGACGGAGACTTCGTCGATCTCGCCTGGAGTGAAGAGCCCGGGCAGGCAAAACACAAACCGCGCCTGGTTGTGTTTCACGGCCTGGAAGGTAGCCTGCACAGCCCGTATGCGCATGGCCTGATCCATGCGGCAAAAGAGCGCGGCTGGCTGGGCGTGGTAATGCATTTTCGCGGGTGTAGCGGCATTCCCAACCGCCTGAACCGCATCTATCACTCCGGCGAAACCGAAGATGGCACCTGGTTTTTACGCTGGCTAACAGAAACCTTCGGCCCGGCGCCGACCGCGGCAGTCGGTTATTCGCTGGGCGGCAATATGCTCGGTTGTTTGCTGGCCAAAGCCGATGATTCTCTTCCCGTTGATGCAGCCGTGATCGTCTCTGCGCCATTGATGCTGGAAGCGTGCAGCTATCACATGGAAAAAGGGTTTTCCCGCTTCTATCAGCGTTACCTGCTGAATTTGCTGAAAGCGAACGCCGCACGCAAATTAAGAGCCTACCCCGGCTCGCTACCGACGACGCTGTCAGCGCTGCGGAAAGTGCGGCGTATCCGCGAGTTTGACGATCTGATCACCGCCAAAATTCACGGCTTTGCTGATGCGCTGGATTACTATCGCCGCTGTAGCGCCATGCCGCAGTTGCCGCTGATCCGCAAACCGACGCTGATCATTCACGCCAAAGACGATCCATTTATGGATCACAACGTCATCCCGGATGCTGAACATTTACCGCCGAATATTGAGTACCAACTGACTGAACACGGCGGCCATGTCGGGTTTGTCGGCGGTACGCTGCGCCGACCAGAAATGTGGCTGGAAAAACGCATTCCGGACTGGCTTTCCACCTGGCTGAGAACATCATGATTATTCCCTGGCAAGAGATTGACGACGACACGCTGAACAATCTGATTGAGAGCTTTGTCTTGCGCGAAGGCACCGATTATGGTGAACATGAACGTTCGCTAGAACAAAAGGTCGCTGACGTTAAACGTCAACTGCAACGCGGTGAAGCTGTACTGGTGTGGTCAGAGCTGCACGAGACGGTAAATATTATGCCGCGGGGGCAGTTCCACGATTAACCGGGTAGATGGCGGCTGACTATATTG
This sequence comes from Pseudomonadota bacterium, assembly GCA_018261615.1. Taxonomy (GTDB): domain Bacteria; phylum Pseudomonadota; class Gammaproteobacteria; order Enterobacterales; family Enterobacteriaceae; genus Kosakonia. The sequence goes on along the minus strand of JAGTSE010000003.1, from coordinate 364,147 downwards.
CAAACACAGTTTTATTCAGGGAGTTGCTATGTCCGCCAAACATCCGGTCATCGCCGTCACTGGCTCCAGCGGCGCGGGAACCACCACGACCAGCGTCGCCTTTCGTAAAATCTTCGCCCAGCTCAATATGCATGCCGCAGAAGTGGAAGGTGACAGCTTCCATCGCTTCACCCGTCCGGAAATGGATATGGCGATCCGCAAAGCCCGCGATCTTGGGCGGCATATCAGTTACTTTGGCCCGGATGCCAATGATTTTGGTCTGCTCGAACAAACCTTTAGCGAATATGGCCAGAGTGGAACCGGGCAAACGCGTAAATATTTGCATACCTACGATGAAGCGGTGCCGTGGAATCAGGTGCCGGGAACGTTTACACCCTGGCAACCGCTGCCCGAACCCACCGACGTGCTGTTTTATGAAGGGCTGCACGGCGGTGTAGTGACACCGCAAAATGACGTGGCGCGGCATGTTGATTTACTGGTTGGCGTTGTACCGATCGTCAACCTGGAGTGGATCCAGAAAATGATTCGCGACACCAGCGAACGCGGGCACTCCCGTGAAGCGGTGATGGATTCGGTGGTTCGCTCCATGGAAGATTACATCAACTTTATCACCCCGCAATTTTCCCGTACGCACATCAACTTCCAGCGCGTACCGACGGTCGATACTTCTAACCCCTTCGCCGCAAAAGGTATTCCGTCGCTGGATGAAAGCTTTGTGGTCATTCACTTCCAGAATTTGCAGGGCATTGATTACCCGTGGCTGTTGGCGATGCTGCAAGGTTCGTTTATTTCCCATATGGATACGCTGGTGGTACCGGGCGGCAAGATGGGGCTGGCGATGGAACTGATTATGACGCCGCTGGTGCAACGGCTGATGGAAGGGAAAAAGATTAAGTAGCCCGACAAGCCGATCGCCGGGCCTGGACATCAGGCTTCAATAACCTCGTAGGAGTGGGTGATCTTCACAGCCTTCTCCAGCATCAACGCAACGGAACAATATTTTTCCGCCGACAGATCCACAGCGCGGGAAACCGCCGCGTCTTTCAACGCTTTACCGGTGACGATAAAGTGCAGATTGATATGTGTAAACAGACGCGGCGCTTCCTCACGTCGCTCAGAAGTCAGCTTCACTTCGCAGTCGATTACGTCATGGCGCCCTTTCTGCAAGATGGAAACGACGTCAATTGCGCTGCAACCGCCCGCCGCCATCAGCACCATTTCCATCGGACTTGGCGCTTTATCCCCGGAATTACCGTCCATCAGAATTTGGTGGCCAGATGCGGACTCACCCAGGAAGGTTAACCCTTCAACCCATTTCACTCGTGCCTGCATTTTATTCACTCCGGAGTAATAATTTTCTTCACAGATTACGCGTACATAACAAAACTCGCAACGGAAGGCGACCTGCGTCATGCTGAAGCGAGACACCAGGAGACAGGCGTGAAAACCTATGCTAAAACAATCTGGATGCTACAGAGATAAATGGATGTTACGCATGTATGCATGACATCGTAGATTAGAGGCCGCAGATAACGCTGACGGCCCACTTCTCAGGACATGAGAAGCTTTGATTGCAACCCCGGAAGCAGACTGAAACTTACATCCCGCTTTCGGAGCCAGCTTATAACAGAGGATAACCGCGCATGGTGCTTGGCAAACCGCAAACAGACCCGACTCTCGAATGGTTCTTGTCTCATTGCCACATTCATAAGTACCCGTCGAAGAGCACGCTGATTCACCAGGGTGAAAAAGCGGAAACGTTGTACTACATCGTTAAAGGCTCAGTGGCAGTGCTAATCAAGGATGAGGAAGGTAAAGAGATGATTCTTTCTTACCTTAATCAGGGTGATTTTATCGGTGAACTGGGCTTATTCGAAGAAGGTCAGGAGCGTAGTGCATGGGTACGCGCCAAGACCGCTTGTGAAGTCGCCGAGATTTCCTACAAAAAATTCCGTCAGCTTATCCAGGTGAACCCGGATATTCTGATGCGCCTCTCCGCGCAGATGGCGCGTCGCCTTCAGGTGACCTCGGAGAAAGTCGGCAACCTGGCGTTCCTGGACGTAACGGGCCGTATCGCGCAGACGCTGCTAAACCTGGCAAAACAGCCGGACGCAATGACTCACCCGGACGGCATGCAGATTAAAATCACTCGCCAGGAGATTGGCCAAATCGTTGGTTGCTCCCGTGAGACTGTCGGCCGCATCCTGAAAATGCTGGAAGATCAGAACCTGATCTCCGCCCACGGTAAAACCATCGTGGTATACGGAACACGTTAATCCGTAAAACGGCGCATCGTTTACCCGGTGCGCCGTTTTTCTCTCCTCATGTGGCGCAGGCTGATTTATCACCCCGAAATCAACTACGCACTGCGACAAACGCTGGTGTTATGTCTGCCGGTGGCGATTGGTCTGCTCGTCGGCCATCTGCAGCAGGGTCTGCTTTTCTCACTCGTTCCCGCTTGCTGCAATATTGCCGGTCTCGACACACCGCATAAGCGTTTCTTTAAGCGCCTGATTATTGGCAGCTGTCTGTTTGCAGGTAGCAGCCTGGCGGTGCAGTTGTTGCTGGCGGAAGATCTTCCGCTGCCGCTGATCTTTACCATGCTGACCCTGCTACTGGGCGTCACAGCCGAGATCAGCGCATTGCACGGGCGCTTACTGCCAGCCTCGCTAATTGCCGCCATCTTCACGCTCAGCCTCGCCGGGAATATGCCAGTGTGGGAGCCGCTGCTGATCTACGCGCTGGGCACGCTGTGGTACGGGCTGTTTAACTGGTTCTGGTTCTGGATGTGGCGGGAACAACCACTGCGCGAATCGTTAAGCCTGCTCTACCGGCAACTGGCTGATTATTGCGAGGCCAAATACAGCCTGCTGACGCAGCACGCCGATCCGGAAAAAGCCCTGCCGCCGCTGCTTGCTCGCCAGCAAAAAGCGGTGGATATGATAAGCCAGTGCTACCAGCAATTGCATATGCTGGCGGCCAATCAGCATAACGACTACAAACGCCTGCTGCGCGTTTTCCAGGTCGCGCTGGATTTGCAGGAGCATATTTCCGTCAGCCTGCACCAGCCGGAAGAGGTACAAAAACTGGTTGAACAAACCCATGCTGAGCAGGTGATCCGCTGGAATGCGCAGACCGTCGCCGCCCGTTTACGCGTGCTGGCGGACGACATTCTCTACCATCGTTATCCGACGCGTTTCACGATGGAGAAGCAAATCGGCGCGCTGGAAAAAATCGCCCGCCAGCACCCGGATAACCCTGTCGGTCAGTTCTGCGCCTGGCACTTTAGCCGAATAGCCCGCGTATTGCGTACGCAGCGTCCTTTGTACACTCGCGATCTGATGGCGGAGAAGCAGCGTCGATTGCCATTGCTCCCGGCGCTGAAAAGCTATTTGTCCCTGAAATCCGCCGCGCTGCGTAATGCGGCGCGCATCAGCGTGATGCTCAGTATTGCCGGCCTGATGGGCAGCGCCCTGCATCTGCCGAAGCCCTACTGGATCATGATGACGATTATGTTTGTCACGCAAAATGGTTATGGTGCTACACGAGTGCGCATTGTCCACCGAGCGGCAGGAACCATTGCCGGGCTGGTGATCGCCGGGATCACTTTGCACTTTCATGTTCCGCTCGGTTTGACACTAACGGCCATGTTATTGATTACACTGGTTAGCTATCTGATTATCCGCAAAAGCTACGGCTGGGCGATGGTCGGCTTTACCATTACTGCTGTGTACTCATTGCAACTGCTGACCTTAAACGGCGAAGAATTTATTGTCGCACGGCTAATCGATACCTTAATTGGCTGCCTGATCGCCTTTGGCGGTATGGTCTGGCTGTGGCCGCAATGGCAAAGCGGTTTGCTGCGCCAGAATGCCCACGACGCGCTGGAAACAGACCAGCAAGCGATTCGCCTGATCCTCAGCGATGACCCGCAACCAACGCCGCTCGCCTGGCAGCGTATGCGCGTCAACCAGGCGCATAATGCACTTTTTAACTCGCTCAATCAGGCGATGCAGGAACCAGGCTTTAACACACGCTATCTGGAAGATATGAAGCTGTGGGTCACGCACAGCCAATTTATTGTCGAACATATCAATGCGATGACTACGCTGGCGCGCGAGCATACGATGCTGACGCCGGAGCTGGCGCAGCGCTATTTGCAGTCCTGCGAGATTGCGCTGCAACGTTGTCAGCAGCGGCTGGAGTATGACGGGCCAGGAGAGTCCGGTGATGTGAATATTCTGGAAGCGCCGGAAACGTTGACCCACGGGCCAATGAGCACGCTAGAACAGCATTTACAACGTGTTATCGGGCATCTGAACACCATGCACACCATATCGTCAGTGGCATGGCGTCAGCGCCCGCATCACGGCATCTGGCTAAGCCGACGTCTTAACCATTAACCACTTTCTCGACCGCGCCAGCAAAGCGGCGCATCCCTTCATCAATATCCTGCTCGCCAATAACCAGCGACGGCGCAAAGCGCATTACGTCCGGGCCGGCGTTCAGTACCATTACGCCCGCACCTGCGGCGGCATAGAGAAAATCACGCGCGCGGCCTTTGAACGGCGCTGTCAGTTCAGCGCCAATCAACAGCCCCATGCCGCGAATTTCGCTGAAGAGTTGATATTTCTCGCCGATCTGCTGCAAATGCTTAACGAAAAGCTGGCGTTTAGCATTCACACCATTGAGCACTTCCGGCGTGTTGATAATGTCAAAAGCCGTTCCCGCTACCGCACAAGCCAGCGGGTTACCGCCATAGGTAGAGCCGTGAGAACCGGCGTGGAACACGCTGGCAATCTCATTGGTTGTCAGCATCGCGCTGATCGGGAAACCGCCACCCAGCGCTTTCGCACTGGTCAGAATGTCCGGCGTCACGCCATAGTGCATATAAGCAAACAGATCACCGCTACGGCCCATGCCGCATTGCACTTCATCAAATACCAACAGCGCGTTGTGCTGATCGCACAGTTCGCGCAGACCCTGCAAAAACTCCGGCGTTGCCGCAGTAACACCTCCTTCCCCCTGGATCGGTTCGACCACTACCGCGCAGGTATGATCGTCCATCACCGCTTTCACCGCGTGCAGATCGTTGAACGGCACATGAATGATGTCGGCCGGTTTTGGGCCAAAACCGTCGGAATATTTCGGCTGACCGCCAACCGTGACGGTAAACAGCGAACGACCGTGGAAAGCATTGTGGAAGGCAATAATTTTGGTTTTATACGGACTATGGCGAGTGGATGCATAAAAACGCGCCAGCTTAAAGGCGGTTTCGTTCGCTTCCGTGCCGGAGTTCATAAACACCACACGCTCGGCAAAAGTCGCGTCAATCAGTTTACGCGCCAGACGCAGGGCCGGTTCGTTGGTGAATACATTGCTGATATGCCACAGCGTTTCACCCTGCGTTTTCAACGTTTCTACCAGCGCGGGATGGCAGTGTCCTAAAGCAGTTACCGCAATTCCACCTGCAAAATCAACATACTCTTTACCCTGCTGATCCCACACACGACTGCCTTTTCCCTTCACCGGGATAAACTCAGCCGGTGCGTAAATTGGCAGAATCACTTCATCGAAGTTTGCACGCGTTACCGCGTCTTGCTGAGTTGCCATGTCTTGCTCATCCAGTTTTTTGTCACATTGATTATGAAAATATAATCAAGAAATATGCATAAAAAATCACTGCATGGCAACCAGAAATCACCGTTTGAGGAAGTTTTCCAGTAACTGGTGGCCCTGCTCACTAAGAATGCTTTCCGGGTGAAACTGTACGCCTTCCAGATCCCACTGCCGATGACGAATCCCCATTATTTCCCCGCTTTCCGTACGCGCGGTTACTTCAAAGCAGGTGGGTAGCGTAGGCGGGTCAATCACCAAAGAATGGTAACGGGTGACAGTTAACGGATTATTAAGCCCGGTAAACACGCCGCTGTTGTTATGGGTAATGGGCGATGTTTTGCCGTGCATCACTTTTGCCGCACGGACGATCGTCGCGCCAAAGACCTGGGCAATCGCCTGATGACCAAGACAGACGCCCAGCACAGGAAGTTTGCCTGCATAATGGCGAATAACTTCCAGCGAAATACCGGACTCATCCGGCGTACAGGGGCCAGGCGAGATAACGATTTTTTGCGGTGCCAGCGCGGCAATATCCTCAAGCGCCAGCTCATCGTTACGCCTCACCTCCACCCTTGCGCCCAGTTCGCAAAAGTATTGATACAGGTTCCAGGTGAAGGAGTCGTAATTATCGATAAGCAGGATCATAGCGGCCTCGGTAAAATAAACCGCGCTAGTTTACTCGCTTTCGGCATCTTCGCTTACCACTTTACGGAAGATGGCGCACAACGGATCCAGATCCCCCATCGCTCCGGCCTGGTTCGCCGCGCTCCAGCGTTCAGGAACAATACCGCGCCAGTCCAGAATATAATCGGCATAGCGCCTCCCTGTTTGAACATGTACTTGCCCAAATTATAAGCAGCAATTTAACGTTACGCAGGAAGCAAACTAGCACGGGCGAAAAACCCGTGCGGAGAGAGTGTTACGGCAGTACTTTTGCGGAAAGGATAACAACCGGCTTCGACGGGACATTCTGGTACGGGCCGACATCGTGCGTGGGCGCCTGAGAAATTTTATCCACCACATCCATCCCTTTCACAACTTTACCGAATACCGCATAACCGAAATCACGCTGGCCGTGGTCGAGGAAAGCGTTATCCGCAACGTTGATGAAGAACTGGCTGGTCGCGCTGTCTTTATCCGCAGTACGCGCCATCGCAATGGTGCCGCGCGTGTTACGCAGGCCGTTGTCAGCTTCGTTTTTGATCGGCGGGTTAGGCTGTTTTTGCTGCATCTGCTCGTTGAAACCACCGCCTTGAACCATGAACCCCGGGATCACACGGTGAAACGTCGTGTTGTTGTAGAAACCGTTGTTAACGTAATCAAGGAAGTTTTTCACCGACACAGGGGCTTTCTGGTTGTTCAGCTCCAGTTCGATATTCCCGGCAGAGGTGGTGAGCAGAACATGGGGTTCGCCTTTTGCAGCCATCGCAGCAGGAGAAAGAGCAGAAAGGGCAAACACAGCCACAACAGCCGCCAGAGTCGATTTAACCATAGGGTTTCCTTAACGAAGTGCAGTAAAGAAAGCGAGTGGCTTGATTCTAAAGAGCAGTCAGCCAGCAGGCCAGCCTTTTACTTAATTTTACGTATTTGGAAACATATGTAACGTCAAACCGCTCACAACCGCAAGAATAAGGTCTGACGCCACAGTTTATCGCGCGTGATAACGGCGGAACTGCACCTCTTCACCGCCGTTGTCCATCTGCACCCAACTTTGCGCAGGCTGCGTACTGGCAATCACTCGCCCCTGACGAATAGACCATCTCACCGGTGCCTGGCAACGCACAGCATCAAACCCGCTTTCCACCGACAAAATAATCATATTAGCCGGGTTGCCGGGGACAATGCCGTACTGTGTCAGACCGAAGGTTCTGGCGCTGTTATGGGTGATTAAACGTAGCCCCTGCTCAATTTGTTGATAGCCCATCAACTGGCAGACATGCAGCCCCATATGCAGCACCTGCAACATATTGCCCGTACCGAGTGGATACCAGGGATCAAACACATCATCATGACCAAAGCAGACGTTGATGTTCGCCGCCAACAACTCTTTCACCCGCGTGATGCCCCGACGTTTCGGATAATCATCAAAACGCCCTTGCAGATGAATATTGACCAGCGGATTGGCGACGAAGTTGATGCCGGAAAGCTTCAGCAGACGAAATAGTCGCGAGGTGTAAGCACCGTTATAAGAGTGCATGGCGGTGGTATGACTGGCCGTCACACGCGGGCCGATCCCCATTTTCAGCGCCAGTGCAGCCACCGTCTCAACAAAACGCGACTGCTCGTCATCGATTTCATCACAGTGAATATCCAGCGGGCGGTCATATTTTTGCGCCAGTGCAAAGGCAATGTGCAGCGATTCCACGCCGTATTCGCGGGTAAACTCAAAATGCGGGATCGCGCCGACAACATCGGCGCCCAGACGTAACGCCTCTTCCAGCAACGCCGCACCATTGGGGTAAGAGAGAATGCCTTCCTGTGGAAACGCAACAATCTGCAAATCTATCCACGGCGCGACCTCCGCTTTCACTTCCAGCATCGCTTTCAGCGCGGTCAGGGAGGGATCGGAGACATCAACATGGGTGCGCACATGCTGCACGCCATTGGCCATTTGCCACTTCAACGTCTGCCAGGCGCGTGCTTTCACATCCTCATGGCTAAGCAGCGCTTTGCGTTCCGCCCAGCGTTCAATCCCCTCAAACAGCGTACCGGACTGGTTCCAGTTCGGCTCACCAGCGGTTTGCGTAGTATCAAGGTGGATATGCGGCTCAATAAACGGCGGCAGCGCCAGGCCGCCACGGGCATTCAGGACTTCGAGACTGTCGCTGTGCGTGGTGCCCATCGGCGTAATTTCGCCAAAACGCCCCTGCTCAATGGCAATTTGCCACAGCCCTTCACGATCGGGTAAATGCACATTCTGAACCAACCAAAGCGGTGTTGCCGACATAGCATGCCTCCGTGTTTTCGTCAGATATCTTGTATCAGAGACGCGAGCAAAAACCCGCTTTTTTTTGCACGCATTTAACGCAAACCATAAAAGCCATTGATATCCGAAGCTTATGAAAATCAATAAAAATCAATATCCTACTCATTAAGTGGTAGGCGAAGATGTATTTGATGCACATCAATAAGTGGGGGAGCTGAATCGTTAAGGTAGGAGGTAATAGAAAAGAAATCGAGGAAAAAATGAGCAAAGTCAAACTCACTATTATCGGTAACGGTATGGTCGGCCACCGTTTTGTAGAGGATCTCCTCGATAAAACCGACGCCGCTCAGTTCGATATTACTGTCTTTTGTGAAGAGCCACGTAAAGCCTACGACCGCGTCCATCTCTCTTCCTATTTTTCTCATCATACTGCCGAAGAGTTGTCGCTGGTGCGCGAAGGCTTTTACGAAAAACACGGTGTGAAAGTGCTGGTAGGCGAACGCGCCATCACCATCAATCGGCAGGAAAAAGTGATCCACTCCAGCGCCGGGCGCACGGTCTATTACGACAAACTGATCATGGCCACCGGTTCCTATCCGTGGATCCCGCCGATCAAAGGTTCAGAAACGCAGGACTGCTTCGTCTACCGCACCATTGAAGACTTAAACGCTATTGAAGCCTGCGCGCGTCGTAGTCGTCGTGGCGCTGTTGTCGGCGGCGGCCTGTTGGGCCTGGAAGCCGCTGGCGCGCTGAAAAACCTTGGCGTCGAAACGCATGTGATCGAATTCGCCCCGATGCTAATGGCAGAGCAGCTCGACCAGATGGGCGGTGAACAGCTGAAGCGTAAAATTGAAAGCATGGGCGTGCGTGTTCACACCAGCAAAAACACCAAAGAGATCGTGCAGGAAGGAAGTGAAGCGCGCAAAACCATGCGCTTTACCGACGGCAGCGAGCTGGAAGTGGACTTTATCGTCTTCTCAACCGGTATCCGCCCGCGCGACAAGCTGGCGACCCAGTGCGGTCTGGAAGTGGCTCAACGTGGCGGTATCGTGATCAACGATAACTGCCAGACCTCAGATCCGAACATCTACGCTATCGGCGAATGCGCCAACTGGAATAACCGCGTGTATGGCCTGGTCGCGCCAGGTTATAAAATGGCGCAGGTCGCTGTAGACCATATTCTGGGTACGCAAAACGCCTTTGAAGGCGCGGATCTCAGCGCCAAACTGAAATTGCTCGGCGTCGATGTGGGCGGTATCGGCGATGCGCATGGTCGTACGTCGGGCGCGCGCAGCTATGTTTATCTCGACGAAAGCAAAGAAGTCTACAAACGCCTGATAGTTAGCCCGGATAACAAAACTCTGCTCGGCGCGGTGCTGGTGGGCGACACCAGCGATTTCGGTAACCTGCTACAACTGGTGCTCAACGCTATTGAACTGCCAGAGAACCCGGATGCGCTGATCCTGCCTGCGCATGCGTCAAGCGGCAAACCGTCAATCGGCGTCGACAAGCTGCCAGACAGCGCGCAAATTTGTTCCTGCTTCGACGTGACCAAAGGCGCTCTGATCGCCGCCATCAATAAAGGCTGTCATACCGTTGCTGCGCTGAAAGCTGAAACCAAAGCCGGTACCGGCTGCGGCGGTTGTATACCGCTGGTAACACAAGTGCTGAACGCGGAGCTGGCAAAACAGGGTATCGAAGTCACCAACAATCTGTGCGAGCACTTTGCCTACTCGCGCCAGGAGCTGTATCACCTGATCCGCGTGGAAGGGATTAAATCCTTCGACGAGTTGCTGGCGAAATACGGTAAAGGCTACGGTTGCGAAGTGTGTAAACCGACCATTGGTTCGCTGCTCGCTTCCTGCTGGAACGAGTACATCCTGAAACCGCAACATACTCCGTTGCAGGACACCAACGACAACTTCCTCGCCAATATACAGAAAGACGGTACGTATTCGGTGATCCCGCGTTCCGCAGGCGGCGAAATCACGCCGGAAGGGTTGATGGAAGTGGGCCGTATCGCCCGGGAATTCAACCTGTACACCAAAATCACCGGTTCGCAGCGTATCGGCCTGTTCGGCGCGCAAAAAGACGATCTGCCGGAAATCTGGCGGCAGCTTATCAACGCGGGTTTCGAAACGGGCCACGCGTACGCCAAGGCGCTGCGCATGGCGAAAACATGTGTCGGCTCCACCTGGTGCCGCTACGGTGTTGGCGACAGCGTTGGCTTTGGCGTCGAACTGGAGAATCGCTACAAAGGCATCCGTACACCACACAAAATGAAATTCGGCGTTTCCGGTTGTACCCGCGAGTGTGCGGAAGCTCAGGGGAAAGATGTCGGCATTATCGCCACTGAAAAGGGCTGGAACCTCTATGTCTGCGGTAACGGAGGTATGAAACCACGCCATGCGGATCTGCTGGCTGCCGATCTCGACCGTGAAACTCTGCTGCACTACCTCGATCGCTTTATGATGTTTTACATCCGCACCGCCGACAAACTAACCCGTACTGCCTCCTGGCTGGAGAGCATGGAAGGTGGCATTGAGTACCTGAAAAACGTGATTATCGATGACAAGCTGGGCTTTGACGCGCAACTGGAAGAAGAGATGACCCGCCTGCGTGAAGCGGTAATTTGCGAATGGACAGAAACCGTGAACACGCCTGCAACCCAAACGCGCTTCAAACACTTTATCAACAGCGATCGCCGTGACCCGAATGTGCAAGTGGTGCCGGAACGCGAACAACATCGCCCGGCAACGCCCTATGAACGTATTCCAGTCGTGTTAGTGGAGGAAAACGCATGAGCCAGTGGAACACTATCTGCAAAATCGATGACATTGTCCCTGCCACCGGCGTCTGCGCGCTGGTAAACGGCAAACAAGTCGCTGTTTTCCGTCCGTACCATGACGATCAGGTTTTTGCCATCAGTAATATCGATCCCTTTTTTGAAGCCAGCGTGCTCTCTCGTGGGATTATCGCCGAACATCAGGGCGATCTGTGGGTGGCAAGCCCGCTGAAAAAACAGCGTTTCCGCCTGCGTGATGGCTTGTGTATGGAGGATGAAAGCCGTTCTGTTGCGCATTTCGACGCGCGAGTAAAAGAGGGCGAAGTCCAGATCAAAGCCTGACTCTCCAGCGGGAGTACACCGCTCCCGCGTCTTCAAGATTCCCTTAACTTCCGCAGTTCTCTTGCTGGTATGCTACGTCGAACAGCAACAATACCGAGGTAATGCCGTGGACCATTTGCCCATTTTCTGTCAATTACGCGATCGCGCATGCCTGCTGGTTGGCGGCGGCGATGTCGCCGAGCGCAAAGCCCGGCTGCTGATGGACGCAGGTGCCAGACTGACCGTTAACGCACTCACGTTTACGCCGCAGTTTACCGTCTGGGCGGCAGAAGAAATGCTGACACTGGCGGAAGGCGCATTCGAAGAGAGGCTGCTTGACGATTGCTGGCTGGCGATCGCCGCCACGGACAACGAAGCTGTTAACCTGCAGGTCAGCACTGAGGCTGAAGCGCGTCGCATCTTCTGTAATGTGGTCGATGCTCCCACGCAGGCGAGTTTTATTATGCCGTCAATTATTGACCGCTCACCGCTGATGGTGGCCGTCTCCTCCGGCGGCACTTCGCCGGTACTGGCGCGTTTACTGCGTGAGAAGCTGGAATCGCTGCTGCCGCAACATCTCGGCCATGTTGCACACTTTGCTGGCAAGCTACGTAGCCGTGTAAAGCGCCAGTTCGCCAGCATCGGCGAACGCCGCCATTTCTGGGAAAAACTGTTTGTTAATGACCGTCTGGCGCAATCTCTGGCGAACCAGAATACTGCTGCGGTAGAGAAAATCACCGAACAGCTACTGGCCGAACCGCTGGATAACCGGGGCGAAGTGGTGCTGGTGGGCTCGGGCCCTGGCGATGCCGGATTACTGACGTTGAAAGGTTTGCAGCAGATCCAGCAGGCCGATGTGGTGGTCTACGATCGTCTGGTTTCGGATGAAATCATGAATCTGGTACGCCGCGACGCCGATCGTATTTTTGTCGGCAAACGCGCAGGTTACCACTGCGTGCCGCAGGAAGAGATCAACCAGATCCTGCTGCGCGAAGCGCAGAGTGGTAAACGCGTTGTGCGTCTGAAGGGCGGCGATCCGTTCATTTTCGGCCGCGGCGGCGAAGAGCTGGAAACCCTGTGTCATGCAGGAATTCCCTTCTCTGTTGTACCGGGGATTACTGCAGCATCTGGCTGTTCGGCCTATTCAGGCATTCCCCTGACCCACCGCGATTATGCACAAAGCGTACGGCTGGTAACGGGCCATCTGAAAACCGGCAGCGAGCTGGACTGGGCTAACCTTGCGGCAGAAAAACAGACGCTAGTGTTTTATATGGGCTTAAATCAGGCCGCTACCATTCAGGCGCAGCTCATTGAGCACGGTATGCAGGCCAATATGCCGGTCGCGCTGGTAGAGAACGGAACCTCGGTGCAGCAGCGAGTGGTGAGCGGTGATTTATCGCAACTCGGAGAACTGGCGCAGCAGGTGGAAAGCCCGGCGCTAATTATTGTGGGTCGCGTCGTGGCGCTACGCGATAAGCTGAAGTGGTTTTAACATAAATTGCCGGATGGCGGCTTCGCTCATCCGGCTATCATCAATTACGGTCATCAATTACGGTTTGGCGACAAAGCCAATCGCTTCGTAGACTTTTTTCAGCGTTTCAGAGGCGCGGGCGCTGGCTTTCTCTGCACCCTCTTTCATCACCTTCTGCAGGAAAGCTTCGTCATTGCGGTAGCGATGATAACGCTCCTGCAACTCGGTCAGCATGCCGGAGACCGCTTCCGCCACTTCGCCTTTCAGATGGCCGTACATTTTGCCTTCGAAGTGCTGTTCCAGTTGCGCAATGCTCTGGCCGGTAACGGCAGAGAGAATATCCAGCAGGTTGGAAACGCCCGCTTTGTTGGCGATATCATAACGCACAACCGGCGGCTCGTCGGAATCGGTCACCGCGCGTTTGATTTTCTTCACCACGGATTTCGGATCTTCCAGCAGGCCAATCACGTTGTTACGGTTATCGTCCGACTTGGACATTTTCTTCGTCGGTTCCAGCAGCGACATCACGCGCGCACCGGATTTCGGAATGAACGGCTCCGGCACCTTAAAGATATCGCCGTAGATCGCGTTAAAACGCTGGGCGATATCACGGCTCAGCTCCAGATGCTGCTTCTGATCTTCCCCAACCGGCACCTGATTGGTCTGATACAGCAAAATATCTGCCGCCATCAGTACTGGATAATCAAACAGACCGGCGTTGATGTTTTCTGCATAGCGAGCGGATTTGTCTTTGAACTGCGTCATACGGCTTAGCTCACCAAAATAGGTGTAGCAATTCAGCGCCCAGCCCAACTGGGCATGTTCAGTCACATGCGACTGAACGAAAATGGTACTTTTCTGCGGATCAATACCACAGGCCAGATACAGCGCCAGCGTATCCAGCGTCGCTTTGCGCAGCGTCTGCGGATCCTGACGCACGGTAATCGCGTGCTGGTCAACGATGCAATAGATACAGTGATAGTCGTCCTGCATGTTTACCCACTGACGCAGCGCACCCATATAGTTGCCAATGGTTAGTTCACCTGAGGGCTGTGCGCCACTAAAGACGATGGGCTTAGTCATTTTTCATTTCCTGATGTTCAATATGCGAAAGCCCAAATGCGGGCAGTAATTCCTTAAAGTGATCAAAGACGAGGTCTGGTTCGCTCAAGGTGATCGCTTCGCCGTAGTTATAACCGTAAGTCAGGCCCACAGAAACGCTGCCTGCCGCTTTCGCAGCCACGATATCGTTACGCGAATCCCCCACGAAAAGTAGCTCGTGAGGCTGAATATTGAGCTTTTTACACACCAGAAGCAACGGTTCCGGATGCGGCTTTTTGTTCACCACATCGTCGCCACCGACGACAAAAGAGAAGAATTGCGCGATATCAAGCGCTTCCAGCAGCGGAGCGACAAACGGCGTCGGTTTGTTGGTCACCAGCGCCAGTGGCAGGCCTTTAGCGTGCAGCGCAATCAGGGTGTCTGCCACGTCCGGGAACAGAAAACTGCCTTCTTCCACCGTCTCTTCGTAATAACGGTTAAACAGCTTACGCAGCATGCGAATCTGCTCTTCCTGCGGAACATCATGATCTTCAATATCTGGCTTGCCCTGCGCCGCACGCTGAATAGAACGTTCCTGCCGCGACCAGTGGAATGCACGTTCCATTAACACATCCGCGCCGTTACCAATCCAGGTCACCACGCGAGCTTCACCGGCCTGAGGGAGTTCCAGCGCATACAACGCGCTGTCTACGGCGGCCGTCAACCCCGGCGCGCTATCCACCAGCGTACCATCCAGATCGAACGCCACACCTTGAATTGACTGCAATTTATCCATGACTTACCTTCGCCAGTTCGCTACGCATTTCATCAATAACCTGTTTGTAATCCGGCTTATCAAAAATCGCTGAACCTGCCACGAACATATCCGCGCCAGCAGCGGCAATCTCGCCGATATTGCTGGCTTTAACCCCGCCATCAACTTCCAGACGAATATCAAAACCGGATGCATCAATGCGGCGGCGAACTTCGCGCAGTTTATCCAGCGTATGCGGAATAAAGGATTGACCACCAAAACCGGGGTTCACCGACATCAGCAGGATCACATCCAGCTTGTCCATCACATAATCCAGATAGCTCAGCGGCGTTGCCGGGTTCAACACCAGCCCCGCTTTACAACCCTGCTCTTTAATCAGTTGCAGCGTACGGTCAACATGCCCGGAAGCTTCGGGATGAAATGTAATGATGCTCGCACCTGCGGCAGCGAAATCCGGCACCAGGCGGTCAACCGGTTTCACCATCAAATGCACGTCGATAGGCGCGGTGATGCCGTAGTTACGCAACGCTTTAAGCACCATCGGCCCGATAGTCAGGTTCGGTACGTAATGGTTGTCCATCACATCGAAGTGGACAACGTCGCCACCGGCAGCCAGCGCGTTGGCGGTATCTTCGCCCAGGCGAGCAAAGTCAGCCGATAAAATCGAAGGGGCAATCAAATACTGTTTCATCCGCATCTCCTTGAGAAAATAGGGCCTGGCAACGCGGCGAAAGCGAGTTAAAGTGTCGCCGGGCAATAAAGCGCCAGCAATTCATCCACCTTTTTACGTGTGCCGCCGTTACTGCTGATACTGCGGCGCACTTTCACCACATGCAATTTTGCCTGATGATACCACTCACGCGTCAACGCAGTGTCGTGGTTGGAAATCAATACCGGGATTCGGTTCTGCACCAGGCTCTCGGCAATGGTGGCCAGGTGCGCCTGATGCTCCATACTGAAGCTGTTTGTGTGGTACGCCGTAAAGTTTGCTGTTGCAGAAAGCGGAGCATAAGGCGGATCGCAGTAGACGACTGAATTCTCGTCAGCACGCGCCATGCTGTCGGCGTAGGATTCGCAGTAAAAAAAAGCACTCTGCGCTTTTTCCGCGAAGTGATACAACTCCGCTTCCGGAAAATAGGGTTTTTTATAGCGACCGAACGGCACATTAAATTCGCCGCGCAGATTATAACGACACAGGCCGTTATACCCATGTCGGTTGAGGTACAAAAACAACAGCGCGCGCCGGAACGGATCCTGGCACTGGTTAAATTCCTCGCGCAACTGATAGTAAATCACCGACTGATTCGTCGCAGGCATGAACAATTCACGTGCATACTGAACGTATTCATCAGGACGGTCTTTAACGATGTTATAGAGGCTAATCAAATCGCTGTTGATATCAGCGAGGATATAGCGGGGGAACGAGGTGTTAAGAAACACCGAACCCGCGCCGACAAACGGCTCGATCAGGCATTCACCCTTTGGCAGATACCTTGCGATATCTTCCAGCAGGGGGTATTTCCCCCCTGCCCATTTCAAAAAAGCGCGATTTTTTTTCATGCTGACTGATTACTTACACTCTCTCCGGCTGTGGAAAAAGCTCCGACAGCATCCTGCGCTTTAAACATTATTTCAGATCGGCCTGAACCTGATGCAGCGGCTTGGCCCAAGGGTTTTTCGCCTGCACATCAGCGGGAAGCGTAGCAACTGCACGTTTTGCATCATCTTTTGATGCATACACGCCGCTTACCAGCACGTACCACGGCTGGCCGTTACGCGTCGTCTGATAAACCACGAAATTTTTCAGATTTTCTTTCTTCGCCCACGAATTCAGGTTGCTGTAATTCGAGGAACTGCTCAGTTGCAGCGTGTAGTGGCTGCCCGGAGCCGATTTCAGCTCGCCAACATTCCCGGTTGCGACTGCGCTGCTTGCAGCAGGTGCAGCAGTGGCAGCCGGCGCGGTAGCCTTCGGCTGTTGTACCGGCTCAGCAGTCGCGGCCGTTGTCGTTGTCGCGGGTGCTTTCACCGGAGCGGTTACCGCAGTTTCAGTGCGTTTTGGCGGCTGGGCAACCGGTTTTGACTCGGCTTTCACGACCGGCGCTTTAACGACCGGTTTTGGCTCAATCACCATTTGTTTACGCTCAGGACGCGTTGCAGTCGAATGACTTTCTGTCGTCTGTCGAGCATTGCCGTTATGCACCGGCGCTACTGTTGCAGGTTCTGTTGGCAACGTAGAGCTTACCGCATTGTCAATCTGCGACTGGTTTTGCGGCTGCGACAGTGCGGTGTTCAGATCGCCCTGAACTTCCACACGTTGCTGGCCCGCAGGCGTTGCAGGCGATTCACCCTGTGATGGTGTTGAGGAGATTGGCGGTAAGGTAACATCCTGCGGCGCTGGTGCATTGCCAGCAGGTTGTTGGGCAGGCGACGTGCCGGTAGCAGGCTGCGCGTTATTCGCCTGGTTAGCAGCGGCGGAGCTGTCCGCGCTGCCATTGTTACCGGAGAGATCGATATTCTTCTCTGCCGGAGCATTCTGTTCATTGGCCGTAGAAGGCGCAGGGGATTTCAACGCAGAACCGATACCGATAATGAGCAACAGTAGCACCAGAATGCCAATGCCCATCATCATGTACTGGCGCGAAGCAGGTTTAGCGGCAGCCGCTTTCTTACGCTTGCGCGGACGACGTTCTTCACGATCTTCGTCCAGAGCATCGTCTTCTTCGTTATAACCCTCTTCTTCGCGCTCGTCACGCGCCCGGCGGGTACGAGAAGGACGGCGGTCGTCGGCATCGAGATCAACATCATCAAAATTGATCTGCGGTTCATCGACACGATCGGAAGATTGACGAGAACGACCAGTACGACGATCGCTGGGATCGGTTTTCAGCCCGTCTTCTGGTTTGTATTCATCCATTTAACACCCCACACAAAGGCGTATGCCACGACATGCATAGCGCCCGAAGTTAAACGTCACGTTATAGGTGACCAGACCTTTCTAAATAGTTACGCCTGCTGGCAATCAGCAATAGCGCCAAGTACTACGCCGTGCGACACTCCGCCGCGAACTTCACTCTTCCCTATGGCTAACGGGAGCACTAAGCGCATTTCCCCCGCCAGCACTTTTTTATCGCGCATCATATGTGGCAAATAGGCTTCCGCCGTCATTTCACTCGGCCCCTGCACTGGCAGGCCAGCACGCTTGAGCAGCGTCTTGATGCGCTGCGTGTCCGCTTTGCTGAACTGGCCAAGACGCTCAGAAGCATGTGCAGCCATCACCATGCCAGCCGCGACAGCTTCGCCGTGTAGCCAGTTACCGTAGCCCATTTCCGCTTCAATAGCATGGCCGAATGTATGCCCCAGATTCAGTAAAGCACGTAAGCCGGTTTCCCGCTCATCGGCAGCAACAACCTCGGCTTTAAGCTCACAACAACGCCGGATGCAGTATGCCATCGCCGGGCCGTCGAGACGCAGAAGCGCATCCATATTCTGTTCCAGCCAGTCAAAGAACTCACCGTCAAGAATAATGCCGTATTTGATCACTTCCGCGAGACCGGAGGAAAGTTCACGGGCGGGAAGGGTTGCGAGGCAATCAAGGTCAACAACGACAGACGCAGGCTGGTAGAAGGCGCCGATCATGTTTTTGCCAAGGGGATGGTTTACTGCCGTTTTACCGCCAACGGAAGAATCAACCTGAGACAGAAGCGTGGTTGGAACCTGAATAAAGCGTACACCGCGCTGATAGCTGGCCGCTGCAAAACCGGTTAAATCACCAATTACGCCGCCGCCCAGAGCAACCAGCGTCGTGTCACGTCCGTGTGGTTTTTGCAACAAAGCAGTAAATACGGTATCCATCACCGCCAGGCTTTTGTATTGCTCGCCATCGGGAAGAATCACACTATCGACCTTCACGCCAGCCTGTTCAAGAACGTGGCGAACCTTATCAAGGTAGAGCGGAGCCAATGTTTCATTAGTGACCAGCATAACCTGATCACCAGACTTCAAGGGCAAGAAGGAAGCTGGATCGTTAAACAAACCAGCCGCGATGGTGATAGGGTAACTACGTTCCCCAAGAGTGACTGTGATCCTCTCCATGACGCGACATCCACCTTAGTTGCTTAAACCCGCAGGCCTGTGTGTATTAAGCCAGAATTAGTTGCTTTCCAGCATATGTATAATCTGGTTTGCGACCACTTTAGCGCTCTGGTCGTCGGTGCGAATGGTCACGTCTGCAATCTCTTCGTACAAAGGATTGCGTTCGTCAGCCAATGCTTCCAGTACTTCACGCGGTGGCGCGTCCACTTGCAGAAGCGGGCGTTTCTTATCACGTTGAGTGCGAGCCAATTGCTTTTCGATAGTGGTTTCCAGATACACCACTACTCCACGGGCGGAGAGACGATTACGAGTTTCGCGAGATTTCACAGAACCACCGCCAGTCGCCAGAACGATGCCCTGTTTTTCCGTCAGCTCATTGATGATTTTTTCTTCGCGATCGCGGAAGCCTTCTTCACCTTCAACATCGAAGACCCAGCCCACATCAGCTCCGGTTCGTTTCTCAATCTCTTGATCAGAATCGTAAAATTCCATATTGAGTTGTTGAGCTAACTGACGCCCAATAGTGCTTTTGCCGGCACCCATAGGCCCAACCAGAAAGATATTGCGTTTCTCTGCCATTTTTTCGGTACTACTAAGACTATTCGTTGATGATAAACCCGCTTCGCAGATACCTAGCGTAGCAGGACATGAACTGAAACCTCATATGCGATAGTGCGAGAGTCAGATCGAAAATTATCTCAGTACTCCGGCTTGTTTGGCAACTGAATAAACACGTTATCCTTCATGCTGCTTGCTATACGACGGAGACCACTGACGCTCAAATCGGTACTCCTTGTAAGCTAAATCATCTCTCACGTCAAACACCTGAACCAAGTTCCGAAGAAAAAGGAGGATTAAGGTAGGTTTAATGTACCGCCGCCAACCTTGGAGTAATAAATACGACCAGTTCTCGCCGTTCGCTATTCTTTCCATCCTGGCGGAATAGCTGGCCAATGCCAGGCAGAGACCCAAGCCCCGGAATTTGCTTTTTATCCGTAGTGCGCTTTTGCGAAAAAATTCCGCCAAGCGCCAGCGTGTCGCCGCTTTTTACCTCCACCAGTGTTTCAATTTCCTGTTTATCAATCGCCAGGGCTTCGCCTCCGGACTGTTGCAGCACCTGGCCTGGCATATTCTGACTGATACGCAGCTTCAGACGAACGCGTTTATCAGGCAAAACAGTTGGCGTCACTTCCATCCCCAGTACTGCCTCGCGAAATTCGACCGAGGTATTATTTTCGCCGTTGGCAACCTGATAAGGAATTTCGCTTCCCTGTTTTATACTGGCGGGCTGACGATGTGAAGCCAGCAGACGTGGGCTGGCAATAATCTCCAACTGCTGCTTTTGCTCCAGCGCTGAAAGCTCCAGATCGAGCAAGCGGGCATTAATACTGCCAATATTGAACCCCACGCGTGTACTGGCATTGGGAACAGAGAGATCCGCAGATAACGCGTTTATCTGCCCACGCGCTGTTTCGGCGCTCTGCGCCAGCCCCCATTTCACGCCCAGCTCACGCAGACTTTTTTCGTTAATGGTGACAATGTGCGCCGCCAGCTCAATCTGCTCGACCGGTAAATCCATTTGCGCCACCCATTTTTCGAGCATTGCCAGCCCCTCTTTATTATCCCGGATCAACAAGCGGTTAAGCCGCGAGTCCACGGTTATCGCGCCTTGCGGACTAAGCAGTTTTCCTCCCGCTTTTGCCAGTTCTTCTGCCTCCGCATAGCGCAACACGATGCTGCGCGTTTGCAACGGGGCATTCTTTTTTTGTCGGGCCTGCCGGGCATCCTGTTCCGCCTGCTTTTGTTGCTGCCACGATGCGGAGTGAACCTGCCAGATTGTCCCCTTCTGACTGAGCGTTAATCCGGCGCTTTCCGCCACGGTTTGCAACGCCTGCCGCCAGGGAACATCGGTTAAGTGCAGCGACAACGTGCCGCTGACGTCTTTCTCGATCACCATATTTTGCTTTTCAATCGCAGCCAGCGTCTGTAGTACCTGTGCAACCGGCACATCATCAACGGTCAGTGTGACGAGCTGCGTTGTCGCTGTGCTGGCGTAATGCTGGGCGAAGAGCATAAGGCCCACTATCCATTTTTTCATTCTGAGTTCCATCTCGTTTCCAGCGCCATTGCGCCGGGATGCAATCCTTACCCGTGGAAATTTGCAGTTCATCCACGGTGACAGAAATAACGCGCCAGCCCGTTGGCAGTAACTCGCCAACAGCAACCCGATGCCAGTGTTTACCGGCATCGCGCAATATACCCACCGTATGCTTGCCCTGAATCATGCCGCGAAACAGCCACTGATTCAGTTGGGCGATCTGGCAGGTATCCAGCGGCGGCTGGAAGGGGTCACGCATTCCGCTCAGCAGCAGGCATAGTGCACAGGCAAAAACCACGCGTTCAGCGACCATCGCCATGCTCCAGTTGCAGGGTAAAACGCAACAACTCAGCACCTGCTGCCAGCGAAAATGCCGGAACCTGCATGTCGCAACCGGCCAGGCGCACAAAAGTTTCTGTCACCGGTTCCCAGTGGGTTTCCAGCACCAGCTCACCTCCATTTTTTCCAGGCTGCCAGCGGATGAGCTGCCTGTTGGTCGCCTGAAAATCCAGGGGGCTAAAAGGTTGAGCGGCGGGTAAGGACACACTTTCTGTCGGTGGGAATAATGCACGTAGCGTGCGCCACTGAGCCTGTAATGCAGCCTGTTGACCACTTTGCTGAATGATTAACTGTGCCTGCGCCGTATTAAGCGGGGAAATAGCTAACCACCATACCAAAAGCAAACCGCAAAAAATGCTCAGCAGCCAGCATGCCGTACGTTGCCATGGCGACAGCACAAACCAGAAATCAGCGTTCAGGGGCATCATTGTTCTCCTCCTTAAGCTGGTAGTGAAATTGCCAGCGCCCCTGAGCATCCCGCTCCATTGCACCGCTTTGTTGTAACTGAAACCCCGCGATGCCACGCAGTTGCTGCTCAAGGACAGCTAATGCCCTAAGCGAACTGGCAAGACCTGATAGCGTCAATTGATTTTGCTGCCAGCGCAGTTGCGTCAGCCAGGCGTTCTGTGGAAGATTTGCGGCCAGGCTAAGCAGGCGGGGCTGCCATGCCAGCGTATCCTGCCGACGCTGCCGGCGAACCTGCTCCATGCGCCACGCTTCTTGCCGAGCCAGCAAAGGTTTTTTAGCTGCCGCCAGTGAGGCCAGCAACGCCGCATCAGCTTGCTGCCAGAGAACCCGCCCGTAAAGATCGATAGCTACTGATGCCCGCCAAAGCAAACCAACGCCGCCTGTCAGCAGGAGGCTGGCGATAAAGACACTCGCCCAGAGACGCACGCTGCGTCGCCGCCGGTCTTGCCGCCAGGGCAGAAAATTCACGCCAGCCATCAATATCCACTGGCGACGGCCAGCCCGAGAGCGACAGCATAGCGATCGCCTGCTGCCGGCAACGGCGGCTGACGTGAAGGCACTACGCTCCAGCAATCAAAACCTCCAGGTAAATCGCTGCACTGCACAATTTCATCAACAGGTAGCCCCAGCACACTGGCTAACTGAACAGCGCTATCGGCATCCTCCTGTACACGCCGGCCCCAGCTCTCTTTCGTTGCCCATAACCATTGCCGTTCGTCGCGCCACACCAGGCAACGGGCAGGTGGCGCGAGCCAGGGCAGTAAAGCCTGCAACGCACTAGCATCAGGTGTAATAGAAGAGAGGTGCAGCGAGAGGGCCCGCGCCATATCAAGCAGCACCGCCACGTCTTTATTCTGCGCCGCGGTCACGCCATAAGTTTTTGCTGGCTCATCTTCCGTAAAATCAAAGCAGAGCTCGTTTTCCGCCATTTCCAGTTCTCGCGCCATCGCCTGTGATACCCAGCGGTTGAGCGCCTCTTCGCGCAGTGCAATAGCCGGGCGCGGCAGCTTTTTTTGCAGGGTTTGTACGGCGGGAAAGGCCAGTCGAACACAGTGCCGTTGCGGTAAGGATTGTCGCCAGGGACGCAACGCGGCAAGAAGCGGCTCGGGTGTTTTAATACGCCCCTGAACAATCGTTCCGGCAGGTAAAGGAAAATGCCACCAGCGGCGTAAAGCCTGACCGCCACGAGTGGCGGCAAGTGCCACAATAAATATACCATCTTGTTGAATATGCAACCCAATTTGCCAGTGTCTGAATGCCATAAGTTACGATCTCCTTATCGTCCACGGGGATGACGCTATATCAATGCATCAGGCTTGCCTTTATACTACCGCGCGGTTGTTTATAAACTGCCCAAATGACTCTTAATGGGAAATCTCCAGTGAAGTTCGTAAAGTATTTATTCATCCTTGCAGTCTTTTGCATTCTGCTGGGAGCAGGCTCAATTTACGGTCTGTACAAATATATTGAGCCACAGTTACCCGACGTCGCGACGCTGAAAGACGTC
This sequence comes from Pseudomonadota bacterium, assembly GCA_018261615.1. Classification (GTDB taxonomy): domain Bacteria; phylum Pseudomonadota; class Gammaproteobacteria; order Enterobacterales; family Enterobacteriaceae; genus Kosakonia. Next base: position 340,705 of record JAGTSE010000003.1, on the reverse strand, counting down.
CGGTTACAGATTCCAATGCAGGTGTACAGCGCAGATGGCGAATTGATCGCACAGTATGGTGAAAAGCGCCGCATCCCGCTGACCCTGAGCCAAATTCCGCCAGAACTGGTAAAAGCGTTTATCGCTACTGAAGATAGCCGTTTTTATGAGCACCACGGTGTCGACCCGGTGGGGATTTTCCGTGCCGCCAGCATAGCGCTCTTCTCCGGCCATGCATCACAGGGAGCAAGTACCATTACGCAGCAGTTAGCGCGTAACTTCTTCCTGAGCCCGGAACGCACCATGATGCGTAAAATCAAAGAGGTGTTCCTGGCGATCCGTATTGAGCAGTTGTTGAGCAAAGACGAGATCCTTGAGCTTTACCTCAACAAAATCTACCTCGGCTATCGCGCTTATGGCGTGGGCGCTGCGGCGCAGGTCTATTTTGGTAAGTCAGTAGATCAACTGACGCTAAGTGAGATGGCGGTGATTGCCGGTTTACCGAAAGCGCCATCTACTTTTAACCCGCTCTATTCGCTTGAACGGGCAACCGCACGTCGTAACGTTGTGCTGGCGCGTATGGAGAGTGAAGGTTATATCACCGAACAGCAAGCCGACCAGGCGCGTAGCGAGGCGATAGACGCAAACTACCATGCGCCGGAAATCGCCTTCTCCGCTCCTTATCTTTCCGAGATGGTGCGTCAGGATATGGTCGCCCGTTATGGTGACAAAGCCTATGAGGATGGCTACCGCGTTTACACCACCATTACGCGTAAAGTGCAGCAGGCTGCGCAGGCTGCCGTACGCAATAACGTGATGGATTACGACATGCGCCACGGCTATCGCGGTCCGTCGAATGTATTGTGGAAAATCGGTGAAGCCGCATGGGACAGTAAAAAAATCACTGACTCACTGAAAACGCTGCCGACGTACGGACCGCTCTCTCCTGCTGTCGTCACCAGCGCAAATCCGCAAGAAGCCGTGGCGATGATGGCTGATGGTACATCGGTTTCATTGCGCATGGACGGCGTCCGCTGGGCTCGCCCTTACCGCTCTGATACGCAGCAAGGCGCCACGCCACGTAAAGTGACGGATGCCATACAGACCGGGCAGCAGATTTGGGTGCGTCAGGTCGATAATGCTTGGTGGCTGGCGCAGGTGCCGGATGTGAACTCTGCGCTGGTCTCTATCAACCCGCATAATGGCGCGATACTGGCGCTGGTCGGCGGCTTTGATTTTAACCAGAGCAAGTTTAACCGCGCGACTCAGGCGCTGCGCCAGGTGGGTTCGAACATCAAGCCGTTCCTTTACACTGCGGCAATGGATAAAGGCCTGACGCTGGCAAGCATACTCAACGACGCCCCGATTTCCCGCTGGGATGTGGGTGCAGGTTCCGACTGGCGGCCGAAGAACTCGCCGGATGAATATGCTGGTCCAATCCGCCTGCGCCAGGGGCTGGGGCAATCGAAGAACGTAGTAATGGTACGTGCAATGCGTGCAATGGGCGTCGATTATGCCGCAGAGTATTTGCAGCGCTTCGGTTTCCCGGCACAAAACATTGTGCATACCGAATCACTGGCGCTGGGCTCAGCCTCATTTACGCCGATGCAGGTTGCAAGAGGCTATTCGGTGATGGCGAACGGTGGGTTCCTGGTCGATCCGTACTACATCACGAAAATCGAAAATGATCAGGGTAATGTGCTGTTTGAAGCACACCCGAAAGTGGCCTGTGCCGATTGCGATATTCCGGTAATTTACGGCGAAACGCCGAAATCAAATGTGCTGGAAAACAAAGACATGGAAAACGTCGCCACGTCACAGACGCAGCAGAACAGCTCGGTGCCACAGCCACAACTGGAGCAGGCAAACCAGGCGCTGATTCAGCGTAGCGGTGGCGAAGAGTATGCACCGCATGTGATTAGCACGCCGCTGTCATTCCTGATTAAAAGCGCTCTGAACAGCAACATCTTTGGCGAACCAGGCTGGCAGGGTACGGGCTGGCGTGCGGGACGCGATCTCAAGCGTAACGATATCGGCGGTAAAACCGGCACCACCAACAGCTCGAAAGATGCCTGGTTCTCTGGTTATGGTCCGGGCGCTGTCACTTCCGTGTGGATCGGTTTTGACGATCATCGTCGCGATCTGGGGCGAACCACTGCTTCCGGAGCGATCAAAGATCAGATTTCCGGTTACGAAGGCGGTGCGAAAAGCGCCCAACCAGCCTGGGATGCTTACATGAAAGTGGTGCTGGATGGTGTGCCGGAAGATCCGTTAACGCCGCCGCCAGGCGTGGTCACCGTCAACATCGACCGCCGCACCGGCCAGTTGGCCAATGGTGGCAGCAGCCGTCAGGAGTACTTCATAGAAGGAACTCAGCCGACGCAGCAGGCAGTACATGAAGTGGGCACGACGATCATTGATAATGGGGAAACGCACGAGCTGTTCTGATAGCGCGTGAACCCAGGGAAGCAACAAGGGCGCAACAGCGCCCTTTTTATTTATGATGTTGTGCCATCAGAGTCGGCCCTGCCCTTTTAGCCATTCACGCACTAGAAACAGCGCGCTGACATTGCGGGCTTCATTAAAATCCGGGTCTTCCAGCAAATCCATTAAGTGCTTCAGCGGCCAGCGCACCTGCGGTAGTGGCTCCGGTTCATCGCCCGGCAGCGACTCCGGATAAAGATCTTCCGCCACGATAATGCTCATCTTGCTGGAGAAATAAGAGGGAGCCATACTAAGTTTTTTCAGGAAAGTAAGCTCTTTTGCGCCAAATCCTACTTCTTCTTTTAATTCACGGTTAGCCGCTTCGTATATACTCTCACCGGGATCGATAAGCCCTTTGGAAAAGCCCAGCTCGTAAGATTCGGTTCCAACGGCGTATTCGTGGATCAGAATCAGGTGCTCGTCCACAATTGGCACAATCATCACTGCTTCGTGCATAGAAGGACGCATGCGCTCGTAAACACGGCGTACACCGTTGCTGAACTCCAGATCCACGCTTTCAACGTTAAAAAGACGGGAAGAGGCGACCGTTTCTACGTTAAGAATGGTGGGTTTTTGCAATGATTTGCTCATTATTATCGGTCTTTGCAGAGAAACTTACGTTATTGTGCGACACTACGCACTGTTTCGGCAATGTCATTCGCCTCTAATTTACATTCTTGTAACCTACCTGAAGGCAACTCCCAATTTATCAAAAAAGTCAATAGGTTGATATAAAACTAAGAATTTGCTGATATTCCCACATGGGTGGTTTTGCTATTCTTCCTCGCAATGGTATGCGATTAAAAATTCTCAAGTAATTACTTGCTTACAGCGGCCAGCCACATTAAATGTTTACAGAAAGGGTGCAACTGACTACACCTGTTAGAAAAAGTAAGATGGGGAAAGCATGAGCACCATTTTGATTTTTTTCGCTGCTATGCTGGCCTGCGCATTCCTCGCTGGATGGATTTTCAGGTTCAGGTCTCAACGCCGGTACAGGTTGCCTCATTTACAGGCATTTACCGGCGCGACAACCCGTAAACTCTTGCCAGAGGAGCGCGATGCTGTTGAGCGCTATCTGGACACGCTTTCCCGTGTACAGAATACGCCAGGCCCAACGGGCGCTACGGCTGCGCCGGTCTCCATCAAACTCAATGCTCAGAGCAATACCGTTCTGTTTGTAGCGCACTCGATCACGCGTTATGGCATCACCACCGATGCTCCCAACAAATGGCGCTACTATCTCGATTCTGTCGAAGTGCATCTGCCGCCCTCATGGGAGCAATACATTACCGATGAGAACAATGTTGAGCTGATCCGCACCGATTCCATACCGCTGATCATTTCGTTAAACGGCCATACGCTTAGCGAATATATGCAGGAAGAACGCAACGGCGAGCTGGAGCAAGTATCTTCCACACGCTCCGCTATTCGCGGCGAAGAGACAGAACAGATAGAGCTGCTGAATATTCGCCGCGAAACACCGGAAGAGTACACGCTAAGCCGCCCGGACGGTATGCGTGAAGCGTTGCTGATCTGCGCCTCTTTTTTACTCTTTTTCTTCTGCCTCGCGGCGCCGGAAGTTTTCGTTCCGTGGCTGGCGGGCGGTGCCGTGATGCTGTTTGCTGCGGGAATGTGGGGGCTGTATGCGCCGCCAGCGAAAAACACACTGCGCGAAATTCATTGTCTGCGCGGTACGCCAAAGCGCTGGGGGCTGTTCGGTGAGAACAATCAGGAGCAGATGAATAACATCTCTCTGGGGATTATCGATCTGATTTATCCCCGCCACTGGCAGCCCTTTATCACCCGCGATCTCGGTCAGCAAACGGATATCGATATTTATCTGGATCGCCACGTTGTTCGCCAGGGACGCTTTTTGTCCCTGCATGACGAAGTGAAAAATTTCCCGTTGCAGCACTGGGTACGCAGTGCGGTGATCGCCACCGGCTCGCTGGTGGTGGTGGCGATGCTGCTGATTTGGGTGCCGCTGGACATGCCGATCAAATTCACCGTTTCGTGGATTAAAGGCGCACAAACTATCGAAGCCAGTAGCGTTAATCAGCTTGAATCCGCCGGGTTGCGCATCGGCGATACGCTGCGGATCAGCGGTACCGGAATGTGCAATATCCACACGCAAAACTGGTCATCGCGGCAGATATCGCCATTTATGCCGTTCGACTGTTCGCAGATTATCTGGAATAACGCGGCCCCGCTACCATTGCCGGAATCAGATACCGTGACCAGGGCCACTGCGCTTGCGCAAGCGGTGAGCCGTCAGCTACACCCTACAGCCGATGATGATTCACGCGTTAGCCCTGTGTTACGCTCAGCCATTCAGAAGTCTGGCATGGTACTGCTGGATGATTTTTCAGATATCATACTGAAAACAAAAGATTTATGCTCTGCGGAAGATGATTGCTTGAGGTTAAAAAACGCACTGGTAAACCTCGGGAACAGCAAAGACTGGGAAACGCTGACCAAACGCGCCAGCGATGGCAAGCTGACCGGTGTTAACGTGTTGCTGCGCCCGGTGAGCGCCGAATCGCTGGATAATCTGGTGACCACCTCAACCGCGCCCTTTATCCTGCGCGAGACAACCCGTGCCGCACAAGCGCTGAACAGCCCTGCGCCAGGCGGGTTCCTGATTATTAGTGAAGAGGGTAACGAGCTGGTGGATCAGCCGTGGCCGCCCATTGCTCTGTATGACTACCCGGCGCAGGAGCAGTGGAGCGAGTTTCAACGGCTGGCGCAAATGTTGATGCAGACGCCGTTCCACGCAGAAGGGATCATTACCAACATCTATACCGATGCCAACGGTACCCGGCACATTAGCCTGCACCGCATGCCGGATGCCACGGGCTTATGGCGTTACGCTGGTACAACACTGCTGCTATTTGCCATGGTCATTTGTTGCCTCTGCAACAGCGTGCTGTCTCTGCGTCGCTACCGGCGTAACCGTACACGCCTCGAAGAGATTGCGCAGTATTACGAAAGCTGCCTGAATCCGCGTCTGCTTCCTACGCAGGACAGCCTTACCTGATAACCACCCGCAACGTGAGCTATGTTAATCTGTCGCACACGTTTCCCCCTGGCTGGAGTTTTAATGCACCTTGATATTGCATGGCAGGACGTTGATACCGTTCTGCTGGATATGGACGGCACTTTGCTGGATCTGGCGTTTGATAACTTTTTCTGGCAAAAACTGGTGCCGGAAACCTTCGCTGCCCAACAGGGACTAACGCCAGAGGAAGCGCAGAACGTTCTTCACCAGGAGTATCACGCGGTGCAGCATACGCTAAACTGGTACTGTCTGGATTACTGGAGCGAACGTCTCGGGCTGGATATTTGTGCAATGACGACACAGCAAGGGCCACGCGCAGTGCTGCGAGAAGATACGTTGCCTTTTCTGGATGCACTGAAAAAAAGCGGTAAGCGCCGTATTCTGCTGACCAATGCGCATCCACATAATCTTGCCGTCAAGCTTGAGCACACGGATCTGGCTTCGCACCTTGATTTACTACTTTCCACCCATACATTTGGTTATCCGAAAGAGGATCAGCGCCTGTGGCAGGCCGTAGCGGAAGAGACCGGGCTATGTGCCGAACGGACGCTGTTTATCGATGACAGCGAACCGATTCTCGATGCGGCAGCAACCTTTGGCATTCGTTACTGTGTTGGCGTGACGAACCCGGATTCCGGGCTGGCAGATAAACGCTATCTGCGTCACCCCGGAACCAATGACTACCGTTATCTGATCCCCTCACTTCTCAAGGAGATGTGATGAAACAGCAGCCCGCACAAGAAGTCCGTCTGGATAAGTGGCTGTGGGTGGCGCGTTTTTATAAAACTCGCGCCCTCGCCCGCGAGATGATTGAAGGCGGCAAAGTGCATTACAACGGTCAGCGCAGCAAACCAGGTAAAATAGTCGAGCTGAATGCCACGCTCACGCTGCGCCAGGGAAATGACGAACGTACTGTTGTCGTCAAAGGCGTGACGGATCAGCGCCGTCCAGCAACCGAAGCCGTTGAACTGTATGAGGAAACGGCAGAAAGTATTGAGAAACGTGAAAAAATGGCGCTGGCGCGGAAGATGAACGCGCTTACAATGCCGCACCCCGATCGCCGACCGGACAAAAAAGAGCGCCGCGATCTGCTGAAATTTAAATCTGGTGGCAGCGAGTAACGCACACCTGCAAGAGAGATAATCATGGCCAATCAAGACCAATTACACCGCTATCTGTTTGAAAATTATGCCGTGCGCGGCGAACTGGTGACTGTTTCCAACACCTGGAAACAGGTGCTGGAAAACCATAACTATCCGCTGCCGGTAAAAACGCTGCTCGGTGAACTGTTGGTTGCGACCAGCCTGCTAACCGCCACCCTGAAATTTGCCGGTGATATTACCGTGCAGTTGCAGGGTGACGGCCCGATGAATCTTGCGGTGATCAACGGCAACAACCGCCAGCAAATGCGCGGCGTTGCCCGAGTGCAGGGTGACGTCCCGGCGAACGCCGATCTGAAAACACTGGTGGGTAACGGCTATCTGGTGATCACCATTACGCCGGAAGAGGGCGAGCGTTATCAGGGCGTGGTTGGCCTCGAAGGCGATACGCTGGCGGCGTGCCTGGAAGATTACTTTATGCGTTCAGAACAGTTGCCGACCCGCCTGTTCATCCGCACGGGTGAAGTAGATGGCCAGCCGGCGGCTGGCGGTATGCTGCTACAGGTACTGCCCGCGCAGGAAACCCAAGCCAACGATTTCGAACACCTGGCGGTCCTGACCGAAACGGTAAAAGCGGAAGAGCTGTTCTCCCTGCCGGCAGAAGAGGTGTTGTGGCGTCTGTACCATGAAGAAGAAGTCACGCTGTACGATCCGCAGGACGTTGAATTTAAATGCACCTGTTCGCGCGAGCGCTGCGCTGCGGCGCTGAAAACGCTGCCGGATGAAGAAGTAGACAGCATTATTGCCGAAGAAGGTGAAATCGACATGCACTGCGATTACTGCGGCAACCACTATCTGTTTAATGCGATGGATATTGCGGAGATCCGCAATAACGCCTCCCCGGCCGACCCACAGGTTCACTAATTCCCCCTTCCCTCATGCCGCTTTCAGGCGGCATTTTTTGCATTACACGTCACGTTTACGCTAAAATCCTCAATGTAATCCTTACGTAATTTTCTTTCATGAAAGCGATTACAGTCACAAAGTGACGGTTAAAAATATCGGCTTATAGCCTTTTGGGGACATTTTCCCGATTATTGTCACTGTTTTTCCACAATACATCTCGCTAAGTGGCGAAAATGACAGCGTTTTGCGGAAGTCAGCTTTATCGGCATTTGAAAATCTATGAACATCGTCTGGGTAAGCGGCGATAAACAACCCTACAATTTCAAGCAGTACAATTGGCTAAGGAGTAGTGACATGCGCGTTAAGAGCTTAACCCCGCAAGATCTCAAGGCTTATGGTATCAACGATGTTCAGGATGTCGTCTACAACCCCGATTACGATACGCTGTATCAGGAAGAGCTCCGTCCAGACCTGGAAGGATATGAGCGTGGTGTGCTGACGAATTCTGGTGCTGTCGCCGTCGACACCGGTATTTTTACCGGCCGTTCGCCAAAAGATAAATACATTGTTCGTGATGACACCACCCGCGACACCGTGTGGTGGGCTGATAAAGGCAAAGGCAAGAACGACAACAAACCGCTCTCGCCGGAAGTCTGGAAGCATTTAAAAGGCCTTGTGACAGAGCAACTCTCCGGCAAACGTCTGTTTATTGTCGATGCGTTTTGCGGCGCGAACCCGGACAGCCGTCTTTCAGTCAGGTTTATCACCGAAGTCGCCTGGCAGGCGCACTTCGTCAAAAACATGTTTATTCGCCCGACGGATGAGGAGCTGGCAGGCTTCAAACCCGACTTTATCGTGATGAACGGGGCGAAATGCACCAATCCACAGTGGCAGGAACAGGGCCTCAATTCGGAGAATTTCGTTGCCTTTAACCTGACCGAACGCATTCAGTTGATCGGCGGAACCTGGTACGGCGGCGAAATGAAAAAAGGGATGTTCTCGATCATGAACTACCTGCTGCCGTTAAAGGGGATCGCCTCGATGCACTGTTCGGCTAACGTTGGCGAAAAAGGCGACGTTGCGGTCTTTTTCGGTCTTTCCGGCACCGGCAAAACGACGTTGTCCACCGATCCGAAACGCCGCCTGATCGGCGATGACGAGCACGGCTGGGATGACGACGGCGTCTTCAACTTTGAAGGCGGCTGTTACGCCAAAACAATCAGACTTTCGGAAGAGGCTGAACCGGATATCTTCCACGCCATCCGCCGCGATGCGCTGCTGGAAAACGTCAGCGTCCGCAACGACGGCAGCATCGATTTTGATGATGCCTCGAAAACGGAAAATACCCGCGTGTCGTATCCGATTTACCATATTCACAACATTGTCAAACCCGTGTCGAAAGCTGGTCACGCCACGCGAGTGATCTTCCTGACCGCCGACGCGTTCGGGGTATTGCCGCCGGTTTCCCGCCTGACGGCCAGCCAGACGCAGTACCATTTTCTCTCTGGCTTTACCGCTAAACTGGCCGGAACAGAGCGCGGCGTGAACGAGCCGACACCAACCTTCTCAGCCTGCTTCGGCGCAGCATTCCTGTCGCTGCACCCGACGCAGTATGCCGAAGTACTGGTGAAACGGATGCAGGCTGCCGGTGCGCAGGCGTATCTGGTGAACACGGGCTGGAACGGAACCGGCAAACGCATCTCCATCAAAGATACGCGGGCGATTATCGACGCGATTCTGGATGGTTCGCTGGACGATGCGGAAACCCTCACCCTGCCGATGTTCAACCTGGCCGTGCCAACCTCATTACATGGCGTTGATTCGCGCATTCTCGATCCGCGCAATACGTACGCATCGCCGGAACAGTGGCAGGAGAAAGCAACGCAGCTGGCGAAGTTGTTTATTGAGAACTTTGATAAATATACCGATACCGCAGCCGGAGCCGAGCTGGTCAGCGCCGGACCGAAACTGTAATTCGGCTCCAGGAGAACAAAACCCGCCATATTCTGGCGGGTTTTTTATGCTTCTTTGGTGGGCCCATTCAGGCGAATAACCGGAATTGGCAGCCAGGCACGAATCGACAATCCGCCGCGCTCGCTGGTGCCTAACTCCAGCAGGCCGTTATGGTTATCGATGATTCGCTGCACAATAGCCAGCCCTAAACCGGTGCCGCTGGTGCTACGCGCGCTGTCGCCGCGAACAAACGGCTGGAACAGATGTTCACGCTGTTCAGGTTTAATCCCCGGCCCGTCATCCTCTACCTGGAACCAGGCGCGATTCAGGTCAGTACCGCTGCTGACTTTGATCCAGCCATTACCGTAGCGCGCCGCATTCACCACCATATTGGCGACTGCGCGCTTAATGGAGAGCGGATGCATGCGTACCAAGATCTCACTGTCGTTCAGGCCGGTTTCGATCTCACGTTCGTAGCCGCTTTCGGCGGCGATGACCTCGCCCAGCACGGCATTCAGATCCGCCACTTCCATCGGCATCTCCTGGCCGGTACGCAGGTAATCGATAAACTGCTCGATAATCGCGTTACACTCTTCGATATCTTTATTAATCGATTCAGAGAGATAACCATCTTCTTCCGCCATCATCTCCGTCGCCAGACGGATACGCGTCAGCGGCGTGCGTAAATCGTGGCTCACCCCGGCCATTAGCAGCGTGCGATCGTCCGCCAATTGTTTCACCCCGGCGGCCATCTGGTTGAAAGCGCGGGTGACGGAACGAACTTCTGACGCACCGTACTCACGCAGCGGCGGCGGAATATGCCCTCGCCCAACCTTAAGCGCCGCATGTTCAAGGTCAACGAGCGGTCGGTTCTGAATACGAATAAAGAGCCAGGCGCCACCTATCGCCAGCAGCATAATCGCCAACGTGTAGCGGAACAGCGGCGAAAAATCGCCCTGGTGGATTTCCGTAAGCGGCACGCGCACCCAGATATTGGGCGACAGCCAGGTTTTCAGCCACACCACCGGAGAACTTTTGTTCACTTCAACGCGCACTTCGGTCGGGCCACCGAGCTGTTGCGCCATCTGCTGACTCAAGAATTCATAATGCTGCGCCCAGCGCAGACCCGCGTCTTCCGCCGCTTCATTGGAATAGAGAGAAATGCCCAGTTCACGGTAAATTTCACGACGAAACGCGGGTGGCACCACCAGTTGCGTCCCATCCTCCAGTTGCAGTTTGTCAGTCATCAGCATACGAACTTCGTAGGCGAGCACCTTATTAAACTGCTGGAGGCTGGGCAAAATGGCGAAATTCAGCACCACAAGGTATGTCGTCACCAGGCTGACGAACAGCAAGGTGACGATAAGCAACAGCGTTCGGGCAAATGAACTTCGCGGCGAGAAGCGCACGCGCATCATGCTTTAGAACCGTCCGGCACAAATACGTAGCCCAGGCCCCAAACGGTCTGGATATAGCGCGGATGCGCCGGATCCTCTTCCACCATGCGGCGCAGGCGGGAGATCTGCACGTCGATGGAACGTTCCATCGCTGAATACTCACGACCGCGCGCCAGATTCATCAGCTTGTCGCGGGAGAGCGGCTCGCGCGGGTGGCTAACCAGTGCTTTCAGCACGGCAAACTCACCGCTGGTTAACGGCATCGGCTCATCTTCACGGAACATCTCGCGTGTGCCGAGGTTCAGTTTGAACTTACCAAACGCAATGACCGCTTCTTCCTGAGACGGCGCGCCCGGCAGCTCATTCGCCTGACGACGCAATACCGCGCGGATACGCGCCAGCAATTCACGTGGGTTAAACGGTTTCGGAATATAGTCGTCGGCGCCGATTTCCAGGCCAACAATACGGTCCACTTCTTCCCCTTTTGCCGTTACCATAATGATCGGCATCGGGTTGCTCTGGCTACGCAAGCGACGGCAGATGGAGAGACCATCTTCCCCCGGCAGCATGAGATCCAGCACCATCAGGTGGAAAGATTCACGGGTTAACAAACGATCCATTTGTTCGGCGTTAGCCACGCTACGAACCTGGAAGCCCTGCTCGGTAAGGTAACGCTCAAGTAATGCGCGCAGACGCATGTCGTCATCCACTACCAGAATCTTATAATTCTCTTGCATTGTTTATACTCCCAAAGGTTCTGAAAATTCTGTTTCCGTATTCTAAAAAAGTGCGCGTTAACGGCCAGCGAAATCTGGTATAAATTCTAGTCAAAATTGTTACAAAGCATATTTAACAGCAAGTTATATGCATTCACCATCACATAAAACATGATTAATCTGCACTTTACGCAATACCGTTTGTAAAGTCTGTACATCAAAGCGTGTCACAAAGAGAAGGCCGAAGTATGAAAACGCCCCTGATCACCCGCGAAGGTTATGACAAACTGAAGCAGGAACTCGATTTTCTCTGGCGTCAGGAGCGCCCGGAAGTCACGAAAAAAGTGACCTGGGCAGCAAGCCTGGGCGATCGCAGCGAAAACGCTGATTATCAATACAACAAAAAACGCCTGCGCGAAATAGACCGCCGGGTACGTTATCTGACAAAGTGTCTGGAAAACCTGAAAATCGTTGATTATTCGCCGCAACAGGAAGGCAAAGTCTTCTTTGGCGCATGGGTGGAGATCGAAAACGATGATGGCGATACTCTGCGTTTTCGCATCGTCGGCTACGATGAGATCTTTGGTCGCAAGGATTACATCTCTATCGATTCGCCAATGGCCCGCGCCCTGCTGAAAAAAGAAGCCGGCGATGTAGCGGTCGTACAAACGCCGGGCGGCGAAGCCATCTGGTACGTTAATGAAATCGAATATGTGAAATAACCGCCACAGAACAATCCAGGAACCAACCCAGCGGCTGGCATTTTACAGTGCCAGTCCGTATAACTATCCGCTGATTTTGTTCAGAAGATGATAAAAGAAATGATGAATGATTCGCTCTGCCGCATTATTGCGGGTGAACTTCAGGCACGAACCGAACAGGTGGAATCCGCCGTTCGCCTGCTTGATGAAGGGAATACCGTGCCGTTTATCGCACGCTACCGTAAAGAGGTCACCGGCGGTCTGGACGACACACAATTGCGTCAGCTCGAAACCCGCCTTGGTTACCTGCGCGAGCTGGAAGAGCGCCGCCAGGCAATCCTGAAATCGATTAGCGAGCAGGGCAAACTCAGCGATGAACTGGCGAAAGCCATCAACGGTACGCTAAGCAAAACCGAACTTGAAGATCTCTATCTTCCTTACAAACCGAAGCGGCGCACTCGCGGGCAAATCGCGATTGAAGCCGGTCTCGAACCGCTGGCAGACCAACTGTGGAATGACCCGTCGCAGGATCCGGAAACGCTGGCCGCAACGTTTGTGGATGCGGATAAAGGTGTTGCCGACAGCAAAGCGGCGCTTGATGGCGCGCGTTATATCCTGATGGAACGCTTCGCTGAAGATGCGGCCCTGCTGGCGAAAGTCCGTGACTATCTGTGGAAAAATGCCCATCTTGTGGCGACGGTTGTCAGCGGCAAAGAGGAAGAAGGCGCGAAATTCCGCGACTATTTCGATCATCACGAACCGGTTTCTACCATTCCTTCGCATCGCGCGCTGGCAATGTTCCGCGGGCGTAATGAGGGCGTGCTGCAACTGGCGCTGAATGCCGATCCGCAGTTTGACGAGCCGCCGAAAGAAAGCCACTGCGAGCAGATCATTATCGACCATCTCGGCCTGCGCCTGAATAACGCCCCGGCAGACAACTGGCGCCGCAGCGTCGTGAGCTGGACGTGGCGCATTAAAATCCTGATGCACCTTGAAACTGAATTAATGGGCACGGTGCGCGAACGCGCGGAAGATGAAGCTATTAACGTCTTCGCCCGCAACCTGCACGATCTGCTGATGGCCGCACCAGCCGGGCTGCGCGCAACAATGGGGCTCGATCCGGGCCTGCGAACCGGCGTAAAAGTGGCGGTGGTTGATGCCACCGGCAAACTGGTCGCAACCGATACTATTTACCCGCACACCGGGCAGGCCGCGAAAGCGGCGGTTGCCGTGGCGGCACTGTGCGAGAAACACAACGTCGAACTGGTAGCGATCGGTAACGGTACGGCATCGCGCGAGACTGAACGTTTCTACCTTGATGTGCAGAAACAGTTCCCGAAAGTGACCGCGCAGAAAGTGATTGTCAGCGAAGCGGGCGCGTCAGTCTACTCCGCCTCCGAGCTGGCGGCGCTGGAGTTCCCGGATCTCGACGTTTCTTTGCGCGGCGCGGTTTCTATCGCCCGCCGTTTACAGGATCCACTAGCTGAGCTGGTGAAAATCGACCCGAAATCAATCGGCGTTGGTCAGTATCAACATGACGTCAGCCAGACACAGCTGGCACGTAAACTAGATGCGGTCGTTGAAGATTGCGTAAACGCCGTCGGCGTTGATCTGAATACCGCCTCGGTGCCGCTGCTAACGCGCGTGGCCGGTTTAACCCGCATGATGGCGCAAAATATCGTCTCATGGCGCGATGAAAACGGTCAGTTCCAGAACCGTCAGCAACTGCTAAAAGTGAGCCGCCTTGGGCCGAAAGCCTTTGAACAGTGTGCAGGCTTCCTGCGTATTAACCACGGCGACAACCCGCTGGATGCTTCCACCGTTCACCCGGAAACCTATCCTGTGGTCGAACGAATTCTGGCGGCAACAGCACAGTCCCTGCGTGATATGATGGGCAACAGCACCGAGTTACGTAAGCTGAAACCGTCCGAGTTTACCGACGAGCAGTTCGGTGTGCCAACCGTCACCGACATCCTCAAAGAACTAGAGAAACCGGGCCGCGACCCGCGTCCGGAGTTCAAAACCGCGACCTTCGCCGAAGGCATCGAAACCATGAACGATCTGTTGCCGGGCATGGTACTGGAAGGCGCAGTGACCAATGTTACCAACTTTGGCGCGTTCGTTGATATCGGCGTGCATCAGGACGGGCTGGTACATATCTCCTCACTGGCGGATAAGTTCGTTGAAGATCCGCATACAGTGGTGAAAGCAGGCGATATTGTGAAGGTGAAAGTGCTGGAAGTTGATCTGCCGCGTAAACGTATCGCATTGACCATGCGTCTTGACGAACAACCGGGCGATAGCAATAGCCGTCGCGGCAGTGGCAATGGCGGTAGTCGCGATGCCGGTAACCGGAACAGCTCGCGTCCGAAATCACCACGGGATCGCAGCCCTCAAGTTGGCGGCAACAGCGCAATGATGGATGCGCTGGCGACGGCAATGGGTAAAAAACGCTAATCCTGTCCCCTCTCTTGCGGGAGAGGGGTTGTTTTTTGTGCAACACCATCGAAAAAGCGCAATTTTATCAGCACTGTTGCTCGCAGAGATTTATTAACTTATTATTTTTTTTGCTTATTGATATTCAAAATTACTCATCAATTTACTGCTATTGCGTTTATACCCGTCATACTTCAAGTTGCATGTGCGTTGGCTTTCCTCACTCACCCCAGTCACTTACTGGAGTAAGCCCCTGGGGATTCATTGCGTCGCCGCCTTCCTGCAACTCGAATTATTTAGGGTATATATCAGCGAACTTCCGGCCCGATTTACATTTCAAACATTAAGCTACTGACATTAATAACAATTATTTATTTCCTGTTGCTGTCTTACTGCACTGCGCAAAATTCAGAACCCAACTTATTTTTGAGCTACATCAAAACAAAATCGAATTTTTATTTCCTCTCCCGTTCTTACGCATTTTTATTATTGATGATAAAAACTATTCTCATTATCATTGTTCTCGTTGATTATTCTTTACTCTTCACTGGCTCATGGTACGTCGTGGCGACATACGGCAAACATCAGCTCGCAGCAAAATAAGTAGGCACTTATGCATTTCTCTCCTGACAGTGTGTGGAAAATTACCGGCTTCTCACAGCAGATAAGCCCGGCCTGGCGGCAAAAACTCCTGTCATTAGGTATGTTGCCCGGCTCATCTTTTAATGTGGTACGAGTGGCACCATTAGGCGATCCCATTCATATCGAAACCCGCCGCGTTAATTTAGTGTTACGGAAAAAAGATCTCGCTTTTCTCGAACTGGAAGCGATTTCCCGTTAACCGGTCAGCTATGACATAGAGTGCTAAGTAAAATGAAAAAATTGACCATTGGTTTAATTGGTAATCCTAATTCTGGCAAGACGACATTATTCAATCAGTTAACGGGATCACGCCAGCGGGTTGGAAACTGGTCTGGCGTGACAGTAGAGCGCAAAGAGGGCTTTTTCACCACAACCGATCACCAGGTTACGTTGGTTGACCTGCCCGGCACCTATTCGCTGACCACCATTTCGGCGCAAACATCGCTGGATGAGCAGATTGCCTGTCACTATATTTTGAGCGGCGATGCCGATCTGCTGATCAACGTGGTGGATGCCTCGAATCTTGAACGCAATCTTTATCTGACACTGCAACTGCTGGAACTGGGCGTACCGTGTATCATCGCCCTTAACATGCTGGATATCGCTGAAAAGCAAAAAGTGCGCATCGATGTTGATGCCCTTTCAGCCCGCCTTGGCTGCCCGGTGATCCCGCTGGTATCAACACGTGGCCGCGGCATTGAGGCACTGAAACTGGCAGTGGATCGTCATCAAGCGAATGACAATATCGAACTGGTGCATTACGCCCAACCGCTCTCCCGTGAAGCCGACGCACTGGCCGCGCAGATGCCGGATGAACTTCCACTGCAGCAGCGCCGCTGGATGGGCCTGCAAATACTTGAGGGTGATATCTACAGCCGCGCCAACTCGGGCATCAACAGCCAGCAATTCGACGCCGCGCTCTCCCGTCTGAAAGACGGGATGGACGATCCGGCGCTGCATATTGCCGATGCGCGTTATCAGTCGATTGCCGCCATCTGCGATACCGTCAGCAACACGTTAACGGCGGAGCCGAGCCAGTTTACCGTAGCCGTTGACCGCATTGTGCTCAACCGCATTTTTGGTCTGCCGATCTTTCTGTTCATCATGTATCTAATGTTCCTGTTCGCCATCAATATTGGCGGTGCCTTCCAGCCGATCTTCGACGCCGGTTCAGTCGCGATTTTTATCCATGGCATTCAGTGGCTGGGCGCCACGCTGCACTTTCCGGAATGGCTGACAGTCTTCCTCGCGCAAGGGCTTGGCGGCGGGGTGAATACCGTGCTGCCACTCGTACCGCAACTTGGCATGATGTACTTGTTTATGTCATTCCTCGAAGATTCCGGCTATATGGCGCGTGCGGCCTTTGTGATGGACCGACTGATGCAATCGCTGGGGCTCCCGGGAAAATCCTTCGTGCCGCTGATTGTTGGTTTCGGCTGCAACGTACCGTCGGTGATGGGCGCTCGTACGCTGGATGCCCCGCGTGAACGGTTAATTACTATCATGATGGCGCCGTTTATGTCCTGTGGCGCACGCCTGGCCATTTTCGCCGTCTTCTCGGCGGCATTTTTCGGCCAGCATGGCGCGATCATCGTTTTCTCACTCTACGTGCTGGGGATTGTAATGGCGATCCTCACCGGGTTGATGTTGAAATTTACCCTGCTGCGCGGTGAAGCATCGCCATTCGTGATGGAGCTTCCGGTCTATCACGTACCGCATCTGAAAAGCCTGCTGCTGCAAACCTGGCAGCGCCTGAAAGGCTTTGTGCTCCGCGCGGGTAAGGTCATCATCATCGTCAGCATTTTCCTCAGCGCGATGAACAGTTTCTCGTTGGATGGCCGTACGGTACATAAAATCGATGAATCTGCGCTGGCGTCGATCAGTCGGGTATTTACGCCGCTACTGGAGCCCATTGGCGTGCATGGCGATCACTGGCAGGCCACCGTCGGCCTGGTCACCGGCGCGATGGCGAAAGAAGTAGTGGTGGGTACACTGAATACGCTCTATACCGCCGAAAATATTGAGCAAGCTGGCTTTAATCCCGCGGAATTCAGCCTGAGCGGCGAGCTGATTGCCGCGCTGGAAGACACCGTGAAGAGCGTGCGCGATACCTTCAGCCTGAGCGTGCTGGCTAACCCAATCGAAGCCAGTAAAGGCGACAGTGAAATGGCAATGGGCACGATGGGCGTAATGAGCCAGAAGTTCGGTAGCGCGACCGCTGCCTACAGCTATCTGATTTTCGTCCTGCTCTACGTGCCGTGCATTACCGCGATGGGCGCAATCGCCCGCGAATCGAGCCGCGGCTGGATGGGCTTTTCGGTGCTGTGGGGGCTGAATATCGCCTACTCACTGGCAACGTTGTTCTATCAAAGTGCCACCTTTAACCAACATCCACTCTACAGCCTGACCTGCATTCTGGCGGTTCTCCTGTTTAACGTGGCGGTGATTAGTGCGCTACGCCGTGCCAGAAGCCGGGTGGATATCAGTACGCTGGCTACGCGTAAAACTGTCGCCAGTTGTTGTGACAGCCCAACAGGCGACTGTCATTAAGGAGTGAAGCAATGGCATCATTACTTGAGATTCGCGATCTGCTGGCGCTTCGGGGAAGAATGGATGCGCAGCAGTTGAGCAGCACGCTGCGCACGTCCAGAGCGATGATTGAGGCCATGCTGGGTCGCATGGAAGCGATGGGTAAAGTGATGCGTGTTCAGGAAGAGGCTACCGGTTGTTTGACCGGTAGCTGTAAGCAGTGTCCGGAAGGGAAAAGCGCCTGCCAGCAGGAGTGGTGGACGCTGTGCTGAAGGCCCGATACGCTACCGGGCTTGCTTTCACAGCTTTGCTTTTAACGCCAGCAGGGCTTCGCAGAATTCGGTCGGATGCGAGATAAAAGGCGCATGTGCCGCTTTCGTAAACACAATCGATTCGCTTGCAGGCCACATCGCATCCAGCACCGGCACGATTTTGCGCGGTACCAACCCATCGAGCCGCCCGTAGAGGCGTAAAAACGGCAGCCTCAGCGCTGATAATGCAGCGCGCAAATCCGCTGTTTTCAGGATCTCCAGCCCGCCGTTCAGTACCTCAGCAGAGGGCATTTCCAGCGACAGCACTGCACTTTTTAGCTGACGTGCATCCTGCCTTGCTGTTTCCGTTCCCAGCGTTTGCAGCGCGAGAAAACGCTCCACGGTGCGCTGAAAATCCTCGCTCAACTGATGCTGAAAACCGGCCAGTACTTCGGGTTTAATGCCGGCCCATTCGTCCTGTGCGCTGAAGCATGGCGAGGAAGCGACCGTCACCAGCGCACTTACACGTTCCGGCGCCTGCAACGCCACGCGGCTGGCCACCAGCCCGCCCAGGCTCCAGCCCAGCCAAATCGCTCGTTCCGGCGCTTGTGCCAGAACAATATCAACCATCTGTCCAAGTGATAACGGGCTAAATCCCGTACTTCTGCCGTAGCCCGGTAAATCGACCAGATGCAGCGTAAAATGCGCACTCAGTTCCGGAGTTATGCAATCCCATACCTGGGCATTCAGTCCCCAGCCGTGCAGCAGCACAAGATGACAATCGCCCTCACCTTTGGTTTGCCACCAGATGTCTTTCATCCGTTATCGTTCTCTTTCTTCACACAAGGAGGTGGGACATGCTAACAGTGCAGGGCTTGTGCTGGCTATGCCGAATGCCGTTAATGCTCAGTCATTGGGGAATCTGTTCGGGCTGCGCACGCGCGATGCAAATGCAGGAAAAAGTTTGCCCTTTGTGCGGTTTACCTGCCGGCCATGAAAATGTGCCCTGTGGCCGTTGTCTGCAAAAACCGCAGCCCTGGCAGCGGCTTATCGCGGTGGGTGACTACACGCCGCCGCTCAGCACACTGGTACAGCAGTTTAAATTTCATCCGCGCCCGGAGCTTGCCAACGCACTGGCGCGGCTATTACTGCTCAGGGTGATACAGAGCGGTAAACGTCCGGTACCAGATCTGCTCCTTAGCGTTCCGCTGCATGCCCGACGCCAGTGGCGACGTGGGTTTAATCAAAGCGATTTGCTGTGCCGACCGCTGGCGCGCTGGCTGCCGTGCCGCTATTCGCGCACGGCGCTTAAACGTCGGCGGGCAACGCCGGTGCAGCATCATTTAAGCGCCAGGCTGCGCAGGCGGAACCTGAAAAATGCGTTTCGCCTTGAATTGCCAATAGCCGGGCTCCATATCGTTCTGGTGGATGATGTCGTCACGACCGGTAGCACTGTTGCGGAGATCTCCCGGCTGCTTTTGCGCAGCGGCGCAGCGACTGTTCAGGTCTGGTGCCTGTGTCGAACCTTGTAGAGCCTCGATGATGGGCGTATTATAACCAAGTAAAATAGTCAACTATTAGGCCATTGCTATGATCCGTATTTCCGACGCTGCCCAGGCGCACTTTTCCAAACTGCTGGCAAATCAGGAAGAAGGGACACAAATTCGCGTATTTGTGATTAACCCAGGCACGCCAAACGCTGAATGCGGCGTGTCTTATTGCCCGCCAGATGCAGTTGAAGCGACCGATACCGCGCTGAAATTTGAACAACTGGTTGCCTATGTCGATGAGCTGAGCGCACCGTATCTG
Organism: Pseudomonadota bacterium; assembly: GCA_018261615.1. Taxonomy (GTDB): domain Bacteria; phylum Pseudomonadota; class Gammaproteobacteria; order Enterobacterales; family Enterobacteriaceae; genus Kosakonia. The sequence goes on along the minus strand of JAGTSE010000003.1, from coordinate 320,741 downwards.
GAAGATGCGGAAATTGATTTCGTGACCGATCAATTAGGTTCCCAGCTCACGCTGAAGGCACCAAACGCTAAAATGCGTAAAGTTTCCGACGACGCGCCGCTGATGGAGCGCGTTGAGTACCTGCTGCAATCGCAAATCAACCCACAGCTGGCTGGCCACGGCGGCCGCGTCTCACTGATGGAGATCACCGACCAAGGATACGCCATTCTGCAATTTGGCGGCGGCTGTAACGGTTGCTCCATGGTCGATGTAACGCTGAAAGAGGGAATCGAGAAGCAGCTGCTGACCGAGTTCTCTGAATTGAAAGGCGTGCGCGATCTCACCGAGCACCAGCGCGGCGAGCACTCTTACTACTAAGCCTGCTCCGCAAAGTATTGCCCGGTAGCGCGAAAGCGTGCCGGGCCCGCCTGTTCTCAGGCACGACTTAACGGCCAGGTAATTCCCCGCGCAATTTTTATTTTCATCATATCCCATCTGCACCCGTTCCGTTTTCCACCTGTGATCTCAGGCTGTTACCCGTATCTTTGTGCGCGTTTCCTACCCTTTAAAGCAGACTAGTTTCCCGGTGTTAATATGACGCATGTCTCAGATCTCACATTTAGATCGCCGGGGTGATTCTCTTTTCATAGATGTTACCCGTATCATTTCAGGCAGCACCAACAAGATAAAAACATCCGACTACAATTTTTAGCAATGGATGTCCAGCCGTAATGGTGCCGCAGCTCGCCCTTCCCGGTTCGGGAGCTTTTAGCGGCTGCCAAGAAACACTGACGTTACCCATAACAAATTAAAGGCCAGGTAAATCATGCCATTAGTCATTGTCGCTATCGGTGTTGTCCTCTTACTCCTGTTAATGATCCGTTTCAAACTCAACGGATTTATCGCTCTGATTCTGGTGGCGCTTGCCGTTGGGATGATGCAGGGCATGCCACTGGATGCCGTTATCAAATCGATTAAAGCGGGCGTGGGCGGTACGTTGGGCAGTCTTGCGCTGATCATGGGCTTCGGCGCCATGCTCGGCAAACTGCTGGCAGACTGCGGTGGCGCACAGCGCATAGCCACTACGCTCATCGAAAAGTTCGGTCGTAAACATATCCAATGGGCCGTTGTGCTGACCGGTTTTACCGTCGGTTTCGCCCTGTTCTACGAAGTCGGTTTTGTGCTGTTGCTGCCGCTGGTATTCACTATCGCCGCATCTGCACGCATTCCGCTGCTGTATGTTGGCGTACCGATGGCAGCTGCCCTCTCTGTGACGCACGGCTTCCTGCCACCGCACCCGGGCCCGACAGCTATCGCAACAATCTTCCACGCGGATATGGGTAAAACACTGCTGTACGGCACGCTGCTCGGTATCCCGACCGTGATCCTCGCAGGCCCGGTCTATGCACGTTTCCTGAAAAGCATTGATAAGCCGATTCCGGAAGGTCTGTACAACTCCAAAACCTTTACCGAAGAAGAGATGCCAGGTTTCGGCGTCAGCGTCTGGACTTCCCTGGTGCCGGTGATTCTGATGGCGCTGCGCGCAGTAGCAGAAATGCTGCTGCCGAAAGGCCATGCGATTCTGCCTTATGCTGAGTTCTTCGGCGATCCGGTGATGGCAACCATGATCGCGGTACTGATTGCGGTCTTCACTTTCGGTCTGAACCGCGGCCGTTCTATGGATGACATCAATGACACGCTGACCTCATCCATTAAAATCATCGCCATGATGCTGTTGATCATCGGCGGCGGCGGTGCGTTCAAACAGGTACTGGTTGATAGCGGCGTGGATAAATACATCGCTTCCATGATGCATGCCACGAACCTCTCTCCGCTGTTTATGGCCTGGTCGATTGCTGCGATACTGCGTATTGCGCTGGGTTCCGCAACCGTTGCAGCTATTACCGCAGGTGGGATTGCCGCGCCGCTGATTGCCACCACTGGTGTTAGCCCGGAACTGATGGTGATTGCCGTTGGCTCCGGTAGCGTAATTTTCTCTCACGTTAACGATCCGGGCTTTTGGCTGTTCAAAGAATATTTCAACCTGACCATCGGTGAGACCATGCGTTCATGGTCGGCGCTGGAAACCATTATTTCGGTGTGCGGCCTGGTGGGTTGTCTGCTACTGGGAATGGTGGTCTGATTTTCAATTGCCCGGTGGCGCTAACGCTTACCGGGCCTGCATAACCCGTAAACCGAATAAAGAAAAGTAAACTAAGCAGGACAAAAAGCCCGGATATGAACTGTCCAACTTTATGGGATCAGTCCAATATATCCGGGCTTTTTTACTAACGTTTTCCTGCGGCTTTGCGCCGTCGATCGAGATCTTTAATCAGCTTGTTAACCTTCTCATCGCTAAACATCGCTTCCAGCGACACAGATAACTTACGTCGCCAGTTCTTGTACTGATAACTGGTGCCCGGAATGTTCACCGGCCCCGGCATGTCCAGCCAGTCTTCCGGCTGTAAACCCAGTAATGCACTGTTGCTGTCGGCAATATAGCGTTGCATACCGCGATTTAGGATCGCCGTCATCGGCATACGCGACGCTTTATGCCCGGTGCGCTTCGGCAGGCAACCGTGCTGATGCAGCGCATCCAGCAGCCCCTGTTTCGCCCGTTCGCGATCCTGATATAAACCACGCAGTACCTCTTCATCGGGGTATAAGCCCAGCGTTTTGCCGAGGGTTAAATCACCGCTCTCCCAGTAACCGCGCAGGGTCGGAAGATCGTGCGTCGACGCTACCGCCATCGACTGCTGCGGCCAGGCCTGCGGCGCGCGGAAGTTTTTCTGATGATCGTTTTCGAAGTAGAGCACTTTGTAGGAGTAGACGCCGCTGCTGCGCAACTTGCCGACAATCTCTACCGGCACGGTTCCCAGATCTTCGCCAATCACCATGCACTGATGCCGCTGGCTTTCCAGCGCCAGAATGGCCAGCAGGTCATCCACCGGATACTGCACATAAGCGCCGTAGTCCGCCGTTTCGCCGTACGGGATCCACCACAGACGCAGCATCGACATAACATGGTCGATACGTAACGCGCCGCAGTTGGCCATATTGGCACGCAGCAGATCGATAAATGGCGCATAGGCGCGCGCGCGCATCACATGCGGATCCATCGGCGGCAGCCCCCAGTTTTGCCCGAGCGGCCCCAGAATATCCGGCGGCGCGCCGACGGAAGCTTTCAGACAGTACAGATCGCGATCGCGCCAGGTTTCTGCGCCGCCTTCCGCCACGCCGACTGCCAGGTCGCGGTAGAGTCCGATGGGCATCGCATTGTGCTGGCTGGTTTCCCAGCACTCAGCAAACTGGGTATAAGCCAGCCACTGTAACCAGAGATAAAAATCGACCTCATCAGCATGCACCTTGCAGAAGGCTTTTACCTGTGGGCTGCGGGTGGATTGATACCCTTCCGGCCATACCGGCCAGCCCCAGCGCAGCGCATCTTCTTTCACCTGATTCGCATGCAGCGCGTCAAACGCAGCCTGCCAGTACAGGCTTTCGCCCTGCTGTTCAACAAAGCGGCGGAAAGCGGCTTGCTGCGCGTCATCGTCCGCACGCTGGCGGAAACGTCGCCATGCAAGACTCAGCGCTGCCAGTTTCAGTGCCATCACCGACGCGTAATCCACCCACTCCGCATCGCGCACGGCCTGTAAGGTATGTTGAGTGGTGGGACGCTGCCACCAAGCCTGCGCCTCTTCGCTGTCGTGGAAATCCACCACTGCGTTAACGTCGATGTAGATAATATTCAGCCAGCGCCGCGATGAAGGGCTATAGGGACTGGCGCTCTCCGGATTCGCCGGGTAGAGCGCGTGGATCGGGTTGAGGCCAATAAATGCCCCGCCGCGCTGCGCCACATCGCCGAGCATCTTTTTCAGGTCGCCGAAGTCCCCTATACCCCAGTTATCATTTGAACGCAGGGTATAGAGCTGGACACAGGCACCCCACAATTTTTTCCCTTCCAGCAGAGCCTGTGGTTCATAGCAGCGGGCAGGAGCGATGATCAACCGGCACTGCCAGCGCTGCTTCTGCTGTTCCAGCGTCAGCATGTGATAGCCGAGAGCCAGACCGCCCGGTAATGGCAGATTTTCTCCGCCGTTTACCTGGCCCCGGAGCTGCTTGCCGGCTTCCGTGACCAGTTGCCACTGGAAACTCCCCTTGCCAGCCACCGGCAAGGTTTTCTTTTTTCCGTGAATAAACACCTGCACAGCAGGAACCGGCGGTACGCTGAGCGCCGTTGCGTTTGCAGCGTGCATTGCCGCCAGCAAACGCTGCTTGGTCTGCGCTGTGATCGACTGCGGCTTACCGTGCGCATTGATGTAGTTTGGGCTGATCCCCGCCGACAGCGCGGCCTGTTCCAGACGTTTACTCTCCATCGCGCTTCCTTAGCGTTTTGCCTGCCAGATACGGGTTTGATAATCACGGATTGAGCGGTCGGAGCTAAACATACCGCAGCGCGCCGTGTTCAGGATCGCCGCACGGGTCCAGGCTTCCTGGTCGCGGTAGAGTACATCCACCTGCTTTTGAGCCTCCACATAAGCCGCAAAATCCGCCAGCACCAGATAGGGATCGCCCCCCTGTTTGCCCAAGCTGTGCAGCATCTGGTCAAAAGCATGTTTATCCCCGTTGCTGTACTTCCCGCTTTCAAGCTCCTTCAGCACTGCATCCAGCAGTTTGTCTTTTTTACGCCATTTCAGCGGATCGTAGCCTTTGGCTTTCAGCACTTTCACCTGCTCCACCGTGTGGCCGAAGATAAAGATATTCTCTTCGCCGACCTGTTCGGCAATTTCAACGTTCGCGCCATCCAGCGTACCGACCGTCAGCGCGCCATTCAGCGCCAGCTTCATGTTGCCAGTACCGGAAGCCTCTTTGCCCGCCGTGGAGATCTGCTCAGACACATCCGCCGCCGGGATCAGCTTCTCCGCTGCCGAGACGCAGTAATCCGGCAGGAACACCACTTTCAGCTTGTCGCCGATCTTCGTATCGTTGTTTATCACTTCCGCCACTTTATTGATGGCAAAGATAATGTTCTTCGCCAGGTAGTAGCCCGGCGCAGCTTTGGCGCCAAACAGGAAGACACGCGGCACGCGATCGGCTTTCGGATTTTCACGAATGTCTTTGTACAGCGCGAGAATGTGCAGCAGCCCCAGGTGCTGGCGTTTGTATTCATGCAGACGTTTGATCTGAATATCGAACAGCGCCTGTGGGTTGATCTCAATACCGGTACGGGCTTTGACAAACGCCGCCAGACGTACTTTATTCTGGTGTTTAATCTCGCGATACTGCTTGCGGAATGTCGCATCGTCGGCGTATTCCTCCAGATTGATCAACTGATCAAGATCGTTGGCCCACTCTTTTTTCAGCGTCTTGTCGAGCAGCGCAGCCAGTAACGGGTTGCACTGTTTGATCCAGCGACGCGGCGTGATGCCATTAGTGACATTATGGAATTTACCCGGCCAGAGCTGGTGATATTCCGGGAACAGATCCTTGACTACCAGATCCGAATGCAGCGCCGCCACGCCGTTAACCGCAAACCCGCCCACCACGCAAAGGTTCGCCATGCGTACCTGTTTGTGATGCACCACCGCCAGTTTTGCCCATACCGCATCGTCGCCCGGCCAGGTTTTCTCGGCCAGAAGCTTAAATTTGTCGTTGATCTGTTTGATGATTTGCATGTGCCGCGGCAGAAGCGCTTTGACTAACGTTTCGTCCCAACACTCCAGCGCTTCCGGCATCAGCGTATGGTTGGTATAGGCAAACGTCCGGCTGGTAATCGCCCAGGCATCGTCCCAGCTTAGCTGGTGCTCGTCGAGCAGCACGCGCAGCAGTTCCGGAATGGCGATAGTCGGGTGCGTATCGTTAAGCTGGATCACTTCGAAATCCGGCAACTGCGCAAGTTTGCGGCCTGCCAGATGGTGGCGACGCAGAATATCGGCAATCGAACAGGCGCACTGGAAGTATTGCTGCATCAGACGCAACTTTTTCCCGGCCTGGTGGTTATCGTTCGGATAGAGCACCTTCGTCAGCTTTTCCGCATCGATCCCGGTTTGCTCAGCGCGCAGGAAATCACCGTCGTTGAATTTGGTCAGATTAAAGGGATGAGCATGTGTCGCCTGCCATAAACGCAGCGGCTGCGTCACACCGTTGCAGTAGCCAATGACCGGTAAATCCCAGGCTTCGCCAATCAGCGTAAAAGCGGGCTGCCACTGTCCGGATTTGCTCACCTTGCCGCCAATACCCACCTGCACATCTAACTGCTCGTTATGGCTGAACCACGGGTAGCTGCGGCGATGCCAGTCGTCCGGAGCTTCATGCTGTTGCCCATCAACAAAAGACTGGCGGAACAGACCGTACTGATAATTCAGGCCGTAGCCGGTCGCCGACTGGCCAACCGTCGCCATCGAGTCGAGGAAACAGGCAGCCAGACGCCCCAGACCGCCGTTACCCAGCGCCGGATCGATCTCCTCTTCCAGCAGGTCGGTCAGGTTGATGTTGTGTTCCTGCAATACTGAGCCAACATCCTGATACCAGCCCAGGTTCAACAGGTTATTGCCCGTCAGGCGGCCAATCAGGAATTCCATCGAGATATAGTTAACGTGGCGCTGCCCTTTCGCCACTTTCGGTGCGGGCTGTGCAGCCAGCAGTTCTGCCAGCGCGCCGCTCACCACTTGCCACCACTGTCGGGTTGTCATGTCACCGGCAACCTGAATCCCTAAACGCTGCTGCTGGCGGGTGAGGGCCGCCGCAAATTCCGCTTTATTAAACGTTGGCTTTGACATAAAGAATCCGGGTCCTGTAATGAAGTAAATCGACGTTTGCGTTAGTGTGCCTGGCTCGGTTTATGACTTCCTCATCCTGCCAGGGATTAGCCAGGGAGGAGCAGCGGGGATGAGCAAAAAGTGTGATCGCCGCCACCTAAAGGTAGCGTTTTTTTTGCCTGTTGTTCAATCAAATTGACTGGAAATCGTTCAATAAAAATGAAATGTCGTTCCGGATAAAATTAGTTTTTGTTAGGCGCTAACAGTAGCAAAAATAATATTCACTGCAGTATCACTAATCAATTTTTGCTATTTGTGCGTTTTGTCTGATGTGCCGTTTAATAATACGAAGCCCCCCTTACTACATGTAATTGTTAGTCTTTCTGCTATGCACCGCGCGCCAGTCGTGCCCCGACTATGTTTCTCCTTTTTGTCCTTAACTGTTCATGAAATAAATAGAAATGTGACATAGTGCAAATTCACAATCGTCAGATCCGGTCATAACTTGCAATATTTCTCCATCTGACAGACCTTATTAGCATTAATTACGAAGCGCAAAAAAAATCCCCCCTCCGTTTTCGCACAGTGAAGTGATAACTATGTTGATTCCGTCAAAATTAAGTCGCCCGGTTCGTCTTGACCACACCGTGGTTCGGGAACGCCTGCTGGCTAAACTTTCCGGCGCAAACAATTATCGCCTTGCGCTGGTGACCAGCCCTGCGGGTTATGGAAAAACCACGCTCATTTCGCAATGGGCAGCCGGAAAAAATGATGTTGGCTGGTTCTCTCTGGATGAAGGGGATAACCAGCAGGAGCGTTTTGCCAGCTACTTTATCGCTGCGGTTCAGCAGGCGACGGGCGGGCATTGCGTTAGTAGCGAGGCGATGGCGCAAAAACGCCAGTACGCCAGCCTGCAGTCACTCTTTTCCCAGTTATTCGTTGAATTGATGGAGTGGCAGCGCCCACTGTTTCTGGTCATCGACGATTATCATCTGATCACCAACCCGGTGATCCATGATGCAATGCGCTTCTTTTTACGCCATCAGCCGGAAAACCTGACGTTGATTGTGCTGTCGCGTAATTTGCCGCAGTTAGGCATAGCCAACCTGCGCGTACGTGAACAACTGCTGGAAGTCAGCAGCCAGCAACTCGCCTTTACCCATCAAGAAGCAAAACAGTTTTTTGACTGCCGCCTGACGTCGCCAATTGAAGCAGCAGAAAGCAGCCGCCTGTGTGACGACGTTGCTGGCTGGGCAACAGCGTTGCAACTTATCGCCCTCTCCGCGCGGCAAAAACACAGCGCACCGCACCAATCCGCACGCCGCCTTTCCGGCATTAACGCCAGTCATCTCTCCGATTATCTGGTGGATGAAGTGCTGGATAATGTCGATATCGACACGCGTAAATTCCTGCTGAAAAGCGCCCTGTTGCGCTCGATGAACGACGCGCTGATCGTCCGCGTGACCGGTGAAGAGAACGGGCAAATGCGGCTTGAAGAGATTGAGCGTCAGGGGCTGTTTTTACAACGCATGGACGATTCCGGCGAATGGTTCAGTTACCACCCGCTGTTCGGCAATTTCCTGCGTCAGCGCTGCCAGTGGGAACTGGCGACCGAGTTGCCGGATATTCACCGTGCCGCGGCGGAAAGCTGGATGGCGCAAGGCTTCCCCAGTGAAGCTATTCACCACGCGCTGGCGGCCGGAGACGGCATTATGCTTCGCGATATTCTGCTACATCACGCCTGGGGGTTGTTTAATCACAGCGAGCTGAGCGTGCTGGAAGAGTCGCTAAAAGCGCTGCCGTGGGAAAGTCTGCTGGAAAATCCGCGTCTGGTACTGTTGCAGGCCTGGCTGATGCAAAGCCAGCACCGCTACAGCGAAGTGAACACACTGCTGGCGCGCGCCGAGCAGGAGATGACCACACAAATGGACACCTCGTTGCACGGTGATTTCAACGCCCTGCGCGCCCAGGTGGCAATTAACGATGGCGATCCGGTGGAAGCGGAGCGGCTGGCGATGGTGGCGCTCGGCGAATTACCGCTGGCTAACTATTACAGCCGCATCGTAGCGACATCCGTACACGGTGAAGTGCTGCACTGTAAAGGCGAGCTGACCAGTTCGCTGTCGGTGATGCAGCAAACCGAACAGATGGCGCGTCTCCACGATGTCTGGCACTACGCGCTATGGAGCCTGCTCCAGCAAAGCGAAATTCTGTTCGCCCAAGGGTTCCTGCAAGCAGCCTGGGAGACACAGGAAAAAGCCTTTACCCTGATCCGCGAGCAGCATCTTGAGCAACTGCCGATGCATGAATTTTTGCTGCGCATTCGCGCCCAGTTACTGTGGGCGTGGGCGCGGCTTGATGAGTCAGAAGCGGCGGCGCGCCAGGGGATGGAAGTGCTCTCCGCCATGCAGCCACAGCAGCAGTTGCAATGTCTGGCGCTGCTGGTGCAAAACTCGCTGGCGCGCGGCGATCTGGATAATGCCCGTAGCCATTTGAACCGAGTGGAGAATCTGCTCGGCAACGGTCAATACCACAGCGACTGGGTGTCAAATGCCGATAAAGTACGGGTGATCTACTGGCAGATGACCGGCGACAAAAAGGCCGCTGCACAGTGGCTACACCAGACGCCAAAACCAGAGTTTGCCAATAACCATTTTCTGCAGGGCCAGTGGCGCAACATCGCCCGCGCGCAGATCCTGCTCGGCGAGTTTGATCCCGCAGAGATGGTACTGGAAGAGTTAAATGAAAACGCTCGCAGCCTGCGTTTGATGAGTGATATCAACCGCAATTTGTTGCTGCTCAACCAGCTTTACTGGCAGGCCGGGCGCAAAAACGACGCGCAGCGCGTACTGATGGAAGCGCTGCAACTGGCTAACCGCACCGGATTTATCAGTCATTTTGTGATTGAAGGCGAAGCGATGGCGCAGCAGTTGCGCCAGTTGATTCAGTTGAATACGCTGCCGGAGCTCGAACAGCATCGCGCCCAGCGTATTTTGCGCGACATCAACCAGCACCACCGGCATAAATTTGCTCATTTCGATGAGAATTTCGTCGAACGCCTACTGACGCACCCGGATGTGCCGGAGCTTATCCGCACCAGTCCGCTGACCCAGCGCGAGTGGCAGGTGCTGGGTCTGATCTACTCGGGCTACAGCAATGAACAGATTGCGGGCGAGCTGGACGTCGCGGCGACAACCATTAAAACTCACATCCGTAATCTTTATCAGAAACTGGGCGTCGCCCATCGTCAGGATGCCGTGCAACATGCACAGCGGCTGCTGAAAATGATGGGCTACGGCGTGTAACTAGCACAGCTCCAGCTGCACGTTGTTGTGGCTGATTACCTGTAATACCCCGGCTGGCGGCATGGCATCGGTGTACACCGCATCCACAAGGCCAATGCTGCCCATATTCACCATCGCGTTACGGCCAAATTTTGAGTGATCCACCACCAGCATGACGTGACGCGAGTTTTCAATGATCGCGCGCTTGGTGCGCACTTCGTGGTAGTCGAACTCCAGAAGTGAGCCATCCACATCAATTCCGCTAATGCCGAGGATGCCGAAATCGAGGCGGAACTGAGAGATAAAATCGAGGGTCGCCTCGCCAACGATGCCGCCGTCGCGGCTTCGCAGTTCGCCGCCCGCGAGGATCACGCGGAAATCCTCTTTCTTCATCAGTGTGGTCGCAACGTTCAGGTTGTTGGTCACAATGCGCAGATCGCTGTGTTCCAGCAGCGCATGCGCGACGGCTTCCGGCGTGGTGCCAATATCGATAAACAGCGTTGCGCCATTCGGGATCTGTTCTGCCACCTTGCGGGCAATACGCTCTTTTTCCGCCGTCAGCGTCGATTTGCGATCGTGCCAGGAGGTGTTCACCGAGCTGGAAGGCAGCGCTGCGCCGCCGTGGTGACGCAAGATTTTGTTTTGATCCGCGAGGTCATTCAGATCGCGGCGAATAGTCTGTGGGCTGACGGAAAATTGTTCAACCAGCTCTTCGGTACTGACATATCCTTGTTGTTTAACCAGTTCAATAATAGCGTCATGACGCTGTGTTTGTTTCATGAAATGTCCCTGGATAATTATGTTCGTTTCCGCACATTCTGTGTGTCCACCAGCGCCATCGCCAGCCCAATTGCCATGCCAGCCGTGTGCGCACCGGTGGCAATCTCAAAGCCCATTACGCCGAACCACTCGGCGACCATCAGCGCGACCGTAAAAATAAACAGCCCATTCGGTAATGCCACCTGAGGAATCGGATCGCGTACGCCGTGTAGCCAGACATAACCAATCAGCGCATACACAACACCGGATAAACCACCAAACCATGGCCCGGTGAGTTGGTGCTGCACAAAACCGCTTAATAAGGCGCTAATCAGGGTAATAACCACCAGCTTGCCGGTGCCAAGACGTTTTTCAACGGCTCCGCCAAGATACCACCACCAGAACAGGTTGAAGAGGATGTGTACCAACGAAAAATGCATTATTGCGTGAGTGAAGTAACGCCAGATCTCAAACTGTACGCTGGCATCCCACGGCCAGGCGAGCCACATCATCACGGTCTGGTCGCCAATGACGCTCATCACTACAAAAACAACTACGCAAAGCGCGGTCATCAGTAACGTCAATGGCCCGCCGCGTTCGCGAATAGCCGCCATCAGGGGAAAGCGACGATAGTGCAGACCGCTGTTGACCTGCCCGGATTGCCAGCTCGCCGCCAGATAACGCGGGTCAGCAGGATTTTCGATAAAGCGCGCCAGTTCATTTTTGACGCGCTCAGCCTGGCTCTCATCTGCCAGCCAGATATCGCTTTGCTCGTGATGTTGAATGGTGAGGATCACACCCTGGGTCTGCATATAATCGACAAACGCCTGGGCGACACGAGGGTTAGTAAAAGAGGTAATTATCAACATGGCGGGCGTCGCTTAATCCATACAAAGAGAGACAGTATAGCGGCACGGGACGAATGCCTAAAGCGTACCGTGCGCCACTTCCGCCGGGAAATGACGATGCCAGGCGTCAAAACCGCCGTCCACGCTGTAGACCTGTTCGTATCCCTGCTGGAGCAGGTATTGCGCCGCACCTTTACTGCTGTTGCCGTGGTAGCACATCACCATCACCGGGGTATCGAAGTCATTGTCGCGCATAAACACGCCCAACGTATCGTTGGTCAGATGGAATGCGCCAGGCGTATGCCCCATCGCGAAGCTTTGCGGATCGCGGATATCCACCAGCACCGCCTGCTGCTGATGCAATTTCTGATGGGTTTCTTCTACGTTAATGCATTCAAAGTGATCCATGACGTTCTCTTAATTGACACAGGAAATGGCTATTCTGCCGTCAAGTGTACGTCGTGAGGACGGGTAAGCGCCATTATGTTATGCGTATCACTCTAAATTGTTTTTTTGATGTTACCAAAAGCGCATCACTTTGCTATCATGAGCGATAACGAACATTTATGAGCTTTAACGAAAGTACATGAGGGCAGCATGGAAACCAAAGATCTGATTGTGATAGGCGGGGGCATCAACGGTGCCGGTATCGCGGCAGACGCCGCAGGGCGTGGTTTATCCGTGCTGATGCTGGAAGCACAGGATCTGGCCTGCGCGACATCCAGCAACAGCTCCAAATTGATTCACGGTGGCTTGCGCTACCTTGAACACTACGAATTCAGACTGGTGAGCGAAGCGCTTGCCGAACGCGAAGTGCTGCTGAAAATGGCACCACATATCGCTTTCCCAATGCGTTTTCGTTTACCGCATCGCCCGCATCTGCGTCCGGCGTGGATGATCCGCATTGGTCTGTTTATGTACGACCATCTTGGAAAACGTACCAGCCTGCCGGCCTCTTCCGGTTTGCGTTTTGGCTCAGAATCGGTACTGAAACCGGAAATTGTGCGCGGTTTCGAATATTCCGATTGCTGGGTGGACGATGCGCGTCTGGTACTGGCGAATGCGCAGATGGTTGAGCGTAAAGGCGGCAAAGTGTTGACCCGCACCCGCGCCACCAGCGCGCGCCGCGAAAATGGTCTGTGGATTGTCGAAGCGGAAGATATCGACACCGGAGAAAAATATAGCTGGCAGGCACGCGGTCTGGTGAACGCCACCGGTCCGTGGGTCAAACAGTTTTTCGACGACGGTATGCATCTGCCTTCCCCGTACGGCATTCGCCTGATCAAAGGCAGCCATATTGTGGTGCCGCGCGTACACGCGCAGAAGCAGGCTTATATTCTGCAAAACGAAGACAAACGTATTGTCTTTGTTATTCCGTGGATGGATGAGTTTTCCATTATCGGTACCACCGATGTGGAGTACAAAGGCGATCCGAAACATGTTGAGATCGATGAAAACGAGATCAATTACCTGCTGAAAGTCTATAACGCACACTTTAAAAAACAGCTCACGCGCGACGATATCGCATGGACTTACTCCGGTGTACGCCCGCTGTGTGACGATGAATCCGATTCGCCGCAGGCTATCACCCGCGACTACACACTGGATATTCACGATGAGAACGGCCAGGCGCCACTGCTGTCGGTGTTCGGCGGTAAGCTGACTACCTACCGTAAACTTGCCGAGCATGCACTAGAAAAACTGACGCCGTACTACAAAGGCATTGGCCCGGCGTGGACAAAAAATTGCGTGCTGCCAGGCGGCGATATCAGCGGCGATCGTGACGACTACGCGGCGAAACTGCGCCGTCGCTATCCGTTTATCAGCGAATCGCTGGCGCGCCATTTTTCCCGCACCTACGGCAGCAACAGCGAACTGCTGCTGGCAAACGCCACCCGCGTTGAAGATTTGGGAGAACACTTCGGTCACGAACTGTATGAAGCCGAACTGCGTTACCTGGTAGAACATGAATGGGCACGCCGCCTTGATGATGTGATCTGGCGTCGTACGAAACTGGGAATGTGGTTGAACGCCGAAGAGCAATCCCGCGTGGCACAGTGGTTAACGCGTCATAACAAAGCGGAATTATCGCTGGCATCGTAATTGTTGTTGCGCCGGATGGCGGCTACGCCTTATCCGGCCTGCAGGATTCTGCATATTTGCAGGCCCGGTAAGCAAAGCGCGCTACCGGGCAATAAACGCCCTGCCGAAACAAAAATGCCGGATGGCGTCTGCGCCTTATCCGGCCTACAGATTGGTGTGATTACAGGCGTACCGGATCGATATGCCAGATATGTTCGGCGTACTCCTGAATCGTACGATCCGACGAGAAGTAACCCATATTGACAATATTCTGCATCGCTTTGGTGGTCCACTCTTCCGGATGACGGTACAGCTCATCGACTTTATCCTGGCAGTCAACGTAGCTGCGGTAATCCGCCAGCACCTGATAGTGGTCGCCGAAGTTAATCAGCGAATCCACCAGATCGCGGTAGCGACCGGGCTCGTTCGGGCTGAACTGGCCTGTGGCGATTTGCGTCAGCACCTGGTGCAGTTCTTGATCTTTCTCGTAGTATTCGCGCGGCGAATAACCTTTGCTTCGCAGCGCCTCAACTTCATCCGCCGTATTGCCGAAGATAAAGATATTCTCCGCGCCGACATGCTCCTGCATCTCAACGTTGGCGCCATCCAGAGTACCAATTGTCAGTGCGCCATTAAGGGCGAACTTCATATTACTGGTACCGGAGGCTTCTGTACCCGCCAGGGAAATCTGCTCTGACAGGTCTGCCGCCGGAATGATCACCTGCGCCAGGCTGACGCTGTAGTTCGGGATAAACACCACTTTCAGTTTGTCGCCGATTTGCGGATCGTTATTGATCACCTGCGCCACATCGTTGATCAGATGAATAATATGCTTCGCCATGTGATACGCCGAAGCGGCTTTCCCGGCGAAAATATTAACGCGTGGCACCCACTGAGCGGAGGGATCGTCCTTAATACGGTTGTAACGCGTGATGACGTGCAGGACGTTCATCAACTGACGCTTGTATTCATGGATACGCTTGATCTGCACATCGAACAGCGCTTTTGGATTCACTACCACATTAAGCTGATGGGCAATGATCTCTGCCAGCCGCTTTTTGTTCTCCAGCTTGGCCTGCCGCACCGCCTGGTTAACCAATGGAAAATCAATATGCTGCTCCAGCTCGCTCAACTGGCTGAGGTCGGTACGCCATGTACGACCAATATGTTCATCCAGCACGCCGGAAAGCGAAGGGTTGGCCAGCGCCAGCCAGCGTCGCGGCGTCACGCCATTGGTGACATTGCGAAAACGCATCGGGAAAATGGTGGCAAAATCGGCAAACAGCGACTGAACCATCAGGTTGGAGTGCAACTCAGACACGCCGTTGACTTTATGGCTGATCACCACCGCCAGCCACGCCATGCGCACGAGGCGGCCACTGGATTCATCAATGATCGACGTCCGGCTCAGCAACGCAGTATCGTCCGGGTACTGCTCCTGCAATGTTTTCAGAAAATAATCATTAATTTCAAAGATAATTTGCAGATGACGCGGCAAAATTTTGCCCAGCATATCCACAGGCCACGTTTCCAGCGCTTCGCTCATCAACGTATGGTTGGTGTAAGAGAAGACCTGACAAGTTACTTCAAACGCGTCATCCCATTCGAATTTATGTTCGTCGATCAACAGACGCATCAACTCCGGAATCGACAACACCGGATGGGTGTCGTTGAGGTGAATGGCGATTTTATCCGCCAGATTGCTGAAGGTTTGATGCAGCTGATAGTGACGACTGAGGATATCCTGCACGGTCGCTGAAACGAGGAAATACTCCTGCCGCAGACGCAATTCACGCCCGGAATAGGTGGAATCGTCCGGGTAGAGTACGCGGGAGACGTTTTCAGAGTGGTTTTTATCTTCCACCGCTGCAAAGTAGTCACCCTGGTTAAATTTACCGAGGTTGATTTCGCTACTCGCCTGCGCACTCCACAGGCGCAGAGTGTTGGTCGCATCGGTATCGTAGCCAGGAATAATCTGGTCGTAGGCTACCGCGAGGACCTCTTCGGTTTCCACCCAACGGCTCCGCTTACCTTCCAGTTGAACACGCCCACCAAAGCGCACCTTATAGCGCGTATTGTGGCGTTTGAATTCCCACGGGTTGCCGTATTCCAGCCAGTAATCTGGCGACTCTTTCTGCCGCCCGTCGACGATGTTTTGCTTAAACATTCCGTAGTCATAACGGATGCCATAGCCGCGACCGGGCAAACCCAGCGTCGCCAGCGAATCCAGGAAACAGGCTGCCAGCCGCCCGAGACCGCCATTGCCGAGGCCGGGGTCGTTCTCTTCATCAATCAGCTCTTCAAGATCGAGCCCCATCTCTACCAGCGCATTTTTCACGTCGTCATAAATACCCAGTGAAAGCATGGCATTGGAGAGCGTGCGGCCAATTGTTTTAATGCCTCAACGCTCAACGTCGGGGAGGCATAAGTAAATGGTGCATTCATATAAGTGATTCCTGGAAAACTATTTCAAGCGAAGGTAAAGATCGCGATAAGACTGCGCTGCGACCTGCCAGCTAAAATCCATGGACATCGCCTGGCGCTGTACAAAACGCCAAAGCGAAGGCCGGGACCACAACACGAAAGCACGCCTGATCGCCCTTAACAGCGACCAGGCATTACTGTCTTCAAAAGCAAAACCGGTGGCGATGCCATCTGCCAGATTTTCCAGAGAACTGTCGGAAACCGTATCCGCCAGCCCGCCAGTTCGCCGCACCAGCGGCAACGTCCCATACTTCAGACCGTACAACTGCGTTAAGCCGCACGGCTCAAAACGGCTCGGCACCAGAATGACATCCGCACCACCCATAATGCGGTGGGAAAACGCCTCGTGATAGCCAATCTGTACGCCAACCTGACCCGGATATTCCGCCGCCGCCGCGAGGAAACCTTCCTGCAATACCGGATCGCCCGCACCCAGCAGCGCCAGTTGACCACCTTGTTCCAGCAGGCCGGGCAACGCTTCCAGCACCAGATCCAGCCCTTTCTGGCTGGTCAGACGGCTGACCACGGAGAACAGCGGTACTTTGTCGTTGACCTTCAACCCCATGGCAATTTGCAACTGACGCTTATTCTCCGCTTTCTCTTCCAGCGTATCCCGCGTGTAGCGCGCGCCGAGAAGCAGATCCGTCGCCGGATCCCAAATCTTCTCATCCACACCGTTCAGAATGCCGCTGAGGCGACCCTCCTGCTGGCGCTGGCGCAGTAATCCTTCCATGCCATAGGCATATTGCGGCTCAGTGATCTCCCGGGCGTAGGTGGGGCTAACGGCAGTAATATGATCTGCGTAATACAGCCCCGCCTTCAGAAATGAAATCTGTCCCTTAAACTCCAGCCCGTGCATGTTAAAGAATGACAATGGCAACTGAATGTCATTCATATGATGGGCAAAAAACATTCCCTGGTAGGCCAGGTTATGGACAGTAAAAACCGATTTTGCCGGATGCCCTCGCGCCGCCAGATAGGCCGGAGCCAGCCCCGCATGCCAGTCGTGCGCATGAACCACATCCGGACGCCAGAAAGGATCCAGCCCCGTTGCCATCTCGCTGCCTACCCAGCCGAGCAGCGCAAAACGCAATACGTTGTCTGTATAGGCAAATAAATTCGTATCGTGATAAGGACTGCCGGGGCGCTCGTACAAATGCGGCGCGTCGATCAGGTAGATCCCTACTCCGTTGAAATGCCCAAACAGCAACGTGATGTGCCCGGCAAAGGTCTCCCGGCGGGTAACCACCTGAGCATCGCTCACGCCACGGCGAATATCCGGGAATGCAGGCAACAATACGCGTGTATCAACACCACCGGCGATTTGCGCCGCAGGCAATGCACCAATAACGTCCGCCAGACCTCCGGTCTTCAGCAACGGAAACATTTCAGAACAGACATGTAAAACCTGCATTATCGCTCCTGTTCAAATCCATACGGCAAGGAGGCCGTCATGGGGGGAAACCTTGCGCGAACCTCTTCCACACAAGGTTTCAATTCACTTTTCAGCCTTGCTGTTTACGTAGCATCTCTCGCGTTACCAGCACGATTCCCTCTTCGGAGCGGTAAAATCGGCGCGCGTCTTCTTCTGCGTTTTCACCGATCACGGTGCCTTCCGGGATCACACACCCTCTGTCGATAATGCAGCGGCGCAAACGGCAAGAGCGTCCTATCCAGACCTCCGGCAATAATACCGACGAATCGATATTGCAGAAGGAGTTGACGCGTACGCGATTAAACAACACCGACTGCACAACGACCGAGCCTGAAATAACGCATCCACCAGAAACCAGAGAGTTCAGCGTCATACCGTGGCTACCCGATCGATCCTGCACAAATTTCGCCGGCGGCAGAGATTGATTATAGGTACGGATAGGCCAGTTTTGATCGTACATATCGAGCTCTGGCATCACCGACGCTAAATCAAGGTTCGCTTTCCAGTAAGCTTCAAGCGTTCCCACATCGCGCCAATAGGGTTCTGAATTCGGATCCGATTGCACACAGGATTGTGGAAAAGGATGTGCATAGGCCATGCCAGATTTGACGATTTGCGGAATGATGTCTTTACCGAAGTCGTGGCTGGAGTTCTCGTTTTTATCATCCTCCTCCAGCAGGTCGTACAGATATTCGGCATCAAAAATATAGATGCCCATACTGGCCAGCGCTTTGCTGTCATCGCCAGGCATGGAGGGCGGATTCGACGGTTTTTCAACGAAGTCGACCACCTTGTCCTGCTCATCAACCGCCATCACGCCAAAAGCGGTTGCTTCGTGAATGGGCACCGGCAGGCAGGCCACGGTGCAACGCGCCCCTTTTTCGACATGGTCAAGTAGCATGCGCGAGTAATCCTGCTTGTAAATGTGGTCGCCCGCCAGAATGACGATATATTCCGCGCGATAGCGGCGAATAATATCGAGGTTCTGCGTCACCGCATCTGCCGTGCCGCGATACCAGTTTTCGCCATGCACACGCTGCTGGGCAGGCAGCAAGTCGACAAACTCGTTCATCTCATTATTGAAGAAAGACCAGCCGCGCTGAATATGCTGAACCAGCGTGTGGGATTGGTACTGGGTAATCACCCCAATACGACGGATACCGGAGTTGATGCAGTTGGAGAGCGCAAAATCGATGATGCGGAATTTACCGCCGAAATGAACCGCCGGCTTGGCGCGTTTTTTTGTTAAATCTTTCAGACGCGTTCCGCGCCCGCCAGCCAGAATCAGGGCGACGGATTTCAAGGGCAACTGGCGCGCTAACATTGTAGGGTCGTTCTTATCTAATCTCACCATGACAGACTCCGTTTTTATGACCGCTGAAAAACGCAAACTCCATGCGTAGGCCCATGCCAGGCAGTTACCACTACCGGATTGTCCTCTCCGGCAAAGGGAGGAATGGCGTGCCATCCCCCTCGAGGCAAAACCATTTCAGCAACATCGCAGGTTGCGTTAATGGCGATTAAAACCGTATCAGAGAGCAGAATTTGTAAGCGCAGAGCGCCATGCTGCCACGCCTGCGTCGTCAACGGTTGTCCGGCATGATCCAGCCAGACTACGCTGCCGTCCCCTTCTTCCCACCAGACGTCGCGAGTCAATGCGGGGATCCGTTGGCGTAACTGGATAAGCGCGGCAGTGAAGTGCATTAGCCAGCTATCCGAGTGCTGCCAGCTCAGCCACGTCAGCACGTTATCCTGACAGTACGCATTATTATTACCGTGCTGGCTGTGCCCCAGTTCATCTCCGGCCATCAGCATCGGTGTTCCTTGAGAAAGCAGCAGCGTGGTCAGCAAAGCATGCACGCTGGCCCGCCGACGTTCGACCACATCAAAACTGCCGCCCAATCCTTCGTGTCCATGATTATTGCTGTGATTGTTGTCGGTGCCGTCGCGATTGTCCTCGCCGTTCGCCTCGTTATGTTTGTGGCTAAAGCAGACGCAATCACGCAAGGTAAAACCATCATGCGCGGTGATCAGATTGATCGAAGCCGATGGCAAACGGCCCGCACGTTTAAACAGATCGCTGGAAGCAGCAAACCGCCTGGCTAACTCGCCCAGCGATAGCGACTGTTCCAGCCAAAACCGGCGTGTCACGTCGCGGAAATGATCGTTCCATTCGGCAAACGGTGCGGGGAAATTCCCCACCTGATAGCCGCCAGGACCGATATCCCACGGCTCGGCGATCAGTTTCAGATCGCACAGCAGCGGATCGTTTTTGATTGCGGTAAACAGCGGTGCCTGTGGATCGAAATCCGGTGTGCGTCCCAACACTGTCGCCAGATCGAAGCGAAAACCGTCAACGTGGAATGTCTCCACCCAGTAGCGCAGGCAGGCATGCGCATAGTCCACGCCTGCGGGGTGGCTCAGATTCAGCGTGTTGCCGCATCCGCTCCAGTTGTGGTAATCGCCATCGTCTCTGATCCAATAATAGGTACTATTATCAACGCCGCGCAGGGAGAAAGTCGGCCCGTCGAGATCGGTTTCGGCGTTGTGATTAAGCACAATATCGAGGATCACTTCGATCCCCGCCTGATGCAACGCCCTCACCGCTTCGCGAAACTCATTGATGGCCTGTTGCGGATCGCTGGCATAGTGCGGATGGAGCGCAAACGGCGCCAATGGGTTATAGCCCCAGTAATTAGAAAGCCCCAGCCGTTGCAGGCGCGGCTCACTGGCAAAATGGGCGACGGGCAGCAGCTCCAGCGCGGTGATACCAAGCTGCTTAAACCAGGCAATCATCAATGGATGCCCCAGTGCCTTATAAGTGCCACGGATATTTTCCGCTAACTGAGGATGAAGCTGGGTGAGCCCTTTGACGTGCGCTTCGTAAATGACGGTATTGCCCCACGGCGTGCGCGGCGGCGTATCGCCTTGCCAGTCGAACGCGTCATGAACTACCACACTGCGCAAGCCAAGCGAGGCATTATCGTGAGGATCCGGCGAATCATGACCGCTGTGGAATAGCGGGCTGTCAACGGCCTCGCCGTCGACGCGCTTCGCGCAGGGGTCGAGCAAAAGTTTTGCCGGATTGAAACGATGGCCTCGCGCCGGCTCCCAGGGACCATGCACGCGGTAGCCATAGTGCAGGCCGGGTTTTGCGCCGCTGAGAAAACCGTGCCAGATATCCCCGGTGCGGCCAGGCAGATCGACGCGCTGTTCGTTACCTTCGTCATCGAACAGGCACAACTCAACGCGCTCCGCATGAGCGGAAAACAGCGTAAAATTAACGCCGCCCGCCAGCACTTCTGCGCCGCGCGGCAAGGGTTGCCCCACCGTCAGTTTCGTCATTCCCCCTCCCGCACCAGCCAGATGGTCGACAGCGGCGGTAACGTCAGCAGCAGCGAGTGTTCACGCCCCCGGTTAGCAATCGCATCGCTGTGTACCACGCCGCCATTACCGGTATTACTGCCGTGGTAGTGCATCGAATCGGTGTTTAACTCCTCGCGCCAGCGGCCGGGCTGATTGATACCAAAGCGATAATCGTGGCGCGGCACCGGCGTAAAGTTACTGGCGACAATGATTTCGTTGCCCTGCTTGTCGCGCCGGACAAAGACAAACACCGACGCTTCATGATCATCCACCACCAGCCACTCAAAACCGTACGGGTCAAAATCCAGTTCATGCAGCGCTTTGTGGTGACGGTAGAAATGGTTCATGTCGCGCACCAGCCGCTGTACGCCGTGGTGCCAGTTGTCACCGCCCTCAAGAAGATGCCAGTCCAGGCTACCGTCGTGGTTCCACTCGCGTCCCTGGGCAAATTCATTACCCATAAACAGTAATTTTTTGCCAGGGAAGGCCCACATCCACGCGTAGTAAGCTCGCAGATTGGCAAACTTTTGCCAGGCATCGCCGGGCATTCTGTCGAGGATCGATTTCTTGCCGTGAACCACTTCATCATGGGACAGCGGCAGGATAAAGTTTTCGCTGTAGTTGTAGAGAATGCCGAAGGTGAGCTTATCGTGGTGGTACTTGCGATACACCGGATCGAGCTTCATGTAGTCCAGCGTATCGTGCATCCAGCCCAGATTCCACTTGTACCAGAAACCCAGACCGCCCTGAGAAGGCGGCCGCGAGACGCCAGCAAAATCGGTGGACTCTTCCGCCATACTGACGACGCCTGGCACCTGCTCGCCGAGAATACGGTTGGTGTTGCGCAGAAATTCAATTGCTTCCAGGTTTTCACGGCCGCCGTACTCATTGGGGATCCACTCACCCTCTTTGCGGCTGTAGTCACGGTAGATCATCGAGGCCACCGCATCGACGCGCAGCGCATCAATACCGAAACGTTCGATCCAGTAGAGCGCGTTGCCTACGAGATAGTTACTCACTTCACGACGCCCGTAGTTATAGATCAGCGTGTTCCAGTCCTGGTGATAACCTTCACGCGGATCGCTGTGCTCATACAATTTCGTCCCGTCAAACTCTGCCAGGCCAAAATCGTCCGCCGGAAAATGACCCGGTACCCAGTCGAGGATCACCCCCAGTCCGGCTGCATGAGCGGTATGAATGAAGTGCAGAAAATCATCGCGAGTGCCAAAGCGGCGGGTCGGCGCGTACAGCCCGGTCGGCTGATAGCCCCAACTGCCATCAAAGGGGTGCTCATTCACCGGCATCAATTCAAGGTGGGTAAATCCCATCCATTTGGCATACGGCACCAGTTGATCGGCCAGTTCACGATAGCTAAGCCAGAAGTTGTTGTCGGTATGGCGACGCCAGGACCCCAAATGCACCTCATAAATACTGATTGGCGCATCAAACTGGTTTGCCCGTTTACGCTCATCGCTCTGGGTTTTCTTACCCGGCAGACCGCAGATTAGCGAGGCGCTGTCCGGACGCATCTGGGCTTCAAAGGCATAAGGATCGGCTTTAATTTTCAACCTGCCGTTTGCATCACGGATTTCGAATTTGTAGAGCTGACCGTTGAGCGCGCCAGGGATGAATAGCTCCCAGACCCCGCTTTCACGACGCAGGCGCATCGGATGACGTCGGCCGTCCCAGTAGTTGAACTGCCCAACCACCGAAACCCGCTGTGCATTCGGCGCCCAGACGGCGAATCGCGTTCCAACTACGCCATCCATCGTATCAGCATGCGCACCCAGCGTTTCATAAGGCCGCATATGCGTTCCTTCACTGAGCAGCCAGCTATCCAGCTCCTGCAACAGCGGGCCGAAACGGTAGGGATCATCAATCAGATTCTGTTGGCCATGCCAGATCACAGCAAATTGATAACGGAAAGGATTTTTGCGGCGCCCCATCACGCCACTGAAGAAACCCCGTGAATCCAGGCACTCCAGTTGTCCCACTTTGCGCCCGGTTTTCGGCTCAATGACCCACACTTCAGTGGCGTCAGGCAACAGAGCGCGAACTTCAATACCGGCATCGGTACAATGCATGCCAAGAACGGAGAAAGGGTCAGCAAAATGGCCGGAAATTAGTGCGTTAATCACGTCTCTGTCAATATGAACAGACATGGCTTTCATCCTGTTATGGTGGTATCGCACTTTCCACCGTCGTTTCACGCGGTTGCGATACTTTTTGAACCTGAACGGAGCAGCACAAATATGCGCATCCTCAATGCTCCGTCCCGCTTTCAGGTAAGGTGTTCAGACACCTTACTTAAAGCATAGCCAACACTTTTCAACTCCTGAGAAAATAAACACATCAACCACATTTTCAGTCAAAAACTCATAAAAAAAGGTGCCGAAGCACCCTTTTTTTATTTTTCGCTTACGCCAGTTGGCGCAACATTCGACGCAATGGTTCCGCTGCGCCCCACAATAGCTGGTCACCAACGGTAAAGGCGGAGAGGAACTCCGGCCCCATGTTCAGTTTGCGCAGACGACCAACCGGCGTGGTCAGCGTGCCGGTGACAGCCGCAGGCGTCAGTTCACGCATGCTGATTTCGCGATCGTTCGGCACAACTTTTGCCCATGGGTTGTGTGCAGCCAGCAGTTCTTCCACCGTCGGAATTGACACGTCTTTTTTCAGTTTGATGGTAAACGCCTGGCTATGGCAGCGCAGCGCGCCGATACGTACGCACAGACCGTCAACCGGAATGGTGGACGCCGTGTTGAGAATTTTGTTGGTTTCGGCCTGGCCTTTCCACTCTTCACGGCTCTGGCCGTTATCGAGCTGTTTGTCGATCCACGGGATCAGGCTGCCTGCCAGCGGTACACCGAAGTTATCAACCGACAGTTTGCCGCTGCGGGTCAATGCTGTGACTTTGCGCTCAATGTCGAGGATAGCCGAAGCCGGATCCGCCAGCTCTGCCGCCACATGGCTGTGCAACTGGCCCATCTGGGTCAGCAGTTCGCGCATATGACGCGCGCCGCCACCGGAAGCCGCCTGGTAGGTAGCTACAGAGACCCATTCCACCAGATCGTTGGCAAACAGACCGCCCAGCGACATCAGCATCAGGCTGACAGTACAGTTGCCGCCAACAAAAGTTTTGACGCCATTATTCAGGCCGTCATTGATAACCGCCTGGTTAACCGGGTCGAGGATAATAATGGCGTCATCTTTCATGCGTAAAGAAGATGCTGCGTCGATCCAGTAACCCTGCCAGCCGCTTTCACGGAGCTTTGGATAGATTTCATTGGTATAATCGCCGCCCTGGCAGGTGACAATGATGTCGAGTGCCTTCAGCGCTTCCAGGTTGAACGCGTCCTGAAGCGTGCCTGCTGCATGGCCACCAAACGCCGGTGCAGCCTGCCCAAACTGGGAAGTGGAAAAGAAGACAGGGCGAATGGCGTCGAAATCGCGCTCCTCAACCATGCGTTGCATGAGTACAGAGCCGACCATTCCACGCCAGCCAATAAAACCAACATTTTTCATAGCGAAAGTTCCTGCAGAGGTATGTGCTGAAGATGTGTACCAGTATCCCACTGGGCCAGTGCTCACATTACAAAATGCAGCCAAAGTCGCAAGTGAAATTAATCAATGATAGCGAATGCATCAGAAACGCGGCTAATTACTGCAAGTTTGCCGCCAGCGTCAGGGATAATAATAAATGAGTGAAATCATCTCCGCAGCGGTGTTGTTGATCCTGATAATGGATCCGTTAGGCAACCTGCCCATCTTTATGTCGGTGTTAAAACATACCGAGCCGAAACGCCGCCGGGCGATTATGATCCGCGAACTGCTGATCGCCCTGCTGGTGATGTTTATATTCCTGTTTGCCGGGGAGAAAATCCTCGCGCTGCTTAATTTACGCGCGGAAACGGTATCGATTTCCGGCGGCATTATTCTGTTTCTGATCGCCATTAAGATGATCTTCCCCAGCGAAACCGGCAGTAGTTCCGGCCTACCGGCCGGTGAAGAACCGTTTATCGTGCCGCTGGCGATTCCGCTGGTCGCTGGCCCTACGTTGCTGGCAACACTGATGCTGCTTTCACATCAGTATCCAAACCAAATGAGCCACCTGGTGATTGCGCTATTAATCGCCTGGGGCGGAACGGTCGCCATTTTGCTGCAATCAACGCTGTTTTTACGCCTGCTCGGCGAGAAAGGGGTGAATGCGCTGGAACGCCTTATGGGGCTGGTTCTGGTGATGCTCGCCACCCAGATGTTCCTCGACGGCATTCGGGTGTGGATGAAGGGTTAAGCCCGGCGCATCTCCGCCTTTTTTAGTGTGTATATGTATATTGATTTCTGGCGCAGGCAGCTCGCCACGAACTGGAGAATAAGTAGCGCTTGTCGCGCCAACAGGAAATGAAAGAAGGAATAACTATTTTGGCCCGAGGTAAACATCTCACCACCGGGCCATGTAGCTTAACTCAGCAACGTGAAAGCAATCATCCCGATAATGGCGCCGGTGGTGCCGAGGATGGTTTCCATCATTGTCCAGGTCTTCAGCGTTTGTGCTTCGGTTGCGCCGGTAAAACGGCCATACAGCCAGAAACCCGCGTCGTTCACATGGCTCACTACGATTGAACCACCCGCGATACAGATCGAGAGTGCCGCCATCTGCGCACCGTTGAAGTGCAGTTGTTCAATAACCGGCATCACCAGGCCGACCGCCGTCAAACAGGCAACGGTTGCAGAACCCTGAATAATGCGCACCGCCGCCGCCAGCACGAAGCAGGTAATGGCGATAGGCAGACCCATGCCGGTCAGCGCTTCCCCCAAAGCCGGGCCCACGCCTGAGTCAACCAGCACCTGTTTGAACACACCGCCCGCACCGATCACCAGCAGAATAATGCCCGCCGGTTGCAGCGCGTGGCCGCAGATTTCCATCACGCGATCTTTCGGCATTCCCTGGCGCATTGCCAGGCCGTAAATCGCCACCAGACACGCCACGAGGATCGCGGTGAACGGATGACCGATAAACTCCAGCCAGTCGTACAGATTGCTACCTTCAGTAACGAAACGCGCAGCAATAGTCTTCATCCCTACCAGCACCAGCGGCAGCAGGATCAGCGACAAGCTGAACGCGAATGACGGCATTTTACCTTCGCCAAGATGCGGCTCGCTCACCTCATCAGGAATGTGCAGTTCGACATAACGGCTGATGAAGTTGCCCCACAGCGGGCCGGCAATCAGCATACCCGGGATGGCCGCGCACAGGCCAATCAGGATCATCCAGCCGAAATCAGCGTGCATCTGTGAAGCCAGCAACATCGGCGCTGGCCCCGGCAGCAGAAACGCCGCCGCTGCCGCAACACCGGCAAACAGCGGAATCACCAGTTTCACCAGGTTGGTACCCGTATGGCGCGCCATTGAGAAGGCAACGCTAATCAGCAGCACAATTGCCACTTCAAAAAACAGCGGCAATGCACAAATCAACCCAGCCAGACCAATCGCATAATGCGCGCGGCTGTGGCCGAAAGACTTCAGCATCTTGACGGCAATTTGGTCCACCGCACCGGTTTCATGCAGGATTTTGCCGAACATTGCGCCAAGCGCGACCACAATCGCCAAAAAGCCGAGCGTTCCACCCATCCCTTTTTCCATGGTCTGCGCGATCTTAATCAGCGGCATACCAGAAAAGAGCCCTGCACCAATAGAAACCACCATCAAAGCGATGAAAGCGTGCATACGCGCTTTCATCACTAAAAACAGCAGCAGCAACACGGAGCCGACTGCTGTTAAAACCAGTGTTAATGTACTCACTACGCATTGCCTTTGTTAATAATCTCAATGGCGCTGGCAACAACACCTTCCAGCGGCTGGTCGATATCAACAACCAGAACATCGCGCTCGTCTGCACCCGGCTCTTCAAGGGTGTCAAACTGCGTGACCAGCATTTGCGTTTTAAAGAAGTGGCCTTTACGCGCCTTCAGACGGCTTTCGATAACATCGAAATCCCCTTTCATATAGATGAAGGAGAGGTTCGGGTTACCGTCGCGCAGCAGGTCGCGATAGTGCTTTTTCAGCGCCGAGCAAACAATCAGCGACACTTTATTGGTGCGCTGCATGGCGAAAGCGGCATCGTTCAGCGCCTGCAACCACGGTTTGCGGTCGTCGTCGTTGAGCGGTTCGCCGGAGGCCATTTTCATGATATTGCTGCGCGGATGGAGGAAATCGCCATCGAGAAACGCGGCATGTAACTGATGCGCCACTTCGCTGGCGACAGCAGATTTGCCACTGCCTGAAACGCCCATCAGGATATAAATGTGGTGATCAAAGTTCGTTGTGCTCAAAGGTAGCCCCCACAAAGTGCAAGAGTGAATTGTTACGGGTAACTGTTATCGGTAACATTGTCCTGCCGGGGTCAGGGAGAAGCAATATGCATTCGTGCCAGAGATAAATAAGTGTGAGCTACTTCAAATTTGTCAGACTAAATAGATCCACCCGGTGACAAAGTGAAACCTAAATCTAACATTTTCGGCGTCACTGCTTCACCGCGAATGCGCGCCAGTAAACGCTCTGCGCCAATGCGCCCCATGCGCTCACGTGGCGTCAGGACACTCGCCAGACGCGGCTCCATCACCTGACCGATATCGTGGCCGTGGAATCCGGCAATCGCCATATCTTCCGGGATCCGCAGACCCAGACGCTGGCACTCAAACGCGGCGCCGACGGCAAGGTCATCGTTGGTACAGAAAATCCCGTCCAGTTGCGGATACTCGCGGCGCGCCTGACGCATCAGTTCTATCCCTGACGTGTAAGAGGATGACTGCTCCATCATGACGCTGTACGGCGTCAGCCCGGCATCCAGCATCGCCTGCTCATAACCCTGCTGTTTGATGATAGTACGTTCGTCCAGACGTGCGCCGAGATACGCCACGCGCCGGTGGCCGCGTGCGAGAATAGCGGCGGTCATCTGCCGCGCAGCTTCAAAGTTGTCAAAACCCACAGCGATATCAATGCACGGCGAACGACTGTCCATCAGTTCCACCACCGGAATACCCGCAACCTGAATCATCTTCAGCGTGCGCGCAGTGTGTTTGCGTTCGGTGAGGATCAGCCCGTCGATATTCCACGAAAGCATCGATTCCAGACGTTCCTCTTCCATCTCCGGTTTATAACCATAGTGGGCGAGCATCGTCTGATAGCCGTGCGCGTCAGTCACGCTTTCAATACCGCGTAAAACTTCGGCGAAAACCTGGTTGGTCAATGAGGGAAGCAGAACGCCAACAGCCCGGCTGGTGGCATTGGAGAGAATATCGGGAGCGCGATTGGGGATATAACCCAGTTCATCAAGCGCAGCAGCGATTTTGCCACGTAATGCCACGGAAACCTGCTCCGGGTTACGTAAAAAACGGCTGACCGTCATTTTGGTCACGCCAACGCGATCGGCCACATCCTGAAGTACGGGTCTTTTCTTTTTCATCGTCCTGACATTTTTATCTGAGAGAGAGTTCCTCAGTTTATCACGGACAATATGCAACCTTCCGGTAATTACCGAAAGGTTGCGTTATTTATTCAACTAAATCAGATCAAACCGGCGGCAGATCGAACAGCAGAATTTCACTGTCACTATCGGCATGAGCCGAAATAGCCTGCTCGTCCCAGATTGCCAGACCATCGCTGGTGGTCGCTTTGGTGCCATTAATGGTCACACTGCCTTTCACCACCTGGATCCAGACGCGGCGTTCAGCGGCAATCTGATGGACAGACTGCTCATCTTTCAACAGCGCCCAGCGATACAGTTCCATATCCTGATTTACTTTCAGCGAACCGTCGCGGGCATCCGGCGACAGCACGAGCTGTTTACCCTGTAGGGCGTCGAAGCGGCGCTGTTCGTAGCGTGGCGTGATACCTGTTTTTTCCGGGATGATCCAGATCTGGTACAGACGCAGACGATCGGTGTCGCTCGGGTTGTACTCAGAGTGACGCACCCCGGTACCGGCGCTCATAATCTGGAATTCACCGGCGGGCACCTGCTCTTTATTGCCCATGCTGTCCTGGTGTTCAACTATGCCTTCCAGCACATAGGTCAGGATTTCCATGTCTTTGTGCGGATGCGTGCCGAACCCCTGGCCCGCATCGATCACGTCGTCGTTAATCACGCGAAGTGCCGAGAAACCCATGAAATTCGGATCGTAATAATCGGCAAAAGAGAAGCTATGCCAGGAATCCAGCCAACCATGATTTGCGTGGCCGCGGTCGTTTGCTTTACGTAAATAGATCATCTTTTTTACCCCCGTATGTTTTCGATGGAGTAAGTGTGGACGCAAACGTCAGGCAATCATAGAGGGTGAAAATTGACTCCTCTGTTCAAAAAAAATGAATAATCACAGAGGAGCCATTTTTACTTATTTCGCGAGGGTTATCGTGGCTGGAGAAGCCTGTTCAAAGGCGCGTTCGAGCAGTTCAAGGTTGGTGAGAACTTCAGATTCCTTGACATAATTTGGTGCCCCGGTTGTCAGTGTCTGATAGAGCGCGTCATAAACGCGGCCATAGTCACCGGCTTCCGGCGCAACCTCTTCGCGCACCGTTTCGCCCGCCGCATTCACATACTCCAGAATGCCGATACTGTCGTCAGCGGCAAAGCCCGGTTCACCTGGCATGATATTGGCTTTCAGGCTGGTTTCCTGCTGATCGATACCGTATTTGATAAATGAGCCTTTCGTACCATGCACAATAAATTTCGGGTAATCGATTTTTACCAGATGGCTGGTTTTCACGATGGCTTTTAAATCGCCGTAAAAGAGCTGAGCTTCAAAAGTATCGTCCGGATTAGCCTTGTTGCGTAGGCTGCGAATATCGTAGGCCGCATGATCGGGGCGACCAAACAGCGAGATAATCTGGTCCATGGTATGCACGCCAAGGCCATAAAATGAGCCATCCTGCGGCAATCCGGGTTTGGTTTCCGCCACCGGGCGGTAATAGTCAAAGTGGCTTTCAATTTCAACAATATTGCCAAGCTTACCGCTTTCGATCGCTTTTTTCGCGGTCAGGAAGCAGGAGTCAAAGCGGCGATTCTGGTACGGCGAAACTGTCAGGCCTTTGCTTTTCGCCAGTCCAAACAGTGCGATCGCTTCCGACATCGTCGGGGTAAACGGCTTCTCCACCAGCACATTTTTCCCCGCTTCCAGCGCACGCTTCGCATAGTCAAAATGGCTGTCGGCGTGAGTACAGACAATCACCAGTTTTACCTGCGGATCGAGCAGGATGTCGTCCAGATTGCTGGTGAAATGAATATGTTGATACGCGGGATGTTGTTCTTCCGGTTTTGCATGGCGACGAAAGATGTGCGCCACGTTCCAGCTCGCTTTCCGGTTGAGAATATAGGGAAGATGATAACGGGTCGTGCTTTTGCCAAAGCCGATAAATGCGCAATGTAGCGTCATGATCCAGTCCTTGTTGAGGTGACTGTCACTACCATAGCGCAACTTCGAAAGCCATGCCCCTCGCCCTTTTCTCAAAAGGTAGCCGTGAAGCGGGAACAACCGGCAAATGACCGGCAAAAAAAAGCCAGCACGCGGCTGGCTAAGAAATACTGGAAGCAATGTGAGCAATGTCGTGCTTTCAGGATTACCGCAACGGTTCCCCTGAATGCATAGCAATAATAATCATTATCATTTGCACTTGTCTACAACTTTTGCAAAAAATGCCTGACACCGGAAGGAATATGGTTCATATCGGTGAGGAAGGTACCCAGGCCGAGCGCCGCAGAATACTGGAACGGACCAATGAAGGTCGGCAGGAAGCGAAGCTGAAAGGTATCCGGTTTGGCCGCAGGTGCACCATCGACAGACACAGCGTGCTGGCACTCCATCGCGGTGGAACGGGGCCACGGCGATAGCCCGGCATTGCCCGTTCCACGGTTTATAAAATACTTGAGGATGAGAAAGCAGCGAAGCCGGGCTGATGGCGGCATCAAATTTTGGTTAAGTCATGCCATCCGGTTACTATGAGACAATTAACCATAGGAATAAGAGGGATTTGATATGGAACAGCAATATACCAACGAACTGCCCCCGGAATTAGCCGCCTTACTGGCGCGTCCGCCCTTCTCGGCGGAGAAAAAGGCCGGGATGTCTGAAAATGGTTGAAGAGCAGGAGGCATTTCTACGTACACATCCGGTGGTGGCGATTTACCGGATCGCAGTTGACGGGACGCTGACACAACGCGGCGGAGTGGTACGTGCTGCCTGGAACAGCTCTGAAATAGCGCTTGAGAGCGGGCAAAAGGTCAACGTCGCGCTGGAAGGTGATGAGGTGGTTTATCCTGACGGCACCACCGTCCGGATTGTCACCGGCAGCGGTGCGAAATTTCAGAAAGGTGGTAAAAGTATCGCGCTGGTCGGCAGCCGGCTGAGGAACGGTGATGTGATTATCAGCACCCCGCAGGCGGGATGTACGCTGAATGAGCTGAAAGGTCTGCCGATGGATGCTGATTTTTTACCGGCAGAGGGCTGAGCCGATGATCCGAAGAGGCTGTATCATTCACGGTAAAAACGTCGGGCTGCACGGGGATAAGACTTCCACGGGGGCGCAATGTATCGCGGCCCGCCCCGGTATGTCGGTTATGGGGCTGCTGAAGCTCTATATTGGCGACAAGACCACTCCCTGCCCGAAGTGCGGGGAAGTGGGGGTCATTGTGAGCGGCGATCACCGGCACTCAAACAGCGCCGCTGTCGCGGTGGATGGCTCGGAGATCCGTTGCAGATGCCCACAGGGGACCAATTTTCTGATTGCCCCGGGTACGATCCCGCAGCTTTCGGCGGCAAAAGCCATGATCGCCCCGGTAGTCGCTCCGGAGCCGGAACAGCATGCGCAGGCCGCTAAAAAAGAGAAGCCCGAAAAGGAAATTACGCTCACCATCGGGGTGTTTTTCGACGGCACCGGCAACAATGCTGTTAACACGCAGAATATGATGAAAGCGTATACCGCAGGTCATTATAATCTGGATGACCCGGAAGCCGAGTCGATTCTGGCAAAATGCGCCCGTGAAAATTTTGGCGTGTCGGGCAGCGGTGCAACCAGCTATACCGGGTATTACACCAATATTCACTGGCTGAGTACGCTGTATAAGAAAACCCTGTCCGGTAACGATTCAGATGTTCAAACAGGCATCTACATTGATGGCATTGGTACAGAAGCAGGTAAACCTGACAGCAAACTGGGTCAGGGATTTGGTATATCAGATACCGGAGTTATTGCTAAAACCAACCGCGCTGTATCTCAGTTAGTGAAAGCTATTTCAGACGCAGTAGAGGATATACGAAGCAAATCAGGCTGTGAGATAGTTATAAAACTCTGCAGTTTGACATATTTGGCTTCAGCCGGGGCGCAGCCGCAGCGCGTCATTTTGCCAACCGCATCCAGTCCGCAGACCCGGCCATTATCAGCGCCATCAGGCAGGGCGTGATGGGTACTGCATTTAATGGTTCTCCTTCCGGTAAAACCCGTTTCATCGGTATCTTCGATACCGTTGCTGCCATAGGTACGCCAGTTAACGGTCTGAACCCGCACAGCGCAGATACCGGGGACGTGAAGCTCACCCTGCGTCCCGGTGTGGCGGAGAAGGTGTTTCATATCACCGCCACGAACGAGTGCCGCTTTAACTTCGCCCTGAACAGCGTAAAACCGGCGTGGCCGGAGCTGGCGCTGCCCGGCGTGCATTCCGATATCGGCGGTGGTTATCTCCCCGTCACAAAGGAAGACCTGTTTCTGACCCGCCCGGCAACGGAGACGGTGCCGTACAGCCAACCAGGCGAAAAGACGCAGGCCTACCGGCAGGCAGTGGCACAGTTACAGTCTCTGGACAAATCCCCCTGCCTGGCGCCGTTGCTGCGGACAAATGATATATCGGCAGAAACCTGGTATGACGGCAGGCTTCCCCCGGACCGGTACGGCCAGTTGCAGAAACGCAGCTATGCCGCGCTGACCATGCGCGGGCGGACCGTCGGAAACGACTGGTCACGAGTGGTACTGCGGGTGATGCTTGAAGCGGCACAGGAAGCCGGGGTGATGTTTGAACCCATTCAGAGTAAAGACAAAGAGATCTCCATTCCCGATGAGCTTGCGCCCCTTTGGCATAAAGCGCTGGCGATGGGCAAGGCGGTCCGCAGGCGTTCAGCCAGGATGAGCTGGACGTGATTGCGGCGAAGTATATTCACTGCTCGGCCAACTGGAATGCCATCGTGGTCAATACAGACGGCCTTATTCACGGCGGCGCATCACCCTCTGAGCTGATTGGCTTTATCAACCGGCCGGATGAGCAGTGGAAACGCTCTGTCTACAGCATGGACGGGAAGAAGGTATGAGGCTGAGAACATTTTTTCCCCTGCTGATGCTGGTTATGGTCAGCGGCTGCCACGCGGGTGAGGCGCAGACGCCGGAAGAAACCGGCGAAATGCCTTACGGTGAAGTTGATTTTGCGTTTTTTACCCCCAGGGCATTACCGGCGGTGGTGACGAAAGCGCTGATTATCGACGACGAGAAGGTAGTTTCTACTTACAGAACACTGGACAGCACTCCAGGGGATCCGGATACAACTCAGATATGGAATAACCGGGTCAGGATGCACGCTCAGTTTAATAAATCACGACATCCACCGGTGCTGATGCTGTTCTGCTGGGATTCCATCATCGACAAAAAGACCTATGAGACGCGCATTACCTTCTCGTCGTCACTCCGGGATGCGATGTCAACACCAGCCGGCAAAGACCGGAGAGGAAATATCGCCTGGTATAAAACATTGCTGTTCGGACTGGCTCCGGAAGGTAAAGTCCGCATCTGGCTTCAGAACAGCGGCCCGGTCGCCAATCTGCCGGTCGAACCGGTAAAAATCACCACGCTGTCCGGAGACAAATTGGACGCCTGTAAGGATGTGCCTTCGCGAATTGACTTCAACTACAGTATTCCAGATGAATACGACCAGTACATAAAGGACTTCATACAAGGGAAAAAATACCCCTACGGGAACTGGTAATTTCAACACGCAAAAGGATCCTCACTGGATCCTTTTTTATAATCGCATTACCAAAATCCCTTAACGTGAGTTTTCGTTCTACTGAGCATCAGACCCCGTTGACGCTTTTTATGAAAGCCCGGAAGATATTGGTAAACCTAACCAAACGGAGAAGCAGGATGAGTGAGATAGTGATACGCCATGCCGAAGCGCCCGATGCAGAAGATTTACGTCAGTTTTATGCGTTACCTGAGGTGTATCACAACCTGCTACAGCTACCGCATCCGCCTGCCGAACTGTGGGAAGATCGCCTGAAACCACAGCCAGGGCGCCGCCAACTGGTCGCCTGCATTGATAATCAACTTGCCGGAAACCTGACGCTAATGGTGGAACAAAACCCGCGACGTAGCCATGTTGCCACCTTTGGCATGGCAGTTTCGTCGGCGTTTCACAACCGTGGCGTCGCCAGTGCTCTGATGCGCGAGATGATCAACCTGTGCGACAACTGGCTGCGCATCGACAGAATTGAGCTAACTGTGTTTGTCGATAATGCTCCGGCGCTGGCGGTGTACCGTAAATTCGGCTTTGAAATTGAAGGCACCGGAAAACGTTATGCACTGCGTAACGGTGTGTTTGTCGATTCGTACTTTATGGCGCGCATGAAAGGCTAAACCCTTCCCTCTCCCCTGAGGGAGAGGGAAATTATTCAATATCCGGCAGTTAGATCATCCACCGAACGCGGGTCCGACGCGCCATACAGCGTACCGTCCGGCGCCACCATAATGCTCTGCGTGCTACCCATCGCTTCTTTCACCGCCACTTTTTGCCCTTTCTGTTCCAGCAGTTTCAGCGTATCCGGGCTAAAGCCTTTTTCTACGCGCAGTTCATCTGGCAACCATTGATGGTGGAAACGTGGTGCATTGCTGGCTTCCGCGACGTTCATCCCGAAATCGATGGTATTCACCACCATTTGCAGCACCGTGGTAATAATCCGGCTGCCGCCTGGGCTACCAGTCACCAGCCACGTTTTACCGTCTTTCAGCACAATGGTTGGCGACATCGACGACAACGGCCGTTTGCCGGGACCAACCGCGTTCGCATCGCCGCCTACCAGACCATACACGTTTGGCACGCCGGGTTTGGCAGAGAAGTCATCCATTTCGTTGTTCATCAGGATGCCGGTATTGCCGACCACAATGCCGGTGCCGAAGACCGTATTCAGGGTATAAGTGACGGCCACCGCCGTGCCCTCTTTATCCACCACCGAATAGTGTGTGGTTTGATTGCTCTCGTAGGGTTCGAGCTTGCCGGGGCGGATCTGGCTGGAAGGGCGGGCTTTATTGAGATCAATCTGCGCGGCAATCGATTTGGCATACGCTTTATTGGTCAGCGCCTGCCACGGCACTTTGACGAAGTCCGGATCGCCGAGATATTCGGAGCGGTCAGCATAGGCGTATTTCTCCGCTTCGGTCATCACCTGCATAGCATCGGCGCTGCCAAAGCCATATTTTGCCAGATCGAAGTTCTCCAGAATATTGAGGATCTCGACGATATGGATCCCGCCTGAAGAGGGCGGAGGCATAGAGTAGACCTGATAGCCGCGGTAGTCGCCGCTGATCGGCGTGCGTTCCACGGCTTTGTAATTGGCTAAATCCTCTTTAGTGATAAGCCCGCCGTTTTTGCTCATCTGCTGGGCGATTTGCTCAGCGATAGCGCCTTTGTAGAAGGCGTCCGGCCCTTTTTCCGCAATCATCTCCAGGCTTCTGGCCAGATTGCTCTGCACCAGTTTATCGCCCTTTTTCAGCGACTCACCATCCTTCCAGAAAATCGCTTTACTGTTTTCATGATTTGGCAGCACTTCGCTGCCGTAGGTTTTCAGATCGTTTGCCAGCGCATCATTGACCACAAAGCCCTGCTTTGCCAGTTTAATGGCAGGCTGCACCACTTTATTCAGCGGCAGCGTACCGTACTTCTCCAGCGCCATTGATAAACCCGCCACCGTGCCGGGCGTGCCGGATGCCAGATGTGAGGTCAGAGATTTTTTGCTGTCCAGGTTACCTTGATCGTCAAGGAACATATCGCGCGTGGCGGCGGCAGGTGCCATTTCCCGGAAATCGATAGCCGTAACTTTCCCCTCTTTGGTACGAATCAACATAAAACCGCCACCGCCGAGGTTACCGGCCTGCGGGTGCGTGACCGCCAGCGCATAACCCACCGCGACGGCCGCATCAACGGCATTTCCCCCCTGTTTCAGGATATCGACGCCGATGCGCGTCGCGGCTTCATCCACCGACGCCACCATGCCTTGCTTCGCAACAACCGGGTGGAAGATATCGGCTTCAACGCCGTACGAGACTGGCGGCGGCGCAGTTGCCTGCCCTTCTGGCGGCGCAGCCGCAACGCTAAAACATCCTCCCGCTGTCAGCGCGGCAATCGCCACCCAACGCGCAAACTTCTGTTTCATCATCGTTATTACTCCCAAGTAAGAGGCTACAGTTCCCGCTTAAGCTTGGTTCACAACTCTTAAAAAATCATTTTCATGAATGAAAGCAAGTAAACTTAAAGGAAGCATCAACAGGAGGGAACAACAATGAAACATTTACTGATTCTGGCGGCTCTGCTGCCTTTTAGCGCCTTTGCACAGCCGCTAAACACGACGAATAACCCAAACCAGCCGGGGTATGTGATCCCAAGCCAGCAGCGGATGCAGACTCAGATGCTAAACCAGCAACAACAGCAGCAAAGCATGCTGAAGCAACAGCAGCAGACGCAAACCCGCATGCAACAGCAACATCTGCAAACGCAAATGAATAACAGCTCACAGCGGATTAAACAGGCACAGCCTGGCGGGATGACGACGCAGCAGCATATGCTGCCGCAGAATCAAAACGGCAACCTGCAGCAAAGCACGTCGCCGTCGAGCACGTCTCAATAACGGAAGTTAGGCCCGATATCGTCTATTTTATCGGTGCAGATGCTGTCCACGCCCCAGCGCAACAGTTCGGTAGCGCGCGCGGGCTGGTTTACGGTGTAAACCAGAATGCGTAAGTCTGCGTCGCGCAGCATACGCACCCGCGCTTCATCCAGCAGTTTGTGATTGAGATGGATGGAGACACATCCCAGGCGTGTGGTCAGTTCCTGCCAGTCATCGCGCCACTCATCAAGCAACAGGCCACGCGGCAGTTCCGGCGCGGCTTGTTGGGCTGCTTCCAGTGCGTCGATCTCAAACGAAGAGAGTAGCGGCGCAGTCATGCCTGCCCACAGTTCACGGGCGGCCAGCGCCACCACTTTGCCGGTCAGCGGACCGATGCCAGTGGTGGGTTTGATTTCGATATTCGCCATCATGCCGTGCTGGCGGCAACGTTCCGCCACCTGCGAAAGCAGCGGCAACGGCTCGCCTTTGAATTCGCCGCTAAACCAACCGCCGGCATCCACTTTCAGCAAATCATGCCACGGCAGTTCGCCCGCCACTCCCCAGCCATTACTGGTACGCTCAAGGTTGTCGTCATGCAGCAGGAAAATCTCGCCGTCTTTCGACAACTTGGCGTCGAATTCAATCATGGTATGCCCATAATGCGCGCCGACGTCGATGGCCGCCAGCGTGTTTTCCGGTGCCAGTTTCCCGCCGCCGCGATGGGCGACGATGTGGGGATAAGGCCAGTTACTCATACGCGTTGTCCTGTTTCACCATCAAATAAGTGCAGGTTATTTTCCGGCAGATGCAACCACAACGTGCTGCCCGCCGCCGGGCGTTCCTGATGCGATAAGCGAACCACCAGCTTCTGCTCGCCCCAGCGACCGTGCGCCAGGTTGTCTGCACCGAGCATCTCCAGCGTATCCATTACCAGCGGAACACCACCTTCGGCTTGTGAGCTTAACGCAATATGTTCCGGGCGGATACCCAGCGTCATTTTGCGCCCGGCGTAACCGCGGTAGTACCAGTTAATCGGCAACGCCATACCGCTTCCCAGCTCAAAATGGGTGCCCTCGCTATTGATGCGGCCCTCCAGCAGATTCATCGCCGGGCTACCGATAAAGCTCGCCACAAAGCGGCTGGCGGGTTTTTCATACACTTCCACCGGCGTACCGATTTGTTCAGCGACGCCTTTATTCATCACCAACACACGTTGCGCCAGCGTCATCGCTTCAACCTGATCGTGCGTGACATACAGCGAAGTGGTGTTCAGGCGGCGATGCAGTTGTTGTAACTCCAGACGCATCTGCACGCGCAGTTTAGCATCGAGGTTCGACAGAGGTTCATCAAAGAGAAACACCGCCGGATCGCGCACAATGGCGCGGCCCATTGCCACACGCTGACGCTGACCGCCGGACAACTCGCGCGGACGGCGCTTCAGCAAACCATCCAGCTCAAGAATCCTCGCCGCTTCAGCCACCCGACTGGCAATATGCGCTTTGCCCATGCCGCGGATTTTCAACCCCCACGCCATGTTCTCTTCCACGCTCATATGCGGGTAGAGCGCATAGTTCTGGAACACCATGGCAATACCGCGATCTTTCGGCTCCTTTTCGGTCACGCGCTGGGTATCGATCCAGATATCGCCGCTGGAGACGCGTTCCAGCCCGGCAACCATACGTAACAACGTTGATTTCCCGCAGCCCGACGGGCCAACCATCACGATAAATTCACCGTCCGCGACGTCCAGCGTCAGCGGTTGAAT
This sequence comes from Pseudomonadota bacterium, assembly GCA_018261615.1. Taxonomy (GTDB): domain Bacteria; phylum Pseudomonadota; class Gammaproteobacteria; order Enterobacterales; family Enterobacteriaceae; genus Kosakonia. The sequence continues at coordinate 282,070 of JAGTSE010000003.1, read as the reverse complement.
CACCTGCGTTTTGCCGCTGTCCCAGCTTTTGGTTACAGCCTGTAATTTTAAACCTGCCATCTTATTTCTCACTGTCCACTAAACCACGCACAAACGCGCGTTGCATGGTTAAAACGATAATGACCGGGGGGATCAACGTCAGCAGCATCGCCGCCATCACCTGATTCCATTGCGTGGTGCCTTCACCGCTGGCAATCATGCCTTTCACGCCCGCCACGGCGGTGCCGAGGTTAACGTCGTTGATAATCAGCAGCGGCCACAAATACTGGTTCCAGCCGTAGATAAAGGTGATCACGAACAGCGCTGCCAGGTTGGTTTTGGAAAGCGGCAGCACAATGTCGCGGAAAAAGCGCATTGGCGAGGCGCCATCAATGCGCGCGGCTTCCAGCAGCTCATCCGGCAGGGTCATAAAGAACTGGCGGAACAGGAATGTTGCAGTGGCCGACGCCATTAGCGGCAACGTCAGACCGGTGTAGCTGTCGAGCATCTTCAGGTTGGCGATCACTTCCACCGTCGGGAAAATACGCACCTCGACCGGCAGCATTAAGGTGATGAAAATCATCCAGAAGAAGAGGTTACGCAGCGGAAAGCGAAACCAGACAATAGCGAAAGCTGACAACATCGACACCGCGATTTTACCCACCGTGATCGCCAGTGCCATGATGAAGCTGTTGGTCAGCATCAGCCAGAACGGCGCGCTATTTACGCCGACGCCGTTCATCCAGATGTTGCGCAGGTTTTCCCACAGGTGCGTACCGGGAATTAAGGTCATCGGCGTGTCATAGACGGCGTTGATATCCAGCGTCGCAGTCACGAAGGCAACATACAGCGGAAACAGCACCACGACGATACCGAGAATAAGCATGATATGGCTGAACAGTGTCAGTCCGGGGCGATTCTCAATCATTGGTAGCGCACCTTACTTTCAACATAGCGGAACTGGATAACCGTCAGCACAATCACCAGCACCATCAGTACCACCGACTGCGCTGCTGACGCAGAAAGATCCAGACCGGCAAACCCTTCACGGTAGATTTTGTAAATCAGCGTGGTCGTCGCTTGTACCGGGCCACCAGCGGTCGCGGCATCAATCACCGGGAAGGTATCGAAGAAGGCGTAAACGAGGTTCACCACCAGCAGGAAGAAACTGACCGGCGCGATAAGCGGCAGCGACAGTTTGAAGAAGCGGCGAACCGGCCCGGCGCCATCAATAGCCGCCGCCTCGACCAGAGAGCGGGGAATCGATTGCAGCGCAGCGAAAAAGAACAGGAAGTTGTAGCTGATCTGCTGCCATACTGAGGTGAAAACCACCAGAAACATCGCCTGGCCGCTGTTTTGCGCGTGGTTCCAGTTGTAGCCGAACTGTGCCAGAAAATGGGTAATCAGCCCGCGACCGGGGTTAAACAGGAAGATCCACAGTACGGCGGCAACGGCTGGCGCAACCGCATATGGCAGCAGCATCAGAGTCTGGTAGATCCGGCTGCCGCGCACCACGTTGTCCACCAGCGCAGCAAAAAACAGCGAGACAAACAGGCCGCTAAAGGTAACCAGCGCACTAAAACGCATCGTGGTCCAGAAAGAATCCAGATAGTAGCCGTCATGAAACAGCGAGATAAAGTTATCCAGCCCGACAAACTGGCTGGAAAGCCCGAACGGATCCACGCTTTGTACCGAGTACCACAACGCTTCGCCCGCAGGCCAGATAAAGAAAATAATGGTGATGACCAGTTGCGGGGCGACCAGCAGATAGGGCAGCCAGCGCGAGCGGAACACCGGACGGGATGATGACATTGCGATTTGCTTCCTGAACTGTGCCGGGTGGCGCTCTGCTTATTCGGCCTACAAGCATCTGCAGACCGGGTAAGGCAACGTCGCTACCCGGCATTTCTACATTAGGACTTCGTTGACTGCTCGAAACGGCGCAGCAGTTGGTTACCACGCTCAACGGCGGAATCCAGCGCCTGCTGCGGGGTTTTCTTACCAGTCCACACGCTTTCCAGCTCTTCATCGACAATGGTGCGAATCTGCGGCATGTTGCCCAGACGCAGACCTTTGGTGAACGCCAACGGCGGCTTGTTCAGCATCTGGCGCGTAGCGATATCGGCGCCCGGGTTTTTGTCATAAAAGCCCTGCTTGCGGGTCAAATCGTAAGCGGCAGTGGTGATCGGCAAGTAACCGGTTTTCTGGTGCCACTCGGCTGCAATTTCCGGCTTCGCCAGGAAGTCGAGGAACTGCGCCACGCCTTTGTAGGTCGCGTTATCTTTGCCCTGCATCACCCACAGGCTTGCCCCGCCGATGATGGCGTTCTGCGGCGCGCCTTTCACGTCAGCGTCGTAAGGCATCATGCCCACGCCGTAGTTGAATTTGGCGTAGTGACGAATATCCGCCAGCGAACCGGAAGAAGCCGTGGTAATGGCGCAGTCACCGTTGTAGAACTTCTCGGTGGATTCATCTTTACGCCCGAAGTAGCTGAAATCGCCTTTCTTGTTCAGATCTTCCAGCATGGCGATATGTTTCACCTGCTCCGGCTTGTTGAACTCCAGCACTGCGTCAGTACCGTCGAAGCCGTTATTTTTGGTCGCTACCGGTAGACCGTGCCAGGCGCTGAAGTTTTCAATCTGGATCCAGCCCTGCCAGCCGCTGGCGTAACCGCACTTCATTCCGGCCGCTTTCAGCTTCGCGGTATCAGCAGCCAGATCCTGCCAGGTTTTCGGCGGCTGCTCCGGATCTAAACCGGCTTTTTTGAAGGCATCTTTGTTGTAGTACAGCACCGGCGTGGAGCTGTTAAACGGCTGAGAAAGCAGATGACCGGATTTAGAATCGGTGTAATAACCGGAAACGGTCGGTACGAACTGGCTTTCATCAAAGTTGATCCCGGCGTCTTTAAATACCTGATACACCGGTTTGATCGCTTTGGACGCCATCATGGTGGCGGTGCCCACTTCATAGACCTGCAAAATGGCAGGCGCGTTACCGGTACGGAACGCAGCGATACCTGCGCTCAGGCTCTGCTCATAGTTGCCTTTGTAGACCGGAACAATTTTGTAATCCGGATGTGTTTCATTGAAACGTTGCGCCAGGGAGTCAACTTCTTTACCTAACTCCCCTTCCATCGAATGCCAGAACGGAATGGTGGTTGCAGCCATAGCGTTGCCTGCAAAAACTAACCCCATAGCCAGACCCAAAGCTGTATGCCGTAACGTTGTCATTGTGATCTCTCTTGTTATTCGGAATGCGCGATATCACGCGTTTTTATGCTCGCGAGGTAACATGACATGCTCGAATTACAGAAAAATAACCTTTTAATTACAATAAAATGACAGCAAGGCGTCAGGGAAATGTCGCAGAGATGATGGTACGGTGACGGAAAAATGGCGGCTAATCGGCGATTCGATGATGCAGCCCGTAAAGGTAAAAAAGCTTCCCCGTAGCAGAGAAGCCCTTTTGTTACATCAATAACAGTACAATCTGAATCGTCTGCCGACTCAACATGTCAGCTATATCAACCAGCCACCTGAAGTACTGCCCACATAAAGTTTGCTAAAAAAACCGGCCCTTGCGAGGCCGGTTTAGAGACTGTTAACGCAAAGAATTACCCACCCAGATAAGCGCTGCGCACCGCTTCGTTCGCCAACAGCGCGTCGCCGGTATCTTCCAGCACCACATGGCCGTTTTCCAGCACGTAACCACGATCGGCGAGCCTCAGAGCCTGGTTGGCGTTCTGCTCCACCAGGAAGATGGTCATCCCTTCTTTGCGCAGTTGCTCGATGGTGTCGAAGATTTGCTGAATGATGATGGGCGCCAGGCCCAGCGACGGTTCATCCAGCAGCAACAAACGCGGCTGGCTCATCAGTGCGCGGCCAATCGCCAGCATCTGCTGTTCACCGCCGGACATGGTGCCCGCTCGCTGAATACGCCGTTCATGCAAACGCGGGAACAGCGCATAAACCCGCTCAATGCGGCTCTGGAACTGCTCACGATCGGCGAAGAAACCGCCCATCGCCAGGTTCTCTTCCACGGTCATTCGTGAAAAGACGCGACGCCCTTCTGGCACAATCGCCACCGCTTCACGCATTATTTTCGCGGTCTGCCAATCGGTGATCTCTTTGCCGTCAAACACAATGTGCCCGCTGCTCGCGCGCGGATCGCCGCACAGCGTACCCAGCAGCGTAGTTTTGCCCGCACCGTTAGCGCCAATCAGGGTCACTATTTCACCCTGATTAATATGCAGACTGACATCGTGCAGCGCCTGAATCTTGCCGTAGTGGGCGCTAACTTTGTCAAAAGATAACATCACTTTTTCCATCTTATGCCTCACCCAGGTATGCGCGGATCACGTCCGGGTTGTTGCGGATCTCTTCCGGCGTCCCGTTCGCCAGCGGCGTACCCTGGTTCACCACATAAATCCTGTCGGAAATCCCCATCACCAGTTTCATATCGTGCTCAATCAGCAGAATGGTGGTGTTGTGGTTGTTGCGCAGCTCGACGATCAATTCGTCCAGCTCTTTGGTCTCTTTCGGGTTAAGACCGGCCGCCGGTTCATCAAGCATCAGGATCTCCGGTTGCGTCACCATGCAACGGACGATCTCCAGACGACGCTGGTCACCGTAAGCCAGGTTACTGGCCTGACGGTTAGCATGGGCTAACAAACCGATACGCTCCAGCCACACTGCAGCGCGATCCAGCGCTTCACTTTGCGCGCGGCGGAAGGCCGGGGTTTTCAGCAAGCCAGAGAAGACGCCGGTTTTCAGTTGCTGATGCTGGCCGACCAGCAGGTTCTCAATCACCGTCATTTCACGAAACAGGCGCACGTGCTGGAAAGTACGCACCACACCCATCCGTGCGATTTGCTGGCCCGGCAACCCTTCGAGGTGCTTATCACGCAGCATAATGGTGCCGCCGGTCGGCTTATAGAAACCGGTGAGGCAGTTAAATACGGTGGTTTTCCCCGCACCGTTCGGGCCTATCAGCGAAACGATCTCTTGTGGATGCAGATCCAGCGCGACGTTGTTCACCGCCAGCAGACCGCCGAAGCGCATCATCAGGCCGTTTACGGATAACAATGGCTGACTCATGCCTGCTCTCCTTTTGCTTGCCCGTTTTTCAATTTCAACTGCGGACGGGTCATCGGCAGCAAGCCTTGTGGACGCCAAATCATCATCAGTACCATCAAACCACCCAGCATCAACATGCTGTATTCATTGAAATCACGCATCAGCTCGCGGGAAACCACCAGCAGGATGGCCGCGAGAATAACCGCAAACTGCGAACCCATACCGCCCAATACCACGATCGCCAGCACAAAGGCAGATTCAGCAAAGGTGAAGGATTCCGGGCTGACAAAACCCTGGCGAGCAGCGAACAGCGTCCCGGCAAAACCGGCAAACGCGGCGCTGATGGTAAAGGCGGTCAGCTTGATGCGCGTCGGATTCAGGCCCAGCGAGCGGCAGGCAATTTCATCTTCACGCAGCGCTTCCCACGCACGGCCAAGCGGCATACGCAGCAGGCGATTAATGACAAACAGCGTGACCACGACCAATAGCAGTGCTACCAGATAGAGGAAAACCACACGATCGTTCGGATCATAGGCCACATGGAAGAAGTTGCTGAAGGTATCCCAGCCGCCTTCACGCGCAGTACGGCTGAACTCCAGGCCGAACAGCGTCGGTTTCGGGATCTGACTGATGCCATTCGGGCCGCCGGTAATTTCGGTGTTATTCAGCAGCAGGATACGGACGATTTCACCGAAGCCGAGCGTCACAATTGCCAGATAATCGCCGCGCAGACGCAATACCGGAAAGCCCAGCAGGAACCCGGCAGCAGCGGAAACCAGCCCCGCCAGCGGCAGACAAGTCCAGAAACCTAGCCCGTAATAGTGGTTCAACAGCGCGAAGGTATAGGCGCCGATAGCGTAAAAACCGCCATAGCCCAGCACCAGCAGGCCGGAAAGCCCCACCACGACGTTCAGCCCAAGACCGAGGATGATATAAATCATCGTCATGGTGGCAATATCCACCGTGCCGCGCGACACAACAAACGGCCATACCACGGCGATAACCAGCAGCGCCAGCAGGAACAGTTTCTGTTTTACCGTAGAGCCATCAATCGACGGCAGAACGAATTTCGGACCGGAAACACCGCGCAGGCTTTTCTGTAACAGCGGACGCAGCAACTGGAAGAAAAAGACCACGGCAGTGCCGATTATGATCCACTGCCAGCGAATATTCGCCGCCGTGTTCACCACCAGTTTGGTACCATCCAGCTCAAGCTGAACACCCATAAAGACGCCAGCCAGCACGAAGAACATCGCGGCGGAAAGCAGCGCCATCGCAAAATGCATCGGTTTCATACTTTTTCTACCTCCGGGCGGCCCAGGATACCGGTAGGCATCACCAGCAGCACCACGATCAACAGCCCGAACGAAACCACATCTTTATATTCCGTACTGAGATATGCAGAGGAGAGTGATTCAGTAACGCCGAGGATCAGCCCGCCGATCATCGCGCCAGGAATGCTGCCGATACCGCCCAGTACTGCTGCGGTGAACGCCTTCATCCCGGCCATAAAGCCGATGTATGGATTGATCACGCCGTAGAACTGGCCCAGCAATACACCAGCCACCGCCGCCATTGCTGCACCGATCACGAAGGTCAGCGCGATAACGCGGTCAGTGTTAATCCCCAGCAAGCTGGCCATTTTCAGGTCTTCTGCACAGGCGCGGCAGGCGCGGCCCATACGGGAGTAGCGGATAAACAGCGTCAGCGCCAGCATCGCCACGAAAGTCACAATCCAGATGACCAACTGCATGGTGGTGATGGAAGCAGAGAAGTTTTCGCTGCTGCCAACAATCCACTGGCCGTTGAACAGGCTCGGCAACGCCACATCGCGCGAACCTTCGGTCAGGCTGACGTAGTTTTGCAGGAAAATGGACATACCGATGGCAGAGATCAGCGCAATCAGGCGCTTGGAGTTGCGCACCGGGCGATAGGCCACCCGTTCGATGCTCCAGCCGTATGCGCTGGCGATCACGATGGCGCCAACAAAACCGGCGGCGACCAGCAGCCAGCTGCTGTCGATACCCATCATCATCAGCGCGGCGATGATCATAAAGGAGACATAACTACCGATCATGTAAACCTCGCCGTGGGCGAAGTTAATCATGCCGATGATGCCGTAAACCATGGTGTAACCAATGGCAATCAATGCATAGGTGCTTCCCAGCGTTACGCCGTTAAACATCTGCTGCACAAAATAGAGAAACTGCTCGGACATAACTTAACCTTCTTAAAACTTCCCGAGCACAGCGCCCGGGAAGCGGGATGACAGTTATTTCGCCACAGAGGACGAACCATCGGCGTGCCATTGGAAGACACCAAACTCAAATCCTTTCAGATCGCCTTTTTCATCCCAGTTCAGCGGCCCAATCACGGTTTTAGCCCCGTTGGCTTTCAAATCTTTGATAAGCGTCAGCGGGTCGTCGCTGCCGGTACGCTCCAGCGCCGTCGCCAGCGATTGCACTGCGGCGTAAGTGATCCACACATATGGCCCGCTCGCATCTTTCTTCTCCGCTTTCAGGGCATCGACGATGCTCTGGTTCGCCGGATCCTGGTCATAGCGCTTCGGCATGGTCACCAGCATACCTTCCGCCGCATTGCCCGCGATGTTAGACAGAGAAGCGTTACCCACGCCTTCTGGCCCCATAAATTGAGTTTTCAGTCCGCTGGCGCGTGCCTGACGTAGAATTTGTCCCATCTCCGGGTAATAACCACCGTAGTAGACAAAATCGATATTTTCTTTTTGCAGACGGGCGATAAGCGCGGAGAAATCTTTCTCCCCGGCGGTGATGCCGTCAAAGAAGATGATGTTAGCGCCGCCAGCTTTCAGCCCTTCCTGCACGGAACGCGCAAGACCTTCGCCGTACTGCTGTTTATCGTGAATGATGGCGATACGCTGCGGTTTAACCGAATTCAGAATGTATTTCGCGGCGGTCGGCCCCTGTGAAGAGTCCAGCCCGGCGGTACGCATAACGTGTTGATAGCCGCGCTGAGTCAGTTCCGGATTCGTCGCGCCTGGCGTGATCATCAGAATACCTTCGTCTTCGTAGATATCAGATGCAGGCTGAGTGGAGGATGAGCAGAGATGGCCAATTACATATTTCACACCGTCGTTAACGATTTTGTTCGCTACGGCAACGGCTTGTTTTGGGTCACAGGCGTCGTCGTATTCAACGGCAACCAGTTTGTCGCCTTTGATTCCGCCTTTGGCGTTGATATCGTGGATAGCCTGGCGCGCGCCGTTAAATTCCATGTCGCCCCACTGGGCAACAGGGCCGGACATCGCCCCAACAACCGCCACTTTAATATCCTTCGCCATGGCCGCGTGAGACATCGCAAGTGCAACCATTCCCGCGATTAATGTCTTCGCGTTCCTTTTCATTGTTGTAAATCCCCATTCGTGATGTCGTGTTTACACTTCATTCTTCGCGCCGCAAATGTGGTGCTTTCCTGCTCGCCAAATCATTCGTGTAATAATTTTGTTTTTTTATGGTTAAAAAGCATTCTGTACTTTTAATGCACAACGCTATTTTTACCAGTGCCTTTAATGGTTTAGCGCAGTTTTTTGGCAAAAACCAGACTAAATCCTCTATTTTTCAGGCGATTAAGCACAGATAATATTCTGTATTTAATCGGAGATAAACAAAAAAAGTCCTATTATCAGCATAAAATAATGGTACATAAAGTGGAATAAATCACTACCAATCAGGTTAAAATGCTGCCTGTTTTTCAATCTCTAATGTTTCACACTGGCTAAGCGTCTGCGGCAGAATTATTCCCCTGCCAAATGAAAAATAAAAAACCACCCCTCCCCGACCGATGAAATTGATTACACTCACACTCTCTCTTGCGTTTTGGACAAGCTGTACATGAAATTGACTATCATCCGACTGGTAACCTTTACCGAGCAGGATCATATTGATTTAGCGAAAGTCTGGCCGGAATACTCCCCCGCTTCCCTTGAAGTGGATGATGACCACCGCATTTATGCGGCCCGCTTTAATGATCGCCTGCTGGCCGCCGTGCGCGTAACTCTGCTCGGCACCGAAGGTGCGCTGGATTCGCTGCGCGTGCGCGATATTACTCGCCGTCGCGGCGTCGGGCAGTACCTCGTTGAAGAGGTGATTCGTGATAACCCCAGCATCACCAGTTGGTGGATTGCCGATATTGGTGTCGAAGATCGCAGTGTGATGGCGGCGTTCGCTCAGACACTGGGCTTTACCGCGCAGGAAAATGGCTGGGAAAAACGATAAAAAATGCCGGGTAGCGTTTGCTTACCCGGCATAGAAAATAACGACATTGTTCGCTCATCCCCCGGAGCTTACTGAAGTAAGTGACCGGGGGTGAGTGAATGCAGCTAACGCACCAGCAGCGCGAAAGGTGACGGTCAGTTCAGAAAATTACTTAGCGTCAGTCGCCGTACCATTTGCGTGCCAAGTAAACACACCAAACTCAAAGCCTTTCAGATCACCCTTCTGATCCCATGACAGCGGCCCCATCACGGTGTCAACAGTATGCCCTTTCAGATAAGTGGCAATCGCGTCCGGTTCCGCTGTCTGGTTCAGACCTGCCGCCAAAGATTGCACGGCTGCGTAGGTGGTCCACACGAATGCGCCGCTCGGATCCTGTTTCTTCGCTTTGATAGCATCAACAATCGGTTTGTTCGCCGGAACCTGATCGTAGTTCTTCGGCTTAGTCACCAGCATACCTTCCGCTGAATCGCCCGCGATGTTAGACAGGGAGACGTTCGCTACGCCTTCCGGCCCCATAAACTGGGTTTTCAGGCCAGCCGCGCGTGACTGACGCAGGATCTGCCCCATTTCCGGATGGTAGCCGCCGTAGTAAACGAAATCGATGTTCTCTTTCTTCAGACGCGCCACCAGCGTGGAGAAATCTTTCTCACCGGCGGTGATACCGTCAAAGAACACCACGTTGGCACCGCCTTTTTTCAGGCCGTCCTGCACAGCACGCGCCAGACCTTCACCGTACTGCTGTTTGTCGTGGATGACCGCGATGCGCTGCGGTTTCACTTTATCCAGAATGTATTTCGCAGCAGTCGGGCCCTGATCGGAATCCAGACCAGTCGTGCGCAGCGTCAGTTTGTAACCACGCGCGGTCAGCTCAGGCGCTGTCGCCGCAGGCGTGATCATCAGAATACCTTCGTCTTCATAGATATCAGACGCAGGTTGAGTAGAAGAGGAGCACAGGTGACCGATAACATATTTGATGCCGTCGTTGACCACTTTGTTGGCTACAGCAACCGCTTGTTTCGGGTCACACGCATCGTCATATTTTACCGCTACCAGTTTGTCGCCTTTGATGCCGCCCTTCGCGTTGATGTCTGCGATAGCCTGCTCAGCGCCGGTAAATTCCTGGTCGCCGTACTGCGCAACCGGACCGGACATCGCACCGACAACGGCAACTTTAATATCTTTGGCGAATGCCACGTTGCTCATTGCTAACGCAATACATCCTGCCAGTAACGCTTTGCCCTTCATTTTCATCCTGAGTTTCCCCATTGTTATGGTTATTGCATTTGTTGTGATGTTATTGTGCGACACATTATTTTACTTACCATCATAAGCAAAGAATATGATAGTAGTTATTAGCTATTCTGCCGGTGCCTTAGCAGCATACTCTGCTAAAACATACCCCATTTTTCGGAATATGGAATAACAATTTTGAAGGTTATGCGACAGAGTGATGACACGCCGTAAAAAAGCCGCCCATAAGGCGGCTGAATAATTAGCAGGTCAGCGACTGGTGGATAATGTCCAGCGCTTTGCGGAACTGAACTTCCGGAATGGTTAACGGATAGAGGAAACGGATCACATTGCCGTAGACACCGCAGCTCAGCAGCAGCACGCCTGCCGCCAGCGCCTTGTCCTGCACCTGTTTGGTAAATTCAGGCGATGGCGCGCCGGTACTGGGATCGTTAAATTCCACTGCCACCATCGAGCCCTGCGCGCGGATATCGGCAATATATGGACATTGCGCTTTAGCCTGCGTCAGCACTTCCACCAGATGTTTGCCCAGATGGTTAGCACGTTCACACAAGTTTTCTTCGTCGATCACATCCAGCACCGCGTGTGCTGCAGCCACCGCCAGCGGGTTACCGGCGTAAGTGCCGCCCAATCCGCCAGGCGCAGGCGCATCCATCACCTCTGCACGACCGGCCACCGCCGACAGCGGCAACCCGCCCGCCAGGCTTTTCGCCATAGTGATCAGATCCGGTTTAACATCGTAATACTCACTCGCGAACAATTTGCCGGTACGGGCAAAGCCGCTCTGCACTTCATCAACAACCAGCAGAATGCCGTGGTTGTCGCACAGTTCGCGTAGTGCATTCATAAAATCTGCTGGAGCCACGTTAAAACCGCCTTCGCCCTGTACCGGCTCCAGCAGAATGGCTGCAACCTGATCCGGCGCGATATCCGCTTTAAAGATGCGTTCAAGACTTTTCATCGCATCGTCAGTGCTGACGCCGTGTAGCGCATTCGGATACTGTGCATGGTAAATCGAACCGGGGAACGGACCAAACCCGATTTTGTACGGTGCGACTTTCCCGGTCAGCGCCATAGTCATAAACGTACGGCCATGAAAACCACCGCCGAAGGTAATCACACCAGGGCGTTTGGTGTAAGCACGAGCAATTTTCACCGCGTTCTCCACCGCCTCCGCACCAGTTGAGAAAAAAGCCGTTTTCGCCGGGCCATCAACTGGTACGCGTTCATTAATACGTTCTGCCAGCGAAACATAGCTTTCGTAAGGGACAATTTGGTAAGCGGTGTGCGTAAATGCCTGCAACTGCTTTTCTACCGCGGCCATCACTTTCGGGTGGCGATGCCCGGTATTGAGCACCGCGATCCCGGCGGCAAAGTCGATAACCTCGTTGCCTTCGACATCCCATAATGTGGCATTTTCTGCTTTTTCCGCATAAAACCCGCACATCACTCCAATACCGCGCGGCGTCGCCTGTAAACGGCGCTGATGTAGTTCGTTATTCTTCACCTGATGACCCTCGTCTGTGTTCGTTGTTGCTGCGTCTGTTGTGAAAACATGACATAAGTGGTTCTATAATCGAGTACCAGTTTTGAATAATTGAGGGATCCAATTGCGCTCGCTCGTCTCTGACTTGCTGCAGCTGCGTCTGGACGAGCAGCACGAAGGCAAGCTACATAAGAAATTATATAACGCGATTCGCCTGTCGATACTCGACGGCAGCCTGCCGACACAAAGCCGCCTGCCGCCGAGCCGCGATTTAGCCGCGCAACTGAATATGTCACGCAATACGGTGCTGACGGTGTATGAGCAGCTACTGGCCGAAGGGTATGTTGTTTCCCGTACCGGCAGCGGCACCTTTGTGGCTGGTACCGTCCCGGACAGCCTGCTTTCCGCGCCCCTGACTGCGGGTGAAAAACTCAGCGCCAGCCTGCCTTCACAGCTTTCCGCCCGCGGCCAGCATCTGCTGAGCCACAGCAATGCCAGCGCGCGCCAGTGGGGTGCGTTTCTGCCAGGCGTCCCGGATATCAACGCTTTCCCGCATGCGCTGTTGCGAAAAATACAGTCTCGCGTAAGTCGAAAACCGCAGGCAATACAGCTTTCTTATAGCAATGCTGGCGGTAGCAGCGCGCTACAACAGGCGCTAGTGGAGTATTTGCGGGTAACGCGCTCGGTTCGCTGTAGCGCGGAGCAGATCCTGATTACGGAAGGCATTCATCAGGCCATCGATCTGGTCTCGCGCATGCTGTGCAATCCTGGCGATCTGGCGTGGATTGAGGAGCCAGCCTACTGGGGAATTCGTAATGTGCTGGCGGTAAATGGCGTTAACTTGCAGGCCATAGAAGTCGACAGATCCGGGATGAACCCGCCGGAGCCAGGCGATGCGCCGCCGAAACTGATTTTCGTTACCCCTTCGCACCAGTATCCGCTGGGCTGCGTAATGAGCCTGGAGCGCCGCCAGCGGCTATTAGCACTGGCGCGGCAAACCGGGAGCTGGATTATTGAGGATGATTATGACAGCGAATTCCGCTTCTCGGGTCAACCCATTCCCGCCTTGCAGGGGCTGGTGGACGATGCGCCGGTGATTTACACCGGTACATTCAGTAAAACGCTCTACCCTGGGTTGCGGCTCGGTTATCTGGTGTTGCCGCGCCCGTTGATGCGGGCGCTAAAAACCGCGCATGCCGAACTCTATCGCGGCGGGCGTTTGCTGGATCAGGAAGCGCTGGCTCAGTTCATTCGCGAGGGACATTACACGGCGCATATTCGCCGGATGCGGTTGCTGTACGCCCGGCGTCGCGCGAGGCTGACGCAGCTTATCATCGATTATCTTGGCAAAGAGGCACTTAGCGAGTTTAACGATAATGCCGGTCTGCATCTGGTGCTGTCGTTGCCTGCTTCCTGCGATGATGTCGCGTTGGCGCAAACGGCTAACGCCCATGGCATTCTGGTGCGGCCGCTGTCGCGTTATTACAGCGGCGACAGGCCAGCGCGCGGCCTGTTGATGGGATTTGCGGCGATGGAGGAAGAAGAGATGGAGCCGGTGTTCGCCGAGCTTGCGGCGCTGATACGCGAAGCGCCGGGAAGCAAAAATACAGCGCGTTAAAAAATAACTGGCTTAAAGCCGAAAGCTTTGCGAAACCCCAACCTGGCAGTGGGGTTTTCTATAGACAACAAAAAGCCGGGCGAGGCTTACACCGACCCGGCTTCTTCACGGTATACGCTTACGCTTCGATAGCAGCGCGCAGTTTTTTCATCGCGTTCTTTTCAAGCTGTCGTACACGCTCGGCGGAAACGCCGTAACGGTCGGCCAGCTCCTGCAGCGTGGACTTGTTCTCTTCGTCCAGCCAGCGGGCACGGATGATCTGCTGGCTGCGTTCGTCCAGCCCTTTCATTGCGTCGGTCAGCTTGCTGGCAGCCTGCTCTTCCCAGTTGTCGTCTTCAATGCCATCAGCAAAGTTCGACGATTTATCCTGTAAATAGAGCACGGGAGCCATCGGCTGGCTGTCCTGAGCGTCATCGTCCGGGGACATATCAAACGTCATGTCCTGCGCCGCCATACGCGATTCCATTTCACGCACGTCTTTGCTGGTCACGCCCAGTTCACGGGCCACCATTTCGACTTCGTCCTGGTTAAACCAGCCCAGGCGCTGTTTTGCTTTACGCAGATTAAAGAACAGCTTGCGCTGTGCTTTGGTGGTAGCCACTTTCACGATACGCCAGTTGCGCAGCACATACTCGTGGATCTCAGCTTTGATCCAGTGCACGGCGAAGGAAACCAGTCGCACACCCACTTCCGGGTTGAAGCGACGCACAGCTTTCATCAGGCCGATATTACCTTCCTGGATAAGATCCGCCTGCGGCAGACCATAGCCCGAGTAATTACGAGCAATATGAACAACAAAGCGCAGGTGAGACAGAATCAGCTTTTTCGCTGCTTCCAGATCGCCCTGGTAATGCAGCTTTTCAGCCAGTGCCCGTTCTTCATCAGCCGTCAACATCGGCCATGCGTTAGCGGCCCGGACGTAAGACTCCAGGTTACCAACAGGGGCTAAAGCTAAAGTTTGCATTTCTTTGGTCATTCAAATCCTCTCAATTTACTTTCCACTGGCGGCGGTCTGTCCCCATCAAGCAACAAACATGCCAGTACTTATGAGCAACGAGATTAGCATTCACATTTGTATCAGACAGTGATTTTATCCACAAGTTCCATGTCGCCCTGTGAATAAATTACGCACAAATTGTGACATCTGGATGAAAAAGCCGGTGCAAGGAAAACATCAGAAAGGGGCGATACGCTTTCCCTGCTACGGGAATACTTCATTGCAGGGAAAGAGTATACCAGAGTTTTTTTAATCGGGAGTAAAGTGACGTAAATGTTGCACCGTTGCCAGCCAGGCGGCTATCCAACCGATCATCGAACAGACCAGCAGCAGCAATAAGCACTCGTCAAAAGACAAGCCGCTTAGCTCGAACTGGGTGCCGAATACTTTCGCCACTTCGGTAACGCCCGAGGAGAGCCGCAACACCATAATCTCCGACAGGATCAGCGATAAGAACGCGCCGGAGAACCCTAGCAGCGCGCCGCCATACAGGAATGGACGCAGGATAAAACCGTCCGTTGCACCGATCAGTTTCTGCACGTTGATAGTATCGCGGCGGGCAAAAATACTCAGCCGCACGCTGTTGCCGATAACCAGGAAGACGGCCGCAACCATCAGTACGCCGATCATCGCCGATACGCGCCCGACCAGCCCGGTCAGCGATGCCAGACGCGCAAACCAGCTATCGTCCATACGCACTTCATCAATCCCCTGGATATGAGAGATACGATCGCGCAGTGTCTTCAGCGAATCCGGGCTCTGAAAATCCAGTTTAGGAACCACTACCGCCACGGCGGGCAGCGGATTCTCTTCCAGCATATCCAGCGCCCCGCCAAACCCGGACCAGTTACGGAACTCGCCGAGCGCATCTTCGCGGGAAAGGTAGTTCACTTTCTCCACGCCCTGCACGGACTGGAGCTGGCCCACCACCTGCTGCGCAGCGTTATCATCCAGCGCTTTGTCGAAATAGACGGTGATCTGCGGCGACGGATAGTACTGCGACGCCGCCTGGTTGACGTTTTTGTAGACCATATAGCAAACGCTCGGCAGCGTCAGAGAGATGGCAATCACCATCACTGTCAGGAACGTCGCCAGCGGTTTGCTTTTCAGATCCTGCAACGCGCCGTGCCAGGCGTAGCGAACCTGCTCGTTAAACACATTGGTTTTACGTGATGGCGGCTTGTTTGTCGCTTTACCTCGGCGTGGAGCATTGCGATTACCATCACCGGTGCCAGCGGCGGACTTACGGAAACGGTCAAGCCGGCGGCCAAACTGCCGGATATGATTTAATGCGTCTCTCTTATTCACCCGCCGGGCCTCCATGCAAATGGCCATCGCTCAGGGTCAGCATGCGGTACGAACGCCGGGAAATAAGCCCCAGGTCGTGGGTCGCCATCAGTACCGTAACCCCAACGCGATTAAACTCTTCAAACAGACGTAAAATCCCTTCCGACAAGGCGTCGTCCAGGTTACCGGTCGGTTCATCCGCCAGCAGCACTGCCGGTTTATTTACAACCGCGCGGGCAATGCCGACGCGCTGCTGTTCACCGCCGGAAAGCTGAATCGGGAAGCTTTTCGCTTTATCGAGCAGCCCGACCTTATCCAGCGCCGCCGACACACGACGACGAATGTCATCACCGCTCGCGCCAGCGATAATCAGCGGAATCGCCACGTTGTCATACACCGTGCGCTCCATCAGCAAATGGTGATCCTGAAAAATCATGCCGATCTGGCGACGTAAAAACGGAACTTCACGGTTCTTCAGACGGCTAATGTCGTGGCCGCTGAACAGGATTTTCCCGGTGCTTGGCCGCTCGATCCCGCAGATAAGCTTCAGCAGGGTACTTTTTCCTGCGCCGGAGTGCCCGGTCAGAAAGGCCATCTCGCCTGGTTGCAGGTGAAATGTGACCCCCTGCAACGCTTGTCTCCCACCGAGATAGGCTTTGCTGACATGTTCAAAGCGAATCATTGTTAATCCTCTCGGGCAAAAAGCGCCTCAATAAAATCGCCCGCGTTAAACGGACGCAGATCTTCGATACGTTCGCCGACACCAATGTAGCGGATCGGAATGCCGAACTGATCCGCCACTGAGAAAATCACGCCGCCTTTGGCGGTGCCGTCGAGTTTAGTCAGCGTGATGCCGGTAAGACCAACAGCTTCGTGGAACAGTTTGGCCTGGCTTATCGCATTTTGCCCGGTGCTGGCATCAATCGTCAGCATCACTTCATGGGGAGCGTCCTCATCCAGCTTTTTCATGACGCGGACAATTTTCTTCAACTCTTCCATCAAATGCGATTTGTTCTGCAAACGCCCAGCGGTATCGGCAATCAGCACATCAACATTGCGCGCTTTCGCCGCCTGAATAGCGTCAAAAATGACCGAAGCGGAATCCGCGCCGGTATGCTGGGCAATCACCGGAATATTGTTGCGCTGGCCCCAGACCTGCAACTGCTCAACCGCTGCCGCGCGGAAGGTATCGCCCGCCGCCAACATCACCGATTTGCCTTGCTGCTCAAACTGACGCGCCAGCTTACCGATGGTGGTAGTTTTACCCACGCCGTTAACGCCAACCATCAAAATAACAAACGGCGTTTTGCCTTCAATATTCAGCGGTTCATCAACCTTCGCGAGGATGTCGCTCATTTCCTCTTTCAGCAAACCATAAAGTGCTTCTGCATCGCGAAGCTGCTTACGGCTTGCGCCTTCCGTCAGGTTGGTGATGATTCTGCGTGTGGTCTCAACGCCAACATCCGCAATCAGCAACTGTTCTTCCAGTTCTTCAAACAGATCATCATCGATTTTTTTACCGCGAAACAGACTGATAAATCCGGAACCCAGATTTTCTTTTGTTTTCAGCAAACTGCGTTTCAGACGCGCGAAGAAACCCTCTTTTGTCGGTTTCTCCTGCTCCTGCGCCGCGTCCTCTGGCGGCACAACCATCACCGCTTCTTCCGCGGCCAACGCCTGCACGTCCAGCTCTTCATCGCTCAGTGGCCTATCTTCCTCTGCAACTTCCTCAACCAGCGGTTCTGCTTCTGTCTGCCACTCTTCCGCGCCGATCTCCTGCTCTGCGACCTCTTCCGGCAGCGGCAGTTCTTCGTGTTCAATCTGAAGCGCCTGCTCTTCGACAACGGGCTCCGGCTGCGTCTCTTCGCCCGCCAGCTGTTCGCTAGCCTCAACGGCCTCTTCGGCAAATTTTTCGCTGTCGGCGGCAGGTTCGCTCGCCAGTGCCTCTTCGACCGGTTGCTCAGTTACCTGCTGTGATTCGGTTTGCGCCTCTTCGGCCTGTTCTTTCTGCCCAAAGCCGAGCCAGGAAAAAAAGCCACGTTTCTTCTCATTTGCCATTGGCGACTACACTCCCGCTGTTGATTCATGGCGCAGCCCGTCTTACATGACAGGGACTGAAAACATTTGTTAATTAGTCGGATAGTCTAACACTTTCCTCAACTCGCATCACGGCCTGCGGATTAGGGTTTAACGTCCTTCGTCAGACCGCTAGAATAGCAGGCCAAAATGATGAGCAAAGCGGAAACCATGAAGAAACCTAACCGTGCCGCCAGCGGCCAGATACGCATTATTGGTGGGCAGTGGCGGGGCCGTAAATTACCGGTCCCGGATAGCCCCGGTCTGCGTCCGACCACCGATCGCGTGCGGGAAACCTTATTCAACTGGCTGGCGCCATCGCTGGTTGATGCGCACTGTCTTGATTGCTTTGCCGGAAGTGGCGCATTAGGGCTGGAAGCGCTCTCGCGCTACGCCGCCAGCGCGATCCTGGTGGAAATGGAGCGTAGCGTCGCACAGCAATTGCAGCAAAATCTGGTGATGCTGAAAGCCGTCAACGCCAAAGTAGTGAATACCAATACGCTGGCCTATTTAGCAGGCCAGGGTACACCACACACCATTGCCTTTATCGACCCGCCGTTTCGTAAGGGGATGCTGGAAGAGACCTTGCAACTGCTGGAAAACAACGGCTGGCTCGCCGATGACGCATTAATTTATATCGAAAGTGAAGTCGAAAATGGCTTACCGCCGGTGCCGACACACTGGCATCTGCACCGGGAGAAAGTCGCGGGCCAGGTGGCGTATCGTTTATATCACCGTGCAGCACCACAAGGAGAAAAACATGCCGCTGCTGATTAATCTGGGACGCCTGCTGATGCTTTGCATCTGGGCCTTTCTGCTCTGGAATCTGATCCAGCCGTTTCCGCGTCCGTTGAACATTTTCGTCAATGTAGCCCTGGTCTTTACCGTTTTCATGCATGCCTTACAGGCGACAATGCTGAAAACCGCACTGCCGAAAGAGGGCCCGCAAATGAGTAAAGCTGAACAGATCCGTATTTTCCTGTTCGGCGTGTTTGAGCTGTTGATTTGGCTCAAAAAACTAAAAGCGAAGAAGTAATGTTATAGCCCGGGAGCATCGCGCTTACCGGGCTTGTTCAAAGCCAACAAAACGCGAGCCTTTATAGCTCAGCACGCCTTTATCGCCGACCGTCAGTGCATAATATTGCTGCTCATCAACACGGAAAACCATCTCCTGCCCGCCGCTTTGCGGTTTGAAACGTGCCTCATAATGCATGGCGCTGCCCGCCGGGATCACCTGTTGCTGGCGCGACCGGCGATCGTTGAGGGG
Organism: Pseudomonadota bacterium; assembly: GCA_018261615.1. Taxonomy (GTDB): domain Bacteria; phylum Pseudomonadota; class Gammaproteobacteria; order Enterobacterales; family Enterobacteriaceae; genus Kosakonia. The sequence continues at coordinate 262,781 of JAGTSE010000003.1, read as the reverse complement.
TTTTTCCTGCTTACTGCTCACTACCACGTTTTTTTGCTGTAACGGCGCCGCATCGTTTTCCGCCTTTTCCCGCCGCTGTTGAACATAGCGAAAAGAAGCGAGCACGACGATCAACACAATGACAAGAATGAAAAAAAACGGTGGTTTACTCATGGCAGAACCCTGTCAGAAAAAGCGGAATTGAGCTTATCGCGGGTGAAATAGCATTGTCATCCTCCTTTTTCCACCACTACACTGAACAGGAGAGATTTACGCAAAAATAACAGATACAGGGACTTAATTATGCTGTGGTCATTTATTGCTGTCTGTTTGTCTGGCTGGCTCTATGTCGATGCGTCTTATCGCGGCCCGACCTGGCAACGCTGGGTTTTTAAACCCGTCACCCTACTGCTCCTGCTTTTGCTGGCCTGGCAAGCGCCGATGTTCGACGCCATCAGTTATCTGGTGCTGGCTGGCCTCTGTGCCTCACTGATTGGCGATGCGTTAACCTTGCTGCCGCGGCAAAAAATGCTCTACGCAATCGGCGCTTTTTTCCTCGCCCATCTGCTTTACACCATCTACTTCGCCAGCCAGATGACACTCTCCTTTTTCTGGCCGTTGCCGGTGGTGCTGCTGGTTATTGGCGCGTTGCTGTTGGCGGTGATCTGGACGCGTCTCGAAGAGCTGCGCATGGCCGTATGTGCTTTTATCGCCATGACGCTGGTGATGGTCTGGTTGGCAGGCGAACTATGGTTCTTCCGCCCTACAAGCCCCGCGCTGTCGGCGTTTGTCGGTGCGGCGTTGCTGCTGCTCGGCAACATCGTCTGGCTGGGGAGCCACTACCGTAAACGCTTCCGTGCCGATAACGCCATCGCTTCGGCCTGCTACTTCGCCGGACATTTTCTGATCGTCCGTTCGCTGTATATTTAAAAGGCTTGACTCTGGAGTCGACTCCAGAGTGTATCCTCCGGTTAATGAGAAAATTATCATTCACCGGAGGATTCTATGCCGACCCCCACCGACACTAAAAAAGCCCCACAGTTTGCGTCAATAAAACTGCGCCCGTTGTCGGAGAAACCGCAATCCTGCTGCGCTGATGGCGCCTGCGAAAGCAAGGCGCAACCGGCTCTGAGCTCGGAAGGCGAACGCTATAGCTGGCTGGTTTCGGGTATGGACTGCGCCGCCTGCGCCCGCAAAGTGGAAAATGCCGTCCGCCAGGTCGAAGGCATTGCCCAGGTTCAGGTGACCTTTACTACGGAAAAACTAATCGTTGTGGCCAGCGGCGATGTGCGCGAACGCGTCGAGCAGGCAGTTCAGCAGGCTGGCTACCAGTTACGCAGCGAGAACAGTACGCCCGAGCCCGCAGCTTCGCGGCTGCGGGAAAACCTGCCATTGATCACCCTGATGGTGATGATGGCGCTCAGCTGGGCGCTGGAGCAGTTTAACCATCCTCTGGGTCAGGCCGCCTTTATCGCCACCACGTTAGTCGGCCTGTGGCCGATTGCCCGCCAGGCGCTGCGCTTAATCAAAAGCGGTAGCTGGTTTGCTATCGAAACGCTGATGAGCGTGGCGGCGATTGGCGCCCTGTTTATTGGCGCAACGGCGGAAGCGGCGATGGTATTGCTGCTGTTTTTAATTGGCGAACGCCTTGAAGGCTGGGCCGCCAGCCGCGCACGCCGCGGCGTCAGCGCGCTGATGGCGCTAAAACCGGATACTGCCATCCGGCTGCGTAACGGTGAGCGCCAGACGGTCGCCGCCAGTGAGTTACAGCCGGGCGATACCATTGAAGTCCCGGCAGGTGGGCGTTTACCCGCCGACGGCAAACTGGTGTCGGCATTTGCGAGTTTTGATGAAAGTGCCTTGACCGGCGAATCGGTGCCAGTGGAACGCACCCACGGCGAATCGGTACCGGCCGGCGCCACCAGCGTTGATCGGCTGGTGACGCTGGAAGTGGTATCGAAGCCCGGCGAAAACGCCATCGACCGTATCCTCAAGCTGATTGAAGAGGCCGAAGAGCGTCGCGCGCCAATTGAACGCTTTATCGATCGCTTTAGCCGCGTCTATACACCAGCGATTATGGCAGTAGCGCTGCTGGTTGCGGTTGTGCCGCCGCTACTGTTTGCTGCGCCGTGGTTACCGTGGATCTACAAAGGGCTGGCGTTGCTGTTGATTGGTTGCCCGTGCGCGCTGGTGATCTCTACGCCAGCCGCGATTACTTCAGGGCTGGCAGTAGCCGCACGGCGTGGCGCGTTAATCAAAGGTGGCGCGGCCCTGGAGCAACTTGGTCGCATCCGCCAGGTGGCATTTGATAAAACCGGCACACTGACCATTGGCAAACCGCAGGTTGTCGCGGTCACGCCGCTGGCGGGGATCGACGAAGCGGAACTGCTGGCGCTCAGCGCCGCCGTTGAACAGGGTTCTACGCACCCGTTGGCACAGGCTGTTGTACAGGAAGCGCAGCGCCGCCAGTTGCCGATTCCGACGGCGCAAGCGCAGAAAACGCTGGCCGGGAAAGGGATTGAAGCACAGATTGACGGGCAATATATTCGCATCAGCGCACCGGATAAACTGCCGAAAGGGATGCCAGAAAGTGCGCTGTTAACACACATTCATCAGCAGGAGAGCCTCGGCCAGACCGTCATTGTGGTTGAACGCGATGGTGAAACGATTGGCACGCTGGCGCTGCAGGATACGCTGCGCGATGACGCCAAAGAAGCGGTTACCGCGCTACATGATCTGGGCGTTCAGGGCGTGATCCTGAGCGGAGATAACCCGCGCGCGGCGGCGGCAATCGCCGGGAAGCTGGAGCTGGATTTCCGCGCCGGGCTGTTGCCGGAAGATAAAGTGCTGGCGGTACAGGCACTTAATCAGCGCTTACCGCTGGCGATGGTTGGCGATGGCATCAATGATGCGCCCGCCATGAAAGCCTCAACCATCGGAATTGCGATGGGTAGCGGCACAGACGTAGCGCTGGAAACGGCAGACGCGGCATTAACACATAACCGCCTGATCGGCATTGGGCAGATGATCCGCCTGGCACGGGCAACACAGAGCAATATTCGCCAGAACATTGCTATGGCGCTGGGTTTGAAAGCCATCTTTCTGCTGACGACGCTGCTGGGAATGACCGGGCTGTGGCTGGCGGTGCTGGCGGATACCGGCGCAACAGTGCTGGTGACAGCCAATGCGTTGCGCCTGTTACGCAGCAAAGATTAGTGGCTTTTACGCACCACGTACCGATACGGCAGTGATTCGGTTTGCCCGGCGACCAGCTCGTGTTCCATAAAACGACAAAAGCCGGGAATATCGCGGGTGGTTGCCGGATCGTCGGCGATAATCAACAATGTTTCGCCAACCTGCATATTACGCACGGTTTTACGCACCATCATTACCGGTTCCGGGCAGCGTAAACCCTGCGCATCCAGCGTATGGTCAGCAGTGGAAAAGAAATCGGTCATTTTCATCTCGCAAGGGGAAAAACCGCATTAGTTTACGCTGCCTTTTTTGTGACGCAAGCAAGGTTAACGATTGCGTTAAAATTAACCATTGCATCCGGCAATAGTTGCAGTATCATGCGGCGGCTCTGCATGGCAGAGTACAAAAAAGTACTGGGTTCCCTCACCCCATTTACCAAAAAGGTCACAATATGACGCAATTTTCATCCTCACAGCGCATGAACGCGCTGATCTGGCTTTCGCTTTTTCATCTGCTGGTGATTATCTCCAGTAACTATCTGGTGCAGTTGCCGGTCGCCATTTTGGGTTTCCAGACCACCTGGGGCGCATTCAGTTTCCCGTTTATTTTCCTCGCGACAGATTTAACCGTGCGCATTTTTGGCGCGCCGCTGGCAAGACGCATTATTTTCGCCGTGATGGTGCCTGCGCTACTGGCCTCTTACGTGATCTCTTCGCTGTTCTATATGGGAAGCTGGCAAGGTTTTGGCGCGCTGGCGCATTTCAACCTGTTCGTGGCCCGTATCGCCAGCGCCAGCTTTATGGCCTATGCGCTGGGGCAAATTCTCGACGTGCATGTATTTAACCGCCTGCGTCAGAATCGCCGCTGGTGGCTTGCACCCGCGGCTTCCACCATATTCGGTAACGCCAGCGACACCATTGCGTTCTTCTTTATTGCTTTCTGGCGCAGCCCGGATGCGTTTATGGCGCAGCACTGGACGGAAATCGCGCTGGTGGATTACAGTTTTAAAGTGCTTATCAGCATCGCCTTCTTTCTGCCGATGTACGGTGTGTTGTTGAATATGCTACTGAAAAGGCTGGCAGACAAATCTGAAATTAACGCGTTGCAGGCCAGTTAAGAGTACCGCCAGGCAGATGTGATAAGATGGATTGATGAGCCGTTATGGCTGTTTATTGAAAGGAAGAAGTCAATGCGCAATCTGGTTAAATATGTCGGTATTAGCCTGCTGGTCGTCGGGCTGGCTGGCTGTGATAACAGCGACAGCAAGAAACCGGTTCAGGCCGCTTCAGCTGAAAGCAATGCAACAGGCCAGCCAATAACACTGCTTGACGGCAAGCTCAGTTTCTCGCTGCCGGCGGATATGACCGATCAGAGCGGCAAACTGGGCACCCAGTCTAATAATATGCACGTTTACTCCGACACCACCGGCCAGAAAGCGGTGATCATCATTGTTGGCGACAACACCCAGGAAGATTTAGCGGCGCTGGCGAAACGCTTGGAAGATCAACAACGTGGCCGTGACCCGCAGTTGCAGGTTGTGACCAATAAAGCGATTGAGATCAAAGGCCAGACGCTGCAGCAACTCGACAGTATTATCTCGGCCAAAGGTCAGACGGTCTGGTCTTCCGTGGTGCTGGGCAAAGTCGATAATAAACTGCTGACCTTGCAGGTCACGCTGCCGGCGGATAACCAGCAGCAGGCGCAAACTGCCGCAGAAAACATCATCAATACCATCGTGGTGAAATAATCCCGGTGCGAGTGGTAACAAGGGGATCTGCGGATTCCCTTTTTTATTGCCGGATGGCATTGTCGGCCCGATAAATAGAGCGCTATCGGGCAATCATCCCACCAACACCGGTTTTTGTTTTAATCGCCAGGCTAACAGCAAGGCGATTGCCACCAGCCCTGCCGCCGCCAGATAAATCGACGACACGCCCGCCCATGCCATCAGCAACCCTGCCAGTGGGCCGGTAATACCCAGAGATAAATCCATAAACACCGTATAGGTCGCCAGCGCGGAACCCTGGTTATTCTGCGGTACCGCTTTTACAGCTACGACGCCCAGTGCCGGGAACACCAGCGAGAAACCGGCACCGGCAAGAAACACACCGAGTTTTGCCATCCATGGATCCACCGCCAGCCCTACCAGTACCAGGCCGAGCGTTTCGACCACAAAACAGATCATCGATACATTCAGGCCGCCAAAACGGTTGATGCCGTTAGGGAACAGCAAACGTGCGCCAACAAATGCACAGCTAAACAGCGTCAAAGCAAATGCCGCGCCGTCCCAGCCTTTGGCCGCGTAATAGAGCGTGATGAAGGTAGCTATCACGCCAAACCCCGCCGAACCCAGCGCCAGTGCCATGCCGTACGGCCAGACGCGTCCCAGCACTGCGCGAAACGGCAGCGGTTTGCCTTTGCTGGCCTTCACCCTCGCCCGCGGTAATGCCAGCACAATCGCCAGCAACGCAATGCCCATAATGGTTAATGACAGGCCCTGTAGTCCGCCGTAGCGATAACAGAGTACGCCGAGCGGTGCACCCAGTGCCATTGCGCCGTAGGTGGCAATTCCATTCCACGAGATCACGCGGCCAATATGAATGGAACCGACAACACCCACGCCCCACAGCGTCGCTCCGGTTCCGGCAAAGCTCTGGCCGATACCCAAAATCACACGCCCGAGGCACAACAACAGCAGGCTTAATATGCCAGGGCTGCCGCCCATTGCCGCCAGCAAATAACTGAGACCGCTAAGAAAAGCGCCACACAGACCAAAGATAACGACCTTTTTCGGCCCCAATAAATCGGCATAGCGCCCGGCATGCGGTCGGCTGAGCAGCGTGGCGAAATATTGCAAGCTGATCACTAACCCGGCCCAGAAGGCGCTATAACCCATCACATCATGGACATAGCCAGGCAACACCGCCAGCGGCAGTCCAATGGTGAGATAGCTGGCAAAGTTAAAAATAACGACGGACAAAATCCGCAGATTGAGGCGCAATCCGCTAAGCGCCGGTTCGGCGGCATTTTCAGGCATGAAATTTGACCCAGAGATTCACAACAATGTTTCACTATTATCACGTCAGGGCGCAGAAATCAGCACCCACTTTAAGGATATCTCTGTCGGGCGAAGATGTTACGGGGCACTACACTTAACGGGCGTAATGACAAAAGGAATGCCGAATGACACAACCTCAACCGGATCAGGCAGGTCTTCATATTCTGTTAAAACTGGCAGCGCTGGTGGTGATCCTCGCTGGGATCCACGCCGCTGCCGACATTATTGTGCAACTGTTGCTGGCGCTCTTTTTCGCCATCGTCCTTAACCCACTGGTGAGCTGGTTTATTCGCCGCGGCCTGAAACGACCGGTCGCCATTGCGATTGTGGTGCTGGTGATGCTGATTTTCCTCAGCGCGCTGTTCGCGGTGCTTGCCGCATCAGTGAATGACTTTATGACCCTGCTACCGAAATACAATCGCGAATTCACGCGCAAATTTCTCCAGTTACAGGATGCCATACCATTCCTCCAACTGAATATATCGCCAGAGCGCATACTGCAACGTATGGACTCCGAGCGGGTAATGACTTTCGCAACGTCCATGGCGACCCAGCTATCGAACGCGATGGCCAGCATTGTGCTACTGGTGATGACCGTGGTGTTTATGCTGTTTGAAGTACGCCACGTTCCCTACAAAATGCGTTTTGCCCTTACTAATCCGCAGGTGCATATTGCCGGGCTGCACCGCGCGTTAAAAGATGTCTCTCACTATCTGGCGCTGAAAACGCTGCTCAGCGTATGGACCGGCCTGATTGTCTGGATGGGACTGGTGTTGCTGGATATTCAGTTCGCGTTAATGTGGGGTGTGCTGGCTTTTCTGCTCAACTATGTACCCAATATCGGCTCGGTGCTCTCCGCGATCCCACCGATGATCCAGGCACTACTGTTCAATGGCGCTTACGAATGCTTGCTGGCTGGCGCGCTGTTCCTGGCGGTGCATATGGTGATTGGCAACATTCTTGAACCGCGCATGATGGGCCACCGTCTCGGGATGTCAACGCTGGTGGTATTCCTGTCATTGTTGATTTGGGGATGGCTGCTCGGCCCGATCGGCATGCTCTTGTCAGTACCGCTGACCAGTGTCTGTAAGATCTGGATGGAAACCACTGCCGGTGGCAGCAAGCTGGCAATTTTACTGGGGCCAGGCAGACCGAAAAGCCGCCTGCCCGGGTAAACGTTATTTGCCTGACCGTCCAGGCAGAAAAATAACCAGCACACCGGCGACAATCAGCAGCACGCCAAGCCCGCCGCGCAAAGAGAAGGGTTCATGCCAGCCGGGCAACCAGATGGCGGCAGCCCACACCAGAATGTAACTCACGCTGAGCAGGGCATAAGCTTTGCTCAGCGGCAAACGGTGTAGCGCAAAATACCAGCACCCCATCGATGCCAGGTAGCCGAACAGCCCGGCAATCAGCGCCAGCGTTCCTTTCTGCGGCTGTAGCAGTACCGACACAAACTCCCACGAGAGGCTCACTGGCGGCAGTGAAATCATCGCGTAACGCAGCAACAACTGCGCGACGCTGACCAGCAGCACACTCGCAAGCGCCCATACCATGCCCCTCATCGCGTACTCCCCAGCAGAACAATACCGGCAATGATCAGCGCCACACCCACCGCATGACGCACGGTAACTCGTTCATGCCAGATAAACCGTGCAGCCAGCGTAACCCAGACAAAATTGAGGCTCAGCATCGGATACGCCACACCGACCGGAATACGCTGGAGCACCAGCAGCCACAGCGCCATACCGGCACCCAGCGATGCCAGCGCCAGCCCCAGCCACAGACCGAGATGGATGCCACGATGCCCCGGCGGCGCGGGCCGTGTCGCCTGTTTCTGGCACAGTTGCCCTACGCAACTCAACAGGCTGGCGACGAGGAGCCAGAGCCAACTGGTCATTGTGGATAGTACTGAATGAAGACCATGCGCCCCTGCACGTAGACGTTATCAGGTTTCGGGATCGGCAAACGGGTAAAATCATCCGGTTTAGACTGGTGCAATATCAGCGATATCACCCCTTGCTGACGGTGTTGTGCCAGCCAGTCGGTAAAACCATCCTCACTGACAAAGCGGCCCTGCCCGTCAGGATACCCCATCCCGTAGGTAAGCTCACCCTGCGTACCGAAGAGAATAATATCTTCGCGCTTCAGCTCCCACGCCAGACCGGCTGCGACCCCGACATTATCGGCCAGCACATAGCGGCTGGGGGTAAGCGATTCGTTGACGAAGTTAATTAAAAATTGCGGTTGTTTAGAATCCATCACTTTGTCCGGGATAACAATGCCTACCAGCAGTGCAATCCCCAGCGGACACAGCGCGGCGTAAGACCAGCGCTCGTGACTGGCACGCAACGTAAACAGCCCGACCAGCGACCAACAGAAAAAGGCAAATGCTGCCAGCGCTGCTTTATACACTTCGATCGGCATCCATACCGGATGCTTCAAAAAGCCCCACGGCGACACCACCAGCGCGGCAACTGTGACGATCAAACCAAAAGCAATGTTGATCCAGGCGTTAATGCGCAGCACCCGGCCATGCTCTTTGGCCACCGTCACCGCATAACGCGCCATCAGGATAGCCAGTGGTCCGAAACATGGCAGAATATAGGTCGGCAATTTCCCCTTCGCGATGCTGAAGAAAATCAGCGGCATCACCACCCAACCCAACAGATAGAAGGCTTCGCGCAGCCCCTCTTTACGCGCCAGCCAGCCCGTTTTCAGCGCGCCAGGCAACAGCGCAAGCCATGGTAGCGAACCGGCAATCAGGAACGGAATGTAATACCAGAATGGCGCTTTGTGCTGCGCGTCCTGCTGGGCAAAACGCTGAATATGCTCCACCCAGAAGAAGTAGCGCCAGAAATCCGGCTCGCGGGCGGCAATCGCCAGCCCCCAGGGCAGCACAGTCACAACGCAACAGATCACCGCCAGCCAGCCCCAGAGCAGCACCTCTTTCCAGCGTTTCTGCACAATTACCCACGGCAGCACACCGATCACCGGCACCGCCAGCGCAAGGAACCCTTTGGTCATCACCCCCATGCCGCAGGCAATGCCCAGCAGCACATAGCCGCCAAACTTACCGCGCAGCGTGGTGGCTTGCGCCGCGAGCCAGAAGCTGAACATCGCCAGCGTCATCCACAGCGTGATCATCGGGTCGAGTACTGCATATGTGCCGATGCCGTAAACCAAAAACGCCGTCAGGAATATCACACCGGAGAGCAACGCAATCCGTTTGTCGCGCCACATCTTCCACGCCAGCCCAACGACCAGCAGCGCCGACAGCGAAATCGAAAAGATAGAGCCGAAACGAACCGCGAAGTTATTGTGACCAAACAACCACTGACCAATATTGTTGATCCAATAGCCAGCAATCGGTTTTTCGAAATAGCGCAGGCCGAGGAAATGCGGCACCACCCAGTCGCCGCTGTGCAGCATCTCCCGGCTGATTTCCGCATAGCGGGTTTCATCGGGCTGCCAGAGCAAACGATATTCAACAGGAACGAGATAGTAGAGGGCAAATAGCGCGAACAGCGCCAGTGTAAAATAGCGGGATTTCATGACCCTGGACTCAATAGTTGTTGGCAACCCAGCCAGCCTTCCCGGCCGGCCACTTCTCCGCGCACGACTTTGCCCACCGGCAACGTGGCAACATCATCCGGCAATAGCAGGCTCAACGGGCAAAAGACGATCTGCTCGCGGGCCGCCATTGTCAGTAATTCATCAAATCCATCCGCGCCGATGATCCCTTCTACTTCAGCATGAATGGTATAAACCGGTGTATCGTTACCACGATGGATACAGTCGAGAATATAGCGATTGTATTCTGTGGCACTCACCGTGGTACCGACCACTTCATCCCAGGTCGGCAACGTCACCGGGATCTGCGGAACAGCACAGGTGTTGTCCGTCAGTTGCGGGCGAAACGGCTGCGTACCGCGACAATCGCTGTTATAACGGAAGTCGAACGCAGACTTCGCTTTCACCACCCGCTGATCGGCGCGCCAGCCCGCGACGGCCGAACAGGTCACCGAACGACCGATAATCACTTCCAGCGCCAGCAGGCCGCGTTCGATCTCCGCCTCTAAACGCTTTTGATCCCATACGCCGCTCCAGCGCTGCCAGGCGTGGTGATCCCAGGCGTGCAGTCCGACTTCGTGGCCCTGCGCGGTCTGGCGAATAATTTCCGCATTCCCTTCGCCGATTAACCGCCCCGGCCAGGCTGTTCCGGCCAGCAGAATATCCCAGCCGTAGAGCGATGCCGCGCGCGAGCGTAGCATCTTCCACAGAAACTTCGGCTTAAGCAGGCGCCAGATATGGCGCCCCATGTTGTCCGGCCCTACGCTAAAGAAAAAGCTCGCCTGAATATGGTGCTTTTTTAACAACTCCAGCAGGCGCGGTACGCCATCACGCGTGCCGCGAAAGGTATCGACATCAATGCGTAAGCCGACATATTTCATGCTTATTTCTCATCCGTCAGTTCGACAGTGCGCAGGAAGAAATCCAGCGTCTCGTCAATGGTCTGACGCATATCGATGGTCGGTTCCCAGTGCAGGCAGCGTTTAGCGTTACGGATGCTCGGTTTGCGGTGCTCTACATCCTGGTAACCTTTGCCGTAATAGCTGCTGCTTTCCACTTCGCGGAAACCGGCGAATGGCGGGAAACGATCGCGCAGCGGGTGTTTCTCAAAGCTCGCCAGCAGCATTTCGGCCAGCTCTTTGATGCTCGCTTCGTTATCCGGGTTACCGATGTTGATGATCTCGCCGTCGCAGCGCCCATCTTTATTTTCGATAATGCGGAACAGCGCTTCGATACCGTCGCTGATATCGGTGAAGCAACGTTTTTGTTTACCGCCTTCGATCAGCTTGATCGGCGAACCTTCCACCAGGTTGAGGATCAACTGGGTGATGGCGCGGGAGCTACCGATGCGCGCAGCGTTCAGGTTATCCAGACGCGGCCCCATCCAGTTAAACGGACGGAAAAGGGTGAATTTCAGACCGTGCTTGTCGCCGTATGCCCAGATCACGCGGTCGAGCAGTTGCTTCGATACCGAGTAAATCCAGCGCTGTTTGTTGATCGGGCCGACCACCAGGTTTGAATTGTCTTCGTCGAAATTCTTGTCGGTACACATGCCGTATACTTCGGATGTCGACGGGAAAATGATGCGTTTATTGTATTTCACGCAGTCACGGATGATTTTCAGGTTCTCTTCGAAATCCAGTTCGAACACGCGCAACGGGTTACGGGTATATTCGATCGGCGTAGCGATCGCCACCAGTGGCAGCACCACGTCGCATTTTTTGATGTGATACTCGATCCACTCAGAGTGAATGCTGATATCACCTTCGACGAAGTGGAAGCGCGAGTTGCCAAGGAAACGGCTGATCGCATCCGATCCGATATCCAGGCCATAGATCTCGTAATTGTCGTCACGCAGAAGACGCTCGGTCAGATGGTTGCCGATAAAGCCGTTCACGCCAAGGATCAGCACGCGGGTACGGCGTTTTACCGCTACCACCGGCTTGCTGGTCAGCAATGCGCCTGCGACCAGCCCCAGCGACTGCGCAAGTTGCGCGCCCTGCATATAAACGCCGTTGTCGGCCTGGCCGGTCAAAATTTCCAGCGCACCTTCACCACAGGCAACAATCAGCGGCGCAACAGACAGCACGGTGCCTGCGCGGGCCGGGCTGAGGTCGGTACGTACGCGGGCTTTCCAGACGATAAATTTATGGGTACCGGCAAAGCTGTAGGCACCCGGCCACGGATCGGAAACGGCGCGCACCAGGTTTTGCAGTGTCTGCGCTGGTTTTTCCCAGTCAAGACGGCCATCTTCCGGCGTGCGACGACCAAAATAGCTGGCTTTGCTCTCGTCCTGCGCGGTTTCGCTGAAACTCTGCGCTTTGATGTCTGGCAGCACGCTGCTCAGCATCACTTTGGCCGCCTCGGACAGCTTACGGTGCAACGAGAGGGCTTCATCATTTTCCTCAATCGCCACACGCTGCTGCGCGATAATCGCACCCGCATCGGCCCGAGCGACCATGCGATGCAGGGTGACGCCGGTTTCCGTTTCACCATTCACCAGCACCCAGTTCAGCGGTGCACGGCCACGATAAGCTGGCAGCAGCGAGCCATGCAGGTTGAACGCGCCAAGACGCGCGGTGCTGAGGATGTTGTCGCATAGCAGGTCGCGGTAGTAGAACGAGAAGATCACATCCGCATTGAGGTCGCGAATACGATCAACCCACAGCGGGTGGTTAACATCATCCGGTGCATAGACCGGAATGCCACGTTCAGCGGCAATGCGCGCCACAGAGCCAAAAAAGTGGTTTTCGTTCGCGTTGTCAGGGTGAGTAAAAATCGCCGCAATCTCAAATCCGGCATCCAGTAACGCCTGTGTACCAACACATCCCATATCGTGGTAAGCAAAAACTACGGCTTTCATTGATTTTTTTCCTCTTGCGAATCATCAGATTCTTGACGGACAACACGTTGAATAAAGTAGCGGGGACGAGCGCGCACATCGTTGTAGATACGGCCGATATACTCCCCAAGCAGCCCCATGCCGATAAACTGCGCGCCGATAAAGGTGAACAGAATGGCGAAGAGCATAAATACCCCTTCCCCCGCCCACTGCGGGCCAAACGCCAGACGCAGCACCACCAGCAATACCGCCAGTGAGAAGCCCGCCAGCGCAATCACGCTGCCGAAGACGCTTAGCAAGCGCAGCGGCGTAGTGGTCAGGCAGGTCACCAGGTCGTACATCAGATTGATCAGCCGCAAAAAGCTGTATTTCGAATCACCAAACTCACGTTCGGCGTGCTGCACCGGGATCTCAACCGCCCGGCGCGCAAATGTATTGGCGAGAATCGGGATAAATGTGCTGCGCTCGTGGCAATGCAACATGGCATCGACAATATGGCGACGGTATGCGCGCAACATGCAACCATAGTCGCCCATCGCTTTACCTGTGGTGCGTTGAATCAGGCGGTTAATGGTGCGTGACGCCATTTTGCGGAACAGGCTGTCCTGGCGGTTCTGGCGCACGGTACCGACCACGTCATAACCTTCATTGGCTTTCGCCACCAGACGCGGGATCTCTTCCGGCGGGTTTTGCAGATCGGCATCCAGCGTGATGATCAGGTCGCCGGTGACATGGTTGAAACCGGCCATGATTGCCGAATGCTGGCCGTAGTTGCGATTCAGCAACACGGCAACCACATGGCTGCCAGGCTCTTCAGCCGCGGCGGTTAACATCTGCGCGGAGTTGTCGCTGCTGCCGTCATCGACCAGCAGAATCTCGTAATCAATACCCAGCAGATTGCAGCTCGCCGTGGTACGGCGAATCAGTTCCGGCAGGCTCTCTTGCTCGTTGTAAACCGGGATAACCACGGAAACTTTTTCGACAAGTGGTAAGGTAAACATATCAGCGCCCTGCAATGTTTCTGAGCGCATCAATGACGCGGGTTGAGTCGTCATGGGTCATATCCGGGAAAAGCGGCAGGGAACAGATACGCGCGCTGTTCCACTCCGTATTAGGTAAAACAATCGGGAAGCGTTCGCGGTAGTACTTCTGCGTATGTGCCGCGCGAAAATGCAGGCCAGTGCCAATGCCCTGCGCTTTCAGGGTTTCCATCAGTGCGTCGCGGGAAATACCGCAACGTTGTTCGTCAACGCGAATAATAAACAGATGCCAGGCGTGCTGATGCGGCCATGACGGCAACGCCAACGGCTGGAACGGGGTATCAGCCAGTTCGTGCAGATACCGTTGAGCAATCTCCTGGCGACGAGCATTAGCCGCTGGCAACTTGCCAAGCTGCACCAGCGCAATGGCGGCATTGATGTCGGCCAGGTTGTATTTAAAGCCAGGGGAGATCACTTCCGCCTGCGGCGCGCGGCCGTGGGTCTGCCGATCGTAGGCATCCACGCCAAGCCCGTGGAATTTCAGGCTGCGAATACGGTTGGCCAGTTGTTCGTCATCCGTCACCACTAACCCGCCTTCAGCGCAGGTCATGTTTTTAATGGCGTGGAAAGAAAAAATCGCCGTACCGCGCGAACCCACATGCTGACCTTTGTAGTAAGTTCCAGCCGCGTGCGCTGCATCTTCAATCACCGGAATACCGTACTTCTCGCCAATGGCGCGAATGGCATCAATATCGGCAGGCGCGCCCGCATAATGAACAGGGATAATGGCTTTGGTTCGTGGCGTAATCGCCGCTTCAACCGCTTCAGGCGTGACCATCAGCGTATCGCGATCGACATCGATCATCACCGGCGTCGCGCCTAGCAGGACGATCATGTTGAGAGTGGAAACCCAGGTCATCGACGGAGTAATTACTTCATCACCCTCACCAATCCCCAGCGCCATCAGCGTGACGTGCATTCCGCCTGTCGCAGAACTCACCGCAATCGCATGGCGGTTACCGGTCTGCGTGCAAAAAGCTTCTTCCAGCGCCTGGTTTTTTGGGCCTGTCGTGATCCAGCCGGAAGAGAGCACTTGCTGAATGGCGGCGAACTCTTCATCCCCCATCGACGGGCGCGAGAACGGTAAAAAATCACTCATCATTTTTCCTTGGCGTCAAAGACGCATAAACAGACAGCCGCAAAGACACTTTGCGACTAGTGAGTAAAATGGCGGATGAATGTTAAACCACAATATAATGACTGCACATTTTTTTATGCATTAATCATCATTCACATTGATCAGAGGATGCTACCGAAGGAATATTAGGACAAGATTAAGAAATCTGGGAAGTGATAAATTTAACAATTATAAAAAAAATTATTTTACAATACGTTAAAATGGTAGAAGAGATGTCCTTCCTGGTTGTGATTATTGTCAAAAAAACGAAACAATTAACGCCTTTGGCGTGTATACAAAGGCGTTTTCTTTGCTATTTAAACGGTACATCAACAAAACAGAAAAAGTTAATATTGTTACGCAAATAATTATTTCTATCGTTACTGTTTAAATATTTTTATCTGAATAACAAATCAGGACAAATTCTGCGGAAAATTAGCCGGTAATTCGCTGGCAGCGCAGTCAATCACACTATCGTTATTCGCGCCACAATCGCGCACGAACGTAATGGTGGCGAATTCATCGATCACTTCGGTCGGATAAGCCGGGCCAGCCGCGCGGTAAGACTCCATCAGCGGAATGTG
The DNA here is from genome assembly GCA_018261615.1 of Pseudomonadota bacterium. GTDB lineage: Bacteria > Pseudomonadota > Gammaproteobacteria > Enterobacterales > Enterobacteriaceae > Kosakonia. The sequence goes on along the minus strand of JAGTSE010000003.1, from coordinate 247,393 downwards.
ATCGTTCTGGAAACAGACGGTTTTTTCCGGGTTGTTGATCACCCAGCGCGGGAAGAAGATAGTGCCGTGGAACAGGCGGTCACCGAGGTTCGCAATCAGGCTGACATCCGTGCCGGTCGGTTCAGTCCAGGAAATTTTATAAATACTCTCCCCTACGCGAACGATATACACATGCTGGTTTTTCACCCAACGGTTCGCCACGATACCGCTATGAATACGGTAATCGATAGTTTCGCCGTTTTTCACGTAGAGCTCGTAATTCCAGCCGTTATCGTAGGTATAAACCAGATGTTTGCCGATAAAACCGCTCAAATCATGTTTATCAAAGATGCTCATTTTTAATCTCCTCTGTTCGATAAGGTGATCCTACACTCGTAAAAATCCAATGAATAATGCTATATTTGCATCATATTTATTCAATTTTTAGATGAGTTATGCACAAGACCACGCTGGAACAATGGACGCTGCTGCAAAAAGTGGTGGAGCTGGGCAGCTTTGCGAAAGCCGCCGACGAAACGCACCGCAGCCAGTCATCAGTGAGCTACAACCTCGCGCTATTGCAAGAAAGACTGGGCGTTGCATTGCTGGTACAAGAAGGGCGTCGCGCGGTGCTGACACCCGCTGGAGAAATGCTGCTCAACCAAGTGAAACCGCTGCTCAAAGCCTTCGACTGGGTCGAAACTCGCGCAGCAACGCTGCGTAATGGCATGCGCACCCGGCTGGATCTGGTGGTGGATAACATCTTTCCCCGCGCGCGCCTGTTCGCCATCCTGCGCCAATTCCAGCAGCGCTATCCGCAAACTCAGGTACGATTGACCGAGGTGCTGGAAAACGCCTCCAACAATCTGCCGGTGTATGCGCAGGCAGATGTGATGGTGCTGACCCGTCGCCAGGACACCACCGGGCGCGGCGAATGGCTGATGAATATTGATTTTGTCGCCGTCGCGCACCGCGATCACCCACTGGGCGCAGCGCAACAGGTGAGCGAAGAGATGCTGGCCGAGTGGCCATTAATCCGCATTGCCGAGAACGATGCCCGGCAAAACCAGAGCGTGCAGGAGTCGTGGACTTTTTCCACTATCGATGCGGCAATAGAAGCGGTGCAGTATCAGGTCGGCTATGGCTGGCTCCCGGAAGAGCGCATCCAGACCTTGCTGACAAACGGCGTGCTGAAAATGCTGCCGCTCAGCCACGGTGCGCGACGTGCCACACCGCTGCATCTGATTGTAAAAAAAGACCTGGTGCCGCTGGATGAACAGGTTGAGCTTCTGTTGCAGCTATTTAAGGCATAGGAAGCATAGCGCCTGCACGCGCGTTATTCACCACTGAGCCAACTCCGGCCTCAACCGCACACTCAACACCACCAGCCATCGTATGCGCCACGCCCGGGAGATAAATCCATATAATTCGCATGGCTTTTGATCCAGGACAGGCCATTAGTATGATGAATAAATAAAATCGTCATACCTTCTCTCCACCGACTTTCGTCAGGGAATTCAACGTGTCCTTCTTTCGCCACGCCGCCGCGCTGCTGTTATGCGCCGCCTTTGCCGCCAGAGCGGCGCTACCAACATTGACCACGGCCTGGCCGGTGAATGTTGGCCCGCTCAACCCACACCTTTACACGCCGAACCAGATGTTCGCCCAGAGCATGGTGTATGAACCGCTGGTAAAATATCAGGCTGACGGCAGCGTAAAACCCTGGCTGGCCACACAGTGGACACACTCGGAGGATGGCAAAACCTGGGTATTTACCCTGCGCGACGGCGTACTGTTCTCCAACGGCGAGCCGTTTAATGCCGAGGCCGCCGCAGAGAACTTCCGCGCGGTGCTGGAGAACCGCCAGCGCCATGCCTGGCTGGAGCTAGTAAACCAGATAACTGATGTCAAAGCCCTGAGCCCCAGCCAGTTACAAATCACCCTAAAAAGCGCCTACTATCCGTTTCTGCAAGAACTTTCCCTGCCCCGCCCGTTTCGCTTTATTGCCCCGTCGCAGTTTAAAAACCAGCAAACCATGAACGGCATTATCGCGCCGATCGGCACCGGGCCGTGGGTGTTGCAGGAATCCCGACTCAATCAATATGACGTAATGGTGCGTAACGAACGTTACTGGGGCGAAAAACCGGCCATCGGCAAAGTCGTTATCAAGGTGATCCCCGACGCCACCAGCCGCGCAGTAGCGTTCGAAACGGGTGACATCGACTTGCTCTACGGCAACGAAGGGCTGCTGACACTGGATACCTTCGCCCGCTTTAGCCACAACCCAACCTGGCACACGCAGCTTTCCGCACCGGTAGAAACGGTGATGCTGGCACTTAACTCCACGCGCGCACCAACCAGTGAGCTGGCGGTGCGTGAAGCGCTGAACTACGCGGTAGATAAAAAAACGCTGATTGATAGCGCGCTCTACGGCACGCAGCAAGTCGCCGACACCCTGTTTGCGCCAACGGTGCCTTACGCCAGTATTGGACTAAAACCCCGCAGCTACTCGCCGGATCGGGCGCGGGCCTTGCTGGAAAACGCTGGCTGGACGCTGCCCGCCGGGAAAACCATCCGTGAAAAAGCTGGCCAGCCGTTGCATATTGAGCTGGCGTTTATCGGCACCGATGCACTGAGCAAGTCGATGGCGGAGATTATCCAGGCCGATCTGCGCCAGGTGGGCGTCGAGGTGGCGTTGGTGGGTGAAGAGGAGAGCAGCATTTACGCCCGTCAGCGCGATGGCCGTTTCGGCATGATTTTCAACCGTAGCTGGGGTGCGCCGTACGATCCGCACGCCTTTATGAGTTCCATGCGCGTACCGTCCCATGCTGATTACCAGGCGCAGCGCGGCCTGGCGGATAAAGCAATCATCGACCGCGAGATTGGCGAGGTGCTGACCACCCGCGATGAACACGCGCGCCAGGCGTTGTACCGCGATATTCTCACTCGTCTGCACGACGACGCGGTTTATCTGCCGATCAGCTATGTATCGACGATGGTGGTGGCGAAACCGGAACTGGGTGTGACTCCGTTCGCGCCGATTGCGTCTGAGATCCCCTTCGATCAGATTTCGCCGGAGACGGCGCAATGAGCCGCTATTTACTCCATCGCCTGCTCATCCTGATGCCGATGATCCTCGCCGCATCGATGGTGATTTTCCTGCTACTGCGCCTTGGTACTGGCGATCCGGCAATGGATTATTTACGCCTTTCCAGCCTGCCGCCAACGCCGGAGATGATTGCTGCTACACGGGCGCAGCTTGGTCTCGATCAACCACTGGCCGTGCAATATTTCCATTGGCTATGGCGCGCGCTGCACCTCGACTTCGGCATCTCCTACGCCACCCAGCGCCCGGTGCTGGACGACGTGCTGCACTTTCTGCCCGCCACATTGCAACTGGCGGGCGCAGCGCTGGCGCTGATTCTACTCATCTCGGTGCCACTCGGTATCTGGGCGGCGCGCCATAGCGACGGCTTACCGGACTTTATCGTACGCGCGATTGCCTTTCTCGGCGTGTCGATGCCCAACTTCTGGCTCGCTTTTTTGCTGGTGATGTTCTTCTCGGTGCACCTGCAATGGCTGCCTGCACTGGGTTATGGCGGCTGGCAACACCTGATTTTGCCGGCACTGTCGATTGCACTGATGTCGCTTTCGATCAACGCCCGTCTGCTGCGCGCCAGTATGCTGGAAGCGGCGGGCCAGCGCCACGTTACCTGGGCGCGGCTGCGCGGCTTAAACGAAAAGCAGACCGAGCGCGGGCATATCTTGCGTAACGCCGGGCTGCCGGTGATCACCGCGCTGGGCATGCATATTGGCGAGCTGATTGGCGGCACAATGATCATCGAAAACATCTTCGCCTGGCCCGGTATTGGCCGCTATGCGGTATCGGCCATTTTTAACCGCGACTACCCGGTGATCCAGTGCTTTACGCTGGTGATGGTCGTGGTGTTTGTTCTGTGCAACCTGGTGGTAGATCTACTGAGCGCAGCGCTGGATCCACGCATTCGCCATCATGAAGGAGCGCACTGATGCACTTTTTTCTTACCGCGCGCTGGTCGGTACGTGGATCAATGCTGATCCTGCTCCTGCTGCTGGTGATTGCGCTAACCTGCCAGTGGTGGGTGCCGTTCGATCCGCAGGCCGTTGATCTGCCTTCGCGCCTGCTGCCGCCCGATAGCCAGCACTGGTTCGGCACTGACCACCTCGGGCGCGATATCTTCTCTCGGCTACTGGCTGCCACCCGAGTGTCGCTCGGCGCGGTGATGATTTGCCTGCTGCTGGTGCTGGCGTTAGGGCTTGTTGCAGGTGGCTGCGCCGGGCTGCTGGGTGGACGCGTCGATCAGGCGATTATGCGCGTGGCGGATATTTTCATGACCTTCCCCACGTCGATCCTGTCGTTTTTTATGGTCGGTGTGCTTGGCACCGGGCTGACCAATGTGATCATCGCCATCGCCCTTTCCCACTGGGCATGGTACGCGCGCATGGTGCGCAGCCTGGCGATCTCCCTGCGCAGCCGGGAGTATGTACTGGCGGCGCGCCTAAGCGGTGCGGGCTACCTGCCGCTGTTTCGCGACCATCTCGCGGGCGCGGTAGTGCCCTCGTTACTGGTGCTGGCGACACTGGATATCGGTCATATGATGCTGCACGTAGCAGGCATGTCGTTTCTCGGGCTTGGTGTGACCGCTCCTACGCCGGAATGGGGTGTGATGATCAACGATGCGCGTCAGTTTATCTGGACGCAACCCCTGCAAATGCTGTGGCCGGGGCTGGCGCTGTTTATCAGCGTGATGGCGTTTAATCTGCTGGGTGACGCCCTGCGCGACCACCTCGATCCTCATCTGGTTACGGAGCACGCACACTGATGCCTGAACAACTGTCTCTGGAGAGACTAATCCTGCATGCCGAAAGACCGCTGGTACAGGGGGTCTCACTGACGTTGCAACGCGGACGCGTGCTGGCGCTGGTTGGCGGCAGCGGCAGCGGTAAATCACTAACTTGTGCGGCAGCACTCGGCGTGTTACCTGTTGGCGTGCGGCAGGTAAGCGGCCAGTTGCGGCTGGATGCGCAACCCGTCAGCCCGCAGGCTTTGCGCGGCATCACCGTCGCCACGGTGATGCAAAACCCGCGCAGTGCCTTTAACCCGCTGCGCACAATGGCCGCGCACGCGCGGGAAACCTGCCGGGCGCTCGGTAAACCCGCCGATAACGAGACATTAATTGCCGCACTGCACAGCGTCGGGCTTGAAGCACCGCAGCGCGTGCTGGCCTGTTATCCCTTTGAGATGAGCGGCGGCATGTTGCAACGCATGATGATTGCCATGGCGCTGCTCAGTGATGCGCCGTTTATCATCGCCGACGAACCCACCACCGATCTCGATGCCGTGGCGCAGGCGCACATCCTCGATCTGCTCGATGGAATCGTACAACAGCGACAGCCAGGTATGCTGCTGGTGACGCACGATATGGGCGTGGTTGCCCGTCTGGCCGATGACGTAGCGGTGATGGATAACGGGCAAATTATCGAACACGGCCCGGTGACGTCGCTATTTACGGCACCGCAGCATCCGGTCACCCGGCAGTTAGTTGCGGCGCATCTGGCGCTGTACGGCATGGAGCTGACGCAATGAATATTCTTGAGGTTAATGGCTTATCTCATCGCTACCAGCAACAGCCGGTGCTGCAGCATCTCTCCCTGCAACTTAAACGTGGCGAAACCGTGGCGCTGCTCGGGCGCAGCGGTTGCGGCAAAAGCACGCTGGCACGGCTGCTGGTCGGGCTGGAAGCCCCGCACGCAGGCGAAATTTTCTGGCAGGGTGCGTCGCTTTCCCGGCTTAATGCCCGCACTCGTAAAGCGTTTCGACGCGATATTCAGATGGTGTTTCAAGACCCGCTCAGCGCGGTGAATCCGCGTCAGACGGTGCGCGAGATCCTGCGCGAGCCGCTGCGCCATTTGCTGGCACTTAACAGAGCGGAGCAGCAGGCGCGTATTGCGCAGTTACTGGAAGATGTCGAGCTGGATGAGGCGTTGCAGCATAAGCGCCCACCGCAACTGAGCGGTGGCCAGCTTCAGCGCGTCTGCCTGGCGCGAGCACTGGCGGTAGAGCCGGGGTTATTGATCCTCGACGAAGCGGTCTCCAGCCTTGATGGCGTACTGCAAGCCGGGATGATTAAGCTGCTGAAGCGCCTGCAACAGCGTACCGGCCAGGCGTGCCTGTTTATCACCCACGACCTGCGGCTGGTCGAACGTTTTTGCCAGCGGGTGATGGTGATGGAAAACGGCAGCATTGTTGAAACCGTGGAGGTCGCCGCGCCACTGCGCTTTACCTCCACGGCAGGCCAGGCATTACAACAGGCGGTGCTACCCGCCTTCCCTTCACCACGACAAAGAAGAGCGCCATGCAACGTGTAACCATTACCCTTGACGATGATCTGCTGGAAACGCTGGATAACCTGAGCGAGCAGCGCGGCTATAACAACCGCTCGGAGGCGCTGCGCGATATTTTGCGCAGCGCGCTGACGCAGGAATCCACGCAGAACAGCGAGCAGCAGGGCTATGCCGTGCTCTCCTACGTTTACGAGCATGAAAAGCGCGATCTGGCGAGCCGCATTGTCGCCACGCAGCATCACCATCACGAGCTTTCTGTCGCTACATTGCATGTGCATATCAGTCACGACGACTGCCTGGAGATCGCCGTACTGAAAGGCAAAATGGGCGATGTTCAGCATTTCGCCGACGATGTGATTGCCCAGCGCGGCGTGCGCCACGGCCATTTGCAGTGCCTGACCGAGAAATAGCTACATTCACCACCAAACGGGCTTCAGCCACTTCCGACGCGGCGCTGCGCGTCGATGGCGGTGTGGTGGACGATATTGTCTGGGCCCGTGTCTGCTCTATGCCCGGCAGCCGTTTTAACCGGCCGCCGTGAAAGGTGAAGAGAGATAATCGTCAGGGCCAGTTGGGGTAGAAGTGCGCCATCAAAATCATAAACAGCGGCGTCGTCACGGTAGAAAATAGCGTGGAAAGCAGCATGCTGGTTGCCGTCGCGCCCTGCAATACCTGGAACTTTTGCGCCATCAGATAGACATTGATCCCCACCGCCATTGAGCCTAACAGCACCACCACCTGGCTTTCCTGACGCGGCAGATGCAGCAGATACGCTATCGCCCAAATCAGCCCCGGCATCAGGATCAACTTCAACAAGCAGATAGCGCCGCTTTCGCGCAACCCTTTACGGATTTGATAGCGCGACAGGCTCATGCCGAGGGTGATGAGCGTCAGCGGCGCGGCCACCTGCGCCACCATGCTAACCGGGCTATCGAGGAAGGTGGGCACCGGGCGATGCAGCAGAAAGCTCCAGGCAAAGCCGGTGAAGATACCGATGATAATCGGGTTACGCAGTACGCTGAGCAACGTTTTGCCAATTCCACGCAGCGAGAAGCTACCGTTCTGCGCCCACTCCACCGACACGGTGACTAGCGTCCACAGGATCAGGCTGTTAAACACCAAAACCAGCGCCACTGAGGCGAGACTCGCCGGGCCAAGCAGGATCACCGCGACCGGAATGCCAAGCATCACGTTGTTAGAGAAGATGCCCGCGAGGCCAAACACCGAGGCGGAAACCGAATCCAGGCGGAAAAGGCCTTTCGCCAGGATCCGCCCGATAACATAGATCACAAAGCAGGTGCCGAAATAAGCAATCAGCAACCGCACATCCACCGCCGGGCTTTCGTAGAATTTACTCATTACTTTGAAAAGCATGCAGGGGATCGCCACGTTAAAGCAGAAGCGGTTTAACCCCTCGTTGACCGATTCCGGCCAGCCAGCAAAACGCCCCAGCGAGTATCCCAGCGCAATGAGTAAAAAAAGCGGCGCAGAGAGCAGCAGTTGCTGCACAAGCTGGCCGAAAAATTCAGCTGTATCCATCCCTTACCCTGTTGATATTGATAAAAGTGATTTTCTTTTTGTTTTCCGCAGTATAGGGGATGGTTTTGTGTACGTCTGCTCGCCTGGCGCCCGTTTTGTGAGAAACAGTGAGGCAGTAAAAACTGGCCGGAGATTCTCATTGGCGGTGGTACTAAAAACAGGAGGGACTACAACCTCACCCACGCCGCTCACCACAAGCAACTAACAAGGAGTTGACTATGGCTAAGGCACATTCTAAGTCAGGCGTCACCGTTGATAAAGCAACCAAAACAGAACGTTACTACACGGTGGGATACGCTCCGCATAACGGCAGACCCAACCTGCCGTCCGCGATTAACCTTAAAGGCCGCTGACTGGAAGAATCGGGATTTATGACCGGGATGCCAATAACGGTGACGGTTGAGCGTGGCAGGCTGATTATTGAGACGGAGATTAATCTCTGACGCCTTGAACTAAACAGCAGGTAAAAAAATAGCCGGAAGGATCGTTCAGATCACTTCCGGTTTTTTATTTAGTAAATATAAGTCGTACCAACAGATGTCTTACTCTGCTTGACCATTTTTATAATTAATTCCCAACCATCATTTGTTTTTTTTCTTCCCGCAAATGTATATAAAACATCATCAGTGGATAATTTATTTTCCATCACTTCATTATCAATAAATTCAACCTGGGATATAAATATCATAGGTTCTTCATTGATGAACCGCCAACTTGCATCATACAGCCAAATCGGTGGTTCTTTCATATAGTGAAATTCGTTACCAAGAACAGTTTTCATCCACTTTTTTACATTTGCGGGTACTTTATCTATCCAATCAATATTAGGAGTAGGTAATCCTGATTCCTTGTAAAGATTGAATATTTTATTTACAAATTGCCCAGCCTCTTCATGAGCCACGCCAGCAGCATAGTTCTTTTCTGCCACATCAGATAATGCAGAACTGAAAACAATATATTCTTGATTCATAAAATCACCATGAGTTTACGCCTTTAATTACTTCTAATAGCTCCATCCCCGGGTACCTATAGGGATCCATATCTGCGTGTTGCCAAGGATCAACCTCAGACAGATTACTATTATTGTGGACATTAGTACCACCAACTCGCTGAGGGATATTGGTATGATGTAATTCATAAGGAATATCTCTAGTCTCTGTGGCTCCAGTTTTATTTATTCTAACTTTTGCAGTTATCTTAGGGGCATTACCCCGAGCCATTTCCGCTATATTTCTTGGAGAATATATTCCTGAAGGATTTTTTAACTCACTCTTTGCAACATCCTTCCAGTAATCCTTTTTAGCTGCGCTCCAACACTTTAATCCCAGCGGATCCACCCACACCAGCGGGTCAACCACATAGGTATACGTATTCAGCCCACCCAGCAGCCCTATCGGGTCCATCTGGGTGTAGCAGCCGCCGGTCGGGTCGTAGTAGCGGAACGTGTTGTAGTGCAGCCCGGTTTCGCGGTCGAGGTACTGGCCCTGGAAGCGCAGGTTCTGCGGAGTGTCCCACCTCAGCGCATCGTTTTCCCGCTCCGTGCGTCCCCATGCGCTGAACGTGCCACGCCAGACGATATCGCCGTTACTGTCGGTGACTGATTGCGGCAGCCCGTTGATTTCACTGTGATACCAGTAGATTTCCGCGTACTGCTGCTGGCTGTCTACGCGCGCCAGCGGCTCGTAGCTGTTTTCCGTGTAGATATACTGCACGGCGGCTTCCGGGTCGCGGTCGCAGGTTTCACCCACCATTTGCAACCCGGACCATGCATACTGTGTGCGTTCTGGCGTGCGGCTGTGGCGTCGCCACACCTGTTTCTCCGTGCGGCGGCCCAGCGCGTCGTAACGGTATTCCGCTTTGCTGAACTCCGCATCACCTTCGATGATGACCTGGCTGATGCGCTGCTCATCGTCATAACTGAAGCGCTGCACGATACCGCGATGCGTGTCGTGGCGTTCCGTCATGCGCCCGAAGCCGTCATATTCACGGCACATACCGTCGAGGCGTTTTAGCAGGTTGTCCCAGACCGGCGGCAAATCCGCTGTTGTGCGGTTGTCTGCCGCGTCATACCAGAAACGCTCCTCCCCGGAAGGCTGAATGCTCTGCGTCATGCGTCCTGCCGCATCGTATCCCCACAGCGACTGCCGATATTTATCCGCAGGCGTCGGCGGCGTACCATCGGTATACATCTGGCGGACGATTTGATCGGCCCGATCCCACTGGTAGCGGCGCTCAAACACCAGCCGCTGGCGCACATTATCAACACCGCGCCGCTGGGTGATGCGCCCGGCGATGTCATAGTGCGTTTCCAGCTCCACCGCCCCCGTGGTGCGACGGGTTTCCCGGTGCAGTTTGTCGCGCTGGTAGCTGGCAACCGGCAGCGTATTACCGCCAATGGCAAGCTGCATCTCCAGCAGATGTCCGGTACCGTAGCGCAGATGCTGCAACTGCCGCCCATCCGGGAAGGTGGTGGCACTGAGGTTGCTTAATGCATCGTACTGATGCAGATACGCGCCAGAATGGTTCTCTTCCCCCACCAGATCGCCGAGTTTATTGCGGCGGAAAACCACCACCTCTCCATTCTCCGACTCGCGCTGGGCAATCATCGCCTGCCGCCACGCGCTGTACGGGAAACGATGAATTTCTGTGCTCAGAGCGTTGTAGCGATACTCGGTGCGGTACTGTTCGGTTTCCCGCGCCACCATGCGCCCGATCGCATCGTACTCATAATTCGTCACCAGCGGCGGCAAACCGCTATCGTTGGCGGGATGACGCACCAGCGTCGCCACCTGCTGCATGGCGTTGTACTGATACTCCGTCTGCCGCCCGGCGTAATCGTGCTGGCGAGTCAGCAAGCCGCCAGGCGTATAGTCAAAGCGCCATTGCTGGTTGTTGCCGTTGGTCAGCGTCACCAGGCGGCCCGCGCGGTTGAAGCGAAAATGCGTCACCTGACCGGCGGGATCGATAGCCTCAATCACCTGTCCACGCGCGTTGAGCGTCACTTTACGCTCCAGCATGCCATCAATGTTCTGCCCGCACAGCAGCCCGGCGCGGTTGTAGCTGAACAGGGTTTCACGCCCGTCTGCGCGAACCCAGGTTTGCAGACGGCCTGCCGGGCTCCAGATATAGCGCTCACTGTTGCCGAGCGGATCAGTGGTGCTAATCAGTTTGCCGGAAGCGTCGTACTGGCTGCGGCTCTGGTAGCCGGAACAATCCTCTTCGCGGATAAGCTGGCCGAGCGCGTCCCACCAGAAGCGATGGCTGTTATCCAGCGCATCAATGCGCCGCAGCAGATCGCCCTGCGCATTCCACTCAAAGTGCGTTACACCGCCTTCCGGGTCGGTCAGCTTCACCACATCACCCGCAACGTTGTATTCGTACTGCCAGATTGCACCCTCGGGCAGCACTTCTTTCAACGGGAAGGCGTACAGCGGATGCCAACTGGTCAGCGTCGTACGGTCCAGCGGATCGCGCTCCATGGTCAGATTGCCACGCGCATCCCATGCATATTCCCAGCTTGCGCCGTCCGGCTGCACCATTGCCAGCAGTTGTTCGGAGTTGCCCGCCCAGCGAAATTGCCAGTTGCCGCCATGTGGATCGGTGTAAGCGGTGATGCGGAACAGTTCATCCCAGTGATGCTCGCTTGATACGCCTTCGTCGTTGCTGACGCGCGCGCGACGCTGTGTTTCGTCGGCATCGATGCGCCAACGTTCCAGTACCTCGCCCCGATCGTCAAGCACCTGGTACGCTTCAACGCGCCAGTGCCGCGAGTGGGCGTCGGGTCGCCACTGGTACTGCACTTTCAACCCTGTGGCATAGGCGTGCCAGGCCATCATCTCGCTGGCCTGATCCCAGCCGAACTGGCGGGTGACGATGCCGTCAGCGTCGGTGACGGCGATCAGTTGCCCCTGCTCGTTAAAACGGTAAGAGACCAATAGATGGCGCGCGCCATCGTACACCTGGTAAACCGCGCACAGGCGGCCGGAAAGCACGTCATACTCCAGTTCAACATCCAGCGCTTCGTTATCACCGGAGATGCGCACCAGTTGCCCGCGCTCGTTCCAGCTAAAGTGCTGAACATTTTCATGGCGGTCATAAATGCGCTGAATGCGCCACTCGCCAGGGCGTGTCGGATCCGGTTCGTACAACTGGTGCTCGCCGTCATTTTGCTGAATGACCATCGCCCCGTTCGGGCTACAGAACAGCTTAATGCCATCTTCCTGATAGTCGATGATGTCACCCGGCTGCACATTTCCCATGCCCAGCTCGCGGCCAGTCATATCAAGGAAGATCAGCTGGTTATCCGCCTGCCGGTAAAGGCGCGTTTCAAACGGCAGCATCCAGCCGGTGCCGAGCATGCCGGTCTCCAGGTTGCGGCTGTGATAAATGCGCTGCCAGTAGAGCGGCATTCTGTCCGGCAGCACGAAATCGAGATCCTCTTCTTTGCTGAGGATTTTCGCGCCGGTAAGGATATTGACCGGGTGTACGGTGTTTACTGCCGCCGCCAGTACCGGCATAACGCCCGCCGAGGCGACATAAGCACCAAGCGGACAGATAATTTCCCGCATCAGGCGATTCACGATCAGCCGGTTACAGCCCATCTTGATAAGTGAGGGAAGAACCGCCACAACCGCGCTACCCAGCAGGTTACCCGCGAGGTAAGCCAGTTGATTTTTACCGCTGTGGATATCGCGCACGGTGATGGTGTCGCCACCGATACGTACGCGTGGGTTTTCGCTGACTTTGATTTCCGCTTCGCAGGTGCTGAGGTGACCATTGCGGGCAGCAGGCTGGTTGTTGATCAGTACCGCTTTTGAACCCTGGGCGACAAAGTTGCTGCTGGTGACCATATGGCCTTTTTTGCAGGCCACGTTATCGTGCGGTGCGGGGGACGCATACGGGCTGGCGCTCTCCACCAGCGGCTGCGTCAGGCTGTCCCAGGTGTTTTTGCCCCACTGTTTGACATCGTCGAGGGTCAGTTTGCTGGCGCGTTCAGCAATAGCCATTAGCGCTTCGCCCGGCATCAGCGCCGTTTTCAGCGTTGCGGCGACGCCTGCCAGCGCCATCATGCCGAACCCGGCCCAGTCGAAACTATTCTCGTCGGCAGAAGCGGTCGCGTTCAGGTAATCGCGATCGACGGTGCCGGCAGCACGCGCTGCCTTTTTGCCCATGATCCGCACGTTGTCCGAGCCAGAGACAATTTGCGCATCGGGCGGCCCAGGGTCTATCAGGCTATCGACGAGTTTTCCCGCTGCATTGCCCACACTCTCCAGCGCGCCGCTGAACATTAAACCGGCCACCGCCACACCAGCGACGACGATACCGATTGGCGTGGTGGCGGCAATAAATATCGCGGCGACAATCGCCCCTTCCACTAACCCGCCGACAAAATCCGCCAGCGCGGAGCTATGGATCAGCGGGTCATCAATGCGCGCGGCAAGGTAATCCGTCATCCGTTACACCCCCGGCTGCACACCACTTTTTACCGCCATCCAGAACGCCTCTGCGTCGGCATCAAACGGGGCGACACGGCTGAGTGTGAACGCCATCAAGTGGTCTTCCACGCGGGCGACGGCGAGTTTTTCATACACCGTGACATGCTGATTTTCAAAACGCAGCGCGACTTCACGGGCAGGCAGCCCGCCGATGTCGCTATCCTGCACCTCGCCCAGCACCACTTTTTTCATGCTGCGCTTCACTTTCGCCAACTGCTGCTGGAGGAAGTTCTCTTCCTCGCCAGGTTTGATATCCCATGCGCGGGTGATGACAAGCGTTGCGCTCTGCTCTTTGAATTTCAACACGTTGATGCTGTGGTCCTGATATGCGCCCGGCAGCGCCAGCACGCCTTCAGAGAGAGTAAAAGTCGCCATTATTTATCCGTCCCTTGATTGAATGCGGCTTTTACCGCAGCCTGAATTTGTTCCGGTGTCGGCTCAACAGTAGGCAGGCTCTCTGGCCGCGTAATATTCAGATCCAGCATTCCGCCAGTGTTGATTTCACCATTGCTCAGCGCATCGATGCTGAAATTCAGACATTGCAGCGAGACCGTACCGTTGGCGCCGAGCGTCAGCACCGATTTACCCGCCACCAGCATGATGCCACTGTCGGAAGCCTGTACCAACGCACCCTGCACTTTTTGGCTAAAACCGCCGCCGACCAGTTGTTCATGCGCCAGTTGCGTAGCCTGGGTGTGCGTTCCTGCCACCGTACCGGTGTAATCCCGCGTCACGTTAACTGTCTGCGAGCCGCCGACGGTGTGCGTTTCGTCGTTTTTGACATTGGTATCAAGGTTGCGCTCGGCCTGAAGCCAAACTTGCTCTTCCCCGGCTTTATCTTCAAAGCGCAAAGCGTTGGCGTTATCGACCGAGCCATCTTTCGAGCGGCTGAGGAAGCCCATTTGCGTCGCGGCAGCGGGCAGCACCCACGGCGGCATGCTGGCTTCGTTATAGACGCGCCCGGTGATGATCGGCCTGTCCGGATCGCCATTGATAAAGTCGATCACCACTTCATCGCCAACGCGTGGGATTTGTACGCCGCCAAAGCCCTGACCCGCCCAGGCGCTGGAAACCCGTACCCAGCAGGAGCTGGTGTCATCGCCCTTCGCCAGCCGGTCCCAGTGAAACTTCACTTTTACCCGGCCATATTTGTCCGTCCAGATGCTTTCGCCCTGCGGCCCGACGACGCGCGCGGTTTGCGGGCCATAAGTTCGCGGCCAGGCGGTTTGCTGCGCGGGGCGGAAAACCACAGAGGAGGGAATGACGCTGAAATCAATGCGGTGCACCGTCTGGCTATCCGCACCGCTGGCATAGCGGTTCTCTTCGAAATTGTAGTGCGCGGCGGTCACCATGTATTCGCCGTTATCATTGAAAAACGCAGCATTGGTCAACTGGAAAGTGCTACCCGGCACAATGCCGATCGCCGTGGCGGTACCTTCAATTTGCTGATGTTCAACCTGCCAGCGCTGCTGGCGAATACGAGCATAAAACTCGCCATGACCATGTTCGACAAAACGCCCCGGCCAGTCATAAACGTCAATGCTGCCCGGCTGTGGCGACGAAGGGTTTTGCCGCGCCTGGAACAGCCATGCGTTAGGTTTGCGGAAATCATAATCGTCGAGGCTGTAAATGCCCGGCGTGACGCTGTCTTCCAGCGCCCACTGGCTGATGCCCTCTTCGTCCGTGCTGCCGCCGGATGGCGTCTGGTGATAAGGAATGGTTTCATAGCCGCTGAACGGTTGATGTTGCGTGGCGGCGTCGGTCAGCACCAGCGTATGTTTGTCTGCTTGATGCTTAAAGTGGTAAGCAATCCCTTCCAGCTCCATCAGGCGGCTGATGAAGTCGAAGCTGCTCTCCTGGTACTGCACGCAATATTCCCAGACACGGTAACTGCCGCTCAGCTTATCTTCCAGATTGACCTGGTATTCGCCAAGCAGGGTTTTGACGATTTGCGGCACCGTCTGCCCCTGGAAGATGCGCAGGTTACGGTCGCGTTTCATTGGCCACAGGTCAGGCTCGACGGTAAGCTGATAGACAGCGTAGCGCGTCCCGCTCAGTTCCACCGCGCTCACTGCCACGCGGGTGATTTTGCCATTGAGGTAACGGGAACCGGAAAGCGATTGCGTGGGCACGGTAACGGTGACCGCTTTACCGAGCAACTGGCTGCGATCCATACGCGCATCGGTTCCCAGCAGTTGCAGGTTGAATGCAAACGCCTCGGATAACGCCTCGCGGCCCGAAAATTTCCAGAAGAGCAGTCCTTCGACGGGCAACTGAACAGTAATACGATTGCTCATAAATCGGTTCCTGACATAACGACGCAAGCCGCTCCGGGCCTCGCCTGTAAGTTTAACGTTACGGAATACTTGACACGCTACCGCACAGTTTCTGTGAATGAAAAAGGACGTTATTGTCTAATTTTTCGGCGCAAGAAATGCCAGGAATAGTCCTAATCAGGGATCTAAAAACCAGAAAACCCACCAATTTTTAGAGGGTTAGCCATGTAGCACAATCTGGAAATAATACTTATCCGAAATTTTTATGACATTTACCCGCGCGTAAACCTGTCATACCTGTGTTATTTCCCGCAGATAAAATAACGCTAGTGATAACGTTTTCTCGCCTATTTTCGAACTTTCACATTAAAGATGAGACAGCCGATCGGAAACACGGTATAACGTTTTCATTACTATCGCATCCTTATTTTTTACTTATATCAAATTAAGCCATTATATGCCCAAGGCTAGCCCCTACGAATATTTTACACCCCTTTAATGGTCGTTAAGCAGGATTAAATCAGTAATAAACTGGAGGGAATAATGGAAACGTATAATCAGTATGGACAGCGTATTGGTCAGGAATTTTCGGAATGGACAAAACGGGCGATGCCTGAGAAAGTCGCTCTTGCTGGTCAATACTGTAATGTTGTTCCACTGGCGATCGATCACGCCGAAGACCTCTTCCCCGAGTGGCAGAGCATCGACGATGACCGCGACTGGACCTACCTTGAGGATGTCAGGCCAAAAGACATGACGACCTGTTATTCCTATTTAAGAAATCTGTCTACACACAAAGAAAGAATTTATTATGCCGTACAGGATAAAGCCGACCAGCAAATAAAAGGGATATTTTATGCCGGTAAGTTTGATCCGGAGAATGGCTCCTTCGATATTGGCGGCGTTAACTGGACGCCATTAATGAAAAGGACACGCATCAGTACCGAAAGTCTTTATTTGGTTCTGGCTTATTTCTTTGATCAATTAAAATACCGTCGCTGCGAATGGCGTACCAGCAGTTTTAATACGGAAGCGATTAAATCGGCAGAGCGAATTGGTTTTGTGAAAGAAGGTGTCTTAAGGGATAAGCGAATTCGCAAAGGCCATCTGACGGATATTTCGGTGTTCTCGATTACCTTACGTGAATGGCCAGCGATTTCGTCAATGATAACCGGCTGGCTGCGCGAAGAGAACTTCGACGACCGCAGCCGCCAGTTGCATAAGCTGGCATCGTTTCGCCGCTACTGAGGTTGCCATGCGTTGGCTTACCGCGCAACGCATGGCTTGAAGACTTATTTTCCGTGCTGTTTGAAACGGAAATCGTCCATAAAATTACTCAGCTTTTCCACAGCACCCAACGTCAGCGCGTTATAGATCGAGGCACGGATGCCGCCGATTGCACGGTGTCCCGTCAGACCAGAGAAACCCGCCAGTTCCGCTTCATGCAGGAATTTATCTTCCAGCTCTGCCGTCGGCAGTGTAAACGCGGCATTCATATCTGAACGGAATGCCGCATCTCCCCAGTTACGATAGAAACCGTCGCTGTTATCGATGGTGCTGTAGAGTAGCGCTGATTTCTGCTGGTTGATGCGCGCCATGTTTTCCAGACCGCCAATATCATTCAGCAACCAGCGGGTTACCAGCATCACCACATAAATGGCAAAGACCGGTGGTGTATTCAGGTTAGAGTGCGCTTCCACCTGGCGACGGTAATCGAGGAATGCCGGCAAGTTAGTCGGGCCGTTTTGCACCACACTGTCGCGAACCAGTACGATGGTCACGCCAGCCGGGCCGATGTTTTTCTGCGCATGAGCATAAATCAGCGAGAATTTACCGGCATCGCACGGTTTGGAGAGAAAATCAGAGGACATATCGCAAACGCGCGGCACATCATCACGGCCCAGCACGCGATCAAACTGTAAGCCTTCCACCGTTTCGTTGGAAACATAGTGGATGTAAGGCGCGTCCGGAGAAAAATCCAGCTCTTCGTCGGTCGGCAGACGGCGGTAGCCTTCTTTTTCACCGCTCCAAATCACGCGTACCGGCCCTTCGCGCATTGCTTCAGTGATCACTTTGCGGCTCCAGTAACCGGTATCGAAATACTCAGCCGGATGCTTTTTGCCGCGCAGCATGGTCATTGGTACCATCGAGAATTGCTGCGTTGCGCCGCCCTGTAAAAACAGAATGTGATAATTCGCAGGCAGACCCAGCAACGTACGAATATTATTTTCGGTTTCGCGTACCACATTTTCGAACCATGCGGAGCGATGGCTGATACCCAGAATCGACAGGCCCACTTCCGGGACATTAATAATAGCCTGCTGTACCTGGTTTAATACGACATCAGGTAATGCGCCCGGCCCGCCGGAGAAATTAAGGGTGTTGTTAGGATTTAATGACATGTTATTTCCTGAGTCATGGTTATCGTTTTAAAGGGCCTGACCGGCGTACTTAAGCAGCATTTCCCGCATCGCGGTTTTCACTTTCAGCATGTGAATTTGCTTATTCGGGAACATCTCTTCATCGTCCATCGCATGGACAACCATCGCCGGATCGATTTCAAAAATCAGCAGTTCGCCGTCGCGCGTTTCAGCGCAGTCGATGCCGATATACTCCAGCCCGGTACGCTGACTGATAGCGGCCAGCGCTTCGCGATGACGTTCCGCAAAGTCAGCAAACTCGTTGAAGAAACGGCCTTCCTGCGCGCGTTTGTCCGCATCTTCGTACATCCCGGCATTGACGTAGTGGATCATCCAGTGCGAAGAGACGCCCATATGACAGGCGAACGGTTTACCGTCAATCAACACCACACGCATTTTGCGGAACAGGCCGTCTTCGCCGCTGTAATCAACAAAGCGCGAAACGAAAAATTCCTCTCCAGCCGTCTCTTCCAGGTAGGCCGTAACGGCAGTGGCAGAGTCGATTTTTTGCAGGCCGTGACCACCATGGCTGCCTACCGGGCGAACAATAATCGGGAAGACGTGATTTTCGGCGATATCTGCCAGCGCTTTCTGACCACAAGCAACATCATGCAGCGCCTGGCGGGAAACATGCAGCGCCGGACAAATCACTAAACCAGGGACATTTTGCAGCAGCAGACTGGCGTTATGGCGTTCAGAAGTCGGGACGTTTTTCGGCGGGTTCAGTACCGGTTTTGGCCAGTTGCGCAGAGCATATTCAAGACGCAGCAGCACGGATTCCTGCTCATCGCTGGCACCAATCGCCACCATAACCACATCATGTTCCGGTACAGGTGCCGTCAGCGGATTGTCGTTCAGTGGATCGACATAATAGTAGATGAGGTCGATATCGCTATCTTCCATCAGGCAGTCGAGCGGGATATTTGCCGAGAGATTGCCCGGCACCATTAACATCAGCAGGCGTAATTTTGTCAGCTGACGCGCCGGCCAGTGATAAACGCGCTGCAAATCCAGTGCCTGTGCCTGGATTTGCAGGCCCAATTCTTCGTGCTTCAGGCTCATCATCGCGGTCGCGAGATTCATCCATAACACGGCATCTTCAGGGGCATTTTGTGCCTGCGCGATCATCTCTTGCGTCGCAGAGGTGAAGTCAACGCCCGCAATACTCATACGCAAAAAAGGCGCCATTCCGAGGAATCGCGCCGACGAAACGCCTGATTCGGTCGTTTGTGGCATGGTGGTTAATCCTGTTTGTATGGTGCATATCGCTTATGATGCGACATAACGCCAACAAACAATTCGCGGAATAGCGGCCTTAGTTGTCGGGATAACTGAGCGTAAACCAGTCAAATCAGTTACGCAGTGAATAGAAGTGACAGGAAAGGGTTAAGCCACGCAATGTGACTTACCCATCAGGCAGGGCCGGGATTTACCGCGAAAACATTACTCCGCCAGCGCCTGCGCGCAGGCCCACGCGCTGGACCACGCCCACTGGAAGTTATAGCCACCCAGCCAGCCAGTGACATCCATCACTTCGCCAATAAAGTAGAGCCCCGGCACATTGCGGGCTTCCATCGTGCGGGAAGAAAGTTCGTGGGTATCGACGCCACCAAGCGTCACTTCCGCCGTACGGTATCCTTCCGTGCCGTTTGGCTGTACGCGCCAGTGCGTGAGCAACTCAACCAGTGACTCCTGTTCACGGCTGTTGAGCTGCCTGAGCGATACATCCGGGATCTGCCCCAGTTGCTGCAAGCATTCAACCAATCGTTTCGGCAACTGCATCGCCAGTGTGTTTTTCAGGCTTTGATTCGGGTGCGATTCGCGCTGTTCATTCAGGAAGCTTGCCAGATCGCCCTCCGGTAACAGATTAATGCTGACGAATTCGCCCGGTTGCCAGTAGCTGGAAATTTGCAGAACCGCCGGACCTGAAAGCCCGCGGTGGGTAAAGAGCAGATTTTCCCGGAAAACCGTGCCGTCCTCAGCGGTAATAACCGAAGGCACCGACACGCCGGAGAGCGTCTGCATCTGCTCCAGCAGCGGCTTATGCAGGGTAAAAGGTACCAGACCGGCGCGTGTCGGCAGCACTTTCAGGCCAAACTGTTCGGCGATTTTGTAGCCAAACGGTGAAGCGCCAAGCCCCGGCATCGACAAGCCGCCAGAAGCAATGACCAGTTTCGCAGCCTGCACGCTGTCGCCATTCAGTTGTAGCGTATAACCTTGATCATCGCGCGTCACACTCAGCACTTCACTGCGCAGGCGCTGAGTAACATTGCCTTTTTCGCACTCGGCCACCAGCATATCGACAATCTGTTGCGCCGAGTCGTCGCAGAAAAGTTGTCCCAGCGTCTTCTCATGCCAGGCGATACCGTGCTTGCCGACCAGATCGATAAAATCCCACTGGGTATAGCGCGCGAGAGCAGATTTGCAAAAATGCGGGTTCTGGCTCAAATAGGCTGCGGGTTCGACATAAAGATTAGTGAAATTGCAGCGACCGCCGCCGGACATCAGGATTTTGCGCCCCGGTTTTTTGCCGTTATCCAGTAACAGCACACGACAGCCCGACTGCCCGGCCAGCGCCGCACAGAACATGCCCGCCGCACCCGCGCCGATAACAATGGCATCAAACCTTTCCACACCTGCGCCCTCATCAAAAAAATCGTGGCGGATTGTAAAGAGTTCACGCTGGTCACACCAGCCCGAAGAGAGCCAAAAACAACATGGCATTGAAAAATATACAATAATTTTAAAGTTTTAGCGGAATGTAAGAAATAATGTCAAAAAAAATACATATTTCACTTTGCCGACACCGCTAATGTCCCTGATAATGCGCCGCGTTCATGACCTCAAAATGGCTTAACGTCCTATGCTACATTTGTTTGCTGGCCTGGATCTTCATACCGGGTTATTACTCTTGCTTGCTCTGGTTTTTGTTCTGTTCTACGAAGCAATCAATGGCTTCCATGACACTGCAAACGCCGTGGCAACCGTAATTTATACACGCGCTATGCGTTCTCAGCTGGCGGTGGTGATGGCGGCAGTGTTTAACTTCTTCGGCGTTTTGCTGGGCGGGTTAAGCGTTGCCTATGCGATTGTGCATATGTTGCCAACCAATCTGCTGCTGAATGTCAGTTCCGCGCACGGCCTGGCAATGGTCTTCTCCATGCTGCTGGCGGCGATTATCTGGAACCTTGGCACCTGGTATCTGGGTCTGCCGGCTTCCAGTTCCCACACCCTGATTGGTGCGATTATCGGTATTGGTTTAACCAATGCACTGATGTCCGGCACTTCAGTGGTGGATGCATTAAATATCCCGAAAGTGCTGGGGGTCTTCGCCTCTCTCATCCTTTCGCCGATTGTCGGGCTGGTGATCGCTGGCGGTCTGATATTTATCCTGCGCCACTACTGGAGCAATACCAAAAAACGCGCGCGTATTCATATGACGCCAGCTGAACGCGAGAAGATCGATGGTAAGAGAAAGCCGCCGTTCTGGACGCGTATCGCCTTGATTCTTTCCGCTATCGGCGTGAGTTTCTCCCACGGCGCGAACGACGGTCAGAAAGGCATCGGCCTGATTATGCTGGTGCTGATTGGCGTTGCTCCTGCGGGCTTCGTGGTGAATATGAACGCGTCAGGTTATGACATCACTCGTACACGCGACGCCGTCAACAACGTGGAAACTTACTTCCAGCAACACCCGGCGCTGCTGCAAAAAGCCACTGGCGTTGATCCGCTGATTCCGGCGCCGGAAGAGGTGAACACTCAGCCTGGCGAGTTCCACTGCCATCCGGGTCGCGCGATTGTGGCTCTGGATCGTGCGAAAGTGGTGCTGACCGATATCGAAAACTACGAGCAGGTTCCACCGGAGCAGCGCAGCCAGCTGCGCCGTATTATGCTCTGCCTCTCCGATATTACGGATAAAGTGGCGAAACAATCGGATATCAGCGCGGACGACCAGCGCCTGCTGAAGAAACTGAAAGGCGATATGCTGAGCACCATTGAGTACGCGCCAATCTGGATCATTATGGCGGTAGCGCTGGCGTTAGGTATCGGCACCATGATCGGCTGGCGCCGCGTAGCGACCACCATCGGCGAGAAAATTGGTAAGAAAGGTATGACCTACGCTCAGGGGATGTCCGCGCAGATGACCGCGGCGGTGTCCATCGGGCTGGCAAGTTATACCGGGATGCCGGTTTCCACTACGCATGTACTCTCTTCTTCTGTGGCCGGGACAATGATTGTCGACGGCGGCGGTTTGCAGCGCAAAACTGTGACCAATATTCTGATGGCCTGGATCTTCACCCTGCCAGCCTCGATTGTTTTGTCCGGCGTGCTGTACTGGCTCTCGCTGCATCTGATTTAACGCAGCGCAGGCGCAATAAAAAACGGGTCAGGAAACTGGCCCGTTTTTTTTATTCTCTGATTAGCGCAGTGCTCAATGCCAAATCATCAGCGCAATCAGGCAGATGATCACCAGACCACACAGCGAACTGGTTAAAATAAACTGACGGCGAACGCGCTCACAGCGGCGAATGAATTCGTCATCATGGTGATCGCGGTAGCGCTGGGCATAGATATACCAAACCAGACGCATCTGCTTACTGGGTTGGCCGTGCGTGGTAAAAAAGCCGCCGCCATCCACGTACTGATAGAGTAAGGGATCACAACCACGAAGTACCACTAACAGCGCGCGTAGCGATGAGTAATAACGCGCCATGTTAACCAAACACACCACACATAAAGCCCAAAATAGCGCAACAGTGTTGATCACCATATCCCCTCCCCGGCGATCGCCCACAGAGAAAGACTCCGGAACGCTCGCGCCTGGATACTCAACCAAGTCTGACAACGAATAGTATTACCAGTCGCCGGACGGGAAGACAAACACAGGCGGAGTCCCGCAATTGACCACATTTCCTTACGCGGATAACTGGGGGACGCCGTCTGTTTCCGTACGGTCTATTTTTATAGTGTAGGAGATCCGTTTATTTTTTTTCCACAAGCTTAATCACCATCAATGCATCTGGCTGTAAATATTGCTTAAGTGATTCGTGATCCAGGTTAATTGACGGTGTGAAAAGAGCGTTATAAGGTAGAAATATCGTCTGAAGAAAATTGTCTGAAGAAAATTCTTAAGGCCGGGCGCTACGCTCACGTAAAACGCAGGATGCGGGCGCAGTGCAACTGTATCAGGGGCAAACGCCCCGATGGTCATCGACAACTTATGGAAGGAGTAATACTATGGCTTACAAACATATCCTCATCGCAGTCGATCTCTCCCCCGAAAGCAAATTGCTGGTTGAGAAAGCAGTATCCATGGCGCGACCATACAACGCGAAGATTTCCCTGATTCATGTCGATGTAAACTACTCCGATCTTTACACCGGCCTTATCGACGTCAATCTCGGCGATATGCAAAAACGCATTTCCGATGAAACTCACCATGCGCTGACCGAGCTGTCCACTGGCGCGGGTTATCCGATCACCGAAACCCTGAGCGGCAGCGGCGACCTGGGCCAGGTGCTGGTTGATGCGATTAAAAAATACGATATGGATCTGGTAGTGTGCGG
Organism: Pseudomonadota bacterium; assembly: GCA_018261615.1. GTDB lineage: Bacteria > Pseudomonadota > Gammaproteobacteria > Enterobacterales > Enterobacteriaceae > Kosakonia. Next base: position 223,733 of record JAGTSE010000003.1, on the reverse strand, counting down.
CCATCACCAGGATTTCTGGAGCAAACTGATGTCCTCCGCGCGCCAGCTTATCAACACGGTGCACGTTGATATGCTGATTGTCCCGCTGCGGGATGAAGAAGAGGAATGATCTTCCCGATAACGATTAACCGTTCCTGAACATAGCCCGGTACGCGCAACGCGACCGGGCTTTTTTACTCCCCAGCGCCGGAGTAGATATCGAAACGATGGCTTTTGGTCACCACCGCTGACTGTGTGGCGACACCGGCCAGTGGCGACGCGTAATCCGGGCGCTTCACCACCACTCGCTTGATGGCAAGCTTGCGCGCAGGCTCCAGCAAGCCGTCGGCGTCAAGATCCGGGCCAACCAGCGACTGGAATACCCGCATCTCCTTCTTGACCAGCGCACTTTTTTGCTTATGCGGAAACATCGGATCGAGATAAACCACCTGCGGGCGCGGCGTGATATCCGCAAGTCTCGTCAGACTGGAAGCGTGAATCAGTTGCAGCCGTTCGCGCAGCCACGGGCCGATTTCCGCATCAGCATAGCCGCGATTAAGACCATCCTCCAGCAGCGCAGCAACGACCGGGTTACGCTCCAGCATCCGCACGCGGCAACCCACCGACGCCAGCACAAACGCATCGCGGCCCAGCCCTGCCGTGGCATCCACCACCTCCGGTAAATAGCTGCCTTTGATGCCAACCGCTTTAGCGACAGCCTCACCGCGACCACCGCCAAACTTACGCCGGTGCGCCATACCGCCTGCGACAAAATCAACAAAAATGCCGCCCAGTTTCGGCTCATCGCGCTTACGCAGTTCCAGATGCGTCGGCGTTAACACCAGCGCCATCAGGTTGTCGTCATCCGGCTCCAGCCCGAAGCGGGCCGCAAGAACAGATAAGGCGCCGTCTCCGGCGCCTGTTTCATCCAGCAAACAGATTTTCACTGCATCAGCCTTCGATACCGTAATGCTCAAGCATGGCATCAATCTGCGGCTCGCGACCACGGAAGCGTTTGAACAACTCCATCGGTTCTTCCGAACCGCCACGGGTCAGGATGTTATCGAGGAACGACTGCCCGGTTTCACGGTTGAAAATGCCCTCTTCTTCAAAGCGGGAGAAGGCATCTGCCGCCAGCACATCGGCCCACAGATAGCTGTAGTAACCCGCCGCATATCCGCCCGCGAAGATATGACTGAAGGCATGCGGGAAGCGGCCCCACGACGGTCCTGGCACCACGGCGACCTGGCGTTTGATTTCGGCCAGTGTTTCGAGGATTTTCGCCCCCTGATCCGGGCTGAATTCGGCGTGCAGGCGGAAGTCGAACAGGCCGAACTCCAACTGACGCAGGATAAACATCGCCGCCTGGTAGTTTTTCGCCGCCAGCATTTTGTCCAGCAGTTCCTGCGGCAGCGGCTCGCCGGTTTCATAATGACCGGAGATAAACGCCAGCGCTTCCGGCTCCCAGCACCAGTTTTCCATAAACTGGCTCGGCAGCTCGACGGCATCCCACGGCACACCGCTGATACCTGCCACACCGGCGGTTTCAACGCGCGTCAGCATATGGTGCAGACCGTGTCCAAACTCATGGAACAGGGTGATCACTTCGTCATGAGTAAACAGCGCCGGCTTGCCGTTGACCGGGCGGTTAAAGTTACAGGTGAGGTAAGCGACGGGTTTTTGCAGCGAACCATCGGCGCGACGCATCTGGCCAACGCAGTCATCCATCCACGCGCCACCACGTTTATGCTCGCGAGCATAAAGATCGAGGTAGAAGCTGCCGCGCAGCTCGTTGCTCTCATCGTAAAGCTCGAAGAAACGCACGTCCGGATGCCAGACATCAATATCTTTGCGCTCTTTGGCGGTGATGCCGTAAATACGTTTCACCACTTCAAACAAGCCATTCACCGCGCGGTTTTCCGGGAAGTACGGACGCAGTTGCTCATCGCTAATGCTATAGAGGTGCTGCTTCTGTTTTTCGCTGTAGTAACCGATATCCCACGGTTGCAGCTCATCAACACCAAATTCGGCTTTAGCGAAGGCGCGCAGTTGTGCCAGTTCTTTTTCACCCTGCGGACGCGCGCGTTTGGCGAGATCGGTTAAGAATTCCAGCACCTGCGCCGGGTTTTCCGCCATTTTGGTGGCCAGCGATTTAAAAGCGTAGCTTTCAAAACCGAGCAGTTGCGCCAGTTCGTGACGCAGCGCAAGGATCTCGGCCATGATCGGGCTGTTGTCCCACTTGCCTGCATTCGGCCCCTGATCGGATGCGCGGGTGCTGTAAGCGCGATACATCTCTTCACGCAGCGCCTGGTTATCGCAGTAGGTCATTACCGGCAGGTAACTCGGGATATCCAGCGTCAACAACCAGCCTTGCTGCTCTTTGGCTTCCGCCTGCGCTTTCGCCGCCGCCAGGGCGCTTTCCGGCATGCCGGAGAGTTCTGCTTCGTCAGTGACCAGCTTGCTCCAGCCCATCGTGGCGTCGAGCACATTGTTGCTATAGAGGTTGCCCAGTTCAGAGAGGCGAGAGGCGATTTCGCCATAGCGCTGCTGTTTCTCTTTTGGCAGGCCGATCCCCGACAGTTTGAAATCGCGCAGCGCGTTATCCACCGCTTTTTTCTCCGCCACGCTCAGCGCAGCGTAATGCGGGCCGTCATGCAGATCGCGATAAGCGTTGTACAACCCTTCGTTCTGCCCGACCCAGGTGCTGTAGTCTGACAGCAGCGGCAGCGTTTGTTCGTACGCTTCGCGCAGTTCCGGGCTGTTTTTTACTGAATTCAGATGGCTGACCGGTGAGAAGAGACGGCCAAGGCGATCGTCTACTTCAGCCAGCGGCTGGCAAAGATTATCCCAGGTGTAGGGGCCGCCCTGCACAACAACGCGCTCCACTGCGCTCCGGCAGTCGTCCAGAGCTTTGGTCACTGCAGGAACAACATGCTCAGGAAGAATTTTCGAAAATGGGGGGAGCACAAAAGGCGTCAATAATGGGTTGGTCATAGCGCAGTCCTTGGTATGAGATATTGGTTAAGCATGGGGCCAAGTCCTGCAGATTTCAATCCCGAGAGCTATGCGTGCCAGGGTATCGCTGCAATAAGCAACAACAAAGAAAATACCCGACGGCATTGCGCTCGCCGGGCATTACGCACGCAAACCTCAGCGGGATTTATGCGCCATCTCATAGGCCGCAGACAGGTTCAGGCGCTGCCAGAAGCTCTGTTCATCGCTATTGCCAGAGAGCGGGTAACCCGCCGGTGATGCCGTTTTCACCATCAGCGCACTGCGCTGGCTGGCGGAAAGATTCGGCAGCGCCGCTTCCAGCAGCACGTCAGCCCCTTCCGGCACTTTCAGTTTTTTCTCTGCCCCTTTCTGCTGTGGCAAATCGTAAGTCATGGTGAAACGGTAGAAACTACGCATCGCCGGGTCGCGATACGGATCGTCTTTCCCGGCACTCTGCGCACATTGTGCAAGTGACGTGCCGCACTCTTTTTCCAGCGCAGCGCGGAGCTGGTCGCGGGCTTCATTAAACAGGACACGGTATTTCGCATCATTCAGATAATGTGCGACGTTACGCTCAGCCACCATCCGTGAACCGATGACATCCAGCGGATAGTGCACACCCAGCACCACGCGGGAATAACCGTAGCGTGCGCCGCGCGTCAGCAGAGCGTCAAAACGTTCCGGGATCATCTCCGCCATCAGCAGCGAATCGGTATAACCGGTATTGGTATGCCCGCTGGGGAACGAGCCGCCATCCGCGGTATAGGCTTTGTTATCCTTCACCACCACGTCGTCCGGCACCAGGTGGATGCTGTTGTTCTGGATCAGGAATGGACGCTTATAGTCGAAATGTTTTTTCGCCGCGCCGGTGCTCACTTCGCTGGCTTTGATTAACGCCGCTGCTTTACCTAACTCGCCTTTGTCATAGGCGGCGAGGAACGCGTTGCCCAGTTTTGGCCCCAGCGCATCAGCAATAAAATAGAGATAGCTGATCCCCTCAGCATCAGCCAGCGCCTGGTGGCGCAACCCCTGCGTGGCATCGCGGTTAATCGCCTCAACGGTGTGCAGGTTGGCATCCAGCACCGGTTTTGGTAGAGCGCTAAAACTGGAGAGCAGCGCAATATCCACCTGTTGATTCACTTTGGTCTGAAAATCATAACCGCGCGCCTTTAGCCAGGCGCTGTCTGCCTGTTTAGCGCTCTGCGCGGAGTGCTCCAGTTGGTCGCGGGTTAACGATGCTGCGTTACCCTGCAACGCCTGGCGCAGCCCGCCCAGTGATTGTGCTTCCAGCGCAACATATGCCTGGCTATCCGAGGCTGGCGTGGTGGTATTCGCGATATCACGCGCCTGCCCCAGCGGAATATCTTTTGCCATCGCCTGGTGAGTCAATAGCAGCACGGCAGTTAAAAGAGTGAGACGGATTTTCATTTTTTATCCTTTTATTCAAACAATTACCTTGCCTGAATTCGACGCTAGCGCGGCAGTTTGACACTTTCATGACACCGTTATGTTTTGAAACCTTTTCCGCTAAAATGAAACAAGCCCGCGGCGCAGCGGTAATCCGCGGCAATCTACGGTAAACTGTACGGAATCTCGTTTATTTTCCGGAATCTCAGTCCCCATGCTCAGTTATCGCCACAGCTTTCACGCTGGCAACCACGCCGACGTCCTTAAACACACCGTTCAGAGCCTGATCATCGAAGCGCTGAAAGAAAAAGAGAAACCGTTTCTCTATCTCGATACTCATGCGGGTGCCGGGCGCTATCAGCTCTCTGGCGAACATGCGGAGCGTACGGGCGAGTATCTGGAAGGCATCGCCCGCATCTGGCAGCAGGACGATTTACCGGCCGAGCTGGAGCCGTACATGAATGCCGTGCGCCACTTCAACCGTGGTGAGCAACTGCGCTATTACCCGGGTTCACCGCTGATTGCCCGTGAATTACTGCGCGAGCAGGACAGTCTACAATTAACCGAGCTGCACCCGAGCGATTACCCGCTGCTGCGCCAGGAGTTCCAGAAAGACAGCCGCGCCCGCGTTGCACGCGCCGACGGTTATCAGCAGTTGAAGGCCAAACTGCCGCCGGTTTCCCGTCGTGCTCTGATCCTGATCGACCCGCCGTATGAGATTAAAACCGACTACCAGGCAGTAGTGAGCGGTATTAAGGAAGGTCATAAACGTTTTGCCACTGGCATATACGCGCTGTGGTACCCGGTAGTACTGCGCCAGCAGATCAAACGCATGCTGCGCGATCTGGAAGACACCGGCATTCGCAATATTCTGCAAATTGAGCTGGCCGTGCGACCAGACAGCGATCAGCGCGGCATGACGGCGTCCGGCATGATCGTCATTAACCCGCCGTGGAAACTGGAAGCGCAGATGAACAACCTGCTGCCATGGCTACACAGCAAGCTGGTGCCAGCCGGTACCGGGCATACGCTGGTTCACCAGGTCGTCCCGGAGTAATCGCAGCCATCGGTGGAACCTTTCGGGTTGCGCGTTACAATCGCGACAATTTTCGACTTCGTTCAGGATTAAGGAAACAACCATGAGCAAACATTATGACTACATCGCCATTGGCGGCGGCAGCGGCGGTATTGCGTCGATCAACCGTGCAGCCATGTACGGTCAAAAATGCGCGCTGATTGAAGCCAAAGAACTTGGCGGCACCTGTGTGAATGTGGGTTGTGTTCCGAAAAAAGTGATGTGGCACGCCGCACAGATCGCCGAAGCCATTCATCTCTATGGCCCGGACTACGGTTTTGACACCACCGTCAACCATTTTGACTGGGGCAAACTGGTTGCCAGCCGCAGCGCTTACATCGACCGTATCCATACCTCTTACGAGAACGTGCTGGGTAAAAATAATGTCGATGTGATCCGTGGTTTTGCCCGTTTTGTTGATGCCAAAACCGTGGAAGTGAACGGCGAAACCATCACCGCCGATCATATTCTGATCGCCACCGGCGGCCGTCCGAGCCACCCAGATATTCCGGGCGTGGAATACGGTATTGATTCCGATGGTTTCTTCGCCCTGCCCACGCTGCCAAAACGCATTGCCATTGTTGGCGCAGGGTATATTGCCGTTGAGCTGGCGGGCGTGGTGAACGGTCTTGGCGCTGAAACGCACCTGTTCGTGCGTAAACACGCGCCGCTGCGCAACTTCGATCCGCTGATCACCGAAACGCTGGTCGAAGTGATGGCAGCGGAAGGCCCGACGCTGCATACCCACGCGGTACCGAAAACGGTAGTGAAAAACACCGACGGCAGCCTGACCATCACGCTGGATGATGGCCGCTCGCAAACCGTTGATTGCCTGATCTGGGCGATTGGCCGCGAACCGGCGACCGATAACTTCAACCTTGCTGCCACTGGCGTGAAAACCAATGACAAAGGCTATATTGTTGTCGATAAGTTCCAGAACACCAGCGTGCCGGGGATTTACGCAGTGGGCGATAACACCGGCGCGGTAGAGCTGACCCCAGTTGCCGTTGCCGCTGGCCGTCGTCTCTCCGAACGACTGTTTAACAACAAACCGGATGAGCATCTCGACTACAACAATATTCCTACCGTTGTGTTCAGCCACCCGCCGATTGGCACCGTAGGTTTAACCGAACCGCAGGCGCGCGAGCAGTACGGCGACGATCAGGTGAAAATTTATAAATCGTCGTTCACCGCGATGTATACCGCCGTCACCTCTCACCGCCAGCCGTGCCGCATGAAACTGGTCTGTGTCGGTCCGGAAGAGAAAATCGTCGGTATCCACGGTATCGGCTCCGGCATGGACGAGATGTTGCAGGGCTTTGCGGTTGCGCTGAAGATGGGCGCCACCAAAAAAGACTTCGACAACACTGTCGCCATTCACCCAACGGCGGCAGAAGAGTTTGTTACTATGAGGGGTTAATGTCGAAAACCCACCTACACACGTTCGTACTGTAGAAAAACTGAGAGGCCAGAGCATCGTTCTCTGGCCTTTATTTATCGACTCATCAATTCACTGCCTTTTCGAAAACGTTTATGCCCCATTCCTTCTTAGAAAAACCACGGTCTTTCTCTGACTGAGGAATGTTCGCGGCTTGATGAAATGACCCTGGCCCGAAATCCTGTGCCATTCAGAAACCGACATTACTAACTGACGGTTGTATCTAATACTGGGGGCAGGTCACATCAGCCCATCGCTGAACAGCCAGTTAAACCCTGTTTCGGCATGGAGAATAATCAGCACCCTTTCCGCTTAAAACTCGTTCTTATCCACCTGGATGGCGATTGCTCGACCCTCTTTGATCTCAAAAGCAGCGTCAAAACGACGGGTATTAAATTCAGTCGTTTTTGCTTTATCTTTTGATGCCAGCGTAAAACTTGCCACAAACTGCCCTTTATCAGGAAATTTATAGACGCGAGGGGGAACGCACATTTCACCGTTTTTCACCGATAAACGAGGGTACTGCTGGTACCAGCGCTCTTTGTTTGGCGTGTTGCGCGGTGACAGTTTGATAAATACCGGCTGATAATCTTCAGGTCCAGGAATATCAAAACAGACCTGATCGCCTTTTAATTCAACAACGGCGGTTTCTGCTGGCTTATAACGCTGATCCAACCGATCGCCCATGGGGCAGCCGCTAAGCAGAGGCAGAAATAGAAAAGGAATGAATTTGGCGCACGTTTTCATTTTCATAATCCATTGGGAAAGTTTCGTAACGCAACTCTGTAAAGTGCTTTTAATTCAGACTCATGCTGGACGACATTTTTTGCAGATACTGTCTTCGAGGTCTTCAGTTCTATCCAGTCGCCCAGACCATGTGTATCAAGGACAAAATAGTCAGCAACAATCTGCGCCTGCTGCTCAAGGGGATATTGCGCCAGCCTTCGTCCGTCTAAACGATAACCATAATCGGCATTCCAGCTAAAAAGTCCACGGAGTTTGACCTGCATTCCACGTTCTCTCTGCCAGACGTGCGCCATTTCATGAATAAAGAGATGCTGGAGATCCGTTTTTTCTCGTGAGAAATCGTTTCGGTACCAATCACGAAAATACAATTCGCCATTTGGCGACATGGCCATTTCTCTCTTTTGCAGACCAAAGGGGAAATAGCTATCGTGATGGACCCAGACGGTGTGATAAGGGATTGAATTGCCGAAGACTGACTGCGCAAGACGCAATTCACCTGACGTCAGTAACCTTACAGAACCTTCATTATCCGCCATACCTTCCTCCTTGAATGTGCTGTGTATAATTATTTTCCGGTAAATATAGTGTTGGTGCAACAGTAACATCCTCCCTACAAACAAGGAATAACGGGTGTAAATGTTATCATTGCAACCCAATCATCATTAGGAATATTCTCATCAGAAAGAACAAGGATGAATTAAAATAAATACAACCCTTAATAATATATACCCGTATTAATTGCATTTTGGTAGAAAAAAATAATCTTCTCAGCCAACATTGAGAATAAAAATCAGAGCAGCACGGTATATTAGAAAATATATTCCCCGCTAAACCTTCGCCGCTTTCAATTCATTGATCAGCCACTGCACCGCAGGCTGATAGTCATAAAGCCTATGTGTCAGCAGCAGTAAATCGTAAGATGGCGCACCATCGGGCAGCGCCATGATGCGCAGCGGCAGCATCTTTGACAACTCCTGGGCAATACGGAACGGAACGCACATCAAATACCCGGTCGCCACGGCCACACGCCCTCCCACAGCATAACTTTGTACTACCGTCGCCAGTGGGCGGTAAAGATGCTGCGACAGCAGCCAGCTATCAATATGATCTGCGCCAGAACTGACCGCCGGTAAATGGATCTGTGATTCGCTGACCAGATGTTGAAGCGTCAGGGTTTCCGGCAAATCAGTACGCTCCACCGAAGCGATCGCCACAAAATAATCGGAAATCAGCGGATACCGATTAAAGTAGTGCGGAATATGCTGCACGGTATCAACGCCGATAAACGCGTCGAGCTGACCTTTCTCTACCCGCTCAACCTTGATGGTTTCCGAAAGAATATCGACCGACAGCCGCACATTCGGGGCGATGGTTTTAAAGCGGGCAGTCAGCACCGGCATAAACATAAATTCGAAGTAATCCACCGCGCCGATGTAAAAAGTATACGCATCGCGGGCGGGATCGAAATGGCTAGGCCCGCGCGTGGCGGTATCCAGCTTGCTGAGCGCATTCTCAATCACCGGGATCATCATCGCTGCGTACGGCGTCGGTTCCATACCGTTGCGCGTGCGAATAAACATTTCGTCTTTGAGCTGCTCGCGCAGACGGTTCAACGCATGGCTAAACGCAGATTGTGAAAGATTGGCCTTCTGCGCCGCCCGGGTCACGTTCTTCTCTTTCGCCAGGATCGGCACCAGCCGCAGCAAATTCAGATCGATCACCACTATGCACCTTTTTCATGTTTTCATGATAACAATACATTTTATGCATAACGAAGATCGTTGCTATAGTTTGCAGCAAAATAAGTGCGGATAATTTGCACTGTCCGAACCGAGACCAACGGGAGAGAATTGATGAGAAATGTAACGGTTGCCGCGACCCAGATGGCTTGCACCTGGGAACTGGAAAAAAACATACAGAACGCGGAACGTTTAGTCCGCGAAGCGCACCGCCAGGGTGCACAAGTGATCCTGATTCAGGAGCTTTTTGCTGCCCCTTATTTCTGCATCGATCAGAGCCCGGAACATTACGCGCTGGCGCAGGAAGTGGCGACCAGCCCGCTGATTAAGCATTTCTCAGCACTGGCGAAAGAGCTGGAAGTGGTGCTGCCGCTGAGCCTGTTCGAAAAATGCAATAACGCTTACTACAACTCGCTGGTGATGATTGATGCCGACGGCAGCGTGCTGGACACCTACCGTAAAACCCATATTCCGAACGGCCCGGCTTACCAGGAAAAACAGTTCTTTATCCCAGGCGATACCGGATTTAAAGTCTGGAACACCCGCTACGCCAAAATCGGCGTCGGCATTTGCTGGGATCAGTGGTTCCCGGAAACCGCGCGTTGCCTGGCATTGCAGGGCGCAGAGCTGATCTTCTACCCAACCGCTATCGGCTCTGAACCGGCCTACCCGGATATCGATAGTCAGCCACACTGGACCCGCGTTCAGCAAGGCCACGCTGCCGCCAACGTCATTCCGGTGATCGCGTCTAACCGTATCGGTACCGAAGCCAGTAAATACATTGAAGGTCTGGAAATGACCTTCTACGGTTCCTCATTCATCGCCGATCAAACCGGTGAACTGGTGGCTCAGGCCAATAAAACCGACGAAGCGGTGTTGGTGCACACCTTCGATCTGGATGCCGTTGCCGCACAGCGCGCCGCCTGGGGTCTGTTCCGCGATCGCCGCCCGAACATGTACGGCGCGATTGCGACCTCTGACGGTAGCGTGAGGAGCTAAGCGATGACGCAGCTGACCACGCCCGTAAAAGACGGGTTCGCAATGCCGGCAGAGTGGGCGCCGCATCAGGCCGTGTGGATGATCTGGCCTTATCGCACTGATAACTGGCGCGCCAATGCCGCACCAGCCCAGCAGGCGTTTGCGGCCGTGGCAAAAGCGATTTCCCGCAATACGCCTGTCATCATGGGCGTTCCCGCAGCCGAAATGGCGAAAGCACGCAGCACCATGCCAGTGGAAGTTACGCTGGTTGAAATGGAGAGCGACGACGCCTGGATGCGCGATACCGGCCCAACCGTAGTGTTGAATCAGGCGGGCGAACAGCGCGGTATTAGCTGGACGTTCAATGCCTGGGGCGGTCTGAACGGCGGGCTTTATGCAAGCTGGGATCGCGATCAGTTAGTAGCAAGCCAGGTGGCGAATTACCACCATATGCCATGCTACAACACGGATTTAGTGCTGGAAGGCGGCTCCATTCACGTTGATGGTGAAGGCACCCTGCTGACCACCGCCGAGTGTCTGTTGAACCCGAACCGCAACCCGAATCTGAGCAAAGCGGAGATCGAGCAACAACTGCGCGAATACCTTGGCGTGTCGCAGATAATCTGGTTGCCGGAAGGCGTGTTTAACGATGAGACCGACGGTCACATCGACAACATGTGCTGCTTCGTACGCCCTGGCGAAGTGGCGCTGCACTGGACTGATGACCAGAATGACCCGCAGTACGCCCGCTCCGCCGCGGCGTTGCAGGTGCTGGAAAATACCAAAGATGCGCAGGGTCGTACGTTGAAAGTGTGGAAAGTCCCGTCGCCGCCGGCGCTGTACGCCAGTGCGGAAGAGACCAATGATGTGGAAAAAGGCACGGCGATTGAGCGCCACGAAGGCAATCGTCTGGCGGGTTCCTACGTCAACTATCTGGTCAGCAACCAGCAGATTATCTATCCGCAGTTGCATCCGGCCACCGATGGTGCGGCGCAGGCGCTGTTTGAGGAGATGTTCCCAGATTTCGTCATCACTGGCGTTCCGGCGCGAGAAATTCTGCTCGGCGGCGGCAATATTCACTGCATTACCCAGCAAATCCCGCGTTGATCCACAGCCCGGCGGTGAATGCCGTCGGGTGTTTTTTACAGGGTTTGGTTTTCCTTCCCCAAATGCACTGCTGTAGCCTTCATTATCAAAATCAAAGATATAGTTAGCAGGAGTAATATCTTTCCCGTTAGCCAGTGCAGAGGTTTTGGCGAACTGAATCCCGACCCTGATACCACTGAGCGTCCAGCCACACCTTATCCCACCGTTAAGGGCAATACGGATCTGGCGAACACCATTACCATCAATTGGACTGAGATCCATCTGCATGGGATTCAGCCCCCTTTCCGTACTCACATGTGATTCAGTGGACTGACCATAAACTTCCCGTCAGCATACCTCAGAGCGGTAAAGCGCATCCAGCGGTAAGACCTCCGTCTCAGCAGGCAGTTTCACCGCTACCGTTACCCATTCACTACTGCCTGGGGGGCTGAGAGTATAGTCCGGGCGACTGGCACAGCCGCTCAGGGGTAACAGCGCCAGAAGTGGCAGCAGTCCTGCCAGAGATTTAGCGTGTCGATTCAACTTCTTCCTCCGCAACTGATTTAAAACGCGTCAGGGCATTCTCACCACCCGGTAGCTTTCGGGTAACCGTCAGCGAACTACCTACCATATCCTGCAGGGCGAGGAACATCCTGTTTCGCTTCAGCTCCTCCGGTGGACTGCTTGCCCCGTAATCCGCCATTTGCTGCCGGAAATCCTCCCGGTACTCTTTCCGGCTCAGTTTCAGCTCCGGCCATGCCGATTCCAGAAGCTGGTTGTTCAGGAACGGCAGATACTCACCCGCCATCGAGTGCTGGCCCGGACTGGTCATATGGTCAAAATTCGGATTGGTGTTTCGGGGGGAAAACCTTCTGAATATCTGCGGCCGGGAACTCGCGCACAAACGCCTCCTGCGCCTCTTTTGCCTCCGTGTTTTCTGTCTCAGACAGCGACGCGACAAGGAACAGTTTAACTTTGTGCATATCGCTGGAGCTGAGGCGGCGGCAGGAATAGTTGTTTATCGCTTTGCATTCCAGCCAGGTGCGGATCTGCGTGGCGCGGAAGAAGACCACAGGACGCCCGTGATGCCAGTAGTGTTCGCCGATGTAGGCCCCCGCCATCTGCGCCGGAAGCTCGGCCGCCAGTGTCCAGAAAAATCCCAGTGTGGCCCCGAGAGCCGCTGTTTCTTCAACAAACTGTCTCACATTATGCGGACCGTAGCTTTCCAGTGTTTCAAATTTTTCATCGATAAAACGGTATCCGGTAACGGCACTGTCGCGCTCAGGTAGTGGTCGGCATTCGCGCGCAAGGGCTGCTGGTCCCTCCTGATAATTGCGTATACAGTAATGCCGGATAAGCACAGTCAGGCAACTGGCTGTGCTTATCCGACGAGAGGAAAAAGACCTTCCCCCTCCGGATCCTTCCTGTTTTATAGGCCTACATGAACGCCAGAATTACCCCCCGAACACCAGCGAAGTGGATTGTGCCCCGGCATTGGCGGTGGCGAAGGTTTTCGCCTGCTCGGCGGTTTTCAGCGTGTAGCTGTAATTGGACGACACCGTCCACTGGGACTTGGGTGATTTCTGATTGGTGATAGCGGGAACGCTGCCGATATCGGTGAAGGTGCCGTTGGCTTTGTCATCCAGCATGCCGTTGTTTTCGCTGCCTGCACCGAAATAGTTGCTTTCGGAAATGATATTGGCGTTTTGTGCCAGCGTAAAACCAAGGTGGAACTGGTTGATATAGTTGTTATAGACGTGGAAATAACCGTAGCGCATCAGGCCGGGCGCGCGGACTTCCATGTTTTCGAAATGGTTGTGGCAGATTGTCAGGTGCGGGAAACCGTTATAGGCAGCGTTATTGTCATCGGCCGGATGACCCAGAATCAGACCATATTTATGGTTGGCAAAAGAACAGTTGCTGATGGTGGCGTAATCCGCATTATCGCCGATATACAACAGCTTATCCAGGCTGCCATCGTCAGATGACCAACTGTGGCCAACAAACGAACAGTGATCGACCCAATATTTGCTGCCGTAGTTCAGGTATACCTGAATATCATCATTGTCTTTGATGTTTTGTGAATGCTGGAATACCAGGTTTTGCAGAATGATATTCTCCGAGGTGGCCGTGGCGCGCAGATGAATGTTGTTCAGGGTACGGTTCTGGAAAGAGCCAATCAGCGTTTTGTTGGCGCCCATTGGCACTTTGGTCAGGGTTGATTCGGAAATATCGCTGTTGATCACCAATACACGCGGAGTGTTATCGGCGATGTTGGTTTTCAGTTGGTCAAGCGTGGTGATGCTGACCACGGAGCCTGACCATCCGCCGGTCACGCTGGCAGCTTTAGCAAAACCGGTCAGGCCGGACAGTTTCGTTTCTGGATAAGACATAGGAACCTCTCTTCGTAAATTGAGCTCGCTTTAACGAGCCGGGAGTTGGCGAAGTAAGATTACGACAGCGCAGTATTCGTTTGATAACGGTTGCATTTGTGTGAGTGTCCACAGGACGAGAGGTGTCTAAATTAGGGAAAAAAGGATAAAAATCGCCACAAAATGGAGGTCATAAAGACGTTCTATTCACACTGCGGTATTCCCATCCTGCTGATGTGCAGGCTGAGTAAGGCCAGTTTATCTTTGGGTAATGCAATCGTATATTTCTCCTGCATATAGTCACGTATCGCCAGCGACACGGCAATTGCGGTAGGCCGATGAACTGTGCCTTAAACAAAATGACGCACCACTATCTACCATGATGGCGATACAACTTATGTGGATAGCGACTTGCAGCATTCTCACTGTTCATAAGTCCGGTAATGAAATCAATATAAATCCGTCCGACGACCTCACGAGTTTATAGACTTAAAACCATATGGTTACGTTCTTAACGTACGTTTCCGTTGCATTGGGCTTCAAACCCCTCATCCTCCACGCGTGAAGCATTGCGTTCCAGATGCGGCCACAGCACCGCCTGGCGAATATCCAGACATTGCTCTAACGTAATAGTGGCGAAATTCGCGGGTTTTCTCCCCCTCGTAATGGGGCTTCCGGGTAAGGTAAGCGCGCAGGGCGATGATTCATAAATCGTTGCAAATTGATTACTCTGAAAGCCGCCGCTGCGTTATCGCATCTGTTTTGCAGATTTAATAGAATTTATCAATAAGTTGCTTAACTTCTGCTTTCGCACAACGAGAAATAAAACGTGATCTAACGCACATTTAATCCCCCAGAGATTGAAGCGAATGTCTACGCTTTATAGATAGCCGGGACACGCCCGTCATTTTTACGACGACATCCGGAGGTCAGAGTCACTATGTTCAACCAGAAACGACAAAGCGCAGAAAACGTCGAGTTTATCATCGAAGAAGAGCTTCTCTATGAAACCGATCCGTGCGAGTTAAAACTGGATGAAATGATCGACGCGGAGCCGGAACCCGAAATGATCGAAGGGCTACCGGCGTCCGATGCGCTGACGCCTGCCGATCGTTACCTGGAATTGTTTGAACATGTGCAATCGTCACGTCTCTTTGCCGACAGTAAAACCTTCCCCGACTGTGCGCCGAAAAGGGATCCGCTCGATATTCTGATTCGCTATCGCAAAATCAAACGCAAACCCGAGTTCGACCTGAAACAGTTCGTGAAAGCGCATTTCTGGATGCCGGAAAACACAACCAAAGAGTATGTTTCCAATCCGGAGCATTCGCTGAAAGAGCATATCGACAATCTGTGGCCGGTGCTGACGCGCGAGCCGCAGGATCATATTCCGTGGTCGTCGCTACTGGCGCTGCCGCAGGCATACATCGTGCCAGGCGGTCGATTCAGAGAGACCTACTACTGGGACTCTTACTTCACCATGCTGGGTCTGGCAGAAAGCGGCCGCGACGACCTGCTGCGCTGTATGGCCGATAACTTCGCGTGGATGATCGAACGCTACGGCCATATTCCGAACGGCAACCGGACTTACTATCTGAGCCGTTCGCAGCCGCCGGTTTTTGCTCTGATGGTGGAGCTGTTTGAAGAGGATGGCGTGCGCGGTGCGCGGCGCTACCTCGAACACCTGCTGATGGAGTACGCTTTCTGGATGGATGGCGCTGAATCGCTGGTACTGAACCAGGCTTACCGCCATGTTGTGCGGATGCCGGACGGTTCGCTACTTAACCGTTACTGGGACGATCGCGACACACCGCGAGACGAATCCTGGCTGGAGGATGTGGAAACCGCCCGTCACTCCGGTCGCCCGGCGAATGAAGTTTATCGCGACTTGCGCGCAGGTGCCGCCTCCGGCTGGGATTACTCCTCCCGCTGGCTGCGTGATGCGCACCGGCTGGCGAGCATTCGTACCACGCAGTTTATTCCCATCGATTTAAACGCCTTTTTGTTCAAACTGGAAAGCGCGATTGCCAATATTTCCGGGTTGAAAGGTGATCGCGAGCGTGAAACGGAATTCCGCCAGAAAGCGAGCGAGCGCCGGGCGGCGGTTAACCGCTATCTATGGGATGAGGAGAATGGCGGCTACCGCGATTATGACTGGCGCCGTGAAGAGATGGCGCTGTTCTCCGCCGCCAGTATCGTGCCGCTGTATGTCGGTATGGCGACGCATGAACAGGCAGATCGGCTGGCAGAATCGGTGAAAAATCGCCTGCTCACACCTGGTGGCATTCTGGCGACGGAATATGAAACCGGCGAACAGTGGGATAAACCCAACGGCTGGGCGCCGTTACAGTGGATGGCAGTGCAGGGCTTTAAGCTTTACGGTAACGACGCGCTGGGTGATGAGATCGCCCGCAGTTGGCTGCAAACGGTGAATCACTACTACCAGAATCACCACAAGCTGATCGAGAAGTACCATATTGCCAGCAGCACGCCGCGCGAAGGCGGCGGGGGTGAATACCCGTTGCAGGACGGCTTCGGCTGGACAAACGGCGTGGTACGCCGGTTAATCGGGCTGTACGGCGAGCCGTAACGCTCGCCGACTTACACCCGCCGCCCTTCGTCAATTGCACCGTCGGGATAAACGCCTGATAACGCCTCGTTTATCTGGCCACCTTAATTAAGGGCGTTATAAATGGCGGTCTGAATATCCGCCCACTTACGGTTTTCGTCATCCGGCTCTGCCTGGTTACGCAACTGCGCCTGTTCCATCTCATAACGCTGACGATCAACCACCGGTTTTATAGTGCAAAACGCATGCAAATAGCTTTTGCCGATCGATGACACACCCTGGTTATTCACCGCCATTTCATGGCTCAACGTGCTGATAAAGCGACGGCAGGGGCGATTCTCATCCATCTGTGTCCGGTAACGCAGCAGCATATCCAGCACCTCGATATGATTAGCCGCCACCGCCTGCTCCGTCCACGACAGTTTCCAGTTCATTCCGGTACGCAAAAACAGCGACACCACGCGCGTATCGTTACGATCGATTGCCGCGCGGAAGTTATTCTCGTCACGCGGCAGCCCCATGCGGCTCAGCTCCTCTTTCGGCGAGATTTTTTCCTTGTCCTGCGAAATGGGCACCGTAATGCCGCTTCCGCTCACCATCGGTGCCTGAGCATCACCGAAGAATAGCCACAACCCACCAATCGCCACGACAAGCATCACCACGCCTACCGAGCCCCATAACGCTCTGACAAACAGTTGCTCCCGCTCTTCACGGCTACGAACCTGGTGTTTAGCCGGTCTGTCGATACTGTCACGCATTGGCATCGTATCACCTCCTGCCGCGCGGTCTTTTTTCCGCGCCTGCTCCCAGAAGGCGTCTAAGTTATTGCCCGCCTCGCGCAATATTTCGGCGGGATTAGTTGTGGTGCGCCCCTCTTCCCATGCGCGTTGAACCGGTCCCGTAATCTGCGGATAGTAGCTATCCAGTAAACTGAGTTGATTGGAGGTCAGCGGCTGTCCCGCCACGACCACAGCACGCATGTGCCGCACATCGTCTAAGAACGTGTGCAATGTTTTACGCGTTTCCAGATACAGGCTTAATACTTCGCTATCGTTAAACAAGTGGGTGTAATGCTGGCTGAACTCTTTTTTATCCACCAGCAGTAACGCCAGCTCGCTAAAGCGCATCCCGCTCAAAATATCGTTGCGATCGCCCAACCGCAGCCAGCGGCGCACAAGATCGGCGCCAAACTGCGTTTTCAAATGGTTACGCAGCCGCTCCGTATCCGGCCACGCCTGCGCCACCAGCGAGGCGATCATCATCTCCAGCGCGCGCAGTTGCTGCTGAGCGCGCTGCTGCTGACTATCCTCCACTTTTAGCGATGTGCTATAGCTGAGTAGCGGCTGCCGGGTTCGCAGATTTTCCAGCGCGCTAACAAAACGGAGCGCGGCAATCAGTTGATTTTCCGTCACGATCTGCCCGCTCTCATAACGAGGGACAAGCTGCTGCAAGTGACGGAGTTGCAAAGTGAACTGTGTTAATTCCGCATCGTTGAGTTTTAGTCGTTTAGCCACCGCGCCCCAGCCACCCATGCTCAGACGCGCAATATCAAGTTGTTCTAAAAACCAGCGCGGATCTTTACCCTCGTCGAAACGGACATTCAGTAATAACAGAATTTCGACGGACGCCTGGCGAATCACAGCAATGCATTTTTCAAACTGTTCACCCGTATTAACAGGAGCGTTGCTTGTCATTATTTTCCTTTAAGTACAACTTAAGAAATAATTATCTGGCCAATGTCAGCACTGAATTTTTTCTTTAATTACGGGTAGTTAAAATATATACCAATTAAAGATTATGATCAGTGATACGGGTTTCAACGCCTAAAAAAATAGCCGGAGACATTCATGATGCTTATGTTTCATACGCCCAGACTGACCTGTTCGCCACTGTCTGAACAGGACTGGCCCTTTTTTCTTGCGCTGCAACAGCACCCCGATGTGATGTGTTACGTTTCAGATACTCGCAGTGAACAAGAGATCCGCGCGGCGTTTGACGCCCGTCTGCCTGAATGGCAGCCCGGCAGCCCGCACTGGCTTTGTTTGCTGGTACGCGATAACGTCACCAACGCGCCACTGGGGGTAACCGGTTATATCCACCGTGAGGATGATTGCGCCGAAGTGGGATTCCTGTTTGCGCCGCAAGCACAGGGCAGAGGTTACGGCCATGAATCCCTTACCGCTCTATGTGATTACGCGTTTAACCAGGGCGGTATTCGTCGGCTGGTCGCCACAGTAACCGCCGGGAATCTGGCGTCACGCCGCTTACTGGAAAAAACAGGATTTGTACTGGAAGGCGAACTACGGGAGGCCTGGTGGCTGGCGGGAGCATGGCATAACGATTGGCTGTTTGGCTTATTGCGCCATGAATATACAGAAAAAGGCTAATTTGTCCGCACATCGCACACCCTTCTGCCAGTCTTAAAGACGTGTTCCGGCAACTGACAGGAGAAACTATGAAGAAAACTGTGCTCATCCTCTGTTTCAGAAACAGTAGCCAATGCGTGCCCGGCAGCCAGAAACCCACCGGGCGTCATTTTTTACAGGAACATACCGCCAGAGACTTCCACACGCTGCGCGTTCATCCAGCCCAACTCATCGCTCAGCAACGCCGCCATCGCATCGCCAATATCGTCCGGCAGCCCCACGCGCCCCAGTGCGGTTTGCGCAGCAAGATACTGATTAATCTGCTCGTTGTCGCGCACCTGGCCGCCGCCAAAATCGGTTTCGATAGCGCCCGGCGCGATGATATTCACCGCAATTCCGCGCGCGCCCAGCTCTTTCGCCTGATAACGGGTCAATACCTCCATCGCCCCTTTCATTGACGCATAAGCGGCATATCCTGGCTGACAAAAACGCGCCAGGCCGCTGGAAACATTAAGAATGCGACCACCATTTTTCAGCAACGGCAGCAGATTCTGCGTCAGGAAGAATGGCCCTTTAACGTGGATATTCACCAGTTGGTCAAACTGCGCTTCCGTGGTTTCAGCAAACGCAGCGTGAATGCCGATGCCAGCATTGTTCAATAAATAATCGAACGTTTCACGCTGCCAGACCTGTTTTAGCTGTTCATGGACTTCACGGGTAAAGGCAGAAAAACTCGAAATATCGCCGACGTTCAGCTGTAATGCTACAGCTTTCACGCCTTTTTGTTCAATTTCGCCTACGACTTTCTGTGCTTCTTCGGCGTTGCTGTTGTAGGTCAGAATAATGCCCGTTCCCTTCGCTGCCAGCTTCAGGGCCGCATTTTTACCCAGCCCACGGCTGCCGCCAGTCACTAATGCAATCGGTTGTGTCATAAGAAACCTCGTTTTCGCTGATGTGGAGAGTGAGAAAAGCTTATTAACTGACACAAAAACAATAAAGATGTTAAATTACGCTTCATTGTTTCACTCATGACAACAATAGAGTGTCGGTATGGATAAAGTTTACGCAATGCAACTGTTCATCCGCGTCGCGGAACTGGAGAGTTTTTCCCGGGCGGCGGATTCAATGGGATTACCTAAAGGTAGCGTATCTCGCCAGATTCAGGCGCTGGAAACCCATCTCGGCACACAGTTGTTGCACCGTACCACCCGCCGGGTACAGCTCACGCAGGATGGGATGGTCTATTACGAGCGAGCAAAAGATCTGCTGGCGAATATAGACGAGCTGGACGGTCTGTTTTTGCACGATCCTTCCAGCATCAGCGGCCGATTGCGCGTGGATATGCCGGTCGGCGTGGCGAAGAATCTGGTGATCCCGCGCTTGCCCGCTTTCGTGCAACAGTACCCCGGCATTGAACTGGAGTTGAGCAGCAGCGATCGGCTGGTGGATATTATCCGCGAAGGTTTCGACTGCGTGGTACGCGTTGGCACGCTGAAAGATTCCGGCTTAATCGCCCGCCAGCTTGGGCGGTTATCGGTCATTAATTGTGCCAGCCCCGATTATCTGGCGCGATTCGGTTACCCGGAGAGTCTGGATGATTTGTCCTCTCATGCACTAGTGCATTATGCGGTGAACCTCGGTACGCGTCCGCAGGGTTTTGAAGTCTGGCAGGATAAGCAGATGCGGTGGGTAAAAACCGGCGGCATTCTGACAGTCAACAGCACAGAAACCTATCAGGCCGCCTGCCTTGCCGGGCTGGGGATTATTCAGGTTCCGCGCATCGGCGTGCGCGAAGCGCTGCGTGCCGGAAAGCTGGTGGAGATCCTGCCACAATATCGCGCTGAGCCGATGCCGGTATCGCTGATTTACCCGCACCGCCGCAATCTCTCCCGCCGTGTACATCTATTTATGGAGTGGCTGGTGGCGGCGCTGAAAGATTATGTCGATTAGCGCCAGGCTATAATTTTCGTTACAGACACATTCAGGAGAAGGAAAAAAGCGCTGATGACGCCGGAAAATCATAAAAAACGCCCGACGCAAAACCTCAACTATAAACCCGTAAGGAAGATGACGGGACAGCCTGCACAGCAGCAGAACGCCACGGAAGGAAAAATCAGCAGTACGCTGGCAACCATGGCCGGCACGGCGCAAAAACTACAGCGCCTTCCCGTCATCGCGCACCTGATCCGCGCTGCAGAACGCTTTAATGATCGTATGGGAAACCAGTTTGGCGCGGCCATCACCTACTTCTCTTTTCTGTCGATGATCCCGATTCTGATGGTCTCGTTTGCCGCCGCCGGGTTTGTGCTGGCCTCGCATCCAACGCTGTTGCAGGACATCTTCGACAAAATTGTGTTGAGCGTCAGCGATCCAACCATGGCGACAATGCTGAAGAACACCATCAATATCGCCGTACAACAGCGCACCACGGTGGGGATTGTCGGGCTGGCCATCGCCCTCTACTCGGGCGTGAACTGGATGGGCAACCTGCGCGAGGCAATCCGCGCCCAGTCGCGCGATGTCTGGGAGCGCAATGCCCGGGACGCGGAGAAAATCTGGGTGAAATATTTCCGCGACTTTATTTCGCTGATTGGTCTGCTGATAGCCCTGATTATCACGCTGTCGATCACCTCAATTGCCGGTTCGGCGCAGCAGATAATTATCTCGGCGCTCTATCTCGATAATATCGAGTGGCTAAAACCGGCCTGGCGGCTGATTGGCCTGGTGATCTCAATATTCGCCAACTATCTGCTCTTTTTCTGGATCTTCTGGCGTTTGCCGCGTAACCGCCCGCACAAAAAAGCGCTGATCCGCGGCACCTTTATCGCCGCCATAGGTTTTGAGGTGATCAAAATCGTAATGACCTGGACGCTGCCATCGCTGGTGAAATCACCCTCTGGCGCGGCGTTTGGTTCGGTACTCGGACTGATGGCGTTTTTCTACTTCTTTGCCCGTCTGACGCTATTCTGCGCCGCATGGATTGCCACTGCGCAATACAAAAATGACCCACGCATGCCGGATAAAACCCACCACTAAATTCGCGGTCGGGCTGAGTGAAAATGTAAAATATCAGCCCGTTCTCGCTTTTCAGCATGAAAATCCAGGATGCAACTTTTATTTAACCTCAAACCAGTTTTATCCACTAATTTATAAAATATGTGAAGCATTTCATGGAAGAGAAATCGCACGCGTGAAAATTATCCACTTTTTGCCCATTTCCCACGCGATTTGTCGTTTTGTTACAGATTGAAATGTCGCTTTTGCTATGGCTAATATGGTCGTTCGTTCGCCCAAAAATAAGAAAATACTATGCAAGCTACAGCTACCACTTTCGACAACGAGCAGGAAAACCCACCGGTAAACTCACGCAATAAAGTCGTCGTTGCTTCTCTGATCGGCACCGCCATCGAGTTCTTCGACTTCTACATTTACGCGACCGCTGCGGTGATTGTGTTCCCGCATATCTTCTTCCCGCAGGGCGACCCAACGGCGGCCACGCTGCAATCGCTGGCAACCTTCGCCATTGCCTTTATCGCGCGCCCGATCGGCTCCGCGCTGTTCGGCCACTTTGGTGACCGTATCGGCCGCAAAGTGACGCTGGTGGCCTCGCTGCTGACCATGGGCATCTCTACCGTGGTAATCGGCCTGCTGCCGGGCTACGAAACTATCGGCGTGATGGCGCCGTTGCTGCTGGCGCTTGCTCGTTTTGGCCAGGGCCTGGGGCTTGGCGGCGAGTGGGGCGGCGCAGCGCTACTGGCTACGGAAAACGCCCCACCGCGCAAACGCGCGCTGTACGGTTCTTTCCCGCAGTTGGGCGCGCCAGTCGGCTTCTTCTTCGCGAACGGCACATTCCTGCTGCTCTCCTGGCTACTGACCGACGAACAGTTTATGAACTGGGGCTGGCGCGTACCGTTTATCTTCTCTGCGGTACTGGTGCTGATCGGCCTGTATGTGCGCGTTTCACTGCATGAAACGCCGGTGTTCGCCAAAGTCGCGGCAGCGAAAAAACAGGTGAAAATTCCGCTGGGTACGCTGCTGACCAAACATGTCCGCGTGACGGTGTTGGGTACCTTTATCATGCTGGCAACCTACACGCTGTTCTACATCATGACGGTCTATTCAATGACTTTTAGCACCTCACCGCAGGGGCTTGGCATGCCTCGCAATGAAGTACTGTGGATGCTGATGATGGCAGTGATTGGCTTCGGCGTGATGGTGCCGGTGGCGGGCCTGCTGGCCGATGCGTTTGGCCGTCGTAAAAGTATGGTTATCATCACCACGCTTATCATTCTGTTCGCGCTGTTTGTCTTCCCGCCGCTGCTTGGTTCCGGTAACCCGGTGCTGGTGATGACTTACCTGCTGATTGGCTTAAGCCTGATGGGGCTGACTTTCGGCCCGATGGGCGCACTGCTGCCGGAACTGTTCCCGACCGAAGTGCGTTATACCGGTGCTTCATTCTCCTATAACGTGTCGTCCATTCTCGGCGCGTCTGTGGCACCCTATATCGCCGCCTGGTTGCAGGCGAATTACGGCCTGATGTACGTCGGGTTCTACCTGGCGGCAATGGCGGGATTAACGCTGATTGCGCTACTGCTGACTCACGAAACCAAACACCAGGAGCTGTAATCCTTCCCCCTCTCGCCACCGGCGAGAGGGGCACTTCTTAGTGCGACCGGGTTCCCCACGCCACAAATAGCAAACCGACGATTCAGTTCGGCAGAGACTTTTTCACTGATGGTGGGGTTTCAGGCGGTTTCAGTTGAAGGTGGTGATGATAACGACAGCAGCCACACTCAATAACAGTACGGTGGCTATAACAGCGGTGACGCTTTACGCGTTTTTGTCATTGTTGCCCTTTCCTCTTAAGCCTTACTTCGCATAAAGAGAGTTTAGGCTCACCGAGGGGCGGGATTACAAATCGAGTATAACGCGTTCAAGTTGGGCCAGAGGAACCGGACGCGACAAAAAATAGCCCTGCGCCGCAAAGGCCGGAGACGCCTGCACGTCGCGCCACTCTTCGAGGGTTTCAACCCCTTCAACGATAACGCCCTGGCAGTAGCAGTTCATCAACTGCAACAGCATGGTGAACAGGTTCTGCCCTTCCGGGGTTTTACGCAGCATGATAAACAGGTCGCGCGCCACTTTGATATAGTCGTAACGCACTTCGCTCAGCGCCGAGAAGTTCGCCATTCCAGTGCCGAAATCATCCAGCCACAGCGGGCCAATTTCGCTGATCGAAGCGAAGGTAGAATCCTGCGGTAAACGAATATGCTCCACCAGTTCAAAACGGATCCACGGCAGCGACTCAACCAGCGCCATCAGCTGCGTATTCTCGCGCATCGCCAGCAGCGTCGGGCCATCGACATTGACCGAAGCCAGCACATCGTTATCAGCGAAAAAGGTCCGCTGTTCTGCCAGCAATTCGACCTGCTCATGTACCACCTCCACGCGCAGGCGCACGGGGATCTGGCTGAAATAACGATCGGGGGCAATTCGCTGATCAGCCTGTGACGGATGTGTCACAATGGTCAATACTTCAACAGCCATCAGATGACCATCAGTTTTATAGATGGGTTGATAAGTATAAGCACGTTCGCATTGCAGCCAATAACGACGCTCCTCAAGGCTTTCAATGCTCGCTTTAGGAATGTTTAGCCGCTGGGTGCCCTGCTTTAACTTCATGTCTGGTGTCCTGTCGATGGGATGAGCTGGAACAACTCGTCAAGGGGTTATCGGCGCTACAACTAAGAACTTTATGTCCTGGTTTTAGGCAAAATTAAAAACCAGATGCAATAATCTGCGCATAACAGGGTTTAGCTCAAAAAAATACTGGAACGTTGTTTTAACATGATTGACCGCGCTTCACGCAAAACGCACACTACCGTTAATTTATCTGATCCAGGTTCACGACTATGTCCAGGAAAATTGCCGTTATCGGCGAATGCATGATCGAATTGTCACAAAAAGGCGCAGAAGTTAATCGTGGCTTTGGTGGCGATACCCTTAACACCTCCGTTTATATCGCCCGCCAGGTCAATCCGTCAGCGCTTTCTGTCCACTACGTTACGGCACTTGGCACCGACAATTTCAGCCAGCAGATGCTCGACGCCTGGCAGAGCGAAGATGTCGATACCCGTCTAACGCAGCGCATGGAAAACCGCCTGCCGGGCCTGTATTACATCGAAACCGACAGCACCGGCGAGCGCACGTTCTATTACTGGCGCAACGAAGCGGCGGCGAAATTCTGGCTGGAGAGCGAACAGTCTGCGGCAATCTGCGAAGAACTGGCGTCATTCGACTATCTCTACCTGAGCGGTATCAGCCTGGCGATTTTAAGCCCGGCCAGCCGCAACAAGCTGCTGTCGCTGCTACAAACCTGCCGCGCCAACGGCGGCAAAGTCATTTTTGATAACAACTACCGTCCGCGCCTGTGGGCCAGCAAAGAAGAGACGCGCATGGTGTATCAGCAAATGCTGGCCTGCACCGATATCGCGTTCCTGACACTGGACGATGAAGATCTGCTGTGGGGCGAAAAACCGGTCGAAGAGGTTATCGAACGCACTCAGCGTGCGGGCGTGAAAGAAGTGGTAATTAAACGTGGCGCAGACTCTTGTCTGGTGGCGATTGCCGGTGAAGCGCTGGTTGAAGTGCCGGCCGTGAAACTGCCGAAAGAGAAAGTGATCGATACAACGGCAGCCGGCGACTCCTTCAGTGCGGGCTACCTGGCCGTGCGTCTGACCGGCGGCGATGCCACGGCAGCGGCAAAACGTGGCCACTTAACGGCCAGTACAGTCATTCAGTATCGCGGGGCGATTATTCCGCGCGAAGCAATGCCAGAGTCAGAGTAAAGCTTCTGCCCCCTCTCAACCTTGCGGAAGAGAGAGGGCAAACATTACTGCTGCGGCGGGATATCCGACACATCGGTATGCCCGTCGTCAGCCGCTGCGGGCGCTGCTGCGGAACCCGCCGGACGCATCACCTCATCCCACGTTGCCTGCAACACTTTCATGTTGTATTCCGGCTCGCCTTTCGGCTGCATCAGAATCAACGCCATATCCTGCGACAACTGCTGATGCAGATCCTGATTCAGCATCTCCGGCGTAAGGCCATTTAAGAATCTCTGGCGCAGCTTTTGATACTGCTCCGGCGCAATATCCACCACCTGGTTCTGCCACGAGCGCAGCCGCTGGCCGATCAAAATATCGGTATTGGCGCGGGCATAGGTCGCAAAGAGCTTTTGCAGTTCAAGGTTTTTCTGCGCAATCAGCGCCTTAAACTCCTCTTCCGGCAGACCTTTTTCACGAACTTTCGCCAGTTCACGCGCGATCACGCCGACATTGGTGTTGAGCTTGTCGTTTGGCGTATCAATATTGATGGCGCACTGCGCGCGCTGGAACAGCACACGGCAATCAAAGCCCAGGCCGATATCTTTGGCGTTATTTTTCGTCAGGTTCTGCTGAATATGCCAGAACAGCGCTTCGCGCGCCAAATCCGCACGCCAGTAGCGTTCCAGCGCTGCGGATTCGCGGATCGGCTGCCATGCGGAATCCCACATAATCGACAATCGATCCTGGGTGACCGCCTCACTCATCAGGCTGACCGCCTGGTGCGGCAGTGGAGAAAGCGTGGCCATCGGCGCGGGCGTCTGGCGTTTACCTTTCAGCTCGCCGAAGGTTTTGCTAATTTGCTCGGCCACCGCGCGGCTATCCACATTGCCTACCACTACCAACGTCATGACGTCCGGCGTGTACCATTTTTCGTAGTACGCTTTCAGCTGCGCCGCATCAATTGGCGCTTGCAGCGTTTCCGCCGGATCATGTCCCAGTAGAGACGAACCCTTCAGGCGGTAGCGCCACCAGCTATCTTTGGTATCCGCAGGCCAGGTTGCCACCATATCGTTACTGGTGAGCGCGTGATTGATGGTGGCAGGCGTAATGGTGAGTTTGCCCGCCGCATCCGCCAGATAGACCAGCGCTTCTTTCAGCAGATCCGTTCGGTTATTCGGCAGGCTCAGGTTGTACTGCGTGTATTCATAGGAGACCAGCGCTGGCGGCTGCGGGCGTTTAGGGTCGATCCCTTGTTGCCACAGCGAACGAACCTGCGCCGGTTCAAGATGACCGCTGTGGGTCAGTGCAACGCGGGGAATAAAATGGGTATAGCCGCGCTGTTGCGTACCTTCGGCGAGTGAACCGGTATCAATAGACAGGCGAATTTCAATGCGATCGCTGGGACGCTGCGGCGTGGCCAATACCTGCCACTGAAAACCGTTCGCCAGTATCCCTTGTTGCCAGGCCGGGTCGGGCTGGAGCGCATCTGCCTGCACATAACCGACGGCTGCCAGCATCAGCAAACCGCCCGTTAACAGTCGAATTTTTGTGCCCTGCATGTGAACCCCTAATCAACATTCCTGGTTAAAAAGTATGCCCGCCAAAAGGAGGCTAAAGAGAGATAAAAACACTTCGCTTTTAGACCGCAGGAAACGCAAAACGTCACAACACGAAGCGAATTTTCCCGAAAACTCATCATGAATGGTAACGAAGACAGGGGGTAATTATGCGCAGGAGCCAGCAGTCCGACAAGGGCTGCTGGCTTAAGTACCGAAATTACGAGGAAATTTCGCGCGTTTTCGCGGCGATTGTACGATTATCCAGCGTATTGACGAGCTGTTTTTGATCGAGCTCTTTTACCCATTTAGCCACCACGATCGTCGCCACACCGTTACCGACCAGGTTGGTCAACGCACGCGCTTCGGACATAAAACGGTCAATACCCAGAATCAACGCCAGCCCGGCCACCGGCAGATGACCAACCGCAGAAAGCGTCGCCGCCAGCACAATAAACCCGCTGCCCGTCACCCCTGCTGCGCCTTTAGAAGAGAGCAGCAACACCACCAGTAGCGTAATCTGGTGGAAAATATCCATATGACTGTTGGTGGCCTGCGCGATAAATACCGCCGCCATCGTCAGGTAAATGGAGGTTCCATCGAGGTTGAACGAATAACCCGTTGGGATCACTAGCCCTACCACCGATTTACGGCAACCCAGCCGCTCCATCTTCTCCAGCATGCGCGGTAGCGCAGACTCCGACGAGGAGGTGCCCAACACGATCAGCAGCTCTTCGCGGATGTAACGGATAAATTTAAAAATACTGAATCCGGTAACGCGGGCTATCGATCCCAGCACCACCACCACGAACAGAATACAGGTGATGTAGAAGCAGATAATGAGCTGCCCCAGTTGCACCAGTGTACCGACGCCATATTTACCGATAGTGAAGGCCATCGCGCCGAAAGCGCCAATCGGTGCCAGCCGCATGATCATATTGATGATGCCGAAAATGACCTGCGAGAAGCTTTCAATAACGTTAAAAATCAGCTGGCCTTTGTGGCCCAGACGGTGCAGCGCAAAACCAAACAGCACGGCAAATAGCAGCACCTGCAGGATATTACCGCTGGCGAATGCACCGATAACGCTGGACGGGATAACATCCAGAAGGAAGTCGATAATCCCCTGCTGTTTTGCCTGATCGGCATAAACGGCCACGGCTTTTGCATCCAGCGCTGCCGGATCAACGTTCATTCCTGCGCCGGGTTGCACCACGTTAACAATAATCAGGCCGATGATCAGCGCCAGCGTACTGACGACTTCAAAGTAGAGCAGCGCAACCGCACCGGTGCGACCCACAGCCTTCATGCTTTCCATACCGGCAATACCGGTAACAACCGTACAGAAGATCACGGGAGCGATGATCATCTTGATGAGCTTCACGAAGCCGTCACCAAGAGGTTTCATCTGCGCCCCGATGTCAGGGTAGAAATGGCCAAGTAAAATACCGATGGCGATTGCCGTCAGAACCTGAAAGTAGAGACTTTTAAACAGGGAGGTTTTCATAAGGTGTCCTTGAAATTAAAACCGCAGGCTTTATAGGGCTTTCATTAATCCTGCGGTTTAAAAATAACACCCGACAAACATGACAGAAATGAACTTGCATCAAATCAGAAACAACAATGTTAAAAGTTTGAACTGACTCGCACAACCTCGTAACAATTTAGATTTTTTCAGCCCTTTCTGAATCGGCAAGGTAGCGATGTTCAAACTGATCCGCTGACATTGCACGATCAAATAAGAATCCCTGCGACACTTCCACACCAGCCGCCGCCAGCCACTCCCGCTGCGCCTGCGTTTCTACGCCTTCGGCGATAATGCACAGCTCCAGGCTACGCGCCAGATGAATGATGGCCGACACCATGCTGTCATCTTCCGGCAAACCTTCAACAAAAATTTTATCGATCTTCAGCACATCCACTGGCAGCGATTTCATATGATGAAGCTGGCGCAGACCGGCATAGCCCATGCCGAAATCATCCAGCGCAATGCGCACCCCGGCATTACGCAGCGGGCGCAGGATCTCCACGGCGACTTTCGGGTCATCAAGATAGCGGCTTTCTGTCACTTCCAGCATCATCGTCTGCGGAGCGATTCGGTAGCGGTTCAGCAGCGCCAGTATGTCCGGCACGCTATTGTTACGCAGCAACTGCAATGCCGGGAAATTGACCGACAGCGGTAACATAATGCCACGCGATTGCCAGGCGCCTAACAGACGGCAGGACTCTTCCAGCACCCAGTAACCGATGGTCGCCATCAGGCCACAGGATTCAATGCGTTCAATGACCTCCGACGGTAAATCCCAGCTCCCATCAGGCTGGCGAACCCGCAGTAACGCTTTCGCGCTGACCAGTTCACCGCTGTCGATTGCCACCTGCGGCTGAAGCCAGAGCGCAAATTCCCCCTGCTCGAGGGCGGTGAGAATAGCGCGCTCCTGCGTTAACCGTTGCTGCGCCAGCTCCATCTGCTCCGGGTCGAAGAACTGGATCTGGTTTTTCCCTTTACGTTGCGCGCTGGCCAACGCTGAAATGCCGCGATGGTAAATCTGCCCGGCGCTCAGATCGCCATAACTCATTGCCATGCCAATATTGGCGTTGGGCCGCAATTGAATACCGTTCAGCGGAACAAGTTCATTAATGACAGTAAGTGCTTGCTTACCTAGCGTCATCGCATACCATGGTTCCTGCACATCGTTGGCAATAATGGCAAAGTCGTAACCGCTGACCTGCGCCAGCACCATGCTCGGAGAAAGCACCGATTTCAGCTTCTCAACCAGCGTGACCAGCAGCACTTCACGCTGGGATTCCTGCAACACACCAGCGGTCTCGCGCAGCGTTTCGCAGGAGATAATCATCAGCGCCATCGGCTTTTGCCGGGCCACAGTTTGCTCCAGCATCGCCATCAGGAATGCCTTATTGGGCAAATCCGAAACCGGGAAGCGAGTAGACTGGGTATTCATCTCTTCAATCTGGCGCAGCAGCATCTGCTGGTTGCGGTTGTAGTTGCGCACCAGCACGCCGATTTCATCATCAGAATGGTGGCCAGGCAGTGTCAACTGATGGCCAATGCTTTCATGTGCGGACAGTGCGTCCAGTTCGGCAGAGAGTTTGCGCAGCGGATGGACTATCAAACGGTTTATGCACCAGGTGATCGCCACGGTAATCATCAGCGACAAAAGTAAGTAAGTCGTTACTAACAAAGAGAGCGTGCTGAGGATAAATTTGTAGGTGCGCCAGGAATCCGCCTGCACCACCAGATACGCCAGCGGATGTGGGTTCGCCGGACGCTCAAGCGAGTAAATCGGCAGCGTAATCTGGATCGGTAATTCGAAAAAGCGGGTAATGGTGACTGGCACCGGATGTTCCGTGATAAAGCGTACGCGCAGCGCCTGGAATTGATTCGGTAATACCACATCCGCCCGGCTGACCACGCCCGCCGGTTTGATCTGTTTCAGGATGGTTTCCGCTTCGGGGATATCGGCTTTCAAAATGGCCGCCGAGAGCGGTTCGCGCACAGAGCGGGCAATACTTTCCAGTTGAGTGGCCGTGTTATAGCGATTTTGCTGTAAGAAGTGAAACAGCAAAATAACGCAGAAAATAAAAACAAACACCATGGAAACACAGGCAACCATGGCCATCTGTTTAATGGTTAAAGAACGGCTAACACGCAAAATTACTTCTCCAGAGACACAAAGCCATGAGTTCAGAGCTAACACAGTAAACTCTGACTCCAGAGTATACTCGATCGCAATGCTGTTAGATAAACGGGCTGATAGATCGTTTTCGCGGGCGGAACAACGGCAGAAAAGGAAGATAACAGTTTGAATATCTGGCGGTTAACCGCAGTATCGACAACCTGTCTTTACCGCGTATCCCGCCAGGAATGTTCCTTTATTACCAGTCAGCGTACGGTGTCAATGGCTGCAAAGGCATATCCATCTCGCCCTGCCAGCCCGCCATTGAATACCGCACGAACAGAATGCCGTGGCTCGGAGTGTAATCCTTCGCCTGCTGAATATCGATGCCAGCACCAATCGACCAGTGCGATGTGATACGCCGTTCCACCAGCAACCTTGCGGTATAACCGAAACCGTTCGAACTGCTGCCCGCGCCTAAATTATCTTTGTCCGCGTACATTGCCGTACCGTCCGGGAAAAACTGGTTATCCGGGATCAGGTTCTGCAACGGATAGCGTAGAATCGAATCCGTCTTCGAGTGCGACCACGAAACCGAACCACCTAGTTCCCACGACCAGTTTTCCGTGCGTGTGCGCCAGTTGACCGGCAAAGCAAAAGAGATATATTGCTGCGGACTGTAGTAACCACCCTGGCCGAGCGAATAACCGCTCAGATCTTTATCGTAGTGCCACAACATATTGTTGACGCCAACGGTCAACCGCTCGTTGTTTTTGTTGAAAAGCTTGTAGTAGTAACCGGTCATCCAGCGGATGCGCCAGTTATCTTCGACGTTTTTACCGGTGAGAGTTTCTGCGTTCAGGCTCGACCAGACGCCGTTAGCTTCACCTTTATCGTAACTGATGCTGACCCCACCACCAGTCGCACGCACACCACCCCAGGTAGTGCCGGTATTCGGGTCTTTCTGCCCGGCAAAGGCCAGAAGTGAGCTGGAGATCGGACGCCGATGCGCGTTAACGGTATATCCAATGGGGCCGAGATCGCTACTGTAACTCACGCCGCCAACCACATCGACAACATCAAATCCCATCGGCGTGGTACCGATATCCGCCGCCCAGGTACGGTTTTGCCAGCCGACGGCAACACTCGCGCCGTTCGCGGTCTGGCTGGTGCTGCCGCTACACGGCGTGGCGGAACATGTCCCCCACGTCGGATCGTAAGTGCCGTTGGTGGTAGCAAAATTCCCGGCATCCATATTGACGACGTCGGTACGAAAGAACATGCGCCCGTCCGATAGCGGCGCATCAACCTGCAACATGGTGGTATGGGCTTTCAGATCAGAATAACCGCCCGTACCGCTGGAACCCCAATAATCATGTTGCAGGGTGGCGTTAACATCTTGCTGGCGGTAAAGATCCGCCGCATCGCTGCGCACGCCGCGCTTCAGCCAGTCATCTTTTTCATCGTTGCGCGTCAGTTGGGTAAAGCTGTCGTTATCCGCCGGGCGCGTAGTGGCAATACCGGAAGCGACCATCGCATCTTTCCATGTTTCCAGCGCTTGCTGCGGTTCGCCATTTTGCGCCTCGAAACGGGCAGCATCGCGGAGTACCAGCGCATTCTCCATGGATGCTGGCCGGGATTTAGCCTGTGGTACAAGCGCACTGAAAGCCTGCTGCGCGCTGGCGCTATCGCCGAGCGACGCCTGCACCAGCGCAATACGCCGTTGAATATTGATGGAACGCGGCGGTGTCGCTGTCGGCGCAGCCAGTTTCGCCAATTGCTGGCGCACCGCCATCTTATTGCCTTCTGCGGTATACACTTCCGCAAGGCCGAGTAATGCATCCTCATTGGCTGGTTCACGGTCAAGTACGCGCTGATAATATTGCCGGGCCGCACTGAAGTCACCGCGCTGCTGCGCCCAGTCAGCCAGCGTTGAATCAATACGCGTGGAAGCGGGCTGCTGGTTTAAGAAGGCAATAGCCTGTGCTTCGTCGCCGCTATCCCGTAGCCTGTTCGCTTTATCCAGTAACAGGTTGGCTTGCAGCCGGTCGGCCAGTTCCTGAATATTGCTGTTCCATTTTGCTTTCGACAGCCAGTTGAGATGATTCAGTGCCGCCATTTCCTGATTGTTGCCCGACAGATAAAGCCCAAAGGCAAAGACCTGCTCCGGATCGTCCGGCTTTTGCACGGCCAGTTGACTCATCAGCGAATCGGCCTCGCCACGCCTTCCTGACTGACCTAAATCACTGGCCAGTCGATAAGTTATCCAGACGTCGCCGGGCGAGAGTGCCAGCCGTTTACGTTGCAACTCCGCTGCCTGCGCCCATTGCCCCTGGTTCTCCAGAGCTTCGGCCTGCTGCGACAGACGATCGTTCGTCATGCCACGTTCAATATCGTCAATGCTGCGCTGCTGGCTGGCGGAGAGCGACTGAATAAAACGTTCTGCTTTTTCCGGCGACTGGGCGCGATAAATGTTCGCCAGGCCACGCACCGCATTGCTGTTGCCGCTGTCCATGCGCAATGCCTGACGATAGAAACTCTCAGCCGCCGCATCATCCTTGCGCGCCATCGCCGCGTCGCCGAGTCCCAGTACCGCATAGCTGTCGGTGTTATCAATGCTACGTGCTTGCTGGTAAAGCCGCTCAGCCTGCGCCGGATTATTGGCTTTCAGCGCCGCATCGCCCTGCTGGATCAACAACCAGTAGCGGTTCACTTTCAGCAGACTGTCCCATTTGCTGCGGCTGCCGCTCGTCGGATCCATGGCGATGGCTTTCTCAAACTGCGTTACCGCACGGGCGCGATCGCCTCGCTGGGAATACGCTTGCCCCAGCGCGCCCACGGCTTCGCTGTCGTTATGGTTAGCATTGACCGCCTGCTGCAATTCCTCCACCGCCTGTGCACCTTTACCAGCGTCCACTGCCGCAAGGCCCGTGGCGCGAGCGCGAAACGCCGGATCGGCTATCTGTTTTTGCTGCGCAGCAAGCAGCGTACGGGCGCTGTCAACAGCATCACCCGTACTGAATATCATCAGAAAATGCTGTAACGCTCTCACGCTGGCATCACTGACTGGCATGTTCTGAAGTTGCTGATACCAGAGTGTGGCGGCAGCATCGCGCCCACTGCTTGATTTCGCCATCTGCTCCAGCACAGCATAGCCTTCCGCGTCATGACCATCGGCAAACAGCAACTGCGCCAGTGAGTTTTGCAACTGATCATTGCCGGGATAACGGGCGTTCAGCCTTTTTAGCTGATCCACGGCTTCCGCACGGCGGGCCGGGGCTTTCGACACCAGCACCCAGTACTCGACCGCCAAATCGCCATCCGGCGCATTACCTTTAAACAGCGCATCGTAGGCGGCAATCGCTTCCAGCGTATGCCCGGTCGTGGCCTGCAAACGCGCCTGCTGCAACGCCTGGCGCGCCTCCGGAGTGGAGAGCGACATCGCCAGCAGTGAGGACTGGTAAGCCCCGGATTCTGGCGCCAGTTGCTTCATCCGGTCGAGCTGCTGTTGTGCTCCGGCATTGTCGCCCTGGCGCAGCAAATAGCGGAAACGGGCGGCAATCACGTCCGGGTTGTTCGGATCGATCAGTTCAAGACGATAGAGCGACTGACGGACTAAATCTTCGCGCCTGGTTGCTTCCCCCAGGTGCACCTGTTCCATCAACTGTTGCTGCTCGGCTGTATCCGCCGAGCATGCGGCGGGTGCCAGCGCGAGGCCAAGTGAGAAACAGAGAAGACTTACTGCGAACTTGCGCATTCGTGGCCCCAGTCAGGTTGTAACTCACCACGAGGGGTGAAACGAAAACGGTGCTCATCCCATCCTTGCCCAAACAAGGTAAGAACATAGCTGTAGTAGGCATCGTCACCGGGAAAATGGTCTGCAACGTTCTGCCGCTGCAGGGCCTGAGCATCGCGATCCTGTAAAAATGGCAACAGCGCAGCGGCAAAACCTACCGGCCCGTTACCGTGGATCTTGCCGGTCGCCACATCCACTTTTTCCGGGGCATGGTTATTTTTCTTTGTGACAGTCGCCATCGGTTTAAACTTCGCCAGCAACCGCGCTTTCTGCGTGTCGCTGTCATGCAGCATGCCAGCCCACAAATAGACGCGAATCGCATCGTAGCTTCCGATCAGCGTCTTTTCGCTTTTGAGTTGCCAGCCCTGTCCCTGTTGATATCGCACCCAGTCCGGCGAAAAACCTTTTGGCGCAGTCTCCAGCAACAGCCGCAAATTGGTTTCGCGCAGCGTTGTCCAGGGCGCGCCGAAACGGGTGAAATAGCTCGCCAGTTGCGGCGGCAAATAGCTGGGGTTAAAACGCCATGCGCTGTTATCGGCAAAGCCGACTTTTCCCGGCAGCAGCATTAACCCAAGCCCAGACACCTTCACTACCTCTTCTTTGGCGATGCGGTCTAGCAGCGCTTTTCCCTGGCGGGTGTAAGCATCGTTTTTCCACAAGCGCCCGGCTTCCAGCAGTGACCAGGCGATCCAGAGATCGGCATCGGAAGCTGAGTTGGTATCCAGCACCGTCCAGCTCTCTTCGTCTTTTTTCCCCCACAGCCAGGCGGGAAGATGGTCGCTGATCGAACCTTGCGCCAGGTTGTTTTGCATCCATTGCAGCAGGCTATCGAATGCCTTGCGATCGTTGGCGGCCAGCGCAAAGAACAGCGCATAGCTTTGCCCTTCCGAGGTGGTGATTTTGCGCGCATCGCTCGGATCCACCACCCGTCCACCATCGCTGATATAGGCCTGTTTAAAATGCTCCCAGGCAGGCCAGGTGCAGGCGGCGCGCGTACTCATCGCCGCCAACATCAGCGCAATCATCACAACCCAACGTAGCGCCTTCATTATTGATTACTCATGATCCGAATCAAGGCGGCGGCGGCTGATAATCCGCAGCAAGCGCCACAGTACCCATGCCAGCAATACAACGCAGACTGCGGCCAGAATGGCCAGCAGTACCGGGTGGTTCGCCAGCGCATACCAGATACGCTCAAACCACGGCAAGTGACCGATATAATAGACATCGCCTACGCGCAGACCGTTAACGCCGGATTCACGGATCACCGTCACTGAACCGAAAATCGCCGCGCGTTTACCGCTGTCGTTCATGGCATTGTTCAGCAGTTCGTAGCCACGCGGGCTGTCCGCCAGCAGCGCCACAACGCTACGCTGATCGTTGAACGGCGACTGGAAGCTAATCACTGCCGCCATTGGACCATCGGAGCTGACTGCCGTTTGCACATCGGCTTTGCGGTCAGCGGCATCCGGTTCACTTGCCATAAATGGCGACTGGCGCAGCGGCATTTTCACCCAGCTTTGCGTCGCGTTCACCAGCAGGTCGATCTTCTCGTCATTCTTCAACGGTTGTGGAATCGAGCCGATGATCATGATGTCGGCATCTTTGTCCTGCAACTGGCTGGCATCACTGGTCAGTTGCATATTAATGGCCGGGAAGCCGGTTTGCGCGCCGATGGTGCCAAGCGTATCCAGCAACGTACCGACCTGTGCTGGCGTCGGCTGCGCTGGGGCGACAATGATGGTTTGCGACAGATCCGCCATCCGGCTAAACGGGAAGCCTGCATTAGCAAAGGCGCGCAGATCCGGCATGGCAATAAAGTGGTAATACTTTGAGAAATCGATGGTTGAGTCATCGCCAATCACCACGCGGTTCGGTACTTGCTGGAGCGTCATGCAGTTATCAATGTTACCGAGCAGCATTGGATTCATATACAGGAAGTCGAAGCGCAACTGGTTGACCGCCCCCAGTTTCAGCGCCGGAATCGACACATCCGTTTTGCTATCCAGCAGACCTTGCAGTACCGGCAGATGCAGCAACAGACGGTTAGTGTCCTGGTTGCTGGTTAGGTTGAAATATTGCAGGAACTGGTTATTCAGGCTGATATCCATGCGCGAGCTATCTTTGGTCAACGGCGCGGTATAACGATAGTTGAGATTCATATCGATACCGGTGCTGCGCAGCAGATAGAGGTCCGGCGGTAAATTCAGCGACACGTTGATGGATGACGGCTCCAGCCCGGTGGACTGCAACTGTTCCTCATAGGTTTTCAACTCGCCGAAGGTCACCGGACGGTCAGTACGTACCCAGTTCGGCGCGTCATACGGCTGGCGAGCCAGCAGCGGTTTAACTTCATCCACCGTGACGCTATCACCACGGAACAGTACGTTCCCCTGAGCGATACCTTTTGCCGCCTGCAACAGATCTTTATCGTCACGCCCCATCACGATCAGCAGCTTCACATACGGGTTATCCGGATGGTTGATCATGCTGATGGTCGGCCCTTTCACCGCAGGCACATCACGCAGGAAATCCGGGCGTTTATTGTTAGTGGCGAACACAATGGCATTACGATCCGGCAGGCTGTTATAAGAGACCGGAAAAGTCTGGCCGCGCCAGCCGGCACGGGAACCGAACCAGGAAGCGATGATCGCTGCAGCCTGCTGTTGCGCGATGTCCGGCACATCAGCAAAGACCATCGGCAGGGTTAAAGCCCGATTATCACGCGGGTCGAAAAACGGCACAGGGAAGTGGGAAAGATCGTTTTTCAACAGCAGACTTTGGTAGGTCATATCAAGCGAACTGCTACGACCAATATCCAGCCACAGCGTGCTGCTGGCCGGGTTTTCACACACATCGCGATAGTGGCCGACAAACTCCAGCCGTACGCGGTTGAAATCGGTAATAAACAGAGGGTTGATCGGCACCTGCGCCAATGTCTTCTTACCGAGCTGCTCTTTGGTGACCGGCAAGACACCCATCAACTCATCATTCAGATAAACCTTTAACTGGGATTGTACCGGCAACAGTGACGGCGATGGTGTGTACTCAAGGTTAAGTACCGCTTTTGACACCACTTCGTCGCTACGAATACCAAACTCAACGCCACCGTCCGGGTTAATGCCGCGCAGCACCATACTGCCCGGCGACGGTGCGATCTGCGCGAAGGTGAGTTTCACGTCGCGGGATGGCGAATCTGTCGACACCACCGGCGCATTAGCGCCTGGCATCACCTGACCCACAACATTCCCTGCGGTCGGCGTTGTTGTCGTCAGCGATTCAGCTTGCTGAGGCGCAGGCATTGCGACCGGATCCGTAGCCGGTGTGACAGTCGGGACATTAGGCACCGGAAGCGAGGGCGCGGCAGACGTCATCATTGAAGTCAGGGCGCTCACCCCTACCGCCACAGCACAAATCCAGGAAAGTTTTCTTTTCATCGCGTTTTCATCATTGTTGAGCCAGTCACGTCGTTGGTTGCTGCACGGCCATATTCCGTGCCGGACGACGCGGAATAAATGACACCACCCAGACCACCAGATCGGTGAATGAGCGGAAAATCACTTTGACGGACGGCGGAGCAAATTCCGCGAGATGGCGGTAGCCGCGGAAACCCAGTTTCAAAATATCAAACAGACTTTCCAGAGGCTTATCTTCCGGGAAGCTGTCCTGCCACAGCGCCCATGTGTCTGCACGGGCAAAGGTACACTGCACAAAATCGATATGTTGTTTGGTGGTGAGCGGCATCAGTTGCAGACCGACCTCGTTACCAATGACGCGCGCTACCGTAGTTGGAAATGCATACTCATGCTGGCCTCTCTTCAGCAGCAGGTTCACTTTCTGCCCTTCCAGCACCTGCCCCTGGCCATTAATCTTGATGCCCATGCCACCGTCGGAGAAGTCATGGACGGTACAGGAGAAAAGATGCCCATCTTCACGGGCAATGGCCGCTGGCAGGGAGATTTCGACACGGTGCGCGCGGCGCACCTGTTTGCTTTCGACCGATACCGCTACCGCGCCGCCAAGAATAACCATGTTGTAGAACACCCAGATCATACTGACGAACACGGTGAGCACTTCGTTCTCCGGGCCGTAGAAATAGCGCCAGACCCCCACCAACACCCCCGCCAGGTTAAGCAGTACCAGGAAGATGTAAGGACGAGAGATCACCCAGTCCACATACTCCTCTGCCACCAGCCCGCCTTTGGCGGTGACGTTAAACTTACCTTTGTGCGGGTTGAACAGCGCCACCAACGTAGGCGGCGCGATATACCATGCCAGCACCGTTTCGTAGATCTCGCTCCAGAAAGAGTGGCGATATTTCCCCTGAATCTTCGAGTTCGTCAGGCTGGCGTGAATCATGTGCGGCAGCACGAACAGAGCGATCATCAGCGCCGGGGCGTAAATGATGTAGGCATGCAACAGCAGAAACGCCAGCGGCGCGGTCAGAAAGATCAACCGCGGGATACCCGATAAGAAGTGGAACATGGCGTTGGCGTAACACAGTCGCTGCGGCAGTTTCAGCCCTTTACCAAGCAGCGGGTTGTCGAGGCGGAAAATCTGCACCATGCCGCGCGCCCAGCGAATACGCTGACCAATGTGCGCCGAAAGGCTCTCGGTCGCCAGCCCTGCCGCCTGCGGAATACGCATATACGCAGAGGTATGCCCCAGGCGATGTAAACGCAGCGAGGTATGCGCATCTTCGGTGACGGTTTCCACCGCAATCCCGCCAATCTGATCCAGCGGCCCACGACGAATAACCGCACAGGAGCCGCAAAAGAAAGTGGCATCCCACATGTCGTTGCCATCCTGCACCAGACCATAGAACAACGTGCCTTCGTTAGGCGTTTTACGAAAGCGACCGAGGTTACGTTCAAACGGGTCCGGCGAGAAAAAGTGGTGTGGCGTCTGCATCATCGCCAGCTTTTTCTCTTTCAGGAACCAGCCCATTGTCATTTGCAGGAAAGAGCGCGTCGGAACGTGGTCGCAATCGAAAATCGAGACAAACTCGGCCTTCGCATATTTCAGCGCGTTATTGATGTTCCCGGCTTTCGCATGCTCATGCGTCGTGCGGGCGATATACTCCACGCCCACTGTACTGGCGAACTGGCGAAACTCTTCGCGGCCGCCATCATCGAGGATCCAGATTTTGAGTTTGTCTTTCGGCCAGTCGATACCGAGCGACGCGTAAATGGTGTTTTTCACCACATTGAGATCTTCGTTATAGGTCGGCACGAAGATATCTACCGACGGCCACAACGACATATCTTTCGGGAGCGGCACCGGCTGGCGGTTCAGCGGCCAGGCTACCTGGAAATAGCCCAGCACCAGCACTATCCAGGCGTAAGTTTCGGCAAACAGCAACACCAGGCCACACACCAGGCTGACCGGATCGTCCCAGTTGAGGGTTGAGGTATAGCGCCACCAGATATAGCGACAAGAGACAGTCAGCGACAGCACAATCAGCATTAGCGCTGAAAAGCGTCCCGGAATGCGACGCACCAGCAGCGCAACGCCCCACAGCAGCAGCAGGAAAACGAACTGCGACAGCGGGTTAAACGGCTGTGTAATGCACAACAGGGCGAGGATCAGCGAAAACACCACAATGACGCCTAAAATAAAGCGCCGCAGGTGCGGGCTGATATGACCAAGCTCTTTTTGGTAATCGAGATGACCCGTGCGATGCGTTACGCGCTGCGGCAAGGTATCAAGCCAGTGATACCAGCGCCCACGTAATGCGCGGATACGGGCAAAACGTTGGCGCCGCGCCGATTTCGGCGGCCCCCAGGGTAATGTCACCAGCAACCAGAGGCTTTGCAGCAGATAGCGCGCAGGATCAAGCGGGCGCGGTCTGTCAGGATCGATATGCGGAAACCAGTGCTGCTGCTGCGCCCGCAACTGCTGCCAGTGCGGATACTCAAGCGGGATAAACAGCCAGCCCAGGATAACCCAGAAGCAGCCAGAAGCCGCGCTGAACCACGACGCGCCATGCTGGCGATAGTGCTGATAGCGCGCGCGTAAGCGTGCGCTGACCGGTGGGATCAGCAGCCAGGTAACCAGGCCGCTCATGTCAGGTTCCTCTCTCGCTCGCCACCTTCGCGTGGCTGTGCACAATGCAGCAGGCACCAGTTCGCCAGCGTCACCATCTCTTCTGCGGCCAGCGAGTCACTGCGATATTCACCCAGGGGTTGTTTCGATGCCAGACACTCCGCCAACGCTTCATCACGATGGATAGTGGTCGGCAGGATGCGCGTCTGGCTTTGCAGCCAGACCTGCCACAGATCGTCCTGCAACTGGCTACCGATCCGCAGGTCGTTAATCAGAATATGCGCCCCTTCAGGTAGCGGCTGCTGATGCAGACGAATATGGCAATTGATATCGGGTTTGATAATGGTGAAAACATGATCGCACGCGGCGACGAATTGCCGCGTCAACGGTGAAAAACCGTGTGGCAGATCGATGAGCACCCAGTGATACTGTTGCTGCGTTTTTAACGCCTGTAAAAGAGAAGCAGGCTGGTTTAACGCGTTATGCTGATGAATAGAATCCCACTCGCTCGCCGTGAGCTGACCGAACGGCAATATATCCAGCTGCGAGGTATAGCGCATGCCAGCATCGCGCCAGTCCTGGCCATCAATCACTGAGCGCGCCCAGCCACCACGGCTGGCAAAATCGACATTAAATGACAGGCGCAGAAGGTTGTCGGGACAGGCATCAATAACCAGCACCGACTCGCCTAATAATTGCAATGACCAGGCCAGAGCCGCTGTAATCGATGTTGTACCCACACCGCCACGGATCCCCTGTAACCCCAAAATGGTCATCTACAGTTGCCTTATTCTTATTGTTGACGGGATAATTCAGCCAGCAGCGGCCAGCGTTTAATAGCCGCAGCCAACTGTTCACGCTGGGAAATATCGGCGTAATCTATTTCGGGTAGTGAAAAAGCCTTACTCAGCGCCAAAAAATCATTTTGGAATGTATAACCCAGGGTTGGGTCTGTTTGCGTTTTGGGTTCATCATTGTGCATTGTGGCCCAATCTCTTTGAATAAAAACACATGAACTGATTGTAGCAAGGCATCATGGCCGATAAAACGCATTTACATGCTAAAACTGATATTCTTTAATTTCAATCTTATGTTTATTTCTTAGTTTTCGCTAGTAAACTGAGATACAGACAAATTTGTTTCAAGAGGGACATCGTGGACCCCATATTTTCTATTGGCATTCGGTCTTTATGGGACGAACTGCGGCATATGCCTACGGGCGGTGTTTGGTGGCTAAATGCCGATCGCGAAAATGACGCATTTAGCCTTCTGAATCAAACTATTGCACAGCAAGATACCGAGGCAAACGTCGCGATCATCGGTATGAATCACGATCTACGGGGCATTCTTAAACTGGATAAAAATCACGGCCCAAAAAAAATTCGTCTCTTTTCCATGCCAAACCAGAGTAATAGCCTACACTTTTTCACCCGCGATTTGCTTTGCACCATTGAGCCTGAGAATTATTTTCTTATACTGCTCTGCGCTAATAATTTCTGGCAGAATATTCCTAACCCCAAAATACATAAATGGTTAGAAAAAACGCATAAGTGGGCGAAATATCATAACTGCA
This sequence comes from Pseudomonadota bacterium, assembly GCA_018261615.1. Lineage (GTDB taxonomy): Bacteria > Pseudomonadota > Gammaproteobacteria > Enterobacterales > Enterobacteriaceae > Kosakonia. Next base: position 181,551 of record JAGTSE010000003.1, on the reverse strand, counting down.
CTTTGCTTGTTATTAATCCTGGCAGCAACAATGACAAACAAGCCTCGATCTTGATGAGTGAATATCGCTCACTGTTTGGTCTGGCAAGTTTACGCTATCAAAACGGCATGCATCTTTACGATGTCGCCTGGTGGTGTAATGAAAAAGGGATCAGCGCCCGACAGCAACTGATTCTTCATCACCATGATGAACAGTGGCAATTAGCGAAGCAGGAAGAAACCGCCGTACAACCGCGCAGCGATGAAAAAAGAATATTAAGTAATGTGGCGGTTCTGGAAGGTGCACCGCCGCTTTCCGAATATTGGTCTTTATTTAAAACAAACGAAGCCCTGTTTGAAGAAGCCCGCTCAAGCCAGGCGGCAACGCTGATTTTCTCGCTGGCGCAAAACAACCAGATCGACAGCATCGCTCGCCAGGTACATACCCTGCGCCGCCAGCGCGGCAGTGGTTTAAAAATTATCGTCCGTGAAAGCCAGGTCAGCCTGCGCGCAACCGATGAGCGATTGTTGCTGGGCTGCGGTGCGAATATGGTTGTTCCCTGGAACGCGCCGCTGTCGCGCTGCCTGACGCTGATTGAAAGCGTGCAGGGACAACAATTCAACCGGCTGGTGCCGGAAGATATCACCACCCTGCTTTCCATGACCCAGCCTCTGAAGCTGCGCGGCTACCAGCCGTGGAATGTCTTCTGCGATGCAATAAGCAATATGGTCAATAACCAACTGTTGCCGCCGGATGGCAAAGGGGTAATGGTTGCGCTGCGCCCGGTACCGGGCATTCGCGTCGAACAGGCGCTTACCCTCTGTCGCCCCAACCGCATGGGGGATATCGTCAGCATGAGCGACAACCGACTGGTGCTGTTTTTGTCCTTTTGCCGGGTCAACGATCTTGATACCGCCCTGAACCATATTTTCCCGCTGCCAACGACCGACATCTTCTCAAACCGAATGGTGTGGTTTGAAGATAATCAGATCGCCGCAGAGCTGGTGCAAATGCACACGTTGACGCCGGAAAAACTGCCTAAACCGCTGCCTGATACTGCCAAAACGAAGAAAGTCATTAATGCCGAACATGACGGTACTGGCTGGCGCCGTATTCCGGAGCCTTACCGCTTATTCAGCCACACCACGGAGCACGCATCATGATGTCAGTCAGCGATATCGTTCAGCTTATCATCTTCTGTGCGCTGATCTTTTTCCCGCTGGGCTACCTTGCACGCCACTGGATACGCCCTATCCGGTCCGCGTTTCGAATCTTATTGACCAGACCTCGCTATGTAAAACCGGCAGGAATGTTGCGCCGGGAATCGTTTGTCAAGGCAGACCGCAAACATGACTAATTCATCTATAACCCCTGAAACGCCTTTACCGCTTTGGCAATACTGGCGCGGGCTCTCCGGCTGGAATTTCTATTTTCTGCTTAAATTCGGTTTGTTATGGGCGGGCTACCTTAACTTTCATCCGCTGCTGAACCTGGTATTTATGGCATTCCTGCTGATGCCGTTGCCACGCGTGAGGTTACATCTTCTGCGTCACTGGGTCGCACTGCCGATTGGTTTTGGTCTCTTCTGGCATGACACCTGGCTGCCCGGCCCGGAAAGTATTATGAGTCAGGGCTCGCAGGTTGCGGGTTTCAGCGCCGACTATCTGCTTGATCTGGTGACCCGTTTTATCAACTGGCAAATGATTGGCGGGGTTTTTGTCCTGCTGGTGGCGTGGCTGTTTTTGTCGCAATGGATCCGCGTTACCGTGTTTGTCGTCGCCACTATGATCTGGCTGAACGTGCTGACCCTGACCGGGCCGGCACTTAACTTATGGCCTGGTGGCCAGCCAACCACTACGGTCACAATGACCGGCGGCGGTGCGGCTGCAACCGTCGCGGCGGCAGGCAATCCTCCGGTAGTCGGCGATATGCCTGCGCAAACCGCGCCGCCGACCTCGGAAAACCTGAATGCTTATCTTACCAGTTTTTACGCCTCGGAAGAGAAGCGTCAGAGCACTTTCCCGGCGCAGCTTCCCGCTGACGCTCAGCCGTTTGACCTGCTGATCATCAATATCTGTTCCCTCTCATGGGACGATGTCGAAGCGGCAGGGTTAATGTCGCACCCGCTGTGGTCGCATTTTGACATTGTATTTAAACACTTCAATTCTGCTACTGCTTACAGCGGCCCGGCGGCGATTCGTTTGCTGCGCGCCAGCTGCGGCCAGTCGTCGCACAAAAATCTCTATCAGCAGGCTAATAACCAATGCTATCTGTTTGATAATCTGTCGAAACTTGGTTTTTCCCAGCAGTTGATGATGGACCATAACGGCGAGTTTGGCGGCTTCCTGAAAGAGATCCGCGATAACGGCGGCGTGCAAGTACCGTTGATGGCTCAGTCTGGCCTGCCACCTGTACTGCTCTCTTTTGATGGTTCGCCTGTCTATGACGATACCGCCGTGCTGAACCGCTGGATGGAGTCGGACAGTTTCAAACAGGGGCAGCGCACTGCAACCTTCTATAATCTGCTGACGCTGCACGACGGGAACCACTATCCGGGGGATCATAAAACGGCGGATTACAAACTGCGCGCGCAGAAACTGTTTGATGAGCTGGATGCCTTCTTCACGCAGTTGGAAAAATCCGGGCGTAAAGTGATGGTAGTGATAGTGCCAGAACACGGCGCGGCGCTGAAGGGCGACAAAATGCAGGTTTCCGGCCTGCGTGATATCCCAAGCCCGTCAATTACCAACGTACCGACAGCGATTAAATTATTCGGCATGAAAGCGCCACATCAGGGCGCGCCGATTGAGATTAACCAACCAAGCAGCTTCCTGGCGATATCAGAGCTGGTGACGCGTGTGCTGGATGGCAAAATCTTCACCGAGGACAGTGTCAACTGGCAGCAACTCACCAGCAATCTGCCGCAAACGGCACCGGTTTCTGAAAACGCCAACGCCATTGTGTTGCAGTACCAGAACAAGCCATATGTTCGCCTGGATGGCGGCGACTGGGTACCGTATCCGCAGTAACCTCCTTCGCCCTCTTCTGCAAGGGAGAGGGCAGTCGGTTAGCGCTGCTGCGCCAGCCACACCAGCATCTTCAGGCTGGCAGAGTAGTAATCATCCTGCGCGGTGATTTGCGGCTCAGCCAGTCGTTCTCCCAGCGTTAAATCACGTACCGCCAGCAAACCATCATTCATCATATAAGGCGCTGTTTCGTTGGTCGTCACATTCACCCAGGCCGGCGTCTGATTGCGGTTAAAGCCCTGCAACCAGTTACGCCACGGCGTCAACAACGCGCTTTGCGGATCCTGCCAACTGATATACAGCGGAATACGGATAGCGTCATAACTCATGCGCGGCGGCCACTCTTTCGCCGGGGAAAGACTGCCATCCGCCGCCAGCGAAACCCAGTCTGTCGGGAGCTGCACTTTACCAAAGCGCATTTTTCCCAGCAGTTTTTGCCCGTCGGTGATCAAATCGCGCCACACCACTTGGTGGCTACGTTTCGCGAAATCCTGCCACGCAGGGAAGATGAAATAGGCGGGATTCAGGTTCACATAGGTGTTGAGATTGAAGCCGTTCGCGCCCGGCAGCATCACGCGGTAACCGGCATAACTCACCACGGTATTTTTCAGCACGGCCTGCGTGATAGCATCTGACGCGCTGGTATAAGCCGGAACATTCCAGCGCAGCCCTGCTTTCAGCAGCGCCCAGGCCAGCAGAACATCGCCATCCGTCGCATCGTTTTTATCGGCAACAGGATCGGCTTCTACCGGGTTATAACGCCAGAAAAACAGGCCGTTATCTTTATTCCTCAGGGTCTTATTGGTCCAATTCCATATGCTGTCAAAGGCCGTCCGGTCATCACTGCCCACCGCCATCAACATGGCGTAACCCTGGCCTTCAGTATGGGAAACGTTTTTATTGCCAGTATCGACGACGCGCCCATCCGGCATCAAAAAACGGGCTTTATAACTATCCCAGGCCGCAGAAGCCTGGGAAAATGACGTAAACAACAAACTCACCATCACCACCAGTGCGGCGAATACGCGCTTCAACATGGATTTACTCACTTGGGTTAGCGTAACGGAAGAGAACATCCGACACAGAATAGAGCCTTTCGCGGGTAAAAACGAGACTTGCCGCGCCGCCCTGCTCCTGCATCCAGCGGGTATACAGCCCCTCAAGCACGGCGCAAAAGGCAAAGCACCAGCGGGTGCGGTGCGCTTCTTCCCGCGCGACCGGCAAGCCCTGATGACGAAATGCCAGCCCGTCATCACGGGTATCAATATCGATAAAACCCCAGTTGAATAGCGCCAGTTGCGCATTGATATTGGCTTCCAGTTCGCCCACGGTTTCCGACGGCGGAAGCGGCGTACGTTCTGCCATCGCGTTGCCCATCTGTCGCAGGAACGGCAGACTTTCCGCTTCGCCGACGTTGCTTACCATACCGTCAATCATTACGCTCAGCAGATCGAACCAGCCTGGTGCCGTTTGCTGCTGCTGAAACCACGAGAGCAACGGCGTAGCAGAAGTGTGTGTCATCATTTGTCTCCCAACATGTACCGGAGCCAAATCCCGGCGGTGCTTTCGTTATAATTGCCGAAGGTGTCATAGCCGACTCTGCCGCCCACCGTCATATTTTTATTCACGTTGTAATCTAGCCCCGCATGGAAGTTGTAGCCGATACCGTTTTGCGAAGTGCCCTGGTACTGCGCCTCTTTAATAAAGCCCAGATCCGCCAGTTGCTGGAGCATCTTCTGTGCCTCAGGCTCGGTCGGGAAATAGTCGCTTTTATCCTGGGTATAAGATTGATAACCCACAGCGCCGCCGATGCTTAGCTTCCAGTTATCGATTTTCTGCGAAAGATCGACCGGTAAAGAGACGCTGACATAGTTCTGCGGGCTGAAGTAACCGCCCTGGCCGTAGGTGAAGTAGCTGAGGTTTTTCGAGAAATCCATCCAGCTCATGCTCAAACCGGCCTGCAACTGGCGGAAATCGTCGTGCCACGGGCGTAAATAGACCCCGGCATTGGCGTTCATGCTGGTGTTGCTGGCAACGTCCGTTCCGAGATAGCTGTAACCCCCGCCGCCAACGTAAAACCCGGCATCGCCATCATCGTAACTTAACTGTACCGATCCGCCGTTTTTGGTAACCTGCCCCCAGCGCTGACCGGAGTATTTATCCTGTAGCCCGACATACGACAGCAGGCTATCGGTGATTGCGCGGCGCTCGCCGGTAAAGATCAGCGTCAGGTAGTTGGTCAGTTTCGGCGACCACTTCACGCCGCCCACCAGCGAGGTAAGATCCTGCCCGAGCGGCGTACTGCCGATATCCAGCTTGTAGCTGTCGCCGCTGAGCGCCATATTCAGCTCTACACCGCTGGCATTTTGCGAATCGGTAGAGGCGTTAATCGCATCGTTGTAATTCTTCTTGTAGTTCGATGCGCTCAGGCTTTTAAGGCGGCTCGAACCCAATAAAGAGGTCAGGTTGTTGTAACCCTCATCGGTAAATGGCGTCAGTTTGCTGGCATCAGCGTAACGCGCCAGATCGGTAAATTTATCGCTGCCGTCCGTTGCCGTAGAACTGTTGGCATTGCTGATGGAAGTGGCAATATTGCTCGCCGCATCCGCCAGCGGGTTTGAACCATAACGACGCCAGGCGTCGCCTGAAGCGCTACCGGAACTGAGGCTGACTGGCGTGGCAGTAAATTCAAAGCGTGCATCGCCGAACGGCGAGCTGGACCAGGTCAGCGGCGCTTTCGCTTCCGTTAACTTGCTGGTGCCGGTTTCCCCATCGCGACCACGAATATCCACTTCACCTTGCAGCCACATTCCGGTTTTTTCGTTCATCTGCTGCATCATGTCATCCACCTGGCGCAGCGTACGGCTTTGCGCCGTTTCCACCGGCAGATCGGTACGTGTGGTGCCCGGCAGATTACTGCCCGGCTCTCGGGCGACCTGCGCCACCTGCCACGGTAACGTCTGCCCATACAGCGACTGCGGCACAGCCGTGTCAGCCGTGGTTTTACTGGTGGTCATAAACGGGTTATCAGCCAACAAAACGCCACCAATTGTCGGCGTGGCCGCGCTGTTGGTTGACTCCAGCCCCACCAGCTTGCCGCGTGCGCTACGCAACAAGGTCATCGCCTGCTGATGGTTGCCCTTTGCCTCTTCCAGCCGCGCCAGCAGCAGCAGGCGCTCCGGTGAACTGTTACTGCGCAGGCCATTCGCCAGCATCTGTGCTTTATCAACGTTATTTTCCGCCAGCGCCACATCAATCGCGCCGACGCGCGCGGCCTGATCGTCACTGTCGCGTGTCATCAGGTAGTCATACAGAACGCTCGCTTCTTTGTTCATTTTGCCGCTCTGGTAGAGACGGCCCATGGCGAACATCAAATCGGTATTCTGCGGATCGCTTTGCAACGCGCGAATCAGTTTGTCATAGGCGGCAGCATAGTTACCCTGCTCGCGCAGACGATCGGCTTCATTAATAACATAACTATTACGTACACCCGCCAGTTGCGCCGGGGTGCTGCGCGCCTGCATCTCCGGGCTGGAAACAAACGTCTGCGCTTCCTGGCTCAGCCCGGCCTGATTCAGCACGGCAATTTGATCGGCGTAATCCCCGGCATTGCCCTGCACACCCTGCTGCATATTCGCCCGCACCAACGAAACCGCTGTTGTCAGATCGCCGATTTGCGCCAGCATCCGCGCCAGTTTCCCGGCATCGGCCGGGCTTTCCGGCGGCGTGCTGGCGAGCGCTTTCAGGGTATTCGACGCGGCAACAGTATTGCCCTGTGCCAGGTAACGATCGGCGGTCGCCATTTGCAGGTTGTAGTTCACCCGGCGGGCGAGATCGCGCGTCTGGCTGTTTTGCCCCGTAGGCGAGATTCGCGACAATAACGAGCTGGCCTGCTGCCAGCCGCCATTTTCACTGGCGAACAACGCGGCGGCATACAGGGAACTGGCACCCGCGCCGCTGCTTTGCGCCGGAAGCATGACGTTCGCCGCTTCACTCTGCTGGCCAGATTGCCGTAATAATCGCGCCAGATCGAGACGCAGCCACGGATCGTCCGGCAACCGCTCAACGCCCTGACGCAACAGGGCAATCGCCTGCGGCGTATTGCCGCTGGCGGCCAGTTGTTGCGCCTGACGACGCAGCGGATCGCCCGGCGCGCCGGTCACCACGCGCGGTTGCAGCTTCGCCTGCAAGCTGGCCGGTAAGGTTCGCAGTATGCTCTGGGCTTCTGCCGTCTTGTTTTGATCGCGCAGAACGTAATAGAGGTTTTCGCGCGCCGGGGCATTCTGTGGCTGGTCGTTCAGAATGGCGCGCAGCGCCTGTTCCGCCTGCGGGTAATCTTTGTTCTGGCGTAACACATCGGCGCGGAACAGTTTTGCCGCCGTTCCCCGCTCGCCGCTCTGCTGCGCCAGCGGTGCGGATAAGGCCAGCGCCTGGCTGACATTGCCCTCTTTTAGCGCCTGTTGCGCCTGCGCCAGCTGGCCGTAAAACGCCGCATCTTCCGCCTGCGTTTTGCGCTCGGCGGAGGCATCGCCGCCCTGGCTCGCTGCCCGGTTCAGGTATTGCGCCGCCGCCTGATAGTCACCATTGCGCTGGGCGATATAACCCATGCCCGCTAGCGCATCAGCATCCTGCGGGTTGGTTTGCAGCACCTGTTCAAACTGCCGCTTCGCCGTACTGCTGTCGCCGCTGTTCAGGGCGGTAAAGCCCGCGCCTTTAGCCGCGCCACCGATGTTTTTGCGGTAGTAATCCTGAACTTCGCTGTCCTGCGGATGGCGCTGCAGCCAGGTGTCGTAGAAGCGCTCATCGCCGGACTGCGGCCCAAGCCATAGCAGTGCTTGACGTAAACCGGCATCGGCATCTTTGCTGCCGCTGGCCATCGGTTCGAGCAGTAAAATTCCGTCGCGGCGCGTCTCTTCACGCCAGGTGAGCATCTTGCCCAGCGCCACGCGCGCGGCATTGTCCTGCGGGTTCTGTGCCACAATGCGCTGCATCTGCGCCAGCGCCTGTGGATAGAGCGCTTTGTCGCTCGCCATCGTCAGGTAATATTCCGGCGCCAGACCCGGCGGCGGCGTATTGCCGTTAAACAGGCTGCGCCAGGTCTCCAGCGCAGCCAGAATATTACCGCTCCGCGCCTGCTGACGCGCCAATGTGAGTTGGCTTTGCGGCACCAGCGCCATCTGCTTGGCGTTATCCAGCGCTTGCAATTCGCCATCGCCAGGCGCGGTTTGTGCCAGCCGCGAACGCCACTGCGCGGCTGTCTGCAAATCACCATTTTGCTGCGCCCACAGCGCCATCAGGTACATCGCCTGGGTGTTATTGGCATCAACCATTAACACCTTTTTCAGTGACTCCATCGCCAGGTCGTCATGGGATTTTTCATGCCAGTAGTTGGCCTGATCAAACAGCGCTTTTAAGGCCGCATCATTCGGCGCGGCCTGTGCCTGCCCGGCGACGCTGAGCGCAAGTGCGCCGGAGAGGCAAACCGTCGTCCACCGGTGGGCGGTTTTGTTTCGCATTGTGGTCACCCTTTTCACTTGCTGTTCTCCGGATTCAGACGTTTACGCTCACGCTTTTTCAGCGCCAGAAAGAGCAACCAGCCCGCCAGCGAACCGACCAACAGTCCCAGAATGGCCAGCAGCGCTGAGTGTTGGTTGGCATACCAGACCACCATCATTTGCGGAGGCATTTGACCGCTCGGGAACTGTTCGCCGACGCGGAAACTGCGCACGCCGTTTTCATTGGTGATGATGGCGGCATCGCCGCGAATACCGGCGTTAATGCGCGACGAGGCCAGATCGTTATGCAGGTGCGAAAGCTGTTCATCGCTGCTGCCCAGCGCCAGTACCACCAGACGCCCATCATTCCATGGTGAGCGGAAACTGATAAAGCCGCGCCACGCTTCGTTAGAGGAGAAGTAGCGGTCAGCCTCCAGCCCTTCGGCCGCCCAGTCGCCCGCCATCCAGCGCTGCGCTTTCTGCCACAGAGACGGTGCGCGCACGCCCAGCGTGTTGTCATGGGTGATAAACGGCGAGTCCGCCAGCAGCGCATGGTTGAAGTCGTGCTGATCCATGCCCGTGACCGCAAGCACGTCGCGATCGCGCACCAGTTCCTGCAGACCGCCGCCGGTGGGAACGCCGAGCACCACGCGGTTATGTCCCAGCGCCGTTCCGGTGGCATTACCGGAGCGCGCAGCCATATCCAGCAGCGTGGCGAGCTGCGTTTCTGACGGATTTTTCGGCAGCATCAGCACCGTTTCTGCGTAGTCCGCCATGCGAGTAAACGGGAACGACGCACCAACGAAATAGGAGAGGTTCGGCAGCAGCGCAAAGTGACGCGTGTGGCTTAAATCGATCCATGAATCATCGTCAATGCGGCTCTTGATGTTGTTGTTCAGCAAGGTGCTGCACGGCGCATTCTCTTTCGGCACGATGTTGAAGTAGAGCGAGAGCTGGTTATCGCCGTAGATCATGTACGGTTCCAGCGGCATATCGAACGCCTCCTGACGCGCATCGCCGCCCAGTTTGTGCCACAGCGTTTCCAGCGCGCCCTGTTTATTGACCGGCAGGTTGTGCAGGAAAGTGTCGTTCATCGTCATGCTCAGCCAGGAGCGCTGCTCGTCGATCCAGTTTTCCGTCGGGAAGCGGTAACCAATATGCAGTGGGATGGTTTCGCCGTCCCACAAAAACAGATCCGGCGCAGCGCGAAACGCCACCTGCAACGGCGAGTGCCAGATCCCGGTGGCGGTCAGGGTTTGATCTTTGCGGATCAACTCATGAAGCTTGATGGGACGATCGGTTGGGATCCAGCGCGGCGCATCATAAGGTTTGCTCAATGGAATGGTCTGCGCCGTAACATCGAGCGCAGATGTTTGCGGCGTAAAATTGCCCCGCGTCAGCCGCCAGGCCGCCGCGCGAAGTTCATGCTCATCTTTGCCAACGACCAGCAGCAGTTTGTACACCGGGTTCGTCGGGTTATCGATGATTTTCAACAACGGTTGCGTGGTTTGCGGCAGCGTCAGGCCGCCGATCTGCTCACCGGGATGGCCGATCAAGATACCGTTCTGTTCCGGCAGACGATCGTGAAATGCCGCAAACGAGATGCCGCGATAATCGGCCTCGCTCCCCATCCACGAGGAGATCAATGCGCCCGCGCTAATAGCATCGGCGCTCAGCGTCGCGCCGAACGCCATCGCAATGGTCGTCGGCGACATCTGCATGCTGTCAAAGAACGGGCGCGGGAAGTGGCTCAGATCGTCGCCGACATCCAGTTGCTGACCTTCCAGCTCAAAACGCGAATCCGGCAGGACAGTGACACGATACTTATCGTTCAGATCGCGCTGGCACTGCATCGCATCGCCATCATTGATTTTGAAGCTCAGGTTGTTGCTGGAAACCATCAGCGCTGCCGGAATATCCAGCTGGTAGCGCGACAAATCGCTATCGGTCGCGGTCAGCGGTACGGTGCCCAGCGGCTGGCCGTTAAGCATCAATTGCAGGGTAGCATTACGCGCCGCCATTGCCGGGGAGATCTTCAGATTCAGCGCCAGCCGGGCGTTGGTAATCACCTGATCCATCGGTAGCGTAAAATCGACGCCGCTCTGGAGCTGGCCGCCGCTCAGGGTTAACCCCTGCGGTTGCCCCATCTGCGCCAGACTAACGCTGTTGACCACAGAGGGCACAAAGGCCGATGTGCTTTGCGCCGTTGTCGGCGAGGGTAAATCGACCGGCAGCAGCGACGAAACCGTTGTTTCCTCACTGTGCAGCGGCACCATAAACAGTGTACCGACCAGCATAGCCAGCGTTGTCAGACGTTTCATACGCTGCCCTCCTCCGCCTTCGCCGCCAGCTCTGCCCGCAGGCGGCGGTTTTCCCGACGCGATTTCCAGGTCAGCCAGAAGAGATCAAAGACGCTGCGCACAATGGTCAGCATCGAGCGGAACGGGTTGTCCTGCGGTTTCGGCGGATGGATCCACGCGTCCGCGCGGGAAAGCACCACGCGCACCAGTTCACGGCGGCGCGACGGCGGAATATCGTCAAACATCAAGCGGATATACTCTGCATCGCTGGCGATGATGCGAACCGGAATGACAATCGCGCCCGATTGCAGCAGCAGTTCAATCTCTTCAATTTCATCGCTCTGGTGGCGTTCGTCCGGTACCACGATGCGACAGCCGCCCATCGATAAATCGGCGGTCTGGCTGCGCGAGGTAATACCGCTGGCATAGTGGATCAACACCGGAATATCGACATCAATACGGATTGTTTTGCGGGTCTGCCGGGTTTCCCGCGCCACGGCAATCGCCGCCAGCAGGAAGATCAGACTGTATAGCCCCCAGCCAACATTGAGGGCGATAACGCGCGGATCGACACCAAAGTAATCATGGGCGCAGGCGCGGACAATCCCGGCAACCACGCCGGCTGCCAGCAAGACCGCGATAATCAAATGCGGGCGCACCACGCTGAAATCAAAATAACCAACGTTCAGCAGCCCGCCTTTATCGGTGACGTTAAATTTCCCACGTTTCGGGAACAGCATGGTGACCATTGTCGGTAGGACAATATGGAATGCCAGCACGATGTCATAAATCTCTCCCCAGAAGCTGTAACGGAAACGTCCGTTCAGACGCGAGTTAACGTACACCGCAAGGAACAAATGCGGCAGCGCGTAGGCGAAGACCAGACTGGCCGAGGAGTGAATAATGTTCAGGTTAAACAGCAAATAAGCCAGCGGCGCGGTCAAAAAGGCGATTCGCGGCAGCGCAAATTGGTAATAAAGCATAGCGCTCAGGTAGCACAGGCGCTGCGGAAGGGTCAGCCCGCGTCCCAGCAGCGGATTATCGAGGCGGAAAATCTGCGTCATACCGCGCGCCCAGCGGGTACGCTGGATCACATGCAGTACCAGACGTTCTGTCGCCAGACCGGCCGCCAACGGGATATCGACAAACGCCGTACCCCAGCCCAGGCGCTGTAATTTCAGCGCAGTATGTGCATCTTCGGTCACCGTTTCCACGGCAAAACCGCCAATTTCCTCCAGCGCGCTGCGACGGATCACCGCGCACGAACCGCAGAAAAATGTGGCGTTCCAGTTGTCGTTGCCTTGCTGGATCGGGCCGTAGAACAGCGAGCCTTCATTGGGAATGTTACAGCCTACCGACAGGTTGCGTTCAAACGGATCCGGTGAATAGAAGTAATGTGGCGTCTGCACCAGCGCCAGTTTCGGATCTTTCAGGAAACCGCCGACCGTGGCTTGCAGGAAAATTCGCGTGGCGACATGGTCGCAGTCGAAGACACAGATCAGTTCGCCGTGGGTAAGCTTCATCGCGTGGTTCAGGTTGCCAGCTTTGGCGTGCGCGTTGTCGTTACGGGTGATATACCCGACGCCGACATCGGCGGCGAACACCGCAAACTCCCGGCGTTTACCGTCATCAAGCAGGTAGATGTTCATCTTATCGCGCGGGTAATCAATACACTGCGCGGCGAGCACCGTATCACGCACCACATCCAGCGGTTCGTTGTAGGTCGGAATGTAGACATCCACCGTCGGCCACTGGCTCATATCATCCGGCAGTTGTACGAGTTCACGCTTCAGCGGCCATATAGTTTGCAGGTAGCTCAGCAGCAGCATCACCCAGACATAGACTTCAGCCAGGAACAGCCCCATGCCAAGCAGGGTTTCAATCTCAGAGTTAAAATGCAGGGTTTGCGTCAGGCGGAAATAGATATAGCGTGTCGACAACAGCGCCGACATCACGACCATAATCACTGAAATACTGCGTTTTTTGCAAAAGCCAAGCAGGAACAAAATGCCGATGCTGATCAGGCCAAAAATATACTGCTTTTGGCTGTCCATCGGCGTAATGACCACCAGCAGGGCGACAGGAACCATTGCCAGCACCAGCAAAACAGAAAGAAGCTTTTTCATAGGTTGCCCGTGAGCGTTAGAAACCAGACATGCGCGGCGAGTTGTGAACCGTCCCGTCACCGATTTTGACGCCTAAGATGCCGGCGACGCGTTTTGCAATGAGTTCAATATCGAAAGCGGCTGCGGAAACCGGGCTAAAATCGAACACCGATTGCTGGGAGGCATTCGCTTCGGCAACACTTTCATCGCGGTGCAGCACGCCCAGAAGCTGGTTGCCCAGGCGCTGTTCAAGAAACGTGGTGACATCACGGCTGATCTGGCGGCGATTGTCGCTCTGGTTGACCACAAAATAATGGCCGGCTTTACGGTTGAGCACTTCTCCCGTCAGGCGGTTGTTTTCGATTTGCGGCAGCAGGGAGAGTGATGCGGTATCCGCCAGCAACGTCACCAGATGCACGTCAGCCAGCCGCGACATGGCCTTTAACGCAGCCGACGGCCCTGGCGGAAAATCCGCGACGATAATCAGCCCAGGATAGTTCAACAGCGCATTCAGCCCACGCGTTAAAAAATGCTCGTCATTCGCCAGCCGCTCTTCAAATGTGAGGCGCTGCTCTTCTGTGGCGTCGCCATAAGGCAGGACGAAGATATTGCCGCCCGCAGTAAGGACAAACTGGCTCCAGTCCGACGATTCCGCCGCTTTGGTAACATAGCCACGCCCGTCCGTGAGCGGTACGCCGAAATGCAGGCGCAGCGAATTCTGCACGTCAAAATCGAGCGCCAGCACTTTACTGCCTGAACGGGCCAGCGCATACGCCAGATTTGCCGTCAGGGTCGTTTTTCCGACACCGCCCTTCGGCGAACAAACACAAATCAACGGCATGACGCGATCCTTTCTAACAACGAGTGTAATGGCTGGTTTTTTTCCGTTTTTGGATTTGCTTCCGGCGCTTTGGCGGCGAAGAGTTGTGCGTAATTGACGGCGGCAGATTTTGCCTCTCCGGCAGTCAGCGCTCTCACCGGGGCGGGCTCGGGTGTCGGGGGAGGGATGACTGTCGCAATCTGGCTGGCAACCGCTTGAAAAATAGAAGGAGCGGGTGTTGACGCAGGCTCGTTGACGTCGGCAGCGGACGGGTTCTCTGTGCTGGCAAAGAGATCCGCTTCAACGGATTGCGGGACGGGAACAGAAACATGGCCGCCCATGCTCAGCGTCGATTCATCCGTTACCGGAGAGAGCTGCTGGATCAGCGTCCAGTTTCCCTGGTCGTTGCCAGGGTTTTGCGCGGAGAGATCCTTAAAATTGTGTTTTTGGTTGCGGGTTTTATCCTTAAACCTCTGCAAATCATCATAATGATTCATTGTTAATCTCATGATTTACAAAATAATATTGTCCCACCACCGCTAAAGATCTCAGCGCCCGGATATTGGTCGAGTTGTGGCTTTTTATTTTGGCTGTGCTGTGTTGCGTGGGTACAAGATAAGGTTTCGGCGATGGCCTTCGGCCTGTTTTTACGTGTTAAATTTCAGTATTGCTAACACGATGTTTATTTTCGGTAAATATATAAACAATACCCATACATGTGCCATCTTTTTTTGTCGCGGTATCTATTAAAGTATTAACATCCAAAAACTCAGTGATATCATAGAGATAAAAACCAACTTAAACTAAATTTATATTTATTAATATCAACTTACGCTTGATTAAAAGAATAATAATCCAGACAAAGAAATTACCCATTTGATTTTTTCTTACCCATAGAAATATTTAGAAATAATTATTGGTAGTCATAAAACTGTTTTATTCGGCTAACCCTTTATTCCTGCAGAAATTATCTCCCCGTTCGTTTTCTTTAAGGTAAATTTATTGGAAGTGTCAAAAATTAAGCCGAAATGTTTATCAGGATTGCCAGCAACGGAAAATATCGACTGAGCGGGTTCAGAGTAAAGTGACAGGCCCGGCAAGCTGAACGCTGCCGGGCACAGTGGATTACGCGTGCTGTTTCTCGCCGTTCTCATCCTGGTCGACGGCAAAGCAGGCGACCAGTTGACCACCGTAGTCCTTCAGCTGCGGCTGCAACTGCGTGCAGGGGCCGAAACGACGGGAGCAGCGAGCGTTAAACGCACAGCCCGGCGGTGGATTCAGCGGGCTTGGCAGCTCGCCGGTCAGTTTAATGCGCTCGCGACGCTCATCCGGATTCAGGCGCGGCGTTGCAGAGAGCAGCGCCTGAGTGTATGGGTGACGCGGATTAGAGAAGATCTGGTCTTTCGTGCCTTTCTCCACACAGCGGCCAAGATACATCACCATCACTTCATCGGCAATGTGCTCAACCACAGACAGGTCGTGGGAGATAAAGACGTAAGAAAGCCCCAAGTCCTGCTGCAAATCCATCATCAGGTTAAGTACCTGCGCGCGCACGGATACGTCCAGAGCGGAAACCGGTTCGTCAGCAATCACGACGTCCGGATCGAGCATCAGACCACGGGCGATAGCAATACGCTGACGCTGACCGCCTGAGAACATATGCGGATAGCGATCGTAATGCTCGGTTTTCAGACCGACTTTCGCCATCATCGCCAGCGCTTTTTCCCGACGCGCCTCTTTGCTGAGAGAAGTGTTAATCAGCAGAGGTTCTTCGAGGATCTGCCCCACTTTTTTACGCGGGTTCAGCGAGCCATACGGGTTCTGGAAGACGATCTGAATCTTCTGCCGACGCAGCTTCTGCGCATGGGGATCGTGTTTCAGCAGATCCTGCCCCTGGTAATACAGCTCGCCGCCGGTCGGGGTTTCAATCATCGTCAGCAGACGGCCAAGCGTGGATTTACCACAGCCAGATTCGCCCACCACTGCCAGCGTTTTACCGCGCTCCAGGGTGAACGATACACCATCCAGCGCTTTCACCAGGCGTTCCGGGGCAAACATCCCCTTCTTCACCGGGTAGTATTTTTTCAGGTCGATAGCCTGCAACAGCGGCTGTTGCGGGGTGGCCTCGTGCGTACTCATAGTGTTGGCCTCCCGGCGTCATCAAGTGGGTAGTGACATTTGGACTGACGGCCACCATCGACGGTGTTCAGTGCCGGTTCCTGCTCGCGGCATTTATCCGTTGCATACGGGCAGCGCGGATTCAGCAGGCAGCCATTGGGGCGGTCATATTTGCCCGGAACAACACCTGGCAGCGAAGCCAGACGAGCTTTGTCCTGCGCAAACTCCGGCAGAGCGCGCAGTAGCGCCTGGGTGTAAGGATGACGCGGCGCGCGGAAGATATCTTTCGCTTCGCCGCTTTCCACCACCTGGCCGGCGTACATCACAATGATTTTGTGTGCCGCTTCCGCCACCAGCGCCAGATCGTGAGTGATCAGGATCAGCGCCATATTCTCTTTTTGCTGCAACTCCAGCAAAAGCTCGATGATCTGCGCCTGGATGGTCACATCCAGCGCGGTGGTGGGTTCATCGGCAATCAGCAGTTTTGGCTGGCAGGCAATCGCCATGGCAATCATCACGCGCTGGCTCATCCCTCCGGAGAGCTGGTGCGGATATACGTCCAGACGCGAGTCCGGATCGGGAATACCGACCTGCGTCAGCAGGTCAATCGCACGCTGACGACGGGTTTTCTTATTACCGCCTTGATGCACCTTAATCGCTTCCATTATCTGGAAACCGACCGTGTAGCACGGGTTCAGGCTGGTCATCGGATCCTGGAAAATCATCGCCACCTCGGAGCCCACCAGGCTACGGCGCTCTTTTTCCGAAATGCGTTTCAGATCCTGGCCGTTGAACTCCAGGTTTTCGGCCATTACGCGGCCGGGGAAATCAATCAGCCCCATAATCGCCAGTGAACTAACGGATTTACCGGAGCCGGACTCACCGACGATACCAACCACTTCGCCCTGGCTCACGCTGTAACTTACGCGGTCTACGGCGCGGAACTCGGAGCCAACGTCGCCGAAGTGCACCGATAATTTATCTACATTTAATAACGCCATCTCGAACCTCTTACTGCTTCAGTTTGGGATCGAGCGCGTCACGCAGGCCGTCACCCATCAGGTTAAATGCCAGCACCGTCAGCAAGATCGCGACGCCCGGGAAGGTCACGACCCACCAGGCGCTCTGCGCGAACTGCAACACGTCGGAGAGCATAGTGCCCCACTCCGGTGTTGGCGGCTGCGCACCCATGCCAAGGAAGCCAAGGGCGGCCATGTCGAGAATGGCGTTCGAGAAGCCCAGCGACGCCTGAACGATCAGCGGCGCGAGGCAGTTGGGGAAGATATTGACAAACATCTGGCGCATGGCGCCCGCACCGGCAACACGGGAAGCGGTCACGTAGTCGCGATTCACCTCCACCAGCACGGCAGCTCGCGTGAGTCGCACATAGTGCGGCAGGGCGACAAACGTCAGCGCCAGCGAGGCGTTGACGATCGACGGGCCAAAGATAGCCACCAGCACCAGCGCCAATAGCAAGCTCGGCAGCGCCAGCATAATGTCGACGACACGCATGATGATGTTATCGATAACGCCGCCAAAGTAACCGGCTACCAGGCCGAGCACGATGCCCGCAATTAACGACAGTACGACCACCAGGCAGCCCACCAGCAGCGACAGACGGGCGCCAAACATCAGGCGCGACAGCGTGTCGCGGCCCACATCATCGGTACCCAGAATGTGCGTCCAGGTGCCGCCGTCCTGCCAAATCGGCGGCGCCAGCAGCGCATCGCGGAACTGATCGGCCGGGTTGTGTGGCGCAAGAAAGTTAGCAAACACGGCGATAATCAACATGATCAACACGTAGGCCAGGCCAACAACCGCACCTTTGTTGCGTTTGAAATAGTGCCAGAACTCCTGCAACGGCGTCATCGGCACCGGTGCAGCAATAACTTTATTTTCAGTAAATTGTGACATGATGGCCCCTTACTTCTTATGCCGAATACGCGGGTTCACCACGCCGTAGAGCAGGTCGACCAGCAGGTTGACGAGGATAATCATCGTCGCGACCAGCAATACTCCGCCCTGCACCACCGGATAGTCACGGCGTTGCAGCGCATCAATCAACCAACGACCCAGACCCGGCCAGGAGAAGATGGTTTCCGTCAGGATCGCGCCCGCTAACAGCGTGCCGACCTGCAAGCCGATAACCGTCACCACTGGCAGCATGGCGTTGCGCAGCGCATGCACGATGATCACGCGCATGCGTGTCAGCCCTTTTGCGCGCGCGGTACGGATGTAATCTTCACCCAGCACTTCCAGCATAGAGGAGCGGGTCATACGTACGATCACCGCCAGCGGAATGGTACCGAGCACGATGGCTGGCAGGATCATATGCGCAAGGGCATCAATAAAATTACCCTGCTCGCCCCAGATGGCGGTGTCTATCAGCATAAATCCGGTTAACGGATTGCTGTCGTCAAGGAACACCATATCGCTGACGCGCCCGGAAACCGGCGTCAGATTGAGCTGCACTGAAACCAGCATAATCAGCATCATGCCCCACCAGAAGATAGGCATGGAATAGCCGGTCAATGCAAGGCTCACCGCAGTATGATCGAAAATAGAGCCACGTTTGACGGCGGCCAGCACACCCACCGGAATACCCACAGCGACTGCAAAAATCATGGCGCAGATACCGAGTTCCAGCGTCGCTTTAAAACGCGGCACAAACTCGTCCCACACCGGAATTCGGCTCTTCAGAGAGATGCCTAAGTCACCGTGTAATACGCCCCAGACATAGTGGACATATTGTTCCCAAAGCGGCTTATCAAGACCAAGCTCAGCCAGCAATTGAGCGTGACGCTCAGGAGAGATACCACGCTCACCCGCCATGATCATTACCGGGTCGCCGGGGATCATATGGACAAAGGCAAAGGTGAGAAGGGTGATACCGATAAACGTTGGGATAACCAGCCCCAGACGTCGGAGAATGAACTGCAACATAACCCGGATTCTCAGTAGTGACGCAGCACCTGGCGGCGGCGCGTCTGTATTGCTCACAAACAGGAATTCCCTCCGCAGAGGGAAAACACTTTACCCTCTCTCCCGGAGAGGAGAGAGGGCAGCTATCGTACTTAATTATTCGACAGACACGTTTTCGAAGTGGTGTTTGCCTAATGGATCAACAACATAGCCTTTAACTTCTTTACGCACCGGCTCATACACGGTGGAGTGGGCGACGATCAGTGCCGGAGCCTGGTCATGCATCACTACCTGAGCCTGTTTGTAGAGTTCAACACGCTTGTTGTGGTCGTCGGTTGCGCGAGCCGGTTGAATCAGATCTTCAAACGGTTTGTAGCACCAGCGAGAATAGTTGGAACCGTCTTTCGCCGCTGCGCAACTGAACAGGGTGGCGAAGAAGTTATCCGGATCCCCATTGTCGCCGGTCCAGCCCATCATGACCGCCTGGTGTTCACCCGCTTTCGCGCGCTTCAGGTATTCACCCCACTCGTAGGTCACGATTTTGGCTTGTACGCCGACTTTCGCCCAGTCAGCCTGAATCATCTCAGCCATACGGCGAGCGTTCGGGTTGTACGGACGCTGTACCGGCATCGCCCACAGCTCAACGGTGAAGCCTTTATCCTGACCGGCTTCTTTCAGCAGCTGTTTCGCCTTTTCCGGATCGTAGGTGTAGTCTTTAACGTCGTCGTTATAGCCCCACATGGTTGGCGGGATCAGGTTTTTCGCCGCCACGCCAGCGCCCTGGTATACTGCTTTGATGATCGCTTCTTTGTTCACCGCGTAGGTTAACGCCTGACGCACTCTCACGTCATCAAACGGTTTCTTCTCGGTGTTGAAGGACATGTAGCCAACGTTCAGGCCAGCCTGCTCCATCAGCGTGATGTTTTTGTCCTGCTTCATACGAGCGATATCCGCCGGGTTCGGGTACGGCATAACCTGGCACTCGTTTTTCTGCAGTTTGGCATAACGTACGGAAGCATCCGGAGTGATGGAGAAAACCAGACGATCGATTTTCGGCTTGGTGCCCCAGAAACCGTCAAACGCTTTGTACAGGATGCGGGAATCTTTCTGGTATTGCAGCAGTTGGAACGGACCGGTACCGATCGGGTCGAGGTCCACTTTCTCCGGCGTACCGGCTTTCAGCATGTTGTCCGCGTACTCTTTGGAGAGAATAGAAGCGAAGTCCATTGCCAGGTCGGCCAGGAACGGTGA
This sequence comes from Pseudomonadota bacterium, assembly GCA_018261615.1. Taxonomy (GTDB): domain Bacteria; phylum Pseudomonadota; class Gammaproteobacteria; order Enterobacterales; family Enterobacteriaceae; genus Kosakonia. The sequence continues at coordinate 161,535 of JAGTSE010000003.1, read as the reverse complement.
TTCCGGACGGGTCAGCACGAACTGAACGGTATTGTCGTCGACTTTCTTCACTTCGCTAATCAGGTCAGGCAGACCCATGCCTTCGAAGTATTCGTAGCTGCCGCCAGAAACTTTATGGTACGGGTTCTGATCGTTTTTCTGACGGTCGAAGGAGAACACCACGTCATCCGCGTTGAAATCGCGTGTCGGTTTGAAATCTTTGTTGTCCTGCCACTTCACACCTTTACGCAGGTGGAAAGTGTAGGTTTTGCCATCGGGGCTGATATCCCACTTCTCAGCCAGGCCCGGAATCACTTCCGTGGTGCCGGTTTTAAATTCCACCAGACGGTTATAAATCGGTACGGAGCTGGCATCATAGGTGGTACCAGAGGTGAAAAGCTGTGGGTTAAAGCCTTCAGGCGAGCCTTCAGAACAATAAACCAGGGTTTTAGCCTGCACGCTTGCCGCGACGGTCATGGCCACCAGGCTAAGACCGAGCTTCAGCATCCCTGACTTCTTCAAGGAAATACTCATTGATTCTGCTCCAATGTGATATGTGTTGTTACCCATGCAGTGGGTATGTCCGACAGACCTTTATTAGTTTTTTACCCGGTCTGGTCGGTTGTGCCCGAGGGCGTTATGAGAGATGGGGATTCCTTTCACAAGGTTGACTGAGTTGCAGTGCAGATTCTCCTTGAAATGCCCCTCATGCCCTACAATCTGTCAACAGAATGTCAAAACGTCAATACAGGTAACCGGGATTTACAACGACGGTGAGAATCGGTAAACAAAGTTTAAAAAAACTTCAAGCCTCTATTTTCAGCAGGGAAATTTGTGCTACCGCCACCGTTGTAGAATAATTCGCTAATTAATACCAAAAATACAGTGATTAACTTTAATGCAGATTATGAAAAATTTCTTGCAGAATGATGATTATCTGAGCGATTAATGCCGTGAACGCTAAAGCGCACAGCGAAAAATGCTGTCATTATCCATAAGCAACGCGAAAAAAGATCCAAAGATATATAAAAAAATACAATGGAATATCGTACAAAATTGTGAACTGGCAGCGAGAAGTGGGGATAACGGAGATTTTCGATAATTTCGCCGGATGGCGCTGCGCTTATCTGGTCTACGGGATTGCGCCGGTCCGGTAAGACGAAGCGGCCATCAGGCTATTTTCCAGGATGCAGAAAGCAAAAAACCCAACCTTGCGGTTGGGCTTTTTTGAATTTGGTCGGTGATAGAGGATGATTCGCCACTGCGTGGCTCGCCCTGCGGGCCCCTCTTCCCCCGGAGGTTCTCATCCTCTTTTTGAGGACTGAAAGCAAAAAACCCAACCTTGCGGTTGGGCTTTTTTGAATTTGGTCGGTGATAGAGGATTCGAACCTCCGACCCCTTCGTCCCGAACGAAGTGCGCTACCAGGCTGCGCCAATCACCGAATGCGGGGCGCATCTTACTGCCGTGAAGCTACCCCGTCAATCCCCTAATGTAAAAAAGCATACTGACTGGCGATAAAGCCAGCAGAGCGCTTACTTCGCAGCCTGAGTCGGTAAATGGCACCAGTTATTGTTCTCGTTAATTCCGCCATTTGGCGAGGTATAACCGAGGCAACCCATAATGGTGTCATACAGTTCAACGTGACGACGCGGCGTTTTAAACGCTGCCTGCTGCTTAAGCTGGGCAAACATCTGCGCCTTTTGTGGGTTCTCAAGATACTTGTCGGACATCCATACCATCATTGGCACGCGGAACTGCTCCGGTGGCGCCATTTTGCGCGGTGTACCATGCAAATGTTCCTTTTCATTGATCGACTCTCCGTGGTCAGCGGCATAGAAAATGATCGCTTTCCGGTCGCGCATCTTATCAATCACGCTATCAATAAAGTGATCCACATAGCTGACGGAGTTATCGAAGGAGTTGATCATCTCTGCTTTGCTGCACTTGCTATCGACGCCGATGCACTCCGGCGTCCACTGCGCAAAGCTGCGTGGATAACGCTGGGTATAGTTAAAGTGTGAGCCTTTGGTATGCATAATAATCAAATGCTTACCTGCGGATTTATTGTCCAGCGAATTCTGCATTTCATCGACAAGCAGCATATCGTCCACGCTTCTGCCACGGTTACGCGGCTCGGCGCCAATCTGCTCGCGATAAGCGATGTTGTCGGCCATGGTATTGCTGTAGAACCACATCTCGCTCTGCATGGCGTACAAATCGCTGGCGAAGCCCAGTTGTTTAAGCACGGCAAAGACGTTTTGCTCTTTCAGTGTGCGCTGCGGGTTATCTTCTGCGCCGCCTTCACGGACAAACATACAGCGCAGAGAGAGCTTGGTCGCTGTGTCGCATGAGTAACCGCGAAACGCCACGAGGTTCTTCTCCTTCGCCAGCTTCGGCGTGGTATCGCGGGAGTAGCCCAGCAACCCCATATGATCCCAACGGGTGGTCTCGCCAATAATGAATACCACCCAGGTATCATCGATATCTTTTGGCGCAACATAGGTAAACTTCGTCGCCGGGTTGAGCAGCGATTTATTGCCGGAGGATTCATCCACCTGCGCCCAGGCATACAGCCCCAGCGCAGAGAGCCAGTTTGACGGCAGATAGGAGTTCGCCACTACCCCGCCGTAGCTCGGCATATCAACCTTTGATGTCCGCTCGAACTTTTCCTGCTGCATGTCCAGCAGACGGATTGGCCCCCAGACCAGTAATCCCGCCAACAGCACCAGGCCCAGGCTGCGAATGCGCACCCCCGGCGTACACAGCTCGTTCAGCAGCGTAAAGCGGCAGCGGTTACCCCAAATCAGCAGCAACGGCAGCGCACTCACTGCCGCCATCCAGGCAATAAGCTGCCAGCCCACCACTTCTTTGGAGAGATCGATATCTGTGGTCATTATCGAAGCAATAATGCCATAGCCAATCACCACGTTGAGAAACGTCATGTAATAGCTGGCGGCCGCAGAGCACAGCACCACCAGCGAAGCCAGCACGCGCCAGATACGGCGTCCCGTCAGCGACAATAGACGTAATAAAAAGAAAGTGACCAGTACCGTCCCAACAAGTTCGACAACTGCGGAGATACCTTTCAACACAGTGAAGGATTGCGCATATCCATCAAACCGACGGAAAAAAACCGCGCTATTCATAAACAGACCGATATATAGCGCTAGCAGGAAGCTCAGCTTCTGCTGCGTCATTGTTTTGATATAACTCATGCAAGCAACTCGACAACTAAAGGGAAAAAACCTGGCTCAGGCAGACTATTAATTGGCAGCGGAAGTTAACAGCGGAAACTTCTGAAGCGTGGTAAGTAGACCATAGCGGAGCTAAAAAGTGTCATGCGGAAAGCTTAACCAGCCATATATTTTACAAATATATGGCTGCCACCAGAAAATTAGCACTAAAAGGCGCTATCAGGAGGTAATCACGTTAAGTTTTACGTCAATGTTGCCACGCGTTGCGTTGGAGTAAGGACACACAATATGGGCTTTTTGCACCAGCGCTTCGGCTTCCTGATGATCCATGCCCGGCAGGTGAATATCCAGCTGCGCTTCAATACCAAAACCGGTCGGTAGTGGGCCAATGCCAACTTGCCCTTCAATGTAAGCATCCTGCGGTACTTTCTTTTTCTCTACCGAGGCAACATGTTTCAGCGCTCCAAGGAAACAGGCTGAATAACCTGCGGCAAAAAGCTGCTCTGGGTTAGTTACTTCACCGCCAGCGCCGCCCATCTCTTTGGGTACGCCAAGTTTTACATCCAGAACGCCATCAGAGGAGGTGGCTCGGCCATCACGGCCACCGGTTGCTTTTGCTTTAGCGCGATAAACCACTTTTTCTAAAGCCATCTATAGACTCCTTCAGTAGGGAAGAACCTGACCAATAAGGATAGACGCTCTGGAGAAGGTTGGTTGCAGAGACAGAAAAGCCGTCAAAACGACGGCTTTTTATATTGTTTGTCGGCTAGATCAGGCGTGCGCTTCTTTATACACGCTACGCTGCGGCTGACGAATGGTGGTGGAGAGCGCTAGCGAAAGAATCAGCAGTGCGAAGATAACGCAGAAGGTGACATAGAAGCCGCCAAACACAGACGCAATCAGCGAACCACAGATACTGCCGATACCGAAGCCCAGGTAAATCACACCGTAGTTTTTCGCCAGGTTGTTGAGGCCAAAGAACTCACTGACCAGCGACGGGAACACGGTGATCGTACCGCCAAAGTTAAAGGCAACACAGGCAATGGCTGCGAAGAACGTGGCCGCATTCAGCGGTGCGAACAGCAGAGCCACCATACCAACCAGCGAAATCACCTGACCGATAGTAATCACACGGATGCGGGAGATTTTGTCAGACAGGATGCCAAGAACCAGGCGGCCACTGAGGTTAGCAATGGAGATAATAGTAACCGCATTCGCCGCTGTTGCGATGTCCAGATGAACCATGCCCTGGGCGATATCCTTTGCAACACCAATCACATACAGGCCGCTCATGCAGGCTGTGAGGAACATAACGGCCAGCATCCAGTATTGCGGTTTACGCATGGACTGCGCCAGGGTGAAGTCGTTTTCAACAACGCCATTCACGGTAGCAACTTTCTGCCGCGGTGCATCAGTCATCAGGGTTGCACTGAAGACAATCATCACCAGCGCAATCAGACCCCAGATAACAAAGGTTTTTTCCAGGCCGACATTTGCCAGCAACTGGCTATCGATAAATTTAAAACCGAGGCTGCCGAGGCCGTAGGAACCAATAGAGAAGGCAGAAATCAGGCCTTTACGTTCCGGGAACCATTTCACGCAGTTCGAGAGCGTCAACAGATAACCCACGCCATCTGCCAAACCCACCAGCACGCCTGCGCTCATCCACAGCATCAGCAGGTTGTTGGAGTGCGCGGTCAGGAAGAACCCCAGACCCAGCAGAATACCAGAAGCCATGGTGACGCGTTTCACGCCAAAACGTTCCTGCAATTTCCCGGCAACAGAGGATGAGAGCGCAAGGCCAAGGCTCAGCAAACCGAAAGAGAAGGCAACCTGACTAACAGGCTCGTTCAGTTTTTCCGCCAGCGAGCTGTTGAACAGGCTCCAGGTATAAACAGACCCTAACGCGAATTGCGTAATAATGGTACCGATCAGCGTCAGCCAGCGTGTGCGATTAGCAGTTGAAGTTTTCATGGCAGTTGTCCTGCAGAAGTAAAAGAGAAGTTCCACTGCCGACAACCATAACGAAGCGCATTTCATGCCGGGTGAAAAAAGGCATGAAATGCAGCCGGGGAGGAATGAAATGCATCTAAGCGGGAATGAATGACACAGTGAAATTTTATGCCATCAACAAATCAATGTAAGTTAGTACGTACTATCAACAAGAAACGCGCCAGATATTGTTTCTTAAGTGTAAAAGGTTTGTTTTAAGCGTGCTTCAAAAGCGTGCGCTAACGCCCATGCTGTATAAATAATGTTGCCCCAGAGTTTCATTTTCCGACTGCGATAACGACGCATAAGCGGCGAGGCGCGGATTCAACAGCATATCGGCGCCTAAGGTCATATCCATCCAGTTACCGTACTGATTCGCCGCCGTTAAGCGATTAATCCCGGACTGGCTTTTCCAGACATTATCGCCGAGTTGCTGATTGAAGCTGATTTGCGCCCACGGGCGAAGGTCGCCAAAACGGCTGTCTAAGCGCCATCCAAGCGAGCTAATGCTGGCGTGCCACAAGGGATCGCTGTACTGTGCGGTGGTCGCGCTGTCGCCAAATTCGTTATACATTGACGTGGTCGAGCCATCGTAATGCCAGGCCGCAACCGGGCCGGTGGTAACGCTGCTGACCAGCGGAATATTCCAGCCAATACTCGTGGTGGTGATCGGATCTAACGGTGTGTCATCCGGCAAATTCAGCGCGATACCCGGCGAATTTTGCGCAGAGCGGATACGCTCTTCCAGAATATCGTTATAACGTGGTTGTCGTTCGCTATCCCAGATATAGCGTTCGGTCGAGGTATTTTGCGAGTCGATAAAAATATATTCTTGCTGCCACGCCGCCGCCAGCTGAGCAAAAAGCAGGCACGCAGGCAGCAGCACCAACGAAAGGCCACTGTTTTTTATTTTCATCAAGTTGCGACCCCAGAAAAGAGCCGAATCCGGCGTATTCGTTATCATTGTTTATGGGCTAATGCCCTCTACTAAATATTGTCTTTCTGGTGTGCGCGTCAAGGCAGGCGAACGTTTATTTTATCAAGCATATACACAAAATCATTCACACTGCGTCGAGGCGGCAAGAGTGCGCAGCCCCAGGAGCTTACATAAGTAAGTGACTGGGGTGCAAAGGCGAAGCCAACAAAGAGGCAGTTTGAAGGATAACGTGTATAGATGGAGTAAGAATATGCAGCGTTGTGGTTGGGTTACTCAGGATCCCCTGTATCTCACGTACCATGATACCGAATGGGGCGTCGCGCAAAGGGACGGTAAAAAGTTGTTTGAAATGATCTGCCTGGAAGGGCAACAAGCCGGATTGTCGTGGATTACCGTATTGAAAAAACGGGAAAATTATCGCGCGGCTTTTCATCAATTCGAGCCGGAACGCGTGGCGGCGATGAGCGAAGAAGATGTGGAAATTCTGCTGCAAAATGCTGGCATCATTCGCCATCGCGGCAAGATAGAAGCCATTATTGGCAATGCCCGCGCATACCTGGCAATGGCGCAAAACGGCGAGTCATTTTCAGAATTTGTCTGGGGGTTTGTCGATAACACCCCGCAAATCACCCAGGCGGTGACGCTCGGCGAAATTCCGACCTCGACAGCAGCGTCAGATGCTTTATCAAAAGCGCTGAAAAAGCGCGGCTTTAAATTCGTCGGCACCACCATTTGCTACTCGTTTATGCAGGCCTGCGGTCTGGTCAATGACCATATTACCGGCTGCTTTTGCCACCCAGGAGGTATGCATGATCCGCGCGTGGCATAGCCGGGATCTATCGCCGCTGTTGACGCTGTGGATGGAAAGCACCTGTTTTGCTCATCCGTTTATCGACACGCGCTACTGGCAGGAGAGCGAAGCGCTGGTGCGTAATGCCTATCTCCCGTCGGCGAAAACCTGGGTCTGGGAAGCGAATGGTGAACTGGAAGGGTTTATCAGCGTGATGGATGAACAATTTATCGGCGCGCTGTTTGTGCGCCCTGCCGCTATTGGCCAGGGAATTGGCAAAGCGCTGATGAATCACGTCAAACAACGCTTTCGTTGGCTAAGCCTGGAGGTGTATCAGAAAAACGAACGGGCGGTGAAGTTCTACCATGCACAGGGCTTTCGTATTGAAGAGAGCACCTGGCAGGAAGAGACCCGCCACCCGACGTGGATCATGAACTGGCAGGCGGATCAAAGGCCGTCAACGTAAGCGCCGGGCCAGTATATTTCTCTACCCATGCCAGCGCCGTGTTTCCTGCACAGCCATTGCCCAGCCGCGAGCTGGGCAGATCTTTAGTCAGCACATTCACAGCGCCGTTTTTACAGATGCCGCCCGCCGCAGGCTCCAGATCCGGCCAGGCGCCTTCGTGAATACAGATCACGCCAGGCTTGATACCCTCGGTCACTACCGCCCCTGCCAGAACCTGCCCGCGCGCATTCCAGACACGCACGACATCGCCCGCGACAATTCCGCGCGCCTGCGCATCAGCGGGATGCAGGGTAATGGGTTCGTGGCCTGCGACGGCATACTGTTCACGTAAACGGGTAAAGTTAAGCTGGCTGTGCAGGCGATGCGCCGGATGGGCCGACAGCACCTGCAACTGATCCGGTTCGGCATTACCGTGCCATTCGTCTGGCTCCAGCCACATCGGATGCGGCGGACAATCAGTGTAGCCAAAGCTGCGAATGCGCTCCGAGAAGATTTCGATTTTGCCGCTCGGTGTTTTCAGCGGAAAGCGTGCAGGGTCACGACGGAAATCGGCAAAGCGCACAAAACGGGTGTTCTGCTCGCTTTCCGGCATCTCAATCAGCTGGTTTGCTTCCCAGAATTCGACAAACGGCGGTAGCATCACCTGCTGGCTGGCACCGCGTTCAGCGGCAATGTTGTAAAAAGTTTCCAGCCACTGAAGCTCGCTTTTGCCCTCGGTAAAACGCTCGCGGCCACCCGTTTCCCAGCGCTCGCTCAGCTCGGCAAACACCTCCCAGTCATCGCGTGCTTCATACTGCGGAGCGACCACGCGCTTCATCGGCACCAGATGCTGATTGCTGTAATCGCCGGTCATCGTCAGATCGTTGCGCTCAAACGAGGTGGTGGCAGGCAGAACGATGTCCGCATGCTTCGCTGCCGCCGTCCAGAAACACTCCGAAATTACTACCAGCTCCGGCTTCTGCCAGGCGCTGATCAGGCGATTGGTATCCTGATGATGGGTAAAGTTCGCGCCGCCGGCCCACCAGACAAAACGGATCTGTGGGAAGTGCCTGTCCATACCATTGTGCTGATACGCCGCGCAGGGGTTTTCCAGCGCTTCCACAATGCGGGCGACCGGGATTTTATCCACCGCGTCAACGCCGTCCTGCACCGTGCCCTGCATCGACGCCAGTACAGCTGCGCGCCGCGTCGGGTTACCGCCGTTGGCAAAATGGTAAGAGAGACCAAAACCACCGCCGGGCGTGCCAATCTGCCCGATCATGGCGGCGAGCGTGACCAACATCCAGTGTTTCTGCTCACCATACTGCTGGCGCTGCATCCCCCAGCCGGACATCAGCATAGTAGTATTTTCATGGAAAAGTTGCGCCAGTTCGCGGATTTTCGCCGCATTGATGCCGCAAATTGCTGCTGCCCATTCCGCCGTTTTCGCCGTGCCGTCCTGCTTGCCGGTCAGGTAGGCGGCAAACGTGGAGTAACCTTCTGTGCAGCGGGCCAGGAAGTCATCATCCTGCCAGCCGTTTTCCACCAGCGTATGGGCGATGCCCAGCATCAGGGCGACGTCGGTTCCCATATGCGGAGCAATCCACTCCATGCTGTCACCAAAGAAATCGACGGTCTCCGATCGCATCGGATCGATACAGATCACCCGTTTGCCGCTTTTACGCAGCGCATCAAAGTAAGGAATGCCCTGTTCGTCGGTCGCATTCCAGGCAATTTTCAGGGTGTTGAGCGGGTTCGCACTCCACAGCACCACCACCTCGCTATGCTCCAGAATCAACGGCCAGCTGGTCTGCTGCTGATAGACCTCGTTGCTGCCGACGACGTGCGGCATAATCGCCTGCGCCGCGCCGGTGGAATAGTCACCCAGATGGCCCGTGTAACCGCCCGCCAGGCTCATATAGCGTTGCAGCAACGTCGCCGCTTTATGCAGCACGCCGTTAGATCGCCAGCCATAGGAGCCGGCAAAAATAGACGACGGGCCATAACTGTCGCGAATCCGCTTGTGCTGGGCGTGGATCAGCGCCAGCGCATCATCCCAACTCACGCGCACAAATTCGTCCTGCCCGCGCACCCCCTGCGGATTTGACGGCGACGCGAGAAAGCCTTTGCGCACCATTGGGTAACGCACGCGCGTCGGGCTGTGCACCTGCTCCTGTACCACGGTTTGCAATGAGTTAGGGTGGCGAGTCGGTAACGCCCCGCGGGAAGCGAGCACGTTTTCACCGTCGGTATCGACCAGCATCGGCCCCCAGTGGGCCGCCGTAAGAACTGTTTTGATAGCAGGGTTTGCCAAAGCGCGCTCCTGAATAGCTTGCAGGTGATGGCGGCACAATGCCGCTCTGATGTTCTGTTTGCTCTATCATCCACAGCAGCAGTGTAATCGCAAAGAATTAAACGTCATTACGCGCTTACTCCGGGCGATATGCGTGTGTTAGTGCTTGATTACCCGTGATTTCTCTCTAAGGTGTGGGCAATCATTTACGGCGAGGGAAGCAGCAATGGCGAAACGATGGCTATGTTGTCGCCACCGAAACCAGCGACCTCGCCGATGCCGGACACTTTATTAAACGCGCGGCAGGCGCAGAACTGAATGTAGCGACGGGCCGTTCTTTGCCATCATCCCGGAGATGCTGCCGCGCAACGTCGCCGCGCTGATTAACAGCATGGGCGCGCTCGGCTCATTCTGCGGCTCGTGGATGGTGGGTTACCTGAACGGCGCAACCGGCAGCCCGTCGGCCTCGTACATTTTCATGGGGGTAGCGCTTTTTGCCTCTGTGTGGCTTACTTTAATTGTTAAGCTGCTAACAATAAGCACATTCCGGCAGGCGCACCAGCACAAGGGAAAACCGCATGAAGCCGTCTATCATCCTGTACAAAGCCTTACCCGATAATCTGCAACAACGTCTGGCCGAGCACTTCACCGTAACCCAGGTTGCCAACCTGAAACCGGAAACGGTGCAACAGCACGCTGAGGCTTTCGCCACTGCGCAAGGGCTGCTGGGTTCCAGCGAGAAAGTCGATGCCGCGCTGCTGGAGAAAATGCCGCAGTTGCGCGCGACGTCAACGGTCTCGGTAGGCTATGACAATTTTGATGTGGACGCGCTGAACGCACGTAAGATTTTATTGATGCATACCCCGACCGTGCTGACGGAAACGGTCGCCGATACCATTATGGCGCTGGTGCTGAGCAGCGCCCGCCGCGTGGTGGAGGTCGCCGGGCGGGTAAAAGCGGGGGAATGGACATCAGGTATTGGCACTGACTGGTTCGGCATCGATGTGCATCACAAGACAATGGGCATCATCGGGATGGGCCGTATCGGGCTGGCGCTGGCGCAACGCGCGCACTTCGGTTTCGGCATGCCGATTCTCTATAACGCGCGTCGCCATCACGTCGAAGCAGAAGCGCGTTTTCAGGCGCGCTATTGCGATCTCAATACCCTGCTGCAAGAATCCGACTTTGTGTGTCTGGTGCTACCGCTGACTGAAGAGACGCATCATCTGATCGGTAAAACGCAGTTTGCAATGATGAAAAAATCGGCGATCTTCATTAACGCCGGACGCGGCCCGGTGGTGGATGAAAATGCACTGGTGGAAGCTCTGCAAAACGGCGAGATCCATGCGGCCGGGCTGGACGTCTTCGAGAAAGAGCCGCTGCCCGTTGATTCGTCGCTGCTGTCGCTGCCCAATGTCGTGGCGCTGCCGCACATCGGCTCCGCCACGCACGAGACACGCTACAACATGGCGGCCTGCGCAGTGGATAACCTGATTGACGCTCTCAATGGCAAGGTGGAGAAAAACTGTGTCAATCCGCAGGTTGCGGGCTGACGGTTTACCCTGCTACTAACATAAAAAACATAAAAAAAGAGGCGATGGATCTAATGCCGGTCAGTTAAGCATTTTAATGAATATAAATTCATAATTATGCTTAGAAAGAAAACGAAGGAATCAGGGTTTCAGCCCTGTTTTACTTCATCAGAAGCCCGAATTCTCGGGCCTCATTTCCTTAAGTGACCGGCATTAGGCGATGAATCGCCTCTTTTTTGTCTACGCTCGCTTACTGCTGCGTGGCGCTAACGGTCGCGGTCCAGGCCTGATTGAACGCCTGATGCTGCGCCGCCAGCGGAGCAATCAGCGCGTTATACTGGCTGGCCTGCTGAGACGTCGGGAACTGGATGCCGTTGGCAACAAAGCTCACCTGCGTATCCTGCTGGGCAATAAAGTCGCCAACCTGCACCAATTGCTGAGTGAAGACCTGCGCCGCCGGGATCAGCGGTTGCAGCGCGTTGGCCGGATTGGTGACCACTTTGGTATACACCTGGTCAAACACCGGCTTGAGATCGTCCGCCTGCTTTAACGCCGCATGAGAAGCATCCGCCTGCATTTTCGCATTCTGCAACTGCTGGCTGAGTACGCCGAGCGAGCCATTGGCCTGACGAAGCGGTTCACGCTGGGTCATGTAGTCCTGCGGTACGCGGATGGCGTTAACGCTATCCACTACCGGACGCAGACCGGAGTCCATCGCCTGATTCACCTGCTGGGAATAGCCATAAATCACAGCATAATCAGAGACAAACGGGCCAAACTGTTTTTTCTGATCTGCCGTCAGAGCGGGCAGACGTTCGCTGCTACGCATCGCCGTATTTTGCAGGAAGTCGATAAACGCCTTGCGCTGATCGCCTTCTTTATCGAAACACCCACTCAGGCTAACTACCATTAATAACGCCGCAAGAGGCGCAAACCAGCGAGAGCAGGACTTTCCTGTCGCCATTTTCTTACTCCTTTCACCCATAAAAGCGCACACCGGCACACGCGTGCCTGACGGATTACAAGGATAGTCCAGGTCCGCCTCGCAAGATACCCTTTCCTTACCTTCTTAAGGCTATTAATTCGACCTGGCATGAAAATTTCCCGCAAGGTGTGCAGACAATTCTTAATCCAGATTAAACAAAAGGTTTTACATAAAAATACTGAACGCCGGGAGATGTATATTAATCAAAGAATTAAGCGGCAGAAACCTCACTTAAGATGCATCTGAAGCGCATGAAAAGCCATTTACCGTACAATTAATTACAGCCAAAACCACGCACCAGGAATTTTCACGACTATTCTTAATAAGCTGTATCACGATCCCGCTGTGTGATTTTTACGAGGAGTTCTCAATGGAATATAAAGATCCTATGTTTGAACTGCTGAGCAGTCTGGAACAGATTGTTTTGAAAAATGAAGTAACGCAGCCGGTAACTCTGAGCAAAAAGCCGAATTCCTTTAGTGACTTTGAACAATTGCGACGCGGAACCGGGCTTAAAATTGATGACTTCGCTCGTGTAATGGGAGTCTCAGTATCAATGGTGCATGAGTGGGAATCCCAACGAATAACCCCCACCGTTACCGAAATGAAACTGATGCGTCTGATTCATGCCAACCCGACGCTCAGCAAACAGCTTATAGATTGAACGTTTTGCCACCAGACCCCTGCTGAGCCGGGGGTTTGTTATTTCTGCTCTAGCCGCGCGCAGGAGCCATGGCGAAAATTCATTCACTTTCACTGACAATCCGTACCCGCTACCGAATCCCCCCACAACTGTAGGCCTTACTCTCTGCGCTTCAGAATTAAATTTCACGCGATGCTGTTATTCAGCGCTAATTTTTTGCGCACAATTGCCGATGAATATGATGACTTAACTAAAAGCGGCAGGTGCAAGCAATAATCAGGAACGCAGTTCCATCGAGAAACCTTGTTCTGGTGTTATGGCAACAAACCACTAAAAGAGAATGAATGATGTCCAGATATATTCTGATTGTTGACGACAGCCGCCTGTCGCGCATGATTTCACGGCAGTTTGTCACAAATCTGCATAAAGACTGGAAAATTGACGAGGCCAGCACGGGCGAAGAGGCGATCGTTCTGGCGGCGACAATGGCACCGTATCTGATCTTGCTGGACGTTAATATGCCGGGCATTGGCGGGCTGGAGACGGCTTCGCGCATTCGTAAAAGCCACCCGCAAACCCATATTGTTCTGCTCACTGCCAATGTGCAGAATTCCGTGCAAATCACCGCCGAAGAACTTGGCCTTGGCTTCCTGCCGAAACCGCTAAAAGAGCCGCAGCTCCATGCATTGCTGAATAGTCTGGAGACAAATCCATGAACGCGCTGCCAGATATCAGCGATATCGAAGCCGACAGCCTGGTGGAGATCTTCAACATTGGCGTCGGGCATGCGGCCGCAGCGATGAGTAATATCGTCAATGAAGAAGTACACATGTCGGTACCGACCATTCGCTTTACCACCCGCTCGGAAGCCGCCGAAGAGCTGGGCGCAGACACCTCACTGTTTGGTATCAGCCAGCATTATAAGGGCGCGTATGCCACAGAAGCGATTCTGATGTTTCCGGAAGCTGCCAGTTTTGAAATTGTACGCATGATGGTTGGCGATCTGATCCCTGCCCATGAACTGGGAGAGATGGAACGCGAAGCGATGAGCGAAATCGGTAATATCGTGCTCAATGCCTGTGTCGGTACGCTAGCGAATATGTTCCAGAAAGAGCTACAGGGCTCGCTGCCCGAGGTTCGCGTCGGCACCAGCAATCAGATCCTCAATCCGGACAAAGATGAAAACGATCCGATGGTGATGATGTTGCGCATCGATTTTGCGCTGGAGCGCCAGCAAATTCAGGGGTATCTCGCGTTTATCCTTGATATGTCCTCGCTGCAAGACTTACGTGAGCAAATCCTGCTCTATATCAGCCGCCTTGAGTCCGGTTGTGTTCCCGACGGAATGTAATCATGAAAGATAAGTTGTTACTGGATGCATTCTCTGCGCTCAGCCTCGGCGTGATCATCGTTGATGCGCAATACCGCATTACGTTGTGGAACGCCTGGCTGGAAGCCCATACCGGTCTTGCCGCCTGCGAAACGCTGGGGGAGGATTTTTTTACTGTCTTTCCTGACTTGCAGTGTCACCGCGTGGGCGATGCTATCCGTCAGGCGATTGTCCACAATTTATCTGCCCTGCTGTCGCAGTCGCTGCATCGTTCTCCATTTCCGCTTTATGCCGAACCGGCACGGCCTGCAGCCCGGCTGAGCCAGGCCGTGACTATTGTTCCGCTAGGTGATGCTGAACGGTTTTGCCTGATCCAGATTGTGGACGTTACGCCCGCAGTCCGCCGCGAATCCTTGCTGCGCGACCAGGCGCATGAACTATTATCACAATCGCTGTCGGATGGTCTTACCGGCGTAGGCAACCGGCGTTACTTCGATCTCTGCATTGATCGCGAATGGCGCGCCAGCAAGCGCAACAACAAATCGCTGTCGCTGCTGCTTATCGATGTCGATCACTTCAAACGCTATAACGATTGCTACGGCCACCAGCGCGGAGATGAATGCCTACAACAGATAGCAACTGCTATGCGTAATGCACTGGATCGCCCAACCGACATGCTGTTTCGCTATGGCGGCGAAGAGTTCTGCGCCCTGCTGCCAGAAACGCGCTCTGCCGAGGCGGCGGAAATCGCCGAACGGTTGCGCATCAGTGTTCAACGGCTGGAGTTACCCCATGCCAACTCACCCGACCACATCATCAGCGTAAGCATTGGTGTTGCCAGCCATAACCAGCAACAGCACACAGAATACGGCCAGCTTATTCAGAGCGCTGATGACCTGCTGTATGTAGCCAAACGCGCTGGCCGCAATACGGTTGCCACCAGACAGCCGCAACCGGTTAAAAGCTGATGGTGTAGGGCCATAAAAAAAACCGCCGGAGCGCTGAGGGATCCCCTATAAACCAGCGCTAATAAACCAGCACCATATTCTGGTAGACTATTTGGCGGGGTGGTTAAGAATGGTGCTTAGCACTGTTCGTTTTAAAATTAGCGGGGAGTGTCATAAGATATTCTCTGCTAATGTCAGTATGAGATAATCCGCCGTGATTTAATACTGTTGGCCTTATACATAAGATGTAATCCTTCGCTTTCAGCATGATAGCCATGTACTATTCCACTGGCTGACGCTGCTGCCATGTTTTTCGAGATGGAAGGCGGCGACGCAGTGACAAATTCGTCGGGAACGAATTTGCCCAACCGAAGGTTGGCCTCCGGTGAGAGACAGGATGTCTCTCAGTAATCCCCAGTAGCTTACTCAAGTAAGTGACTGGGGTGAGCGACAAATCTGCCGGGAGCAGATTTGAACGCTGTAAGCAGCGGCCCCGAAGGGTAAGGCTCAGGGATGAGCCGAATAAAAAAGCCAACGCACATGCAACTTGAAGTATGACGAGTATACATGATGCAGAGTATTGAATATCCTCAAAGCAATAAAGTTGTCCACTCACACCGATGGTGTGCTATATTCTCTGTGAGGATACTATAGTGCTTAAATATAGGTGATTTATACATTGATGTTGAGATGAATTAGTTATTTACTGCAAGGAGTGCTTATGCCTTTTTTTCAACCATTTAAAACCAAATTTAGCAATGGGGACTTGATTTACGGATTAACGTCTGCACGCCAGGTTTTTGCAAATAAGATATTTAATCAATTCGATCAAACTAATCAGTTTAGTCAACGTAATAAATTCAGTCAATTTAATCTACCTGTCACAATAGACAACTATGCTGTAACGAAATTTGAAGATCTTATTCAGAAACATCCTGACATTGAGAGATATAAACCTGTACCACGGGATCAGGACCTTTTTCGTAAAGCTATTAAAACCCATCCCAGATACGCGAACATTCTTAATGCTGGCGGTCGTGTGGAAAATGGATGGGGAAAGCATCCGCCAAAAGCCATGAGCAGGAAATGTAAGGCGGGTATTTTTTGGATTACAGAAAAAAATACTGACAGGCACATTCATTTTATACTTGATAATATAAATATGAAATGTGTCGTTAATAAAAATCATGAGTGCGATATAACAGGAAGGTCAGTTACAGGATCAGAATTAAGATGGATCTACAGAAATAAGCATAACCCAAACGTAATAAACAAAATACAATTTTGGCATAAAGGAATACCTGTACTTCCACCTTGGGTCACAAGTCCACATTTATGGAGTGAATATAATCGTGGTAATGATATCTCTGATGTATTATCCATGATATTTAATTGCAATTAATACATGGCCAGGATATTTAATCGCTTCTTTTGGAATAATCTGATTATTAACAGTATCAGACACCGTCCGCAGATAGCGGAGATCTGCATGTGTTTATGTGTAACTGCCTGATATGACTAATCTACAATTTGAAATTCGTTTATCAGGCGTACTTATCCAGAAGATGCATTTGCTGCTATTTTCCCAAAGCAGCAAAGCTGTGCCGCTCACGCCGTAGGCGTACTATTGGCCTGGTTATGTCACAACGCGAATATTCCGGTTTACTCCACGCATTCTGGAACCCCGCATCCGTGACGATAATCACTCTGGCCCAGGTTTACCGCGTCGACAAGAATATTAGAAAAGGCTTGCTGTATCTTTGCATTTTGCTGTTTTCCGAAGGAACTATCCAGCTTAACAAGGGCCGCAAATCAGGCTGTCGCGAAGTACATGATGCTCCTGAGACGGGTAGACGATCATCACGTTTGATTTTTTTGATCTGAGCCGTGCCGGGCAGGTAACGCCCGATGCTGGTCAATGTCAATGATGCGCCATCGATAAGTGCAATGGTGGCATAAAGCATTTTGTCGGTATTTGTGAAACGGTGCTAGCGCATTGCGGAAAAATTCTGACATACTTATTGAGCAGGCATAGAAGTGATCTTATTGAATTGGTTGCACAAATCAGTAGATCACAAAACTCTATGCCTGTCTTTTTTTACCCGCCCATTGCTGGGAATCCCCCAGCGCCAGAGCGGTTTTTTTCGTTGCGGCTGACTTATTGCAGCAGGGAGATATCCGCCACCTGCAGGAACAATTCACGCAGTTTCGCCAGCAGTGTCAGTCGGTTGATACGCACATTTTTGTCGTCGGCGTTGACCATTACCGTCTCGAAAAACTCATCGACCGGCTCACGCAGTTGCGCCAGTTCAATTAGCGCTTCCTGATAGCGACCTTCTGCAAAGAACGGCTCCAGCTTATCGCGCAGCACCACCAGATTACCGGCCAGCTTGATTTCAGCCGCCTCTTTCAGTACCGAAGCATGAACGGTATCGTTCAGCGTTTCATCAGACTTCGCCAGAATATTGGAGACACGCTTGTTGGCAGCCGCCAGCGCGGCTGCTTCATCCAGCGTACGGAAGTGCGAAACCGCCTTCATACGCGCATCGAAGTCCGCCGGTTTGGTCGGGCGGCGCGCCAGTACGGCCTGAATAGTGTCAACGCTGAAACCTTCGTCCTGATACCAGGCGCGGAAACGCCCCAGCATAAAGTCGATTACATCATCCACCACGTTAGTGTTGGTCAGCTTGTCGCCGTACAGACACACCGCTTCTTCGGTCAGCGTTTGCAGATCCAGCGCCAGGTTCTTCTCAACGATAATACGCAACACGCCCAGCGCGGCGCGGCGCAACGCGAACGGGTCTTTATCGCCTTTTGGATGCTGGCCGATACCAAAGATACCCGCCAGCGTGTCCATCTTGTCAGCAATCGCCAGCGCGCAGGCAATCGGGTTCGACGGCAGTTCATCACCGGCGAAACGCGGTTGATACTGCTCATTCAGCGCAACGGCAACATCTTCCGCTTCGCCGTCGTGACGCGCATAGTGCATACCCATCACGCCCTGGGTGTCGGTAAATTCAAACACCATGTTGGTCATCAGGTCACACTTGGAGAGCAAACCAGCGCGGGTAGCATGATTAACGTCAGCGCCAATCTGACCGGCGATCCAGCCCGCCAGCGCCTGAATGCGGTCGGTCTTGTCGCGCAGCGTACCCAGTTGCTGCTGGAACAGCACGGTTTGCAGACGCGGCAGATGATCCTCAAGGCGTTTTTTGCGGTCGGTATTGAAGAAGAACTCGGCATCCGCCAGACGCGGGCGCACCACTTTCTCGTTACCGGAGATAATCTGCTGCGGATCTTTCGATTCGATGTTGGCAACGAAGATAAAGTTCGGCAGCAGTTTGCCGTCGTTACCGTAAACCGGGAAGTACTTCTGGTCGCCTTTCATGGTGTAGACCAGCGCTTCCGCCGGGACGGCGAGGAATTTCTCTTCGAATTTCGCCGTCAGCACCACCGGCCATTCCACCAGCGAAGTGACCTCTTCCAGCAGGCTGTCGCTCAGATCGGCATTACCGCCGATTTTGCGCGCCGCTTCTTCGGCATCCGCTTTGATTTTGGCTTTACGCACATCGTAATCAGCGATCACTTTGCCGCGCTCGAGCAGAATTTGCGGATACTGATCGGCATTATCGATGGTGAATTCCGGCTCGCCCATAAAGCGATGGCCGCGGATCACGCGATCGGAATGAATGCCCAGAATCGTCGCCGGAACAACGGTGTCGCCCAGCAGCAGCGTAACGGTGTGCACCGGACGCACAAACGTCACTTCCGATGCGCCCCAGCGCATCAGTTTCGGGATCGGCAGCTTAGCAAGCGAAGTGGCAACCATATTCGGCAGCAGCGTTTCGACGCTTTCGCCTTTTACATGGGCGCGATAGAGCAGCCACTCGCCTTTGTCGGTAGTCAGACGCTCGGCCTGATCGACGGTAATACCGCAACCACGCGCCCAGCCTTCAGCGGCTTTGCTTGGTTTGCCTTCGGCATCAAACGCCTGCGCAATTGCCGGGCCGCGTTTTTCAACTTCGCGATCCGCTTGCGATGCGGCAAGTTTTGCCACTTTCAGCGCCAGGCGGCGCGGCGCGGCAAACCACTGTACGTCGCCATGAGCCAGACCCGCGGCATCCAGTTCAGCGGTAAAGTTGGCAGCGAAGGACTCGGCCAGGCTGCGCAGTGCTTTTGGTGGCAGCTCTTCAGTGCCAATTTCCACCAGGAAGGTTTTCTCAGACATGGCCGCCTCTTATTTATTTCTGTTGCACATCGGGAAGCCAAGGGCTTCACGGGAAGCGTAATACGCTTCAGCGACTGCTTTAGTCAGCGTGCGGATACGCAGGATATAGCGCTGACGTTCCGTTACGGAGATGGCTTTACGCGCATCCAGCAGGTTGAAGCTATGGGCGGCTTTCAGAATGCGTTCGTACGCAGGTAGCGGCAGCGGGTTTTCCAGCGCCAGCAGCTTCTGCGCTTCTTTTTCATACTGTTCGAAGCAGCTGAACAGGAAGTCGACATCTGCGTATTCAAAGTTGTAAGTGGATTGCTCCACTTCGTTCTGATGGAAAACGTCGCCGTAAGTGGTTTTACCCAGCGGGCCGTCGCTCCAGACCAGGTCGTAAACGCTGTCTACGCCCTGAATGTACATGGCCAGACGTTCCAGACCATAAGTGATCTCACCGGTCACCGGTTTGCACTCCAGACCGCCCACCTGCTGGAAGTAAGTGAACTGCGTCACTTCCATGCCGTTCAGCCACACTTCCCAGCCGAGTCCCCAGGCGCCCAGCGTCGGGTTTTCCCAGTTATCTTCCACGAAACGAATATCGTGAATCGTCGGATCCATACCCAACTCTTTCAGTGACCCGAGGTACAGCTCCTGAATGTTATCCGGGGAAGGTTTAATCACCACCTGGAACTGGTAATAGTGCTGTAAGCGGTTCGGGTTTTCGCCATAACGGCCATCGGTCGGGCGACGAGATGGCTGGACATAGGCAGTTGCCATCGGTTCTGGCCCCAGCGCGCGCAGACTGGTCATCGGGTGGGAGGTGCCGGCGCCAACTTCCATGTCCAGAGGTTGAACGATGGTGCAGCCCTGACGGGCCCAATAATCCTGTAAGGTCAGGATCAGACCCTGAAAGGTCCTGGTATCAAACTTTTGCATATTCTTTCGTGCTGGATACGTGTGGATTTAAAGGAAGCGACCAGTATACCCGCTGACTGCAAGATATACAGTATGAAACGGAGGTGTTTAAGGAAAATTGGGAAAATCATACGGCCGCTGGCCGTGTTCTGGACGCTTAGCGCATCGAAAGATGTAGAAACTGCCCTTCTGCATCAAAAGCGCAGACAAACGCCTCGCTACGGGGTGTCATACCACGCATTTCGTAGCTGCCGCGAAATTGTTCAAAACCGGTAACGGAAATTTTTTGCGCTACGGTATTGTAGCGATGCGCAGCGTTTTGCCGACATAACTGCTCCATATCCAGGGAGCGAACGGGGCCGGGTCTGGCGTTTTGCGCGCGCTGCACGGACGTGCCCGGAGCGGCGCTGCATCCTGCCACTAACAGCAGCAACATCGGTACAAGAGATTTCATCATTTTTTATCACTGCCCTGTTCGCTGGCTGTTATTTTTAAAGGGTAACAACAATAGTTTCGCAAAACTGTGGAAAACTGCACAAGCGGATGCGGGAAAACTCAGAATTATCCAGAGCGTCAGGTGGATAAATGGCAGGTCAGAGGATATTTAACATTAAAACAGAGGAACTGATGCAGTCGAAAATTTCCTGGATAGATAATCTGCGAGGGATAGCCTGCTTGATGGTGGTGATGATTCATACCACCACCTGGTACATCACCAACCCGGCCAGCATTACCACTTTCGACTGGAATATCGCGAATCTGCTGAATTCCGCCTCCCGCGTTAGCGTGCCGCTGTTTTTTATGATTTCGGGTTATCTCTTTTTTGGCGAACGCAGCGCGCAGCCGCGGCATTTCCTGCGCATCGCACTGTGTCTGGTGTTTTACAGCGTTATCGCCCTGCTCTATATCACGCTGTTTACCTCAATTAACAGCGGGTTATCTCTGCGTAACCTGCTGCAAAAACCGGTGTTCTACCATCTGTGGTTTTTCTTCGCGATTATCGTTATCTACCTGGTTTCGCCGTTGATTCAGGTGAAAGCGCTCAGCGGCAAAATGCTGCTGGCGCTGGTCGTGGTCACAGGCATTGTGGCCAACCCGAATACGGTGTCGCAAAAGATCGGCCATTTTGAATGGTTGCCCATCAATCTCTACATCAGTGGCGACACGTTTTACTATGTCCTTTACGGCATGCTGGGACGGGCGATCGGCATGATGGAGACGCAAAAACGGCAGTTGACGCTTTTCAGCATGGCGATCTTTTTGCTGGCGGTCTGGGGAATTTCGCGCGGTACACTGCACGAACTGAGGTGGCGCGGCAACTTTGCCGACACCTGGTATCTCTACTGCGGTCCGCTGGTGTTCCTCTGTGCCATCGCGCTGTTCACGCTGGTTAAAAATACACTGAACGATCGCACGCTGCCGGGCCTGGCGCTGATTTCGCGCCACTCGCTGGGGATTTACGGTTTCCACGCGCTAATCATCCATGCACTGCGCACTCGCGACGTGGAACTGCGCAACTGGCCGCTACTCGATATCGTGTGGATTTTTGTCGCCACGCTGCTGGCAAGCCTGGCGCTGTCAATGCTGGTTCAGCGCCTCGACCGACGGCGTTTCGTTAGCTAGCCATTCGCGCCCGCGCCCGATGCAACTGACGCGGCGAAGAGAATCCGGCGGCCAGCGCCGCCTGCTCCGCGCCGTGCCCCTGCAACAAGCTCTGCTCAGCAACCACCAGGCGTAACTGTTCAAGGTAGTCGCGCACACTGATGCCCAGATGTTGCTGGAACAGACGCGTCAAATGGCGCGGGCTGACGTGCGCGCATTCAGCGATATCCGCCAGTTGCCACGCTTTTTGCGGCTCGGCGGTGAGCGCATCCTGCGCCCGATGCACTGCCGGGTGAAGATGATTGCGGTAACGCAGCCACGGCGAAATCTGCGGGTCGTCGCCGGAACGGCGGAACCAGACCACCATTTCACGCGCCACCGCCAGCGCCGTTTCCGGGCCCCGCAAGCGGTTGATCAGATGTAAGGCCAGATCGATGCCGGAAGTGATGCCCGCACTGGTCCAGATGCCGCGATCTTCAATAAAGATACGGTTCTCTTTCACCTGCGCCGTCGGCGCTGCCGCTTTTAAACGCGCAATTACGTCATGATGCGTGGTGCACTGCACGCCGCTCAACAATCCGGCTTTCGCCGCCAGCACCGCGCCCGAGCAGACGCACATCAGGGTAATGCTCTGATTGTGGATCTGCGGTTGCAGGCGCATCAGCCAGTGCAGTACGAGACTGGCCTGTGGCGTGTTGAAAAAATTCGCCGAATCGCTGACGCCGGGCAACACCAGCAAACTCCCTGCCGGCAGTGTTTCCGGCAGCGGCGAGATGTTGCCCATATTCAGGCCAATCGACGTGGGTACTTCGGCGTCCGGCCCGATGTAATGCAGGCGAAAAGCATCCTGCGCCAGCACGAATGTTTCCGCCGGGCCGGTCATATCCAGCGCCAGTATTCCCGGCAACATCACAAACCAAACATCTGTCGTCATTCGCGTTCCAGAATTTCGTGGACGGTTTTAATTGTGGCGAAGCGGCCTTCCAGCACCGTTTCAGTGCGATGGCGCAACGCATCGCAATCCAGCGTAATCCCTTTATGCGTCATCGGGAAGGTCAGCGTCGCTTCGCTGGCAAACGTCACACAATAACCCAAATCCGCCGCCACGCGCGCTGTGGTTTCGCAGCACTGTTCAGTGCGGATACCGCAGATAATCAAATGGTTGATATCACGCACGCGCAGCCAGCGATCAAGACCAGTATCAGTAAAAGCATTGTGTACATGCTTGTAGAAGGTAACGGCCGGTTGATGCGTCAGAAAAGGCATC
Source organism: Pseudomonadota bacterium (assembly GCA_018261615.1). Classification (GTDB taxonomy): domain Bacteria; phylum Pseudomonadota; class Gammaproteobacteria; order Enterobacterales; family Enterobacteriaceae; genus Kosakonia. Next base: position 138,470 of record JAGTSE010000003.1, on the reverse strand, counting down.
GGCGAGACAAAACCACTTTCCAGCGAGAAGGGGCCGCTGTCGGCAACGTGAAAGATATCGACAACCGGAACACCGCGCGCTTCACAGCCAGAAATCAGAGCAGAAATGGACTGCTGAAAGTCAGGAGAATCATTCTCCTGCCAGTATTCACGATGAAAGAAAGATTGTTGTGTGTCGATATTGATAAGGGCGGTACGTGACATTTCAGGACTCCTTGCTCAGTGGGGATAACGCTATTCTGGCAAGGAGTGTTATGCCTGCTAATACCAAAAAAGGACAACCTCATGGTGATTCCGGCCCACTGAAGAAAGTGAGCCGGAACGGTCAGGACATCAGCGGTAACAGCTGCTGATAGATGAGCCGGAACGTCTCGCGACGCGAAGCGTACACCTCATGACGTTCGGCGTTCGGCAGGTGTTGTTGTTCAATGGGAAGCTGCGGTAACAGCGTTGCCAGCAGGACATCCGGGTTCATTGCGACCTGCGCCAGCCGCGCCGCGCCCAGCGCTGGGCCAACATCGCCTCCGGTACGGTAATCGAGTTGCAGGCCGCTGATATCCGCCAGCATTTGCCGCCACCAGGCGCTACGCGCACCACCGCCGATAAGCGTAATACTCTTCGGCGTCACGCCACAGGCATGCACCACATCCATGCCATCCGCCAGCGCATAACCCACGCCTTCCAGTACCGCACGCGCCAGTTCACCCTGCCCGTGTTGATGCGTCAGGCCAAAGAATACCCCCTTCGCCTGCGGGTTATTGTGCGGCGTGCGTTCACCGGAAAGATAGGGCAGAAACCAGAGATCGCCCGCCTTGTCGTCCGCCTGCTCCGCTGCGTGGATCAGAGCGGGTACCGATTCCAGCCCCGTCAGCCGGGCTGCCCAGTCCAGGCAAGAGGCGGCGCTAAGCATCACCGACATCAGATGCCAGCGCCCCGGCAGCGCGTGGCAAAAGCTGTGTACTGCGCTCTCGGGCTTGCTCAGAAACCCTTCGCTGACCGCGAAATAAACGCCGGACGTCCCCAGCGAGAGCATCGCCTGACCGGCATCGGCCATGCCCACACCCACGGCACCCGCCGCATTATCACCGCCGCCCGCCACCACGGGAACAACGGGCATTGACCAGCGGCGGGCAACCTCCGGCAGCAGTTCGCCGGTTATTTCGCTGCCTTCAAACAGGGCAGGCATATGTGCGCGGGTGAGCGAGCAGGCCGCCAGCATCTCATCGCTCCAGTCGCGCTTCGCAACATCCAGCCACATAGTGCCCGCAGCATCCGACATATCACTGGCAAAAACGCCGGACATTTTCAGACGCAGATAATCTTTGGGTAGCAATACCTTCGCGACTCTGGCGAAGATGTCCGGCTCGTGGCGCTGAACCCACAGCAGCTTCGGCGCGGTAAAACCCGGCATCATCAGATTGCCGGTGATAGCGCGGGAATTTTTCACCTGCGCTTCCAGCAGTTTGCACTCTTCGCCACAGCGACCGTCATTCCACAAAATGGCCGGACGTAGCACGCGGTTTTCATTATCCAGCAGCGTGGCACCGTGCATCTGTCCGGCAAGTCCGATAGCCTTCACTTGCTGTAACGAATGCGTGGCGGCCAGCGCCTGAATTGCACGATCCGTCGCCAGCCACCACTGTTCAGGATCCTGCTCGGACCATAATGGCTGCGGGCGCGATACGCTGAGTTTTTCCGTATGAGAGGCCAGCACATCCCCCTGCTCACTGAGCAGAATAGCCTTCACGCCTGAGGTGCCGAGATCGATCCCGATATACATAGTGACCACTCCTGTTGATATGCGCCGCGTTACCCGCGGCGCAGCACCGGTTACTTGTCGAAGAGGTAATGGTTGACCAGATTTTCCAGTTGTTCCTGATGACCGCTCTGATGGCGTGGCGCCAGGTTCTGTTGTTCAGCGTACTTCGCCAGCTCCGGCAGGCTAAGCTGCCCCTGCAAAATTTGCTGGCCCAGCTCACCATTCCAGCCGGCGTAGCGCTTCGCAACGCGTTTATCCAGCTCGCCATCTTCTACCATCCGAGCGGCCACTTTCAGCGCCAGCGCCATGGTATCCATTGCGCCGATATGCCCGTAGAAGAGGTCATATTTATCGGTACTCTGGCGACGTACTTTGGCGTCAAAGTTCAGCCCACCGGTGGTGAAACCGCCTGCCTTGAGAATTTCATACATCACCAACGCATTCTCTTCCACACTGTTCGGGAACTGATCGGTATCCCAGCCGAGCTGCGCGTCGCCGCGGTTCGCATCCACCGACCCGAACAGCCCCAGCGCGATGGCCGTGGCGATTTCATGATGGAAAGAGTGGCCGGCCAGCGTGGCGTGGTTGGCTTCGATATTGAGTTTGATCTCTTTCTCCAGACCAAACTGCTTCAGGAAGCCATACACAGTGGCTGCGTCATAATCGTATTGATGCTTGGTCGGCTCCTGTGGTTTCGGTTCGATAAGCAGTGTGCCGTGAAAACCAATTTTGTGTTTGTGCTCAACCACCATATGCATAAAGCGGCCGATTTGTTCACGCTCCTGGCGCAAATCGGTATTCAGCAGGGTTTCATACCCTTCACGCCCGCCCCACAGCACATAGTTTTCGCCGCCGAGCTTATGGGTGGCGTTCATCGCCGTCACCACCTGCGTGGCGGCCCAACTGAAGACTTCCGGATCGGGATTGGTCGCCGCGCCGGCACCATAGCGCGGGTTGGTAAAGCAGTTTGCAGTGCCCCACAGCAGCTTCACGCCGCTCTGTTGCTGTTTTTCAGCCAGCACATCCACCATCTGCGCAAAGTTGTTGAGGTACTCTTTCAGCGATGCGCCTTCCGGAGAGACATCGACGTCATGGAAGCAGTAAAAGGGGACGTTCAGCTTATGGAAAAACTCAAAGGCGACATCAGCTTTGCGTTTCGCCTGCTCCATGGCCTCGCCAGGGTGCTGCCATGGGCGATCGAAAGAGCCCACACCGAACATATCCGCGCCATTCCAGCAGAAAGTGTGCCAGTAGCAGGCGGCAAAACGCAGGTGATCCTCCATGCGCTTACCGAGCACTAGCTCATCCGGATTGTAATGACGAAACGCTAAAGGATTCGTGGTTTTTGGGCCTTCATAACGAACCCGATCCAGCTGATCGAAATAAGCTTGCATAATGAGCTCCATTGGCGAGTGAACAATTCTGAAGTAATACTGGATTTTCTCTCTGGCTTGCTCAATTACGTTATTTCACACCGCTATTAAGAGAATACACAAACGTGCGCTGGCTCGCAAAATAACGCCGACTATTGTTGCGTGTCGCCTTCCTTTTTTTTATGCAAAATCGACTTTTCTTTTTTTAAAATAAGATCGCGGTCATAAATCAGCAAATAAACCAAAAAACGTAATGCGAGGATAAAAATCAGTAATTGCCAACTTAACGTTCCGTGTTAAGAATTTGCTCGTCCAAAGCAGTGCATGTTTCTTTTATCTCGCTCATCACCCTACGAAAGGTATTACTATTATGAAGATAAAGAACCTTTGCCTTACATTCTGCGCCACCCTGCTCCTTGCCAGCGCCGTTGGCCACGCCAAAGAAGTGAAGATTGGCATGGCGATTGACGATCTGCGCCTTGAACGTTGGCAAAAAGATCGCGATATTTTTGTTAAAAAAGCCGAATCACTCGGCGCTAATGTGTTTGTTCAATCCGCCAACGGCAATGAAGAAACACAAATGTCGCAAATTGAGAATATGATAAACCGTGGCGTTGATGTCCTGGTTATTATTCCCTACAACGGTCAGGTATTAAGTAACGTAATAAAAGAAGCCAAACAAGAAGGTATTAAAGTTCTGGCCTACGATCGCATGATTAATAATGCAGACATCGACTTCTACATTTCCTTCGACAATGAAAAAGTCGGGGAATTACAGGCGCAAAGCTTGGTCAAAAAAGTGCCGCAAGGGAATTACTTTTTAATGGGCGGCTCACCGGTGGATAATAACGCTAAACTGTTCCGTGCCGGGCAGATGAAAGTTTTAAAACCGTATATCGATAGCGGAAAAATAAAAATTGTTGGCGATCAGTGGGTCGATGGCTGGCTGCCGGAAAATGCGCTGAAAATAATGGAAAACGCGCTCACCGCTAACAACAACAAAATCGATGCTGTAGTCGCCTCAAATGATGCCACCGCTGGCGGCGCAATCCAGGCGCTTAGCGCGCAGGGTCTGGCAGGGAAAGTCGCCATCTCCGGCCAGGATGCGGATCTCGCCGGGGTAAAACGGCTGATGAACGGCAGCCAGACAATGACCGTCTACAAGCCGATTACGCAACTTGCCAACACGGCGGCGGAAATTGCCGTTGAACTGGGCAACGGCCAGCAGCCGAAAGCAGATACCACGCTCAACAACGGTCTGAAGGATGTCCCGTCCCGCTTGCTGACGCCTATCGAGGTGACGAAAGACAATATCGACGCCACCGTCATCAAAGATGGTTTCCATCAAAAAAACCAGCTCTAGCACGTTTGGCGCGCCTCTCCATTGCGGGGCGCGCCCTCCGCCTCCTCTTCCAGGCGTTGTCAGACCAGCAAATGACGTGGAGCAGCTATGCCTTATTTACTCGAAATGAAAAACATCACCAAAGCCTTTGGTGCTGTGAAAGCCATTGATAATGTCAGCCTGCGATTGAATGCTGGCGAAGTGTTATCACTGTGCGGCGAGAATGGTTCCGGTAAATCAACACTGATGAAAGTCCTGTGCGGGATCTACCCGGCGGGCAGCTACGACGGGGAGATCGTGTTTGCCGGCGAAACCTTGCAGGCCAGCCATATCCGCGACACCGAACGTAAAGGTATCGCCATTATTCACCAGGAACTGGCGTTGGTGAAGCACCTGACGGTGCTGGAAAATATCTTCCTCGGCGCGGAAATCACCCGTAATGGCGTGATGGATTACGACCTGATGACGCTGCGTTGCGAAAAACTCCTTAACCAGGTGAAGCTGGCCATTTCACCGGACACCCGGGTAGGCGATTTAGGACTGGGGCAGCAGCAACTGGTGGAGATTGCCAAAGCGCTGAATAAGCAGGTGCGGCTGCTTATTCTGGATGAGCCGACGGCCTCGCTTACCGAACAGGAAACCGCGGTGCTGCTGGATATCATCCGCGACCTGCGTAACCATGATATCGCCTGTATCTACATTTCTCATAAACTCAATGAAGTCAAAGCGATATCTGACGTGATTTGCGTCATTCGCGATGGCAAACATATCGGTACCCGCGATGCAACGGGCATGAGCGAAGATGACATCATCACCATGATGGTTGGTCGCGAGCTCACAGCGCTTTATCCCAACGAGCCACATACTACCGGCACGGAGATCCTGCGCGTTGAACACCTGACCGCCTGGCACCCGGTTAATCGCCATATTAAACGCGTCAACGACGTATCCTTCAGCCTGAAACGCGGTGAAATACTCGGTATCGCCGGGTTAGTCGGCGCAGGCAGAACCGAAGCCGTGCAGTGCCTGTTCGGCGTGTGGCCCGGCCGCTGGGAGGGCGCGATTTACCTTGATGGCAAGCAGGTGGAGATCCACAACTGCCAGCGGGCCATTGCGCACGGCATTGCGATGGTGCCGGAAGATCGCAAAAAAGATGGCATCGTGCCAGTTATGGCGGTGGGAAAAAATATTACCCTTGCGGCGCTGGATCAGTTTACCGGCGCGCTCAGCAGCCTGGACGATGCGGCAGAACAGGCCTGCATTTTGCAGTCTCTACAACGGTTGAAAGTTAAAACCTCATCGCCAGCGCTTGCCATTGGTCGCCTCAGCGGCGGCAATCAGCAAAAGGCGATATTGGCCCGCTGCCTGCTGCTCAACCCACGCATTTTAATCCTCGACGAACCGACGCGCGGTATTGATATCGGCGCGAAGTATGAAATCTACAAACTCATTAACCAACTGGTGCAGCAAGGGATTGCCGTCATCGTTATCTCATCCGAGCTGCCCGAAGTGCTGGGCTTAAGCGACAGGGTGCTGGTGATGCATGAGGGCAAGCTGAAAGCCGATCTTATCAATCGTAATCTGACCCAGGAGCAGGTCATGGAAGCGGCACTGAGGAGCGAACATCATGTCGAAAAGCAACCCGTCTGAAATGAAGCTATCCACGGTCTCACCGGGCATATTTTCCGGTCTGAAATCCCTCAACTTACAGGTCTTTGTCATGATTGCTGCCATCGTGGTGATCATGCTGTTTTTCACCGGTATGACCGATGGCGCTTACCTGAGCGCGCGCAATATCTCTAACTTGCTACGCCAGACCGCTATCACCGGTATTCTGGCGGTCGGTATGGTGTTCGTCATTATTTCCGCAGAAATTGACCTCTCCGTTGGCTCAATGATGGGCCTGCTCGGCGGCGCAGCGGCGATTTTTGATGTCTGGCTCGGTTGGCCGCTGCCACTTACCGTGGCGGTAACGCTGGTACTCGGCCTGCTGCTGGGCGCATGGAATGGCTGGTGGGTGGCCTACCGCAAAGTGCCGTCATTCATCGTCACCCTCGCCGGTATGCTGGCGTTTCGCGGCGTGTTAATCGGCATCACCAACGGCACCACGGTTTCTCCCACCAGTGCGGCGATGTCGCAAATCGGCCAAAGCTACCTGCCAGACAGTGTTGGTTTCGGCGTCGGCGTTCTGGGCATGGTGGTGTTTGTGCTCTGGCAATGGCGCGGACGATTGCGCCGCCAGTCGCTCGGCCTCACAATACCAGCCTCCACCAGCGCGATTAGCCGTCAGGTGCTTATCGCAGTGATTGTGCTGGGTGCTATCTGGCTGCTCAATGATTATCGCGGCGTTCCCACGCCGGTGCTGCTGCTGGCATTTCTTCTGCTGGCCGGGATGTTTATGGCCACGCGAACCGCGTTTGGCCGCCGGATTTACGCCATCGGTGGCAACCTGGAAGCCGCCCGGCTTTCCGGTATCAACGTTGAACGTACCAAGCTGGCGGTATTTGCCATCAACGGTTTGATGGTAGCAATCGCCGGGTTAATCCTCAGTTCACGCCTCGGCGCGGGTTCGCCTTCGGCAGGGAATATCGCCGAGTTGGACGCCATTGCCGCCTGTGTAATTGGCGGCACCAGCCTCGCAGGCGGGATTGGTAGCGTTGCGGGTGCCGTAATGGGGGCATTTATTATGGCCTCGCTGGATAACGGCATGAGCATGATGGATGTGCCCACCTTCTGGCAATACATCGTCAAAGGCGCGATTTTACTGCTGGCGGTGTGGATGGATTCCGCGACCAAACGCCGGGCCTGAAAAGAGTGATGAATACAGGCGCGATCACACTGCCGGATCTTTTTTATCCGGCAGTGTGCTGGATATGATAATCAGAATAGGTGGAAAGCCAGGAATCCCAGAGACATGTTTGAAAAACGCCATCGCATCACGCTGTTATTTAATGCCAATAAAGCCTATGACCGCCAGGTTGTCGAGGGCGTAGGCGAGTATTTGCAGGCGTCGCAATCCGAGTGGGATATCTTTATCGAGGAAGATTTCCGTGCGCGCATTGAAAATATTAAAGAGTGGGTCGGCGATGGTGTTATTGCCGATTACGACGACCCGGAAATAGAACAGGTACTGACCGATGTTGACGTCCCGATCGTCGGCGTTGGCGGTTCCTATCACACACCGGAAAGCTACCCTGCGGTCCATTACATCGCCACCGACAATCACGCGCTGGTTGAGAGCGCGTTCCTGCATTTGAAAGAGAAAGGCGTACACCGTTTTGCCTTTTACGGCCTGCCCGCTTCCAGCAGTAAGCGCTGGGCTGCAGAGCGTGAATATGCTTTTTGCCAGCTTGTCGCGCAGGAGAAATACCGTGGTGTGGTCTATCAGGGGCTGACCACCGCGCCGGAAAACTGGCAGCACGCGCAGAACCGGCTCGCCGACTGGCTACAAACGCTACCGCCGCAAACCGGCATCATTGCCGTTACCGACGCCCGCGCCCGCCACGTTCTGCAAGTGTGCGACCATCTGCATATTCCGGTGCCGGAAAAGCTGTGCGTGATTGGCATCGATAATGAAGAGCTGACCCGCTATCTCTCCCGCGTCGCTCTCTCTTCCGTAGCGCAGGGCACGCGGCAGATGGGCTATCAGGCGGCGAAATTGCTGCATCGTCTGCTGGATAGCGAAACCCTACCGCTTCAGCGGCTGCTGGTGCCGCCGGTGCGGGTGGTGGAACGACGTTCGACTGATTACCGGTCGCTGAACGATCCGGCGGTCATCCAGGCGATGCACTACATCCGTAATCATGCCTGCAAGGGGATCAAGGTCGATCAGGTACTGGATGCTGTCGGTATTTCGCGTTCCAATCTGGAGAAGCGCTTTAAAGAGGAAGTCGGGGAAACCATTCATGCGATGATCCACGCGGAGAAACTGGAAAAAGCGCGTAGTCTGCTGATTTCAACGTCGCTCTCGATCAACGAGATTTCACAGATGTGCGGCTATCCATCGCTGCAATATTTTTATTCCGTCTTCCGCAAAGAGTACGACAGCACACCAAAAGACTACCGTGACCGCTACAGCGAAGTGCTGATATAACGCAAAGAAAAACGCCTTCCACATGGAAGGCGTTTTATCAATGAAAACAGTCACATGTGAGCGGCGATTAACTGCTGATTGTCCTGATACATGGCAAACAAGTAGTTGTTGTAACTCGCACCGCGGGTCGAGTAACCCTTCAGCTTATGAATCATGTTTGAAGCCGTCACTTCCTGATCGGCCTTACGTAACTGTGCGCGGGATTTACGGAACGACGCATAAGCCGCGTGCGTGTTCAGATTAGTGACGTAGGCCTCCACCGACTCCTGCAGGGATTCAAAGTGGGAATAGCCTTTCACCTTGCCCGGGCCATTTTTACAGGCACCTTTGACACACTTCATACCAAACAGATTGTTGTTGGTACGCGCCAGTTTGGAGGTACCCCAGCCGCTTTCCGCCGCCGCCATGGTAGCGACCATGCTGTCAGGAATAATGTCCACGCGTTCCAGTAGCGTATTCCAGGGGATACGGCGCGTATTCCCGGACCAGCTCACTTTGTAGCGGTTGGCAATATCCTTCAGGCGCGTGCGTTCGGCAGGCGACCATTGGCTTTCGTACTGTTTCTTTTGCAGCCAGTTACGCTCGGCGGTAATCGCTGAGTTTTTACTGGTGATGTAAGGCATTACTGTCCGGAGAAACGCTTTTTTCCTTGGGGTTCCGGAAGGGTATTTTCGCAAATCAGGAAGTGAACTGCTATTTACACTATTGCGAGAATACTCTTGTTTACTGCTTGCCTGCTTCTTTAGGTTTGCCTTAGTGACATGGGCTTTGTGACTCGCTGTTTCTGTGTGCGTCTTTGCCAGCACCCCACCCGAAAATATAAGGGTGAAAAACATGAGTATCGTCGCCCCAGGTCGTCGCATGGGTATCGATATCATTAGGTCTCCTGGTCGGATATGAACATTCCAACACCTTCTTTTTGCATAAATTTGAGGGCTGAACCTCGAATCATACCAAAAATAGCTTACAAGAGCACGTACAGAAATAGTCCAATTCCGAAACCATGTCACCAGGAAATTGTGTAGAAAATGGACAGAGAGTAATAAATGTGGTGGTTATCGCAAATCTGTGACGTTCTGTGTGGCTTATCACTCACCCGTTGTTCTCCTCCCTGGCGATAACGCGCACAGGATGAGTCGCCTCTGTTTTCAGCATGGCAAACTGAAAGAAACCGCCGTTAACGGGACATCAGATGAAACACGCCGCGCTTTCACTGCTTTTTATACCCTGCTTCACCTTCGCCGACTGGTCCGCCAGCCGTTTCCCCGCCTTAACCAACGATGGCACTGGTCTGTGGCGTAGCCAGGCGACGCTGAAAAAAGGAGCTTATCCGCTCACATTGCAGGAGGACCAGCAATGCTGGCAACCTGCTGAAGAGGTGAAGCTCAACCAGATGCTGTCCCTGGTTCCTTGCGCAGGCAGCGCGCCGCAGTGGCGCATTTTCCGCGACGGCAATTACCAGTTGCAGCTCGATACCCGTTCCGGCACGCCCACTCTGTTACTGAGCGTGAAAAGCGAGAACACCGACGCCCGTGCAAACATGGCGCGCCAGTGCCCGGTGCGCAGCGATAAACCGCTGACGATAGACGTCGGTGCCACGTTCCCGGAAGGCAGCCAGGTGCGCGATTTCTACAGCCAGCAAACCGCCACTGTCCGCAACGGCAAAATCACCCTTCAGCCTGCGGCAAAGAGCGACGGGCTGCTGCTGTTAGAAAACGCCGAAACCAATGGCCCGGCGCCCTTCCAGTGGCATAACGCCACCGTCTATTTTGTTTTAACCGACCGTTATGTGAATGGCGCCCCATCAAACGACAACAGCTACGGGCGACACAAAGATGGCATGCAGGAGATCGGTACCTTCCACGGCGGCGATCTTCAAGGGCTGACCAGTAAACTCAATTATTTGCAGCAACTGGGCGTGAATGCGTTATGGATAAGCTCGCCGCTGGAGCAGATCCATGGCTGGGTAGGCGGCGGCACGAAAGGTGATTTTCCCCATTACGCCTACCACGGTTACTACACGCAAGACTGGACGCGGCTGGATGCCAATATAGGCCGCGAAGAGGATTTACGCACGCTGGTCGATGAAGCGCACCGACGCGGCATCCGCGTGTTGTTTGACGTGGTGATGAACCACACCGGCTACGCCACACTTGCAGATATGCAGACATATCAGTTTGGCGCGCTTTATCTGAAAGAGGATGAACGGAGCAAAATCCTCGGCGAGCACTGGACAGACTGGAAGCCCGCCGCTGGCCAGACGTGGCACAGTTTCAATGATTACATCAACTTCAGCGATAAAACAGCGTGGCAAAACTGGTGGGGCAAAAACTGGATCCGCACCGATATCGGTGATTATGACAACCCTGGTTTTGACGATCAGACCATGTCGCTGGCGTTCTTGCCGGATCTGAAAACAGAGTCGACCACGCCATCCGGCTTGCCCGTCTTCTACCAACATAAACCGGACACCAACGCGCGGGAAATAGCCGGTTACACGCCGCGAGATTATCTGACTCACTGGCTCAGTCAGTGGGTGCGCGATTATGGTATCGACGGTTTTCGCGTTGATACCGCCAAACACGTTGAGCTGGCAGCCTGGCAGCAGCTCAAAACCCAGGCGACAGAGGCACTGGCTGAGTGGAAAAAAGCCAACCCGCAGAAGAAAATCGATGATGCGCCATTCTGGATGACCGGTGAATCCTGGGGCCACGGCATCATGCGCAGCGCTTACTACGACCACGGTTTCGACGCGATGATCAATTTTGATTATCAGGAGCAGGCCGCCAGCGCCGTGTCGTGCCTGGCAAATATGGATACTGTCTGGCAGCAAATGGCGGACAAGCTGCAAAGCTTTAACGCCCTCAGTTATCTCTCCTCGCACGATACCCGCCTGTTCCGCGAAGGCGGACAACAATCGGCAGAGCTGTTATTGCTTGCGCCAGGCGCGGTGCAAATCTTCTATGGCGATGAATCCGCACGTCCGTTTGGCCCCACGGGATCCGATCCGCTGCAAGGCACGCGTTCGGACATGAACTGGCAGGATTTTGACGGCAAAGCGGCGCAAAGCCTGCGCCACTGGCAAACGCTGGGCCAGTTCCGCGCGCGCCATCCGGCACTGGGCGCGGGAAAACAAACCACGCTGACATTGCCGCAAGGATATGGGTTCGTTCGCGAGCAAGGAGAAGACAAAGTAATGGTTGTCTGGGCAGGCGCGCCCCCACACTGAGTCATAAGGCAAATGTCAGCATGTTATGCCACAAATAAAGATAGAATTAGTATGAAAATTTAAAATCGTCACAGTGCGGCAATTTGCACACTGCTCTGCGGAGCGTTATGGTTAGCCACTTTGAACAGTAGCCTGACAGAGCAGTAGCGATGACATTTTCACTTTTCGGCGACAAATTTACCCGCCATGCAGGCATTACACGCCTGATGGAGGATCTCAACGACGGTTTACGCACCCCCGGCGCTATCATGCTCGGCGGCGGTAACCCGGCACAAATCCCGGCCATGACCGATTACTTCCATAACCTGCTTGCCGGGATGGTAGAAAACGGCAAAGCGACTGATGCGCTGTGCAATTATGACGGTCCGCAAGGTAAAACCGAGCTGCTTACAGCACTAGCTGGGATGCTGCGCGAAGAGTTAGGTTGGGATATTAAACCGCAGAATATTGCACTGACAAATGGCAGTCAGAGCGCGTTTTTCTACTTGTTCAATCTCTTTGCAGGCCGCCGTGCCGATGGAACTACCAGAAAAGTATTATTTCCACTGGCGCCCGAGTACATCGGCTACGCGGATTCCGGGCTGGAAGAGGACTTATTTGTCTCGGCGCGGCCCAATATTGAACTGCTGCCTGATGGCCAGTTTAAATACCATGTCGATTTCGAACATCTGCATATTGGCGAAGAGACCGGGATGATTTGCGTCTCGCGGCCCACCAACCCTACCGGTAACGTGATCACCGATGAAGAGTTAATGAAACTCGATGTGCTGGCAAATCAGCACAACATTCCGCTGGTGATCGATAACGCTTACGGCGTGCCTTTCCCGGGCATCATCTTTAGCGAAGCGCGTCCGCTGTGGAACCCGAATATCATCCTGTGCATGAGCCTTTCGAAGCTGGGTCTGCCGGGCAGTCGCTGCGGTATTATCATCGCCAACGATAAAATCATCTCCGCCATTCGCAATATGAACGGCATTATCAGCCTTGCGCCAGGCGGTATCGGCCCGGCAATGATGTGCGAGATGATTAAACGCAAAGACCTGCTGCGCCTCTCCAAAGATGTGATCAAACCGTTTTATTACCAGCGGGTTCAGGAAACCATCGCCGTTCTGCGCCGTTATCTGCCGGAGGAACGCTGCCTGATCCATAAACCAGAGGGGGCGATTTTCCTCTGGCTGTGGTTCAAGGATCTGCCCATCAGCACCGAATTACTTTATCAGCGCCTGAAAAAACGTGGCGTGCTGATGGTGCCGGGCGATTACTTCTTCCCGGGACTGGATAAACCCTGGCCGCACACGCATCAGTGCATGCGCATGAACTATGTGCCAAAACCAGCGCTTATCGAAGCCGGGGTGAAAATTCTCGCCGAAGAGGTTGAAAAAGCCTGGCAAGAAAACGAGGCCTGAAAAGCGTTTAAAACAGCCATATGCGCAACTGACGCCACAGCCTGACGCTGACGTGGAACGTTAACGGCTTACTCTAGCTGGCTTCGCAGACGATGCTCGCGCAGTTGCGACGGGTTCACACAACTGAGGGCGCTGGTCGGGCAAGCTTCCACGCAGGCGGGTCCGGTTTCGCGGTGCTGGCACAGATCGCACTTCAGCGCCTGTGCCCGCGCGTCAACCCGCGTCACCTGCATCGCGCCAAACGGGCAGGCGATCATGCAGCTTTTACAGCCGATGCAGCGGGATTGTTCCACCAATACCGCGCCGTCGGCGCGACGAATCGCGCCAACCGGGCAGACATTCGCGCAGGGCGCATCTTCGCAGTGATGACAGGTCACTGCCGTGGAAAATGTACCGGTTTTCACCACCCGAATGCGGGCAGAAAAGGTTGAAGCCGAGAGGGTTGAGCAGTCCTGATCATCCTGATGCGACACCGCGCAGGCCACTTCGCAAGTGCGACAGCCAATGCATTTTGCCGAATCGGCGATAATAAAACAGTTCATTCTCCACTCCAGCAGACGTTAAAAAAGCCAAGAGTGCCGAAAGCGTCGCTGCCGCGCTTTGATCGCAGAGGGGAAAGACACTAGATTTGTCATTTGCATGAACATTTCTGGCGCTCTGCCTGGGGCTTACTCCTTCAGGAAAAGGGCTTTGTCGCGCAGGATATGATCATTGCCGCGTCGACGGGTAAAACCAATGCGGTCAAAATATTCCAGGATCTGAATCGCCAGTTTGCGTCCCACGTTCAGCGTATCGCGGAAATCGGCGGCGCTGGTGGAACCACGCGCCTGATCCAGATCGCGGATCATACTGGCGAAGGTGACGATCCGATCGTTACGGTAATAACGATCTTTCACGATCGCCGTAATGAGCCCCTGCTGAGCGGCCTGCCGCAGCACGCCGCGCATCGTCTGTTCGTCGCTTGCTGTTTCGCACGCCAGATCACGCACCCACCACGGTTCGTCACCAAACAGCGGTGCCACCTTTTGCCAAAGATGCGCCTGTTCATCGCTGAAGCCGGTTTTGTGATCCGGCAGATGTAGCCAGCCATGATGGCTGTGAATGTCACCTGCCTCGCGCATCCGTTCGATAAGCGTGAGCACCAGCGCTTCATCTTCCATCGGCAACGCCATGCGTCGCAGGCGCTCGCGCCCAGGTCCTGGCTCTTCTCGGTGCTGCTCATGGTAGATTGCCAGCGTCTCCAGCAGCTTACGCTGCCAGCGTGCCGCTACCGGCGCATTCAAAAGATTATCGCCGGCACGAATAAAACCGGGGTTATCCAGCAACGCTTCCAGCCCACGCGCGCTGAGCTGCCGCGCCCAGCCAAACGCCGTCAGATCGACAGCGCCGCGCGATAAATGCGCCAGCAGCGCCTGCGCATCATCGCCCGCCTGCGCCAGCTGCGCAATCCATTGCAGATATTCGGTTTTACGTTTGCCACGGCGCGGTGAGTTGAGCGTCACCACGCGCGCTCCGGCCAGCGTACTGCGCGCAGAGATATCGCGTAGCACCAGCCGATCGTTATCGGCCAGCCACAGCGGCGTATCCAGCACCAGTTCAGCGAGACCATTTTCCAGCAGCGAAACGCGGCCGGTAACATGGCTGGCGGCATGGTGGATATGCACCGGCTGCCACTGGGTCAGTGGCGTGTGCGTTTGCAGCGCGACAATCAACCGCTCCGTTGGCTCCGGCGGTTGCTGTGACAGCAACCAGTCACCGCGGCTGAGCGCCTCTTTTTCCGCATCACCGGCAATATTGAGTGCAATGCGCTGCCCGGCGTGAGCATGATCGACCGGCTGGTTCTGCGCATGCAGACCGCGCACACGCATCGGTTTATTCACCCCGGTCAGCCACAACGTATCGCCCACGCGCACATCGCCAGAGAGCGCCGTACCGGTCACCACCAGCCCGGCGCCTTTGACGGTAAACGCGCGATCCAGCGCCAGGCGAAAACGTTGGTTTTCCGGGTGCGCGCGCTCCGGCAACTGCAACAAATGAGCACGTAATTCAGCGATGCCACGCATCTCTGTTGCGGCAGTGACAAACATTGTCGCCTGCGGATAACCAAAGGTTTTCAGCGTTTCTTGTACTTCTGTGCTCACTTGTTCAACTCGCGCGTCATCCACGCGATCGGCCTTCGTTAGCGCCACGGTCAGCGCCGGGTTACCGGTAAGCTGCAAAATGGCCAGATGCTCGCGGGTCTGCGCCATCACGCCATCGTCGCAGGCGACGACCAGCAGCGCATGATCGATGCCGCCGACGCCCGCCAGCATATTCGAGAGGAATTTTTCGTGCCCTGGCACATCAATAAACCCCGGTACGCGCCCGTCCGGCTGCGGCCAGTAGGCGTAGCCCAGATCGATAGTCATGCCGCGTTTTTTCTCTTCCGGCAACCGATCGGCATTCACGCCGGTCAGCGCCTCAATCAGGGTCGTTTTACCGTGGTCAACATGCCCGGCAGTGGCAATAATCATTTCAGCAACATCTCCAGCAAGCGGGATTCATCATCAAGACAGCGGCAGTCCAGCCACAGGCGACCATCGTAAATGCGGCCAATCACTGGCTGCGGCAACGCCCGCCACTGCGCCGCCAGCGCTTCCAGCCGACGCCCGCGGCTGTCGCGCGGCGTAAAGGTCACGGCCGCGCCAGGCAGGCGATCAACTGGCAAAGAGCCGCTGCCAATCTGTGACAGACAGGCTTCGACACGCAGGTCGAACTCGCTATATCGTGCATTTAGCGCCGCACACAGCCGCCGTGCCTGCTCGCGGATCTCTGGCTCCGGGCGCGTCAGATAACGCAGCGTTGGCAGGCGCTGTGGTAGCGTTTCCGGGTGCAGATAGAGACGCAGCGTAGCTTCCAGCGCCGCCAGCGTCATTTTGTCCGCCCGCAGCGCCCGTTTCAGCGGGTGCTGCTGCAACTGCGCAATTAGCGCTTTTTTACCGACGATAATGCCCGCCTGCGGGCCGCCGAGCAGCTTATCGCCGGAGAAGCTCACCAGGCTGACGCCTGCGGCGATAAGCGTCTGCGGCATCGGCTCTTTTGGCAGGCCGTAGCGGCTTAAATCCACCAGCGAACCACTACCCAAATCAACAATCACCGGCAGACCGGCCGCTTCGGCAAGCGTCACCAGCTCTGCTTCATCCACCGCGGCAGTAAAACCGTCAATATGATAATTGCTGGTATGCACCTTCATCAGCAGCGCCGTGTTGTCGTTGATCGCCTGGCGGTAATCTTTAACATGCGTGCGGTTAGTGGTTCCCACTTCATGTAGCTCGCAACCCGCCTGGCGCATCACGTCCGGAATGCGGAACGCGCCGCCAATCTCCACCAGTTCGCCGCGCGACACCACTACTTCGCGCCCCGCCGCCGTGGCTGCCAGCATCAACAACACGGCTGCAGCGTTGTTATTGACGATACAGGCGTCTTCCGCGCCGGTTAGCTGGCAGAGTAAATCCGCCAGCGCGCGATCGCGGTGACCACGTCCAGCACCGTCGAGATCGTATTCCAGCGTCACCGCAGAACCCATCACCGCCGCAACGGCATCGACTGCTGCCTGCGGCTGCACCGCGCGGCCTAAATTGGTATGCAGTACGGTGCCGCTCAGGTTAAACACCGGACGCAGCGCGCTGGCGCTGCTCTGTTCCAGACGCGTTTGCGTCTCGCGGGCCCAGTCATCGCACCAGTCTGGTAGTGTCTGCTGCTGACGGATTCGCTCACGCGCTTCGTCCTGTAGCTGATGCAGCATCTGCGTGACGCGGCTGTGGCCGAACAGCGCTAATAAAGTGGCGAACGCCTCGTCACGTAACAGGCGATCGGTCGATGGGATCTGGCTGTAAAGAGTTGTCATGAAAAGGCCTGGCTATGAGTTGCCCCCTCCCGTCAGGGGGATTGACGTGAGGAGATTGTACAGCGACTTTGCACAGGCCGACACCATGCTTATCAGGCCTTTGGCGGCTCCGTACGGGCGAAACTTTCACGCTGGAAGAGGTTCTCAACCAGTTTCACCAGTAACGGGCGATTCACGCACCAGCCCGGCGAGACGTGGCGGAAGTTGAGATAACCAATAGCGCAGGCAATCGCAATGGTCGCCAGGTTCAGAGTATCCACGTTGAGCGTTCCCTCTTGCAGGTAGCGTTCCAGCGTATCCAGGCCCCGCGAAACTTTCTCCCGCTGGCGCAGCAGCTCGCTTTCCGATTGCTGTTCAACCGGGCGCGCTAGTTCACGTACCGAGACCAGCGCAGCATCCATAATGCCATCAGCCAGTGCTTCCAGTTGGCGGATTTTCAGCGCAGCCACAGGCTCCTTCGGCAATAACGCCGGTGCGATAGCCAGTAACTCAATGTACTGCGCGATGATCGGCGAGTCGAACCAGACTTCACCCTCATCTGTAATCAGCGCGGGAACCTTACCGAGCGGGTTATAGTGCGTCACACCGTTGATCGCGTTGTAGGGCTGCTCGTTGATAAATTCAAAGGTGATCCCCTTTTCCAGCAGCATCACGGAGATTTTGCGGACAAAAGGGCTGGTGTAGCTGCCGATAAGTTTCATTTTTGGGTCCTTTTTTGCCAACAAAAAGTTAATTATGAACTAGTCGTCGTAAATTGTTTCATCAACGTGAAAACTTCCGATACTAAATTAAGCTTCGCCATACTGCCTGAAAGGAAGTTACAGGTTGTCCTGATTGTAAAAAATAGAGTTTGCTGGCGATCACACCCGGAAAACGCCTGGCACAAATATCTTGTGATTTAGATCACAAATAAATAACAAAGTCGCCTCAACTAATTGTGAACATGATCACATTTAACACCCGTAAGCGTTCAGTTTTTATTCTTTGTTCTTTTTTTACACTGGTTTTTTGTGATGAGTATCACGCTAATTAACGGGGTATCCCCCACATTAGTGTGATGAAGATCACGTTAAAAGTCATCATCTGGACAGTTACGCAATTCGGTGCGAGATTTCGCCTCACAGATAACCCAGGTCCGGCTACCTCTGCCGCCACGTTAACAACAAACCTCGGGCTTCCGGCCTGTGTGATAGTAAACATAAGAAGGGGTGTTTTATGTCATCCGATATCAAGATCAAGGTGCAAAGCTTTGGTCGTTTTCTCAGCAATATGGTGATGCCCAACATCGGCGCGTTTATCGCGTGGGGTATCATTACCGCATTGTTTATTCCTACAGGGTGGTTACCAAACGAGACGCTGGCTAAACTCGTCGGCCCCATGATTACGTATTTGCTGCCGCTGCTCATCGGTTTCACCGGTGGTCGTCTGGTTGGCGGCGATCGCGGCGGCGTGGTGGGTGCTATCACCACAATGGGGGTTATCGTCGGTGCGGATATGCCGATGTTCCTCGGTGCGATGATTGTTGGCCCGCTTGGCGGCTACTGCATCAAGAAATTTGACGCCGCTGTAGATGGCAAGATCAAATCCGGTTTTGAAATGCTGGTGAATAACTTCTCCGCTGGCATCATCGGTATGATCCTCGCCATTCTGGCGTTCCTTGGCATCGGCCCGGCCGTTGAAGTGCTGTCCAAAGCGTTGGCTGCGGGCGTTAACTTCATGGTTGTTCATGACATGCTGCCGCTGGCGTCCATCTTTGTTGAACCGGCGAAAATCCTGTTCCTCAACAACGCTATCAACCACGGTATCTTCTCGCCGTTGGGTATTCAGCAGTCTCATGAACTTGGCAAGTCCATCTTCTTCCTGATCGAAGCAAACCCGGGTCCGGGTATGGGCGTGCTGATGGCGTATATGTTCTTCGGTCGCGGCAGCGCGAAACAGTCTGCGGGTGGCGCGGCAATTATCCACTTCCTGGGTGGTATCCACGAGATTTACTTCCCGTATGTGCTGATGAACCCGCGTCTGCTGCTGGCAGTGATCCTCGGCGGTATGACTGGCGTGTTCACCCTGAGCGTGCTGAACGGCGGTCTGGTTTCTCCGGCTTCTCCGGGTTCCATCCTCGCGGTGCTGGCGATGACGCCGAAAGGCTCTTACTTCGCTAACATCACGGCGATTCTGGCTGCACTAGTCGTCTCCTTCGTTATCTCTTCTATCCTGCTGAAAACCAGCAAAGTGAAAGAAGAAGATGAAGATATCGAAGCCGCTACCCGTCGCGTACAGGACATGAAAGCCGAGTCCAAAGGCGCAACTCCGCTGTCGGCTGGCGATGTAACCAACGACCTGAGCCATGTTCGTAAAATCATCGTGGCCTGTGATGCCGGTATGGGTTCCAGCGCCATGGGGGCAGGCGTACTGCGTAAGAAAGTGCAGGATGCGGGCCTGACCAACATCTCGGTGACCAACAGCGCAATTAACAGTCTGCCGCCGGATGTCGACCTGGTGATCACGCACCGCGATCTGACCGAACGTGCAATGCGTCAGGTACCGCAGGCACAGCACATTTCGCTGACTAACTTCCTGGACAGCGGCCTGTACACCAGCCTGACTGAACGTCTGGTTGCGGCACAGCGCCACACGGACAACGAAGTAAAGGTGACGACCAGCCTGAAAGACAGCTTTGATGATGCCAACAGCAATCTGTTCAAACTGGGCGCAGAGAACATCTTCCTTGGTCGCAGCGCGAACACCAAAGAAGAAGCGATTCGTTTTGCCGGTGAGCAACTGGTGAAAGGCGGCTATGTTGAGCCGGAGTATGTGCAAGCGATGCTGGATCGTGAAAAACTAACCCCTACTTATCTGGGTGAGTCGATCGCCGTTCCGCACGGTACGGTGGAAGCCAAAGACCGCGTACTCAAAACCGGCGTGGTGTTCTGCCAGTATCCGCAAGGTGTACGCTTCGGCGAAGAAGAAGATGACATTGCCCGTCTGGTCATCGGTATCGCCGCGCGTAACAACGAGCATATCCAGGTTATCACCAGCCTGACCAACGCACTGGATGATGAGACGGTCATTGAACGTCTGGCTCAAACTTCCAGCGTTGAAGAAGTGCTGGCGCTGCTGAACAAGTAATCCCCAAAGCCCGGTGGCAAAAATGCTTACCGGGCTTTTGTTCTCTCCCTTCGGGGAGAGGGTCAGGGTGAGGAGAACAGTATGTGGTTCTTCACCCAGGCCCTCTCGGGTAAAACATTTATGAAGGTTAATTCTATGAAAGCATTACATTTTGGCGCAGGTAATATCGGACGTGGCTTCATCGGCAAACTGCTTGCCGACGCGGGGATTGAACTGACATTCGCCGATGTGAATCAGGTAGTGCTCGACGCCCTGAATGCCCGTCATAGCTATCAGGTTCACGTTGTGGGAGAAAAACAGCAGATTGATACCGTTTCCGGCGTCAACGCTGTCAGCAGCATCGGTGATGAAGTGATTGACCTGATAGCGCACGTCGACCTGATTACCACTGCCGTAGGTCCGGTTGTTCTGGAGCGCATCGCTCCGGCGATTGCCAAAGGTCTGGCGAAGCGCAAAGCGCAGGGCATCAACACACCGCTGAACATCATTGCCTGTGAAAACATGGTACGCGGCACCACTCAACTGAAAGGCCATGTTATCGCCGCACTGGCCGATGCCGATAAAGCGTGGGTGGAAGAGCATGTCGGCTTTGTCGACTCGGCCGTTGACCGCATCGTTCCGCCAGCGGAATCCGCGACTAACGATCCGCTGGAGGTGACCGTGGAAACCTTCAGCGAGTGGATTGTTGATAAAACGCAGTTCAAAGGCGCGCTGCCAGTCATTCCAGGAATGGAGTTAACCGATAACCTGATAGCATTTGTTGAGCGCAAGCTCTTCACGCTGAATACCGGGCATGCTATAACCGCGTACCTTGGAAAACAGACCGGCCATCAGACCATTCGTGATGCCATCCTCGACGACGCTATCCGCGCCGTGGTGAAGGGCGCGATGGAAGAGAGCGGCGCGGTACTGATCAAGCGTTATGGCTTCGATCCCGAAAAGCATGCGGCGTACATTCAGAAAATCCTCGGCCGTTTTGAAAACCCGTGGCTGAAAGACGATGTGGAACGCGTTGGCCGTCAGCCGCTGCGTAAACTGAGCGCAGGTGACCGTCTGATTAAACCGCTGCTCGGCACGCTGGAGTACAACCTGCCACATGCTAACCTGGTGAAAGGTATCGCCGCCGCGATGCACTACCGCAGCGAGCAGGATCCGCAGGCGCAGGAATTGGCCCAGCTTATCGAAGAGAAAGGCCCGCAGGCAGCGCTGGCGCAAATTTCCGGCCTGGATGCCAACAGCCCGGTCGTTATCGAAGCCATCGACGCATATAACGCAAAGGCATGATGCCGGTTTTGGCGCGGGATCCCCGCGCCAGTTAACGAAATTGTCAGATATGCAGGCAATAATGGAACAAACGCAGGCTTTCGAAAACCGTATACTCGAGCGTCTGAATGCGGGCAAAACCGTACGAAGCTTTTTGATTGCTGCCGTTGAACTGCTCAATGAAGCCATCAATATTCTGGTGTTGCAGGTATTCCGCAAAGATGACTACGCGGTGAAATATGCTGTAGAGCCGTTGCTTGACGGAGATGGACCGCTGGGCAATTTATCTGTGCGGCTGAAGTTAATTTACGGCCTGGGCGTGATTTCCCGGGCGGAGTATGAAGACGCGGAGCTCCTGATGGCACTACGTGAAGAGCTGAATCACGACGGCACGGAATACGCCTTTACCGACGATGAAATTCTCGGTCCGTTTGGCGAACTGCATTGCGTGGCAACCCTGCCACCAACCCCGCAATTTGATACCAGCGATGCCGATCTGTTCGCCATGCAGAAACAGCGCTACCAGCAAGTGGTGCGCTCCACCATGGTGCTTTCATTGACTGAACTGATCTCCCGCATCAGCTTAAAAAAAGCATTCCATAAGTAAGCGCCGCCGCAAATGTTGTATCCTTGCATTTTCCCCCAACAAAACTGAGCACCATGAAAGACGTTGAAAAGAATGAAATCAAGCGCCTGAGCGACCGCCTCGATGCGATTCACCACCAGCAGGCTGACCTCTCTTTAGTCGATGCGGCAGAAAAATACGCCGAACTGGAAAAAGAGAAAACCACGCTGGAGACGGAAATTGCCCGCCTGCGCGAGCAGCACAGTCAGAAACTGAGCAAAGAAGCGCAAAAACTGCTGAAAATGCCGTACAGCCGCGCCATCAGCAAAAAAGAGCAGGCCGATCTCGGTAAACTGAAAAATAGCGTTCGTGGGCTGGTAGTTGTGCACCCAATGACAGCGCTGGGCCGCGAAATGGGTCTCGACGTGATGACTGGCTTTGCCAAAAGCGAATTCTAATCGGTATCGCCCTTGTCGCGTACAGAGCGCGAGGGCGATCTGAATTGGCCCTACCAATTCCACATTGATTTTCTCCCTGCTTCACAAATCCATCAAATCCCGTCACATAGTCATTGCTCAAATGCAACATCTAGATAACTATTCGTTATCACCAACCCTACACCATCACATTGGCAGGACCACTTTTACAAAACTTGTGACGCAGAGTTAAGCTCAGACTTACCGCGTACCGGCTTTGTTGTGGTTCTCTGGAGACACCTGCATGAGCCTCTGGCAACAGAATTACGACCCCGCCGGGAACCTCTGGCTATCGAGTCTGATCGCATCGCTACCGATCCTGTTTTTCTTTTTTGCTCTGATAAAACTCAAGCTCAAAGGCTATGTGGCCGCGAGCTGGACGGTCGCCATCGCCCTTGCGGTAGCACTGCTGTTTTACGATATGCCAGTGGATCACGCCCTTGCTTCGGTAGTTTACGGCTTCTTCTATGGCCTGTGGCCCATTGCATGGATCATCGTGGCGGCGGTATTTGTCTACAAGATCTCGGTGAAAACCGGACAGTTCGACATTATCCGCTCATCAATCCTCTCGATTACGCACGACCAGCGCCTGCAAATGTTGATTGTTGGTTTCTCGTTTGGCGCGTTTCTCGAAGGCGCGGCCGGGTTCGGCGCGCCAGTGGCCATCACCGCCGCATTGCTGGTCGGCCTGGGCTTTAATCCACTGTATGCTGCCGGCTTATGCCTGATTGTGAATACTGCGCCGGTGGCGTTTGGCGCGATGGGTATTCCGATTCTGGTCGCAGGCCAGGTTACCGGGCTGGAGAGCTTTGAGATTGGCCAGATGGTGGGTCGCCAGTTGCCATTCCTGACCATTATCGTGCTGTTTTGGATCATGGCGATTATGGATGGCTGGCGCGGCGTGAAAGAGACCTGGCCTGCGGTGCTGGTGGCGGGCGGCTCGTTTGCTGTTACCCAATATCTGAGCTCCAACTTTATCGGCCCGGAACTGCCGGATATCATTTCGTCGCTGGTTTCACTGGTGTGTCTGACGCTGTTCCTGAAACGCTGGCAGCCAGTGCGCATCTTCCGCTTTGGCGATATGGGCGCGTCGCAGGTCGCTCTCGATTTAAAACGCACGCACTACAGTGCCGGGCAGGTTCTGCGCGCCTGGTCGCCGTTCCTGTTCCTGACGGCAACCGTTACGCTGTGGAGCGTACCGCCGTTCAAAGCGCTGTTTGCACCAGGCGGCGCGCTGTATGACTGGGTCTTCAATATTTCCGTTCCGCATCTCGACAAGCTTGTTGCCCGCATGCCGCCAGTTGTCAGTGCCGCCACGCCGTATGCTGCGGTGTATAAATTTGACTGGTTCTCCGCCACCGGCACCGCCATTTTGTTCGCGGCGATCCTGTCGATTGTCTGGCTGCGCATGAAGCCAAAAGAGGCGGTCAGCACCTTCGTCAGCACGCTGAAAGATCTGGCACTGCCGATTTACTCGATCGGTATGGTGCTGGCCTTCGCCTTTATCTCGAACTATTCCGGGCTGTCGTCGACGCTGGCGCTCGCGCTGGCACATACCGGTAGCGCCTTCACCTTCTTCTCGCCGTTCCTCGGCTGGCTGGGGGTATTTCTTACCGGTTCCGACACGTCATCGAATGCGCTGTTTGCCGCGCTGCAAGCGACTGCCGCTCAACAGATCGGCGTCTCGGATGTGCTGATGGTGGCCGCCAATACCACTGGCGGCGTCACCGGCAAAATGATCTCGCCACAGTCGATCGCCATTGCCTGCGCGGCAGTCGGACTTGTAGGCAAAGAGTCGGACCTGTTCCGCTTTACCGTTAAACACAGCCTGATTTTCACCTGCCTGGTGGGTGTGATCACCACACTGCAGGCTTATGTATTAACCTGGATGATCCCATGACAGTTTTACCCCGACGCCTGGCTGACGAGGTTGCCGACCGCGTTCGGGCACTAATTGCTGAACAACAACTGGAAGCGGGCATGAAACTGCCCGCCGAACGCCAGCTGGCCGTACAGCTTGGGATTTCGCGCAATTCGTTGCGTGAAGCCCTTGCGAAACTGGTTAGCGAAGGTGTGCTGCTGAGCCGTCGCGGCGGCGGTACTTTTGTACGCTGGCAGCACGAAACCTGGTCAGAACAGAATATTGTTCAGCCGCTGAAAACGCTGCTCAACGACGACCCCGATTACAGCTTTGATATCCTCGAAGCCCGTCACGCCATTGAAGCCAGCACCGCCTGGCATGCCGCCATGCGCGCCACCGAAACGGATAAAGAGAAGATTGCCCTGTGCTTTGACGCATCGCAGTCGGATGACCCCGATCTCGCGTCACAGGCGGATGTACGTTTCCATCTCGCCATTGCGGAAGCCTCGCATAACGTGGTGCTGCTGCAAACCATGCGCGGCTTCTTCGACCTGCTGCAATCCTCGGTAAAGCAGAGCCGCCAGCGCATGTATCTCGTGCCGCCCGTTTTTGCCCGTCTTACAGAACAACACCGCGCGGTGATGGACGCCATTTTCGCGGGCGATGCTGATGGCGCGCGTCAGGCGATGATGGCGCACCTCGGTTTTGTACATACCACTATTCGACAATTTGATGAAGATCAGGCCCGCCAGGCGCGCATCACCCGCCTGCCCGACGAGCAGCATTCGCATTCAAGGGAGAAAAAAGCATGATTATTTCCGCAGCCAGCGACTATCGCGCAGCGGCAAAACGCATTTTGCCGCCATTCCTGTTTCACTATATTGACGGAGGCGCGTATGCCGAATATACCCTGCGCCGCAACGTGGAAGATTTGTTACAGGTGGCGCTACGCCAGCGAGTATTGAAGGATATGTCCACACTCAGCCTCGAAACCACGCTGTTCAATGAGAAACTCAGTATGCCGGTGGCGCTGGGGCCGGTCGGGCTGTGCGGTATGTATGCCCGTCGTGGCGAAGTGCAGGCCGCAGGCGCTGCCGATGCGAAAGGCATTCCATTCACGCTCTCCACCGTTTCGGTGTGCCCGATTGAAGAAGTGGCTCCAACCATTAAACGCCCGATGTGGTTCCAGCTTTATGTGCTGCGCGATCGCGGTTTTATGCGTAACGCGCTGGAGCGGGCAAAAGCCGCAGGCTGCTCGACGCTGGTCTTCACCGTGGATATGCCAACACCCGGCGCGCGCTACCGCGATGCCCACTCCGGAATGAGCGGTCCCAATGCCGCCCTGCGCCGCTATGTGCAATCAGTCTTGCATCCACAATGGGCGTGGGATGTGGGGGTGAATGGCCGTCCGCATGATTTGGGCAATATTTCCGCCTATCTCGGTAAACCGACTGGGCTGGAAGACTACATTGGCTGGCTGGCGAAGAACTTCGATCCCTCCATTTCCTGGAAAGACCTGGAGTGGATCCGCGAATTCTGGGATGGCCCAATGGTGATCAAAGGGATCCTCGATCCACAAGATGCCCGCGATGCGGTGCGTTTCGGCGCTGATGGTATTGTGGTTTCCAACCACGGTGGCCGCCAGTTAGATGGTGTGCTCTCTTCCGCCCGTGCATTACCGGCCATTGCCGATGCGGTAAAAGGCGATATCACCATTCTGGCTGACAGCGGCATTCGCAACGGTCTTGATGTGGTGCGTATGATTGCGCTCGGTGCTGATTCCGTGCTGCTGGGCCGTGCCTATCTGTATGCGCTGTCAACGCATGGCCGCAAGGGCGTGGCGAACTTGCTGGATCTGATTGAGAAAGAGATGAAAGTGGCAATGACGCTGACCGGCGCGAAATCGATTCGCGAAATCAGCAAAGAATCTCTGGTGCAGACGCTCCAGCAGCTACCTGCCGCACTGGCGCCGCTGACGCATGGCGATGCGGCTTAGAGAGTGCTATCCTGCCCCCGCTATTAAGGGGGCAGTATGTTAAACATCGTATTATTTGAACCAGAAATCCCGCCCAATACCGGGAACATTATTCGCTTGTGCGCCAATACCGGTTTCAGCCTGCACATTATCGAACCGATGGGGTTTACCTGGGACGATAAACGCCTGCGCCGCGCAGGGCTGGATTATCATGAGTTCGCTGCCGTGAAGCGCCACGCGGATTACGCTGCGTTTGTTGAAGCTCAGCAGCCGCAGCGCCTGTTTGCGCTCACCACTAAAGGCACACCCGCACACAGCGCGGTCAGTTTTCAGGACGGGGATTATCTGATGTTTGGCCCGGAAACGCGCGGCCTGCCCGCCACGATCCTTGATGCGCTGCCGCCACAGCAAAAAATCCGCATTCCGATGATGCCGGACAGTCGCAGCATGAACCTGTCGAATGCGGTATCCGTGGTGGTGTATGAAGCCTGGCGCCAGTTAGGCTATCCCGGCGCGGTGCTACGTAGTTAACGGATTGTCGGATTTTGAGCACTGCCCTGGTTCAAGCTGGCGAGTAAAATAGCCAGAAAGTTAGATGCCGTCGCCGTACTCGAACCCGTGGTTGATGCCATTAAAATGCTGATCCATATCCATTGACGGTTTATCGCTTTCGGGTTTGCCCACGATGCGCGCCGGGACACCGGCTGCAGTGGTGTGCGGCGGCACGGGTTGTAGCACCACCGAACCGGCACCGATTTTCGCGCCGCGCCCGACTTCAATATTACCGAGGATTTTCGCTCCGGCACCAATCATCACCCCTTCGCGGATCTTCGGATGACGATCGCCGCTAGTTTTCCCGGTACCGCCGAGAGTGACCGACTGGAGAATCGAGACGTCGTCTTCAATGACGGCGGTTTCACCGACCACAATGCCTGTGGCGTGATCGAGCATAATGCCGCGGCCGATTTTCGCCGCCGGGTGGATATCCACCTGGAAGCTTACCGATACTTGATTTTGCAGGAAAATTGCCAGCGCCTGACGGCCCTGTGACCACAGCCAGTGACCAATGCGATAGGCCTGTAAGGCGTGAAAACCTTTCAGATAGAGCAACGGCGTGGAGTATTTATCCACCGCCGGGTCGCGCGTACGCACGGCCTGAATATCGCAGGCGGCGGAGGCAATCATTTCCGGGTCGGCAGCGTAGGCTTCTTCCACCACTTCGCGGATAGCAATCGCCGGCATAATCGGCGACGCCAGTTTGTTCGCCAGCATATAACTCAGGGCGTTGCCCAGATTCTCGTGCTTGAGTAGCGTTGCATGATAAAAACTGGCCAGCATCGGCTCACACTCCGCCAGCGCCCGGGCTTCGGCTTTGATATTATTCCAGACCAGATCCAGTTCTTCACACGGCATTGCTTACTCCAGGAATATCTGCGTTTCCATAAACAAAAATATTGATGCGTCGAAGCAGCAAGCCCGTGCGCCCAGGCGCTTATACAAGCAACCAGGGACACAGGCTCAGCCAACAAAGAGGCAACAAAGAGGCAACAAGAAGAAGTGTTTAGTGATTGCTGCGTTCGTCTTTGCGAGCACGACCCAATAGCGTCAATGCTGCCTCGCGTGCATTCTTTCCGCAATACAATACCTGATAAATTTCCTCGGTTATTGGCATTTCAACGCCAAACCGGTGCGCGAGAGCGCGAACTTCTTTGGTATTGCGATAACCTTCCACCACCTGGCCAATTTTGTCCTGTGCGCTTTGCACATCCATTCCCTGTCCAAGCATCATGCCGAAGCGGCGGTTACGCGACTGGTTGTCGGTACAGGTCAGCACCAGATCACCTAAACCCGCCATGCCCATAAAGGTGGATGGATCAGCCCCCAGCGCCGCGCCAAGACGCGACATTTCCGTCAGACCGCGAGTGATCAGCGCCGTACGGGCGTTCGCGCCAAAACCAATGCCGTCAGACATTCCTGCGCCGATCGCAATCACGTTTTTCACTGCGCCGCCAAGTTGCACGCCGATGAAATCCGGGTTGCTGTAAACACGGAAGCTTTTGCCACAGTGGAGAAGCTGCTGAAGATCTTCAGAAAATTGCGCATCGGTAGACGCCAGGGAGATAGCCGTCGGCAAACCTGCCGCCAGTTCTTTGGCAAATGTCGGACCGGAGATCACCGCCAGCGGGATCGCCGAACCTAAAACTTCACGCGCCACGTCCTGTAGCAGTCGTCCGGTTTCAGCTTCCAGACCTTTCGTCGCCCACACAATACGTGCATCATCGCGCATCAGCGGCTTTATCTGCGCCAACACATCGCCAAAAACATGGCTGGGTACGACCACCAGAATATTGCGGCTGGCGCCAAGCGCGCGCGCAAGGTCGCTTTCTAATTGCAGCGAATCAGGAAAAGGCACATCGGGAAGAAATGCGGCATTGCAACGATCGTGTTGCAGGGTCGCGATATGTTTCGGGTCATGGCCCCACAGCACAACCTGGTGGCCATTTCTTGCCAGCGTGATGGCAAGAGCGGTGCCGTAAGAACCGGCACCGATCACAGTCATTGCAGCATTAAGTGCGTTCATCAGGCATCCTGATGTTGTTCAGCACCTTCGCCAGTCTGCTGTTGCAGGTAGTTCATGAACAGCGCATCAAAGTTAACCGGCGCAAGGTTCAGTTGCGGGAATGTACCGCGGGATACCAGGCTGGTGATGCATTCGCGGGCATACGGGAACAGAATGTTCGGGCAGTATGCACCCAGGCAATGCGCCATCTGCGTTCCATCGATACCGTCGATAGAGAAGATACCGCCCTGCTGCACTTCGCACAGGAAGCCGGTTTCTTCACCAAGAGAAGCCGTTACAGTAACGCGCAATACGACTTCATAAACGCCTTCAGCCAGCTGTGTGGAGGCCGTGTCGAGATCCAGTTTCACCTCCGGCTGCCACTCTTTCTGGAAGACGTGCGGCGCATTCGGCGCTTCGAAAGAGATATCTTTCGTATAAATACGCTGAATCTGGAAAGTCATTTCGGTGCTGTTTTGTTCAGACATGAGTGAATAACCCTTAAATGTTGTAGTGCTTTTAAGCATTAACGTAAAAGCGGATCTAGCCCGCCGCGCGCATCCAGCGCATATAAATCGTCACAGCCGCCGATGTGCTGTGCATCAATAAAAATCTGCGGAACCGTTGTACGGCCACTACGTTGAATCATCTCTTCACGTTTTACCATGTCGCCATCGATCGGCAACTCAGCAAAAGCGACGCCTTTGCTGCTCAGCAGCGCTTTTGCGCGGTGGCAGAATGGACAGGTTGCTTTCGTGTAGATCTCAATATTGGCCATGACTTTAGTCTCCTGGTGTCCCCTGCGAGCCGCAGCTCGCCTATTTACCACGAACCAGTGGCAGATTCTCACCGATCCAGCCAGAGATACCATCTTTAAGCACAAAGACTTTCTCGAAGCCCGCTTTCACCAGTTCATTTGCCGGCACCTGCGCCTGCATGCCAGTGCCGTCAACAACGATAATTGGCGCGCTTTTGTGTTTCTCAAGCTCACCTACATTATTGGCTTTGATCTCGTTTGGCAGCAAATTAACTGAGCCTGCAATGTGTCCTTTTCGGAAATCATCACGCTGACGCAAATCCACAACGACAGCCTCTTCTTTGTTGATCAGGCGTGTGGCTTCGCCGCGAGAAATCACTTTTACTTTCGACGCCAGACCTTTGAAAGTAGTGAATAATACAGCCCCGAATAACGCAATCCAGGCGATACACAGTATGGGGTTGCGGCTAATAAATTGCATAATTTCTTGCATCTGGGGTAACAGCTCCCGACTTAGTGATTAAAAAACCAGGAAAGGAGTATACCTGCGCAGTGTGGCAAATACAGCCAGCGAGCACGATGGAATGCATTTTCTGCGGAGTGTTACGAAAAAAAGAAAGAAACGCCCGTAAATCAGCTGGCCAGGCAGCCGCTTTCTTTGATCTTCTGCGGCTATTTTATCGATTCAGCTGTAGTAAAATTACGCAAAATTTTTTGTCTTCTGAGCAAGAGGGTGTCGCAATGTCGGTTTCTAAAAAACCTATGGTACTGGTAATTCTGGATGGCTACGGCTACCGCGAAGACCAGCAGGATAACGCTATTTTCAACGCAAAGACTCCGGTAATGGACCAGCTGTGGGCAAAACGTCCACACACACTGATTGATGCGTCAGGTCTTGAAGTCGGTCTGCCGGATCGCCAGATGGGGAACTCCGAAGTCGGCCACGTCAACCTCGGCGCCGGTCGCATTGTTTACCAGGATCTGACCCGTCTGGATGTTGAAATTAAAGAACGTACCTTCTTCAGCAACCCGGTGCTGAGCGGCGCGGTGGATAAAGCCGTGGCAGCCGGTAAAGCTGTGCACATCATGGGTCTGCTTTCCGCTGGCGGCGTGCACAGCCACGAAGAGCATATTATGGCGATGGTAGAACTGGCCGCAGAGCGCGGCGCTGACAAAATCTACCTGCATGCGTTCCTCGACGGTCGCGATACACCGCCGCGCAGCGCGGAATCTTCACTGAAAAAATTCGAAGACAAATTTGCCGCGCTGGGCAAAGGCCGCGTCGCTTCGATCATTGGCCGTTACTACGCCATGGATCGCGACAATCGCTGGGATCGCGTAGAGCAGGCGTATGATCTGATGACGCAAGCGAAAGGCGAGTTTACTGTCGACAGCGCTGTGGCTGGCCTACAAGCGGCTTACGCCCGCGATGAAAACGATGAATTCGTCAAAGCGACCGTGATCCGTGCTGCGGGTCAGGCGGATGCCACGATGCAGGATGGCGATGCGCTGATTTTCATGAACTTCCGTGCTGACCGCGCGCGTGAAATTACCCGCGCTTTCGTCAATGCGGATTTCGACGGCTTCGCGCGTAAGAAAGTGGTTAACGTGGATTTCGTGATGCTGACGGAATATGCCGCAGACATCAAAACCGCCGTGGCTTACCCACCAGCCTCTCTCGCTAACACGCTTGGCGAGTGGATGGCGAAGCACAACAAAACGCAGTTGCGCATCTCTGAAACAGAAAAATATGCGCATGTGACTTTCTTCTTTAACGGTGGCGTTGAAGAGCCGTTCCCGGGCGAAGACCGTATTCTGATCAACTCGCCAAAAGTGGCGACTTACGATTTGCAGCCGGAAATGAGCTCGGCGGAACTGACCGAAAAACTGGTTGCCGCGATCACCAGCGGCAAATACGACACCATCATCTGTAACTACCCGAACGGCGATATGGTCGGTCATACCGGCGTATTCGATGCCGCAGTTGCCGCAGTTGAAGCGCTGGATCACTGCGTGGCAGAAGTGACCAAAGCGGTCGAATCTGTGGGCGGTCAATTGTTGATCACCGCCGATCACGGTAACGCAGAACAGATGCGCGACCCGGCAACCGGCCAGGCGCATACCGCACATACCAACCTACCAGTGCCACTGATTTACGTTGGCGATAAGTCAGTGAAAGCGGCTGCAGGCGGAAAACTTTCCGATATCGCGCCAACCATGCTGACGCTGATGGGCATGGAAATCCCGCAAGAGATGACTGGTAAGCCGCTGTTCATCGTGGAATAATCGCTCCCCATGTGGGGAAAGGCGATTTTTTCAATTACATGGGGCAGGTTTCGGCCCCTTCTTTGCGCCAGCGCACTCAGCGTTGGCGCATTGCTGTGCGCCGTTTCCGCCCATGCGGATGACCGCGAACAGCTCAAATCCATTCAGGCCGATATCGCCGAGAAAGAGCGCGCGGTACGCCAGCAACAGCAGCAACGTTCCGGCCTTCTTGCCCAGCTTAAAGCGCAGGAACAGGCTATTTCCGCTGCCGCCCGCCAGTTGCGGGAAACCCAGAACACACTTGCGCAACTCAACCGCCAAATCGATGAGATGAATGCCTCGATCGCCAAACTGGAACGCCAGCGCGCGACGCAGGAACGCAATCTGGCTGCGCAACTTGATGCCGCGTTCCGCCAGGGACCGCACACGGGCATTCAACTGATTTTAAGCGGTGAAGAGGGCCAGCGCGGCCAGCGTTTACAGGCTTACTTCGGCTATCTCAACCAGGCGCGTCAGGAAACGATCGCCCAGTTGAAGCAGACGCGTGAAGAAGTGGCGACACAGAAAACCGAGCTGGAAGCGAAGCAGAGCCAGCAACAAACCCTGCTTTACGAGCAAAAAGCGCAGCAGGCCAAACTTGAACAAGCCCGTAATGAGCGGCAGAAAACCCTTTCCGGGCTGGAATCCTCCATCCAGGAGGGGCAACAGCAGCTCAGCGAGATGCGCGCCAACGAATCCCGCTTGCGTGACCGTTTAGCCCGTGCGGAAGCGGCAGCCAAAGCGCGCGCCGATCGCGAAGCGCGTGAAGCGCAGGCCGTGCGCGATCGCCAGAAAGAAGCCAGTAGCAAAGGCACCACCTACAAACCAACCGAAAGTGAACGCTCGCTGATGTCCCGTACCGGCGGATTAGGTTCGCCATCAGGCCAGGCAATCTGGCCAGTTCGCGGTCCGTTGCTGCATCGTTATGGCGAACAGTTGCAGGGTGAGCTACGTTGGAAAGGGATTGTTATCGGTGCGTCTGAAGGCAGCGAAGTTAAAGCGATCGCCGATGGACGCGTGATCCTGGCCGATTGGCTACAGGGTTACGGCCTGGTGGTCGTGGTTGAGCATGGTAAAGGCGATATGAGCCTCTACGGTTATAACCAGAGTGCCCTGGTCAGCGTCGGCACGCAGGTGCGCGCAGGCCAACCGATAGCCCTCGTAGGCAGCAGTGGCGGTCAGGGCCGGCCTTCACTCTATTTCGAAATTCGCCGTCAGGGTCAGGCGGTCAATCCACAGCCGTGGTTGGGAAGATAAGTTTTGCTTCAGTTTCGTCATCTTGTGCTTTCTCTCGCCGGTGCGCTGGTTTTCTCCGCGCCGGTTCTCGCCGGAAAACTGGCTATCGTCATCGACGACTTTGGTTACCGTCCTCAGACTGAAAATCAGGTGCTGGCGATGCCGCAGGCGGTTTCCGTTGCGGTGTTGCCCAACGCCACATATGCACGGGAAATGGCGACCAAAGCCCACAACAGCGGCCATGAGGTGCTGATTCACCTGCCAATGGCGCCGATCAGCAAGCAACCGCTGGAAAAAGATACTCTGCGTCCCGAAATGAGCAGCGCGGAGATTGAACGTATTATCAGCGATGCCGTCAGCAAAGTGCCCTATGCCGTGGGGCTGAATAACCACATGGGCAGCGCCATGACTTCGAACCTTTTTGGTATGCAGAAAGTGATGCAGGCGCTGGAGCACTATAACCTCTACTTTCTCGACAGTATGACCATCGGCAACAGCCAGGCGATACGCGCATCGACGGGAACCGGCGTGAAAGTATTGAAGCGCAAAGTGTTTCTCGACGATACGCAAAACGAAGGCGATATTCGTCGTCAGTTTAACCGCGCCGTCGAGCTGGCTCGCCGTAACGGTTCTGCTATTGCTATCGGTCATCCGCATCCGACCACTGTTCGCGTACTGCAACAGGCGCTGTCCAGCCTGCCTGCGGATATTACGCTGGTGCGCCCGAGCAGCCTGCTGAATGAACCGCAGATCGATACTTCAACGCCAAACACCACAGCGCCTGGCAGCATCGCTCCGCCGCCACGTAACCCATTCCGCGGTGTTAGGCAGTGTAAAACGAAGCAAAAACCGCAGCCGGTTTATGCCAGCCGCTTCTTTAGCGTGGTGGGCGAAAGCATTGGTGATAGCTCGCTAGTACGTTATATGCAACACCAGTGGCAAGGCTGGGGCCCGAAATAATCATTTCCGTCGGTTAACTAAGATCTTCACGATGAAAGCGGGTTAACAGTTCGCACCCTACGAGCTGGCCTGATGTTGTCATGATTGGTTCTGCTATGAAGGTTGTGGTGAACATCCTTTAATATCTCAAAATCCGATTAATAACAGATTATTGATCGGATTTAACTATTTATTATAATCACGCCCCACTAAAGACAATCTCTTAACATATTGAAAATAATAAAAATATTATGATTTATGGTGATTTATTCTGTTGCCGCCTGCTGGTACTGCTATTCCATAGGTAGATACATCTTGTTTATCATTAGGAGGTTTATTACTGTTACTGAGATATGGATAGGGAGAGACTCGGGAAGGATTCATGAGCTACAACTCGCTTATACTGAATAAACTTGATGCTGATCGCTACATGGCGAACCTGCTGGATAAAAGTCTTGCTGGAGTTCAACAAAAAGCCGTACAACAGGCTCATTTAATCTACTCAGGGGTGGAAAGGCTTTCGTGGTATAGCTCTTGCTTCCTCGACAAGTACCAGGACGTTTGTACACGTTTAAAGCAAGAAGATAAGAGGTTCTTGAAGGCTCTTGTAGTACAAGTAAAGCATCACGACACTATAAGAAATATGCTTGATTAACTATATGTTTGAAAATCTCTCTGATCAGCGTATCAGGAACATTACGTTAACCTTGTCTAAAGCTGGTGCAGGGTTTACAACAGCGACCCTTACCAAGTTTACGATTGCGTACACTATCGCGACGTTAGCGGCAACAAGTCTATCGATGCAATTATCAATATCTTCAACACTCACAAAATGGTCAACTCGTGGTGTAGGGGCTGCAGGTATCTATGGGTATGCACAGGTAGCTTCTCAGGCTGCGGAAAGACTTCTACATAAACATAGTCGGTACTATAGAGATCTCTACGGTCGTGATCTTGAAATGTTATATTTCCTTATTGAACCCGTGATCAATAAAGTGGATGTATTCAATCAGTACCAGAAAAGTGATAATGATATTGTTTCTGATATTCTTAGGATTATTCGATGAAAAAGATGTTTTCTGTATTTTGGTCTGAATTAGTTAGGCTTATTACACAAGTCTATATTCCTATTGGACTGACTATTATATTTGGTATGTTAGCTGTTAGCTTTTGGGAAGATTACGCATTAATATCTACAGTTATATTCCTGTTCATTGCCTTTTTTGTTAGTGATTGGATTTTTAAGAAAAGACGGAAACGTTGATTCAGAATAATATGAAATGCCCCAGGTATTGGGGATCTGAGATTCTGTGAAACATGCTTTATGTGGACCTCTGCAAATGTTAAAGCAGAAAATCTAATTGTAGCTGTCTCATTTTAGGGGGAGTGGACAGTTGTTTGCGGGGCTTTTTGGCCGTTGATACTGGTTTTGTCATGAGTAATCGCCTCTGGTTGAGAGTTTACTCACTTAGTTGCGTGTCCACTATTGCTGGGTAGGATCTTTACACCCCTTTGTTGAGGCGTTAAGGGTTAGAAGAACTCAAGGAGAAACAGCATTTAATCAGATTCTGGATCTTGTCAAAAAAGGGGTTAATCATGGCAGATGATAAAACTAGAAAATTATCATTTGGGAAGCGAGTATTTCATAGCTTCTTAGAATACTCTGTTTCTTTGCTTGGTGGTATTTTAGTTTTTTTATGTATTTATTGGTTCTTCCACTTTGAAACATGGCATGAGCGGTTTATATATATAGCTGTTAGCATAGCTGTAGTATACATCATTGTTAAACTTCTACCTGAAAGACCGGAAGAATAGGATTTTACCAACATAAGGATTTACTAATATCTTTACTAGCTTATTTATTTTTATACGATGAAAATGGTGTTCAGATAAAAGACCCTTGCACTGCTATAGGCCGTGAAGGTGCTATAGAGGTAATGAACATTCAACATGGTATTACATTACCAACTGATCCACATACAGGCTCAATGACTGGAACAAGACAACATGAGCCTGTTATTATGAGTAAGTAAGTAGATAAGTCATCACCATATCTATTTGATTTTTTTGTTCATGTAAACGACTGAAACCGCAATTATAAGATTCTACGCTATTAATGATGCTGGTGTTGAATCAAAAATGTATAATATAACATCCGTTAGCGTTGTTATTTCTTCTGTTGTATTTAATCATGCTTATATCCCCAGCTCAACGACACCTAATATGACTGAGGTTGTGAGTTTAGGGGCTGGCTAAAAATTTTATGGCAAACTTGTGAAGCAGGCATAGAGGAGTAACCTTACTTTTTGGTGGAACACTAAGTAGATCACAACTTTCTATGCCTGCCTTTATTTATGGGGAACCGTCAGGCAGCGGCCCCTTATTTTTATTCCCAGTTCAGAATCACCTTGCCGGATTGACCTGAGCGCATGGCGTCGAAGCCCTGCTGGAAGTCGTCAACGCCGAAACGGTGAGTGATAATCGGCGAGAGATCCAGACCAGACTGAATCAACGCCGCCATCTTATACCAAGTTTCAAACATTTCACGGCCGTAAATCCCTTTGATAAACAGTCCTTTGAAGATAACTTTATTCCAGTCGATCGACATATCCGAAGGTGGAATACCAAGCATTGCGATGCGCCCGCCATGGTTCATGGTATCGAGCATCGTACGGAATGCCAGTGGCGCACCGGACATCTCAAGACCCACATCGAACCCTTCGGTCATGCCCAGTTCCGCCATCACATCGGCCAGGCTCTCTTTAGCTACGTTCACGGCGCGGGTAACGCCCATTTTGCGAGCCAGTTCCAGTCGATACTCGTTCACATCGGTGATCACGACATAACGGGCGCCGACATGCTTCGCCACGGCCGCCGCCATGATGCCAATCGGACCGGCGCCAGAGACCAGCACATCTTCCCCCACCAGATCGAAAGAGAGCGCGGTATGCACGGCATTGCCAAACGGATCAAAAATAGAGGCCAAATCGTCAGAGATATTGTCCGGAATTTTAAACGCGTTAAACGCGGGGATCACCAGATACTCGGCAAAACAGCCCGGACGGTTTACGCCGACGCCAATGGTGTTACGGCACAGGTGCGTACGCCCGGCACGGCAGTTACGGCAGTGCCCGCAGGTAATATGACCTTCACCGGAGACGCGATCGCCAATCCTGAATCCTTTCACTTCCTGACCGATCTCCACCACTTCGCCGACATATTCGTGGCCAACCACCATCGGTACGGGAATGGTTTTTTTCGACCAGTCATCCCAGTTGTAAATATGTACGTCGGTTCCGCAAATCGCGGTTTTACGAATTTTAATCAGCAGATCGTTATGCCCGACTTCAGGTTCCGGTACGTCGGTCATCCACAGGCCTTCTTCCGCTTTCAATTTGGATAACGCTTTCATGTCAGGCCCTCAGGCAATCACACCCAGTTGTTTACCAATACGGATAAACGCCGCCACCGCACGTTCAATTTGCTCAGGACTGTGTGCCGCAGACATCTGCGTGCGGATACGCGCCTGGCCTTTTGGCACCACCGGGTAGAAGAAACCGGTGACGTAAATGCCCTCTTTTTGTAGCTCGCGGGCAAAGTTTTGCGCCACTACGGCATCGCCCAGCATCACCGGGATAATGGCGTGATCGGCACCCGCCAGCGTAAAGCCTGCGGCGGTCATTTTTTCGCGGAACAAGCGAGCGTTAGACCACAGACGGTCACGCAACTCCGCGCCGGATGCCAGCATCTCCAGCACTTTAATGGAGGCGGCAACAATCGCCGGTGCCAGAGAGTTGGAGAACAGATAAGGGCGGGAACGCTGACGCAGCCACTCCACCACCTCTTTGCGCGCAGCGGTGTAACCGCCTGATGCGCCGCCCAGCGCTTTGCCGAGCGTACCGGTGATGATGTCCACGCGCCCCATAACATCGCAATACTCGTGCGTGCCACGACCGTTCGCGCCGACAAAACCAACCGCGTGAGAGTCGTCTACCATCACCAGCGCGTCATATTTATCCGCCAGATCGCAAACGCCTTTCAGATTCGCGATCACGCCATCCATTGAGAACACGCCATCGGTGGCAATCAGCACATGACGAACGCCCGCTTCACGCGCCTCTTTCAGACGTGCTTCCAGTTCCTGCATATCGTTATTGGCATAGCGATAGCGCTTCGCTTTACACAAACGCACGCCATCGATGATCGACGCGTGGTTCAGCGCATCGGAAATAATGGCATCTTCTGCGCCGAGCAGCGTTTCAAACAGCCCGCCGTTGGCGTCAAAGCAGGAGGAATAGAGAATGGAATCTTCCATGCCGAGAAACTCGGCCAGCTTCTGCTCCAGCACTTTGTGGCTGTCCTGAGTACCGCAGATAAAGCGTACCGACGCCATACCGAAACCATGGCTGTCCATGCCTGCTTTCGCGGCGACAATCAGTGCGGGATGGTTGGCCAGACCGAGGTAGTTATTGGCGCAGAAGTTAATGACGTGGCCACCATTTGCCACGGTGATATCAGCCTGCTGAGCCGACGTGATAATGCGTTCTTCTTTAAACAACCCTTCCGCCCGCGCGGTTTCCAGGTCATTCGTTAACTGTTGATAAAAATCCCCACGCATCGCAATTCTCCAGACTGGGCAAATTTCGGCACATCTTACCGAAAGCTATGCGGTGATACGAGATGACGCATCATCCATTATGTAATTTGTAGCATAAATCACGCATCGCTAAGACCTTCCCCGGGGGAATGGCTGAAGGGGCGGCAATGTGATGGTATGATAGGAACTATTAGTGTTTGAGATTGTCTCAACGCTCCACTTTTCAAAGGTACAGTTATGATCATCGTTACCGGCGGCGCGGGTTTTATCGGCAGTAACATTGTTAATGCCCTGAATGATAAAGGCATCACTGATATTCTGGTGGTGGACAACCTGAAAGACGGTACCAAGTTTGTCAATCTGGTTGACCTGCACATCGCCGACTACATGGATAAAGAAGACTTCCTGATCCAGATTATGGCCGGGGAAGAGTTCGGCGACATCGACGCGGTATTCCACGAAGGTGCGTGCTCCTCCACGACAGAGTGGGACGGCAAGTACATGATGGATAACAATTATCAGTACTCTAAGGAACTGCTGCATTACTGTCTGGAACGTGAAATTCCCTTCCTGTATGCTTCTTCCGCAGCCACATACGGCGGCCGTACCTCCGACTTCATTGAATCCCGCGAGTATGAAAAACCGCTGAACGTTTACGGCTACTCAAAAATGCTGTTTGACGAATACGTGCGCAGCATTCTGCCGGAAGTGAATTCACCGATTGTCGGTTTCCGCTATTTCAACGTTTATGGTCCGCGTGAAGGTCACAAAGGCAGCATGGCGAGCGTGGCTTTCCACCTCAATACCCAACTGAACAACGGAGAAAGCCCGAAACTGTTCGAAGGTAGCGATAACTTTAAGCGCGACTTCGTCTACGTAGGCGATGTGGCCGCCGTGAATCTATGGTTCTGGGAAAACGGCGTATCCGGTATTTATAACCTCGGCACTGGCCGCGCAGAATCTTTCCAGGCGGTTGCGGATGCGACGCTGGCTTACCATAAGAAAGGTTCTATTGAGTACATTCCGTTCCCGGAGAAACTGAAAGGCCGCTACCAGGCGTTTACCCAGGCGGATCTTACTAACCTGCGCAAAGCGGGCTATGACAAGCCATTTAAAACCGTTGCCGAAGGCGTAACCGAGTATATGGCCTGGCTGAACCGCGACGCGTAAGTATGAAAATTTTGGTGATTGGCCCGTCATGGGTGGGCGACATGATGATGTCGCAAAGTCTCTATCGCACGCTCAAAGCGCGCTTTCCCCAGGCGATAATCGATGTGATGGCACCCGCGTGGTGCCGTCCTCTTTTATCACGCATGCCAGAAGTCAACGAAGCGATCCCGATGCCATTGGGCCACGGCGCGCTGGAAATTGGCGAGCGCCGCAAGCTGGGCCATAGCCTGCGGGAAAAACGCTATGACCGGGCATACGTCCTGCCAAACTCCTTTAAATCGGCGCTGCTCCCCTTCTTTGCCAGAATCCCTCATCGTACCGGCTGGCGCGGCGAGATGCGTTATGGGCTGCTGAACGATGCGCGGGTACTGGATAAGCAAGCCTGGCCGCTGATGGTCGAACGCTACGTAGCGCTGGCCTATGACAAAGGCGTCATGGCCTCGGCGAAAGATCTGCCGCAGCCGCTACTGTGGCCGCAGTTGCAGGTCAATGACGGGGAAAAAACACAAGCCTGCGCCGCATTTGCCATCTCAGCAGAGCGCCCGATGATTGGCTTCTGCCCCGGCGCGGAGTTCGGCCCGGCCAAGCGCTGGCCGCACTATCACTATGCGGAACTGGCAAAGCAGTTGATTGACGAAGGTTATCAGGTGGTGCTGTTCGGTTCCGCGAAAGACCATGAAGCGGGCAACGAGATCCTCGCCGCGCTGAATATCGAGCAACAAGCCTGGTGCCGCAATCTGGCCGGGGAAACCCAGTTGGAACAAGCCGTGGTGTTGATCGCCGCCTGCAAAGCGGTAGTCTCCAACGACTCCGGTTTGATGCACGTCGCCGCCGCGCTCAACCGTCCGCTGGTGGCGCTATACGGCCCAAGCAGCCCGGATTTTACCCCGCCGCTGTCGCATAAAGCGCGCGTCATCCGTCTGATTTCCGGCTATCACAAAGTGCGTAAAGGTGATGCTGCTGAAGGCTATCACCAAAGCCTTATCGACATTACGCCGCAACGCGTACTGGAAGAGTTAAATGCACTATTGCTGGATGCGGAAGGATAACCGATGCGGGTATTGATCGTGAAAACCTCCTCGATGGGCGATGTGCTGCATACGTTGCCTGCGCTAACAGATGCCATGCAGGCGATTGCTGGGATCCGCTTTGACTGGGTGGTCGAAGAGGGATTTGCCCAGATCCCTTCCTGGCATGCCGCCGTTGATCGCGTCATTCCGGTGGCAATCCGCCGCTGGCGTAAAGCCTGGTTTTCCGCGTCCATTGCGGCGGAGCGCAAAGCCTTCCGCGAAGCCGTGCAGGCCGAACGTTACGATGCCATCATTGATGCGCAAGGATTGGTGAAAAGCGCCGCGCTGGTCACCCGGCTAGCGCACGGAGTGAAACACGGGCTGGACTGGAGCAGCGCACGCGAGCCGCTGGCAAGCCTGTTTTACAATCGTTGCCACCACATCGCAAAACAGCAACATGCGGTGGAACGTATCCGCGAGTTGTTTGCCAAAAGTCTCGGTTACACAAAACCACAAACTCAGGGCGATTATGCAATTGCGCGCCATTTTGCCATGACCGATACAACGCATCCGCTATACGCCGTCTTTTTGCACGCCACCACCCGCGATGATAAACACTGGCCGGAAAGCCGCTGGCGCGAACTGCTCGAATTAATGCAACCAACGGGTATCCATATTAAACTGCCCTGGGGTGCAGAACATGAACGCCAACGTGCGGAACGCATGGCGGTGGGCTTTGATCATGTCGAAGTTTTACCTAAACTTTCACTGGCACAGGTTGCGGCACAACTTGCCGGCGCGCAGACTGTTGTTTCCGTCGATACGGGGCTGAGCCATTTAACGGCCGCACTCGATCGCCCCAATATCACATTGTTTGGCCCAACCGATCCGGGGCTAATTGGCGGATACGGTAAAAATCAGCATCAGGTGGTAAGCCCAACCGGGCGGATGGGAGATATAACAGCGGATGAGATTTTCACGGTTCTTCAGAACCACCAGCCACTGCGCGACAGAGATGCCTAATCAATGAGTTACATTTTTCTGCTGATTTTATTCCTGCCGATGAAAATCATCGGCAAGCTATTCCGTAAGAAAACCGGGCGTAATCTGGTCATTCAAACAGCTAAAATTGGCGATTTTGTTAACGTGACCCCCTTACTGGCGTACCTGCAAAAAAGTGACGTACTGATAAGCCGAAGCGTGAGCATGCTGGCAAAGCATGATGAGACCATTGAAACGGTTTTTTTTATTGAGCAACACAAACACAATCTGTGGCAAAAAATCCGTTTCGCCTGTCATATTATGAATCGCTACGACAACGTTTATCTGCTGCAACCGAACAGCGTAAATCTGTTCTTTGCCGCTGTTTGTAATGCCAGTAATAAGCAATTTATCAGTACCTATGCGCGCAAGTGGTATCACGGGGTCTTCTATGCAACGGCACATGGCATCGTCGATCATGGAAAAAAGACGTTGTCCGTCACCAATTATTTGCACCTGGCTGACCGTTCACTATCCTGGCAGATGTTTCCCAAGCATGCGACTAAACCGCTCTTCAGGCCTGACGTCTATCCGGAGATCCTCGATAAACCCGGCGTCATTCGTATCGGTATCAGCATTTCAGCAGGTAACAAAGCCAAAACGGTTCCTCCGGTTATCTGGAAACGGATTGTTGATTGCCTGGCAACGCTACCCTGTGTGTTTTACGTGTTTGGAACGCCGAATGAGCAGTCGTGGATGGATGACATAACTGCAGTCTATGACAACTTCCCCCATTTCATTAATATGATAGGTAAAGTCTCACTTGAAGAATTGCCCTGGGCCATTTCCAAAATGGACTGCTATATCGCTTCGGATTCGGGGAATATTTATATCGCCGATGCAGTTAATGTTCCGGTCATTATGCTGTTCGGGCCATGTTGCCATTACGAACAACGCCCCTTAGGCAAGACCCTTTTGATTGGTGACGATAAGAATATTTGTTCTTATGTTTTTGAAACAAAATACCATTTTTCGCAGGATCGAGAGGCATTATTTGCCGTTACCGATACCTCGCTTGATCAGATTGAACAATTCATTCGTGAATTACCCCAAGCCAGCGTATTACTAAATATCCGCAACGCACAAGGTGACTGATTCTATGGCTTTTCTTAGCGTTATCATCGCAGCGCATAATGCTGAAAAAACACTTACCGCGACCCTTGAAAGCCTGCTGGCAGCAATCGATACCTGCACTGACGAGCTTGAAGTTAT
Organism: Pseudomonadota bacterium; assembly: GCA_018261615.1. Classification (GTDB taxonomy): domain Bacteria; phylum Pseudomonadota; class Gammaproteobacteria; order Enterobacterales; family Enterobacteriaceae; genus Kosakonia. The sequence continues at coordinate 95,291 of JAGTSE010000003.1, read as the reverse complement.
TATTTTTAACGACAGCTCAGAAGATGCAACGCAAACCATTATTGATGCGTGGAAAGATAAATTACCGCACGTTATTAGCCGTCAGGTAAGCTACCGCAATGTCGGCCAGGTACGTAACAGAGCCGTTTCCCTGGCCACGGGCGAATACATTACGATGCTCGATAGTGATGACCAGCTAAAACCAAACAGTCTGCGTGATGCAGTGAATTTCCTCAAAGCACAGCAGCCAGATATGCTGTTGACGCGTTTGCTTGAGATCCACGATGCCCGCAAAATTTCCGCCTCGTGGCAGGGTTTTAACCCGATACCGTTATCAACCCATGATGCTGTGCGACGTTTTCTGCTCCATAAGGATTTTCAGGCGCATCTTATTGGGCAGTTTATACGGCGAGAGCTCTATAACAGCAACCCCATTCCCTCCATGATTTGTTACGAAGATTTTGCTGTATTTCCCGGAATGTTGATGCAAGCCAAGAAAATATTTTATCAGCGTCAGGGATGTTATTATTACATTAAACGTAACGATAGCCTCTCCAGCTCCCTGAGCGCCAGCAAAATCACGCCGCTTATTGAGTGTACGTTACAGATGGAAAAAACCTTTCCACGGAAATTCCGCCACCTGGTTAATTGCCATTGGTTTGATATTTACACTAATCATAAAAAATATCTTACTGATGAACAGCTACTTATAGTCAAGCAGCGCGTCAGTGAGCTTTATTCACTTTCATTTTATCTGTCCAGCGATGTTCGCTTCAGCTATAAAAAAAGGGTCATTGAGGCATTATGGAAAAAGTAAGATTACGGCTTTATCAGTTAACGCTGGTTTTAGCATTTGCCTCGGTGGCACTTGCCCTGGTCAATTCAGGCATGCAGAGACAATGCTTTTATATTGCCGTATACGCCAGCATTATTGGTTTATTCTTTGAATCAAAAAGAATTTCCTGTAGTCCTTTTAGTATCGCACTGCCAATTTTACTTATCGGCGTGTTAAATCTGGCATGGTATTTCATTTATGAGTACCAGACGGAAGGTATTGACCAATATAATGCCTACCTTGGCACTAGCAAGAAACTGATACTGGCAAGCTTGTTAGTTTTCTATATTGACAGATTTAAGTGCTACATAACCAAAGAGAACTTCCAGAAATATTTTCTGATCGCTACAGCTATAGGTTTTACGCTGGCAACGGGTGACGGACTATGGCAAGCCTCACAGGGAGTGGATCGCGTTATGATGGCGATTGATCGCCCAACCGTGTCCGCCTATGTGTATTCCGTTCTTTCGTTGGCCTTCGTTTATAGCCTTTATTTGCAGCAAAGTGTAAAACTCTACGTGCTGGCTGGCATCACTATTTTGCTTTCCTGGTTCATTATTCTGCTGAGCGGTACGCGAGCGGCTATGGGGCTGTATTTAATTCTGGCCATTGTGCTGACACTTTACCATTTCCGCAAAATCCATCTTAAATCCATGGTGATTTTTTGCTGCATCGTGGCAGGTATTTTTCTCGTAAGCTATAAGCCGCTGATCGCGCCTAAAATTGCACAGACGCAATTGGAAATTGAGGATTATCAGAAAGGTCAGGATAGTACTTCACTTGGCGCGCGTTTCTCCATGTGGATTGTTGGCGTACAAAATGGACTTGCATATCCTTTGGGGCAATCCATCGAGAGCCGTGAAAGCTGGTCGCAAAATTACGTCAAAGATGGGCATCCACACCTCGCGGCCTCATTGCAATACATCAGGATCCATTTGCACAATGAATTTGTTGAGAAGTACTCGCTTCAGGGTATCCCTGGGGTGCTGCTGCTCTTGTTCTTCTTTATTTCGGTGATTTCTTACGCCATCCGCAATAATAACGGGCTGTTGCTGGCGACAGTACTGCTTTTGCTTCTGTACGGAATGACTGACGTCATACTGCTGAGTTCGGAGGCGGTGCTATTCTTTATGACCATCTTTGCGCTGGCCACATTATTTTCGCGAAGGAAAGCGTGACGATAAAAAAATGCCCGATAATGGACTGACTCCATAAATCGGGCATTATTTATTTCTGCTGCTGATAAAACCCGGCCAGCGTCGTACCTTGTGTTCTGGCAGCGAGCCACTCAAACAGCTCTTCAAGATCCCGGTACAGCCCTTCAATAGCGGCTTCATCCTTAAAGGTTGGGCTGCCGCCCGGCATAAATTCCGATGAATGCAGCATAAACTCAACGTATCCATTCCCTTGCGCCAGACATTTTTGCGCAACATCAATCATCTGTGCTGCATTCCCGCCGGAAGGGCGTAGCCAGTTCACCGAAGGCGAACGGTATTTGCCACGCAACCGATCATAGCTCTGCTTAATCGCGTTGAGCCACGCGGGATGTTTGTATTGAATGCTCATCGGAACCTCAAGCAGTGAACTGGTTCCAGGCTTAGAAATATCTTCAATATCAATGAAATAGGCGTGCTGCGGGAAATGCTGGTAATCCGTACCGCCAGAACCTTGCGGCGCGCCTTTCGCATTGCGCCAGTTAACACGAGGTGTAACCGAACAATCTACCTGGTAGCCCAGTTCGATAAGCAATTTCGCGTAGCGGCTGTCAAACGCCCAACGTCCGGCGCGGTGGCTCAGCATTTTGGTGCTGAATGTATCCTCAAGTAACTGCGTCATAAAACAGACTTTTTCACGCAATACCGCCGAGGGATACTCAATCAAATAGGGCTGCCAGCGCCAGTCATCGCCCGTTAAATCATGATCCGGGGGGCTATTCCATGCATGAAGGTGCATGCCAACCTCCCCTTCTCCCCGGGCAATGACATCTTTTGCGAACTCAACAAACACCGGATCGGTTGCCATTTCATAATTGGTTAGCCAAACGGGTTTAAACCCGAAACGCTCACACAATGACTGAAAACGTGCCAGATACCGCGCATTCTCCGTTTTGATCTCGCGGCGATTTTGCCAGAGGTTATCACCCTCTGTATCAATCGTGATGATAAACGCCGGTTTATCCATATTTAGCCCAGGTAAAATAAAGGTCAGCGCTATGTTACGCACTCTCATCACGATGAGTAAACCCTTAGAGATAAAATCCTGACAGCATGGAGAAAGAGTGCAAGACAACACCAGGTCTATTAGAATCACAGAAAGGTTGTTGCCAATAAGACGATGATGAATAACATACTGAATACGCCTGATTTACGCATTTTATTGATTAAACTTCGTCATCATGGCGACATGTTACTGACGACTCCGGTGATAAACTCGCTTCGCCAGAGTTTGCCGGATGCGCAAATTGATGTCCTGCTGTACGAAGAAACACGCGACATGCTGGCTGCGCACCCGGAGATTAATACGATTTATGGTATCGATCGCAAATGGAAGCAACTTGGTACGCTCAAACATTTGCAAAAAGAGTGGCAGTTACTGTGCGCACTCAGAGCCCGTCAATATCATCTGGTGATAAACCTTGCCGATCAATGGCGCAGCGCCATCGTTACTCGCTTTACCGGCGCACCGGTTCGTCTTGGCTTTGACTTCAATAAACGTAAAAACGCCTTTTGGCGCTTTTGTCATACCGAACTGGTTTCCGTTGCAAACCACAATGCGTTGCATACCGTTGAGCAGAATTTATCTATTCTTTCTCCTTTATCGGTTCCTACCGTCTCAACGGTGACGATGAGTTACAGCGCGGATGACTGGAATTTCGCCCGACAAAAGCTGACAGCACAAGGCATTGGCGATCGCTATATCATCATTCAGCCGACATCGCGCTGGTTCTTCAAGTGCTGGGATGAAAACAAAATGGCGCAAACTATCACGGCGCTGCAGCGGGAAGGCCATACCATTGTGTTGACCGCCGGACCGGATAAAAAAGAGCTGTCGATGGTTGACAGGATCCTCAGCGCATCGCCGCAGACCGGTGTTATCTCGCTTGCAGGCCAGCTCTCGTTGCGCCAGCTTGCGTCGCTTATCAACCATGCCGACCTGTTTATCGGTGTCGATTCTGTGCCCATGCATATGGCCGCTGCGTTGCAAACGCCCTGCGTTGCGCTTTTCGGCCCGTCAAAACTCACTTTCTGGTCGCCCTGGCAGGTCAATGGTGAAGTGATCTGGGCGGGTCATTTTGGACCACTTCCCGACCCTGACGCCGTTGATACCAGAACCAGTGAACGTTATCTCGACGCTATCCCCGTTGAGGCAGTTGTCAATGCAGCGAAGAGGTGTCTGGCATGAAACGTCACCGTCTGGCTATTGTTCGTCAAAAATATCGTCCTGATGGCGGTGCGGAGCGCTTTGTCTCCCGAGCGCTTATGGCGCTTGGTAATCAAGATCTGGAGCTAAACGTCATCACCCGCGAGTGGCAAGGGGAGCGTCAGGATGACTGGCACATCCATATTTGCAATCCCGCCAAATGGGGACGTATTAGCCGGGAAAGAGGCTTTGCTAACGCTGCGCGTGCGCTCTGGCAGGAGCAGCAATTTGATATCGTTCAGAGTCACGAGCGTATCGCGGGTTGCGATATTTATCGCGCTGGCGACGGCGTGCATCAGCGGTGGCTGCGGCAGCGTTCGCGTATTCTTCCCGGTTGGCGTGCAAAAATGCTGATGCTTGACCGCTATCACCGCTATGTCATGCGAGCCGAACGCGAAATGTATCAATCGCCAGAGCTGAAAGCGGTTATCTGCAATGCGGAGATGATTAAGCGAGAAATCGTCGAAGATTTTGCCGTTGACGCAAAAAAGATACACGTCATTTATAATTCAATAGACTCCAGCCGTTTCATTCCGGCGGAGAGCGCGCAGCGCGCAGCGTTGCGCCAGCAATATGGACTTCCTGTTGCTGCCACTGTTTTTTGTTTTGTGGGCTCGGGGTTTGAACGAAAAGGCCTCGCTGCGGCGATTGAGGCAATAGCAGGTACTACGGCTTATCTGATAGTTATAGGCCAGGATAAAGCAGAAAAGCGTTATCAGGCGCTTGCCCAGTCACTGGGCTGCAAAGAACAGATCCGATTTATGGGTATGCAAAAAGAGACGTTGCCTTTTTATCAGCTTTCCGATGGCCTGTTGCTACCAACGTTGTATGATCCTTTCCCAAACGTCATTCTGGAAGCGATGGCATGTGGTTTACCCGTCATCACTTCGGATAGCTGCGGTGGAGCGGAATTTATAGAGCAAGGAAGTAATGGTTTCTTCTGTGATGCCCTTGATATTGGCAGGTTAAGAGAGGCTGTGATGGCCATTCCATCACTAGAAAAGAGTAATGACATGGGCATGAAAGCCCGCGATAAGGTTAAGGACTCAACCCCAGGAAAGCTGTCAAGCCAGCTAATTTCGCTTTATCAAAATATTCTGGATTAATATGCGCATCCTGATGATTATTGATGGCTTACCCGGTGGAGGCGCAGAAAAAACCGTCCTCACGCTCTCCAGCGGCTTAGTGGAAATGGGACACCAGGTCTCGCTTTTCTCACTACGTAAAGCGTGCGACTACCCCATTCCTGAAGGTGTGGATTTCCAGGTAATTCAGGATAAATGCAAAAAACCCTGGCGCAAGCTTACAGAGATCCCGCGTCGGGCAAAGCTGTTAGATGAAGCGATTATTACTGCAGAACGTAGCGGAAAGTTTGATATTGTTTTTTCCCATCTGCATAAAACCGACCGTATTGTCGCCCACAGCCGCGCGCTTGATCGTGACAAAGTCTGGTTTTGTATTCACGGCATGTTCTCATTTTCCTATCTTTGCCACCGCCGTGGGTTTTCCCGCTGGTTTAAGCATATGAAGATGCGGCACATCTACGAAAACCGCAATATAGTGGCCGTCTCGTCAGCCGTGCTGCACGATCTTTCCGACACGCTGGCAATCCCTCTGCGTCGCAGCGTGGTTATCCATAACCCCTTCGATGTCGAGGCTATCCAGGAGCTGTCCGGGCAGCCATTTGAAATGCAGGGGCAGGACTACCTGATCCATGTTGGACGCTTCCACGAACAGAAAAGGCACGACCGCTTGCTGCGCGCTTATGCGCTTAGCAAAATCGAGGTGCCTTTAGTGATGATGGGTAACGGCTCAGAGGCAAAAATCGCCCAGTTAAAGGCGCTTGCAGAAAGTCTTGGCATCGCTAACAGGGTTGTGTTTCATCCATTTGTCGCTAATCCCTATCCCTGGATCAAAGGCGCACGCCTCTTAGTGCTAAGCTCGGACTGCGAAGGATTTGGTAATGTTCTGGTCGAGGCGATTATCTGCCAGACACCACCGGTTAGCACTAACTGCCCAGGTGGGCCAGCAGAGATTTTGACGGGGCCACTTGCTCGCGGCCTTAGCGGCCTGAGCGACGAGTCGCTGGCAAAAACGTTATCCGATGTGTATGCCAATAATTCCCAGGGAATAGATGGCGAGATTATTTCATCCTACGGTATCAATGCGATTTGCCAGCAGTATCTTGCGCTGGCGGAAAATAATAAGTAATCAGGTTCCTTATGCAAATTTCAGCGCCTATGTTAAGCGTGGTGGTTGCCGTCTATAACGGCGAAGCGTTCCTCGACCAGTTTTTCACTTGCCTCGTCGCGCAAAAAATCGACAGCATGGAAGTGATCATTGTCAATGATGGTTCCACGGATAGATCGATGCAGATCGTGGAGCAATGGCGCGATCGACTACCGCAGTTGCAGGTTATTGAGCAAGAAAATCAGGGTGTTTCGGTTGCCCGCAATTCCGGGCTGGCCTGTGCAAAGGGAAAATACCTCTCTTTTCCGGATATTGATGACGTTTTCAAACCCGGTATGTATCAGCGCCTACTTGATATGGCCAATACGGGAAATCTGGATGTTGCGACCTGTAACGGTAACTATGTCTGGGAAAGCGACAAAAACCCCACACGTCCGATTTTTCCGCCTGAAAAGTTACAGTCAACGGGTGTTATGACCGGCCCGGCATGGCTTAAACAGGCTCTGGATTCGCGAAAATTCCTGCATGTCACCTGGCTGAATATCTATCGCCACGATTTCATCCGTCAGCATAACTTTCATTTCGAACCGGGTCTTCGCCACCAGGATATTCCCTGGACAACGGAAGTCCTGCTCGCTGCCGGGCGCGTGCAATATACCAGTGAACAATTTTACGATTACTACATCCACTCAGCGTCTGTTTCGCACATGCCGGACACTGACGACACGCTGATTCGCTCGGCGCGCCACTACATGAAAATCCTGCAAATGCTGGACGCAATTAACCAGCGCTATGCGGATAAAGTTAAAAATATACCGGCATGTCACTGGCAGATAGCTAAAGAAGGGCTCGGCATCATCCATACCTTTGATAACATGAAGGATGAAAGCAAGAAGGCGATGATCATTCGCGAGTTTTTCGAAAAAGGCATCTGGAAGCTCATCTGGAAAAGTGCAAAAAGTCCACGTTTGCGCTGGCGACTTGGCCGCCGCTACTTCCGTCTCAAAAGGTATCTGGCATAAGGTATAGCTTTAGTTGTCCTAAATGCTTAGAATTTGCCCGCCGAATCTTAAAAAAACGGATAGCCGCTTGGAATTGTTGTATACCACCCTGCTTTACTTAATACAGCCTCTGGTGTGGTTGCGATTATTACTTCGCAGCCGCAAAGCCCCTGCTTACCGTAAGCGCTGGGCTGAACGCTATGGCTTTTGTCGTAACAAAGTGAAGCCGGACGGTATTTTGTTGCATTCCGTCTCCGTAGGCGAAACCCTGGCGGCCATACCGCTGGTGCGCGCGCTGCGTCATCGCTACCCTGCATTACCGATCACCGTCACCACCATGACGCCAACCGGCTCGGAACGCGTGATGTCCGCGTTTGGTAAAGACGTTCATCATGTTTATTTGCCCTACGATCTGCCGTGCGCCATGAAGCGTTTCCTGAATACCGTGCGCCCGAAGCTGGTGATCGTAATGGAAACCGAGCTATGGCCGAATATGATTTCTGCCCTTCATACCCGGCAGATTCCGCTGGTGATTGCTAATGCGCGCCTTTCCGGGCGCTCGGCGAAAGGCTATGCCCGGTTGGGCAAAGCGATGCGTCGTTTGCTCAGCAAAATCACCTTGATTGCCGCACAAAACCAGGAAGATGGCGACCGTTTCCTGCAACTTGGGCTAAAACGCAACCAGTTGAGCGTTACCGGCAGTCTGAAGTTCGATATTTCTGTTACGCCAGAGCTTGCCGCGCGCGCCGTGACGCTGCGCCGCCAGTGGGCGCCGCGCCGTCAAGTGTGGATTGCCACCAGTACGCACGAAGGTGAAGAAGCAACCATTTTACAGGCGCACCGCAAGCTGCTGGAAACGTTCCCCGACCTGCTGCTGATCCTGGTTCCTCGCCATCCTGAGCGTTTTCCGGATGCGCGCAACATGACGCAAAAAGCCGGGTTAAGCTACACCTTGCGCAGCTCAGGCGAGATCCCATCCGGCAGCACCCAGGTGGTTATTGGCGATACCATGGGCGAACTGATGCTGCTGTACGGTATTGCCGATCTTGCTTTCGTCGGAGGTAGCCTGGTTGAGCGCGGCGGCCATAATCCTCTGGAACCCGCTGCCCATGCCATTCCGGTGTTAATGGGGCCACATACCTTTAACTTCAAAGACATTTGTGCACGTTTGCAGGAAGCGGAAGGGCTGATCACGGTGACCGATGCGGATTCGTTGGTGAAAGAAGTTTCCACACTGCTGACGGATGAAGACTACCGCTTATGGTGCGGTCGCCATGCCGTTGAGGTTCTGCACCAGAACCAGGGTGCGCTGACGCGTCTGCTGCAACTCCTGCAACCGTATTTGCCTCAGCGGAGCCATTAATGTCCAGACGTTTGTCGGTGGTGATGATCGCCAAAGATGCGGCGGATCTGCTGCCCGATTGCCTTGCGTCCGTGGCCTGGGCGGATGAAATCGTGCTGCTGGATTCCGGCAGCCGCGACGACACCCCCGGCATTGCCAGCCGCGCCGGTGCTAAAGTCTTCAGCCATACCGACTGGCAGGGCTATGGCATTCAGCGTCAAATTGCCCAGCGTTATGCCAGTGGCGACTATATTCTGATGATTGATACCGACGAGCGCGTAACCCCTGAGCTGGCAGAACAACTGCGCCAGGCGCTGGCTGCGCCGCAGCCCGGCGCAGTTTACAGCATTGCTCGTCGCAATTACTTTCTCGGGCGTTTTATGCGCCACAGCGGCTGGTATCCGGATCGCGTCACGCGCCTGTACGAGCGCGAACGTTACCAGTACAACGATAACCGCGTTCATGAGTCACTTGATGCGCCACAGGCACAGACCATCACCCTGAGCGGTGATTTACTGCACCTGACCTGCCGTGATTTCGCCAGCTTCCAGCGCAAGCAGCTCAATTACGCCACGGCGTGGGCGCAGGAACGCCATCAGCGCGGGAAAAAAACCTCACTACCGGGGATTTTCGCTCATACTTTGGGCGCATTCGCAAAAACGTTGCTGATACGTGGCGGCGTGCTCGACGGCAAACAAGGCTGGTTGCTGGCGGTGGTTAATGCACAGTATACGTTTAATAAATACACCGAGCTGTGGGCGCTGAACCACGGTTATTCAGAGAAAGAATAAGCGATGAGTACAAAAGCGATTTATCCCGGTACTTTCGATCCGATCACCAATGGTCACATTGATATCGTGACCCGCGCCGCAGCCATGTTTACCGAGGTCGTGTTGGCTATCGCTGCCAGTCCAGGCAAGACCCCCATGTTCAGCCTTGATGAGCGCGTGGCGCTGGCACAATCAGCGACGGCGCATTTGCCAAACGTTACGGTGGTGGGATTCAGTGATTTGATGGCGAACTTTGCCCGCGCGCAGCAGGCAAATATTCTGATCCGCGGTCTGCGTGCCGTTTCAGATTTCGAATACGAAATGCAGCTGGCGCATATGAACCGCCATCTGATGCCGGAACTGGAAAGCGTGTTTCTGATGCCGTCAAAAGAGTGGTCGTTTATCTCTTCATCGCTGGTGAAAGAAGTGGCGCGCCATCACGGCGATGTCGCGCACTTCCTGCCGCCGAACGTGCATAAGGCGTTGCTGGAGAAGCTAAATGCCTGAAGGCGCTTTGCTTATCAGGCCTCGCAACACCTGTGTGCCTGAAAACAAGAGCCGCCATCCGGCAAAAAACGCGCTTATTTCTGGCAGCGACGACAGTAAAACGTTGATCGCTGCGCGTGCTTTGTGGCCATAATCGGCGTACCGCAAACGCGACAAGGTTCCCCTTCCCGCCCGTACACCTGTAACTCCTGTGCAAAATAGCCTGGTTTCCCGTCGCTTTGCAGAAAATCTTTTAGCGTGGTTCCACCCTGTTCAATGGAGCGCAACAGCACAGCTTTGATCACCCGCACCAGAATTTCACACTCCAGACGCGACAGCGAAGAGGCCAGGCGATCCGGATGGATCCCGGCGGCGAACAGCGATTCGCTGGCGTAGATGTTTCCTACGCCGACCACCAGCTTGTTATCCATCAGCCAGGGTTTGATGGCCGTTTTTTTCTTTGCGCACTTCTGCTGCAAATAATCGGCATTAAAAGCTTCGCTTAACGGTTCAGGGCCAAGGTGTGCCAGCACATTGTGGCCTTCCAGCTCTTTGGTCCATAGCCATGCACCAAAGCGGCGAGGATCGGTGTAGCGCAGCACTTTGCCGTTGCTCATTACCAAATCAACATGGTCATGCTTTTCAGCAGGAAGCTCATGGGGAAGGATGCGTAAGCTGCCGGACATACCCAAGTGGATAATGATCCAGCCATCCGGCAGCTCCAGCAGCAGGTATTTCGCGCGACGCTGAACGCTCAGCACCGGTTTATCGCTCAGGGCATGGATCTCATCGGAAACCGGCCAGCGTAATCGCCCGTTGCGTACCACTGCATGAAGAATGGTTTCGCCAACCAGGTGTGGTTCGATGCCCCGGCGGCTGGTTTCTACTTCGGGTAATTCAGGCATCTCATCTCCGGCTTGCGGGTTATCAGAAATGCAAAAACCCCGACAGTGCGGGGTTTTTGTGGAAGAAAACTAAAATTATTTGATTTTAGCTTCTTTGTACAGCACGTGCTGACGGACAACTGGATCGAATTTTTTCAGTTCCAGTTTTTCCGGCTTAGTACGTTTGTTCTTCGTAGTGGTATAGAAGTGACCTGTACCAGCGGAAGAAACCAGCTTGATTTTCTCACGAATACCTTTAGCCATGATTTATATCCTCTAAGTACTTAGTACTTTTCGCCACGGGCACGCAGTTCAGACAGAACTGTATCGATGCCTTTCTTATCAATTACACGCATACCTTTAGCAGATACGCGCAGGGTGACAAAACGCTTTTCGCTCTCAACCCAGAAACGGTGAGAGTGCAGGTTCGGCAGGAAACGGCGTTTAGTCGCGTTCAGTGCGTGGGAACGGTTGTTACCGGTCACCGGACGCTTGCCAGTAACTTGGCAGACTCGGGACATGTCTATTCTCCAAAAATCAAATTAGCTCGAGCTTCGTATGGGGTATCGGCGCCTCGTCAGGCTTTACAGCCCGGTCATCGCAGTTCTACACGTCATCCTTCGGCTGCCTCTGCGTTGGCTTATCCAGCTCACGTACTTATGTACGCTCACGGGGATTCACTCTCTTGCCGCCCTGATGCAACTTGAAGGATTTGGTGTCTAAGTGAACTCTCGATTGCCAGGCCCAAATGCCAAACCCGAGATTCTCAAAGGTGGCGTAGTATACGCTGAGTCGGCGGTGCGCTCAAGTCCCGAACAGACAAAGATCCCGGTGGATCGCCTAAAATGACTTAAATCCAGCCGCGTTCTGCAAACGAAACACACTCTCCGCGACCAACGACCAGGTGATCAAGCACACGGATGTCCATGAACTGGCAGCATTTTATCACCCGCTCAGTAATTTGCTTATCCGCCTTGCTTGGCTCAGCGTTACCTGAAGGGTGATTATGCGCGAGGATCACGGCGGCTGCATTCACTTTTAACGCTTCACGCAGAATTTCCCGCGGATGCACTTCGACATGGTTAATGGTGCCGCTAAACAACCGGCAGTGCTTCAGTATTCGGTTCTGGTTATCCATCAGGATCACCATAAAGATCTCGCGATCTTCTCCCGCTAACTGACTCTGCAGGAATTCACGCGTCATATCAGGACTTAGCAATGAGGTCTCTTCCAGCAGGCGCGCATTATAGTAACGGCGCGCCAGCTCACCGATGCCTCTTAACTGCGCATATTTTGCCACGCCGATTCCGTGTACATCCTGAAAATCTTCCAGCTCGGAAGAGAGCAAGGTATAAAGCGAACCAAATTGCTTCAACAGTTCGCGGGCAAGGGTTATTACACATTTTCCTCGCGTCCCGGTGCGCAGAAAAAGCGCCAATAACTCCACATCTGATAGTGTCTCAATGCCGTACTGCATCATCTTTTCGCGCGGCTTCTGGGGTGTCAAAACAATGTCCATATTCCCTCCTCCCGATCCCACGTTTATGTTGCCATTCCACGTTCCCTCCTTCGACAGCCAATTTCAAAGCCTGCGTAGCGCCTCGCAAAGTGCTCTGCGGGCAAAAGCACGACAACATCAGGATTGTGATAAAATGCCCAGCTTCTGGTGAAATCCAACAGGAAAGAATCATGATCAGTCTGGCGGGTAAAAAGATTGTCCTCGGCGTAAGCGGCGGTATTGCGGCTTACAAAGCGCCTGAGCTGGTGCGCCGTCTGCGCGATCGCGGCGCGGAAGTTCGCGTGGTAATGACTGAAGGCGCCAAAGCCTTCATTACCCCGCTGAGCCTGCAAGCCGTTTCCGGGAATCCGGTTTCCGACAGCCTGCTAGATCCCGCTGCCGAAGCGGCAATGGGCCATATCGAACTCGGTAAATGGGCCGATCTGGTGATTCTGGCGCCCGCCACTGCCGATTTGATTGCCCGCGTCGCCGCCGGAATGGCCAACGACCTGGTTTCCACGATTTGCCTCGCCACCCCTTCGCCTGTCGCGGTAGTGCCAGCAATGAACCAGCAAATGTATCGTGCTGCAGCAACCCAGCATAATTTGCAGGTGCTGGCCTCACGCGGTCTGTTGCTGTGGGGGCCGGACAGCGGCAGTCAGGCCTGTGGCGATGTTGGCCCTGGCCGCATGCTGGATCCGCTGACGATCGTCGATATGGCAGCCGCGTATTTTTCACCTGTCAAAGATCTGCAACATCTGAACATCATGATTACCGCCGGCCCGACCCGCGAGCCGTTGGATCCGGTGCGTTACATTACTAATCTCAGTTCCGGTAAGATGGGCTTCGCCATTGCCGCCGCCGCCGCCAGCCGCGGAGCGAACGTCACGCTGGTTGCAGGCCCGGTCACGCTGCCAACGCCTGCGCTGGTGCAACGCATAGATGTCACCACCGCGCTGGAGATGGAAGCGGCCGTGCAGCATAGCGCACAGCAACAGCACATTTTTATCGGCTGCGCCGCCGTCGCTGATTACCGCGCGGCCAGCGTGGCGGAAGAGAAAATTAAAAAACAAGGCGATGAAATCACGATAAAAATGGTAAAAAACCCGGATATCGTCGCTGGCGTTGCCGCACTTTCTGCCCATCGCCCCTTTGTCGTGGGATTTGCCGCCGAAACAAATAATGTGGAAGAATATGCCCGGCAGAAACGCGCCCGCAAAAACCTTGACCTGATTTGTGCTAACGATGTTTCCCAATCAGATCAAGGTTTTAATAGCGACAACAACGCACTACATCTTTTCTGGCAGGAGGGCGACAAACGTCTGCCGCTGGAACGCAAAGAACTTCTGGGACACCAATTACTGGACGAGATCGTTACCCGTTATGATGAAAAAAATCGACGTTAAGATTCTGGACCCGCGTGTCGGCAAGCAATTTCCGCTGCCGACTTATGCCACCTCCGGCTCCGCCGGACTTGACCTGCGCGCCTGTCTCGACGACGCCGTAGAGCTGGCGCCAGGCGCAACAACGTTGCTGCCAACCGGTCTGGCAATCCATATTGCCGATCCGTCGCTCGCTGCGGTGATTCTGCCGCGTTCAGGGCTGGGCCATAAGCATGGCGTGGTGCTGGGTAATCTGGTTGGTCTAATTGACTCGGATTATCAGGGGCAACTGATGGTTTCCGTCTGGAACCGCGGCCAGGACAGCTTCACTATTGTTCCGGGCGAACGCATCGCGCAAATGGTGTTTGTACCGGTTGTTCAGGCAGAATTTAATCTGGTGGAAGAGTTCGACGCGACTGAACGTGGCGAAGGCGGCTTTGGCCATTCCGGGCGTCAGTAAACCGCTCTATTTAACGCATCACACGGCGAAATAACGCGATAACATCACCGCAAACGCACCTTGTTTGCGGTCGCCGTGTGGTCGCTCGCCTGACAAGTGTTTATTTTCAGGGGTATTTTAGAACATGGCAGAAAAACAAACTGCGAAGAGGAATCGCCGCGAGGAAATACTTCAGTCTCTGGCGCTGATGCTGGAATCCAGCGATGGAAGCCAGCGTATTACTACCGCGAAACTGGCTGCTTCCGTCGGCGTATCCGAAGCCGCGCTGTACCGTCATTTCCCCAGTAAAACGCGCATGTTCGATAGCCTGATTGAGTTTATCGAGGATAGCCTGATCACCCGCATCAACCTGATTTTAAAGGATGAGAAAGACACGACCACGCGCCTGCGACTGATTGTGCAGCTAATCCTCGGCTTCGGTGAGCGTAACCCTGGCTTAACGCGCATTATAACTGGCCACGCGCTGATGTTTGAGCAGGATCGCCTGCAAGGGCGTATTAACCAGTTATTTGAACGTATTGAAGCGCAGTTGCGCCAGGTTCTGCGCGAACGCAAAATGCGTGAAGGCGAGGCCTATGCCACTGACGAAACGCTGCTGGCAAGCCAGCTACTGGCGTTTTGTGAAGGGATGTTGTCGCGCTATGTGCGCAGTGAATTTAAATACAGCCCAACCGACGATTTTGACGCCCGCTGGCCATTGCTCGCCGCGCAACTGCAATAATCTCTCTTTATGCAGCCTTGTGGCTGCATTCTCACTTTCCGACAATCTGTGAAAAAGCCCAACGCAATTCATTGAGATACCAGATGTTGCGCCGCCCACTATTTTCTACGATCACGGTACTGGCCGACAGCTTTGACGGCAAACCGCTGAACTCGCCTGTTTATGGCCTCCAGCACTTCAGTTTATTCACTCCATGTGAACACGCCGGGCACAAAACAGTTATGACCTACGCCCGGCAGAGCGCTTCCTGCCGGGCATTACGGTTATACGCCGTACTGTTCGCGATAGGCACGAACCGCAGCCAAGTGATCGGCCATCTCCGGCTTCTCTTCCAGATAGGCAATCAAATCTTTCAGCGTGATAATTGAAATCACTTTGCAGCCGTAATCACGCTCCACTTCCTGGATCGCGGAGATATCAGCACGACCGCGCTCCTGACGATCCAGCGAAATCAGCACACCAGCCAGCGTCGCACCGTTGGCCTGGATAACTTCCATCGACTCGCGGATAGCAGTGCCCGCGGTGATAACGTCATCCACCAGCATCACACGGCCCTGTAACGCGCTGCCGACCAGATTGCCGCCTTCACCGTGATCTTTCGCTTCTTTACGGTTAAAACAGTACGGTACGTCGCGCTCATGATGTTCCGCCAGCGCTACTGCGGTGGTAGTCGCAATCGGAATACCTTTATAAGCCGGGCCAAACAGCAGGTCGAAATCAATCCCGGAATCCACCAATGCTTCGGCGTAAAAACGGCCTAGCAGAGCCAGATCACGCCCGGTATTAAACAGCCCGGCGTTGAAGAAATAGGGGCTTTTACGCCCGGATTTCAGCGTGAATTCGCCAAACTTCAGTACCTGCTTATTAAGCGCAAATTCAATAAACTGACGCTGATACGCTTTCATGGATTCGCTCCTCATCTCACTTTTCAATTTACAGATTACGCAAAATAGTTCGCGCAGCAGCGTGAAGGCAACAAGAGCCTGCGGCCGGCCAAGAGGCTGTGTGAAATATGACGCGCAAAAAAAAGGCGACTCTCAAAGTCGCCCTTAATCATTAATTCGCCAGCGACGCTTTCTGCGTCGCGATAATCGATTCGATTCCCCCTCTGGCCAGCGCCAGCAGGGTCAATAGCTCTTCATGGGAGAACGGTTCGCCTTCCGCTGTGCCCTGAACTTCAATCATGCGGCCATCTTCGGTCATCACCACGTTCATGTCGGTCCCGGCGGCGGAGTCTTCCACATACTCAAGATCGCACACCGCCTCGCCGTTAACGATACCCACGGATACGGCGGCAACCATGCCTTTCATCGGATTGGTTTTCAGTTTCCCTGCCGCAACCAGTTTGTTCAGCGCATCCGCCAGCGCCACACAAGCACCGGTAATAGACGCGGTACGGGTGCCGCCATCAGCCTGGAGCACGTCGCAGTCGAGCGTAATAGTGAACTCACCCAACGTGTTCAGGTCAACCGCCGCACGCAGCGCACGGGCAATCAGGCGCTGAATTTCCATAGTACGACCGCCCTGTTTGCCTTTTGCAGCTTCACGCGCATTACGGGTATGGGTGGAACGCGGCAGCATGCCATATTCAGCGGTGATCCAACCCTGTCCCTGACCTTTCAGGAAACGTGGTACGCCTTCTTCGATAGAGGCGGTGCACAGCACTTTGGTATCACCAAATTCAACCAGTACGGAGCCTTCAGCGTGTTTTGTATAGTTACGGGTCAGGGTGACGGGACGCACCTGAGTGGCGCTACGACCTGCTGGACGCATGATGATTTCTCCGGCTATTCGAATGTGGCTGCGCATTATACTGGCTTACCGTGGTTATTCCTATCCTGATAAGTCCACGAAAGCTATAATCCCCGCATCTCTCTTTAAAAACGGGAACGTCTATGATCCGCAGCATGACCGCCTACGCCCGGCGTGAAATCAAGGGTGAATGGGGCTCAGCCTCCTGGGAACTGCGCTCGGTAAACCAGCGTTATCTGGAAACTTACTTCCGCCTGCCGGAGCAATTCCGCAGCCTTGAACCGGTTGTTCGTGAACGTCTTCGTACCCGTCTGACTCGCGGCAAAGTGGAGTGCAACCTGCGTTTTGAACCCGATTCCAGCGCACAAGGGGAACTGATCCTCAACGAAAAACTGGCTAAACAGCTGGTATCTTCCGCCAACTGGGTCAAATTGCAGAGTGACGAAGGGGAAATTAATCCGGTCGATATCCTGCGCTGGCCTGGCGTGATGGCTGCACAAGAACAGGATTTGGATGCCATTGCGGCACAAATTCTCGCTGCGCTTGACGGTGCGCTGGATGACTTTATCGTCGCCCGTGAAACCGAAGGCCAGGCGCTGAAAGCGCTCATTGAGCAGCGTCTGGAAGGCGTGAGTACCGAAGTCGCCAAAGTGCGCGCCCATATGCCCGAAATCCTGCAATGGCAGCGCGAGCGGCTGGTTGCTAAGCTCGAAGAGGCACAGGTTCAACTGGAGAATAATCGCCTTGAGCAGGAACTGGTGCTGATGGCGCAGCGTATCGATGTGGCCGAAGAGCTGGATCGGCTCGAAGCGCATGTAAAAGAGACCTACAACATTCTGAAGAAAAAAGAAGCCGTAGGTCGTCGTCTCGACTTTATGATGCAGGAGTTCAATCGTGAGTCGAACACGCTGGCATCCAAGTCGATTAATGCGGAAGTCACCAATTCTGCTATTGAGCTGAAAGTGTTGATTGAGCAGATGCGCGAGCAAATTCAGAATATCGAGTAAAGTTTCACGCGATTTCGCGTTGTCTCACTAAGTCTCATCAGGATAAAAAGGCCATTGTAAACCATGGCCTTTTTTGTTTTATATGGTCTCATGATGTATCACTAGAGCGCGTGTTTAGCGTGTACTTAAAGGTGTACAGGCAGCGGCAAGCAATCCGATTACGTCCATGACCAGCAACGCTATCAGTAATTCATCCCGGCAGGTTTCGCAACGTACCGATGTGCGGCTCGACAACATTCAGATCCAGACACAGGCAACCGATGCGAAAGGCATTGCACAAAAGATCCCCGGAAGCCTGAAAGATACTACGTGCCATTTTGACGATGGGCTGAGAGCGTAAAGCATCCACTATGCTCCCAGCCCGGAATCTGCAAAAAATTATGGGCAGGGGCTGTACAATGTTTACACTCTGGCCTTTCACCGCATATTATTCCCTGTGAAGACCAGCGCGGATGATTACACAAGGAATGTATAATGATGACCGCACTACAGTTTCCCTGTACTATTTTTCAAACGCAAAACCGGATGGACGACTACAGCGCTAAAGATATGCGCTGCGGCGATTTATCAGAATCACAGTTAAAAACGCATTTTCATTTGCTGGATGTCTCCACCAGAGCCAACCCTTATACCCTGGCGAAAATTACTCCGTTCACTCAGCCACAGTCTATGTTTTATGGCTCCCGGAGAGAAGGGGAAAAGATCACCCGGCAGCAATGTACCAATATCTTGTTTGATGAATTCCGCGATTTATCGCGCCTGTTCTCAATTTATGGCCCGTACAAACACCTGATCGAAAAGATGATCACCCATATGCAACATGGCAACGGTTCACCCTTCAGCAGTATGCACCTAGACAGTGCTTTGAAGGAGCATATTCTCAGAGATAATTCGACAGAGAACAGTACGCGCTTGCGGTTAGAGAAAGCATTTAATACTTTTATAGACTGGGAAAATAAATATTATCCAGCAAAAGAAAAAGAAAAATTAAGAAAAGTCATCCTGGACAGTAAATTGCCTAAATTCGACAGATTCCAGGATAATATTAATGGGATGGGTATTACGGTTCATGATACCTGGGCAACACACATCACTATGAAATCGCTACAGGTTGATAATGACCGTTACCGGGCGGTGGTGCATTACAAAATCCAGGATCACTTTGGCCTTGATGTTGACGATATTTCAAAATTCAAGTTCAACCAGTTCCGATTCTTTCGTATATGGTTTGTACTCCAACGTTATAATCAGTTTGGTTTTAAGCCCTTTATGACCAACATGGAAGCTACCATAGAAATTACTGGAGACCGAAAGTGAGAGTAAAAAATAAGAAAACTATTGCCTTGCTCACCCTGGCTGTCTGCGTATTGCTTGGTTACTGGCTTTGGCTATCACTGCGTCCGGTGGAGATTGTCGCAGTACATAAAGATGGAGAGTTTAGCTCTGTCTTGGTAAGAAACTTCCCGTTTACTGATAGAGGGAAAATTAGCTGGTGGCTGAAAAACAAGGACATGTTGAAAGAAAAATATAATATTCCGAAACCTGAAAAAAATGTTTTTTTCTCTATAGTCTTCTGGGATTTTGCAGATGGCTACAAAGAGCGAGATAAATACGACAGGCGGTGCTTTGAGGATATGCAACCACCGTTGAATTGCATTGATAAGAATAGAATTTTTTCCATATGGAATACCCCAAACAATAATATTTCATTCGGTGTTGGCGATGGCGAATACACTATGAATAAAAACGGTGTAATAGTAAGAAATGAATCAAAGTAACATCATAACTTACTACCCCTTGCCCGTAATGTAGTAAAATCGTCCACCAGAGGCTATCTCGACGGAGAGAAAAGCGGCAACGCCTTACCGCGGTAATCCCCCCGAAAAACCAGTGCATACATAAGTAGAATTTTCTCTTAACCTGAATGCAGGGGGGATTTCTATGAAGAGATCGCCATGCGTAAAGCCCGATTTATCGACTACGGTAAATCCTTGTACTTTCTGTTTCGCCAGCCAGTCCGCCAAAGATGTCACTTCAGGCAGACTCAACCAGCGCCGTATCTGCCGGGCACGCTCTGCCCCCACGCCGGGCAACGCAAGCCATTCTTGTTCCGTCTTGCCGATAAGTTCTTGCCAAAGGCTGATGCCCTGCGCATTTAATGCAGCCTGGGGTAAGGGAATGCCTAACGCATTAACCCAACGGATAAAAGGATATTGGCGTACCACGTTAAAACGATGCCAAAGCTTTAGCCCGCGAGCGGGAGAAATACCGGGCGTCGCCTGTAATTGCTCCTTTGTTAAAGCCAGCCAGGAAAAGAGATGTTCGAAATGATGTGTCTGATGCAACATCCGCCACCCACTTTCTCCCAGCCCCTCAATCCCCAGTGCATTTGCAGAACTAAGCCAGACTAGTCGGGCAATAAACTGTTCATTGCACTCTGCCGAGGTATAAAAGCAGCTGAGCGATGAAAAAAGCGGATCTGGCGGAACCGGTTTTTCGCGGACAAGGCTGCGCCAGACCACACGGTTAAGACGGGGGATACCCTGCCCGGCAAGGCTCACTGAAACCTGATCGCCCGGTACAATATCCAGTTCCTGCCAGCGCCGGACGGAACCAAGATTTACCCTCTGGACGCGTTTATCGTCCAGTTGCACAGGTTCAAGCTGTGCAACGACGGCAATTTTCCCGGTGCGCCCAACGGCAAACTGAATATCTTTTACGCTGGCGACCTCCTCTACCGGTTCATATTTCCATGCCACCACCCAGTCACCTTGTCCAGGCAACCACGCCTTGCCCTGAGGTTCATCCCCCGAACGAACGACGATACCATCTGTCACGAAGGGCAAAGGTGAGGTAAACCAGCGGGCACGCAAACGTTCCACGTCCTGCACAGTATTGACCGGCACGCTGTAATCAAGCACCTCGCTAAATCCATTCTTATTCAGCACAACCAGCCGTTGTGCCAGCGTTGCCGGACCATCCGGCCATGCCCAGACAAAAAAACCCATTTCCCGAAGCAGGTCTGGAGCGTCGCGGCGCATCATCGCACCCGCAACCCTGGCGCGGGCATTTACGCCGCCCGACTGTTTCTGGATATGGTTTTCACGGCGCAGAAAGAGTTCGCCCTGCAAAACGCTGTTCGCCAGCTCACCGCTAACATTGTTGGGAATCGCCGGGATCGCGAGAGCTTTTGCCGTCCAGTCCTCGCCCGCCAGTCCATTTCCACGGCTGATAGCCTGTACCAGCTTGCCCTGGCGGTAGACCAGCGTGAGTGCTACGCCATCCACTTTTGGCTGTACCCAGAGATCTTTTTTCCCTGACATCCATTGTTGCAACGCCTGCTTATTCGCCAGTTTGCGCACACCGGTATGTGCAACCGGATGAGCGATATTACCGCCAGGCGCTATTGATGGATTGGAGGATATTTCGAGCGAAAAGCAGCGCTGCCAATAGGCAAGCCGGGCGTTGAGCCTGTCGTAAACGTCATCGCTGACGTCGCTTGCTCCCGATTTCCAGTACGACTCATTCCACTGCGCAAGCTGCTGCTGCAAACGGCTTACTTCTTCCTGCGCCCGCGAAGGCGACCAGACGGGGCAAGTTGCAAAGCTGAATACGCTCCATAGCAACAGACAAATTGCGGCTCCGGCTCTTCTCCACATAAATATTTCTCCCTTTTGATAGCGCAATCGTTATAACGCCAGTAGGGAACAGCTTTCGATCAATAAACAGAGCGGTTGCGAGGCAGGTTCCGGAGATTCGCTACGACGGTGAAAATTTGCAAACAAAACAGGAAAGCGGGCCGCAAAATGCCATACTGAGAGGGAAAAAGTGTGACAAATGCTACGTCACGTAGCGCTGATGTGTATAATAGGCACGTATGTAAGTTTCCTTTCGCAATTCACATACAAAAGACTCTCATGGCTCAAGGCACGCTATATATAGTTTCCGCCCCCAGCGGCGCGGGTAAATCAAGCCTCATCCAGGCTTTGCTGAAAACCCAACCGTTATACGACACTCAGGTTTCTGTTTCGCACACCACGCGCGCACCGCGACCAGGTGAAGTGCATGGCGAGCACTATTTCTTTGTTAATCATGATGAATTTAAAGCCATGATTCATGATGACGCGTTTCTTGAGCATGCCGAAGTATTTGGCAACTTTTATGGCACTTCCCGCGCCGCCATTGAGCAAGTGCTGGCGACCGGCGTGGATGTGTTCCTGGATATCGACTGGCAGGGCGCGCAGCAAATTCGCCGCCGCATGCCGCAGGCGCGCAGCATCTTTATACTGCCGCCATCAAAGCTGGAGCTGGATCGCCGCCTGCGTGGACGCGGTCAGGATAGCGAAGAGGTAATTGCAAAGCGGATGGCGCAGGCCGTTGCGGAAATGAGCCATTACGCAGAATATGATTACCTGATTGTGAATGATGATTTCGATACCGCTCTGGGTGATCTGAAAACCATTATTCGCGCCGAACGCCTGCGTATGAGCCGCCAGAAGCAGCGACATGACGCTTTAATCAGCAAACTATTGGCAGACTGAGCCTGGTTTCAGTATCATGCCCAGTCATTTCTTCACCTGTGGAGCATTTTAAGTATGGCACGCGTAACTGTTCAGGACGCTGTAGAGAAAGTAGGTAACCGTTTTGACCTGGTGCTGGTCGCCGCGCGTCGCGCTCGTCAGATGCAGGTTGGCGGTAAAGATCCGTTAGTACCGGAAGAAAACGATAAAACCACCGTTATCGCGCTGCGCGAAATCGAAGAAGGTCTGATCAACAACCAGATCCTCGACGTGCGTGAGCGCCAGGAGCAGCAAGAGCAGGAAGCCGCAGAACTGCAGGCCGTTACCGCCATTGCTGAAGGTCGTCGTTAATTAACCTGCAGGTCACCCTTGTATCTGTTTGAAAGCCTGAATCAACTGATTCAAAACTATCTGCCTGAAGATCAAATCAAACGTCTCAGGCAGGCGTATCTCGTTGCACGTGACGCTCACGAGGGCCAGACACGTTCAAGCGGTGAACCCTATATCACGCACCCGGTAGCGGTGGCCTGTATTCTGGCCGAGATGAAACTCGACTACGAAACGCTGATGGCCGCGCTGCTGCACGACGTGATTGAAGATACCCCGGCCACTTACCAGGATATGGAACAACTGTTTGGCAAAAGCGTTGCCGAGCTGGTGGAAGGGGTATCCAAACTTGATAAGCTCAAGTTTCAGGATAAAAAAGAAGCGCAGGCCGAAAACTTTCGCAAGATGATCATGGCGATGGTGCAGGATATCCGCGTCATTCTGATCAAACTGGCCGACCGCACGCATAACATGCGTACGCTGGGCTCGCTTCGCCCGGACAAGCGTCGCCGCATCGCCCGTGAGACCCTCGAAATCTATAGTCCGCTGGCGCACCGTTTAGGTATTCACCACATCAAAACCGAGCTGGAAGAGCTGGGTTTCGAAGCGTTGTACCCGAACCGCTATCGCGTGATTAAAGAAGTGGTGAAAGCCGCGCGCGGCAACCGCAAAGAGATGATCCAAAAAATCCTCTCGGAAATCGAAGGGCGTTTACAGGAAGCAGGCATTCCCTGCCGCGTCAGCGGACGTGAAAAGCACCTCTATTCCATCTATTGCAAGATGGTGATGAAAGAACAACGCTTTCACTCAATCATGGATATTTACGCTTTCCGCGTTATCGTTCATGACCTGGATACCTGTTACCGCGTACTGGGCCAGATGCACAGCCTGTACAAACCGCGTCCCGGCCGCGTGAAAGACTACATCGCCATTCCGAAGGCGAACGGCTATCAATCCCTGCATACCTCAATGATTGGTCCGCATGGTGTACCGGTAGAGGTGCAGATCCGTACTGAAGATATGGATCAAATGGCGGAAATGGGAGTTGCAGCGCACTGGGCCTATAAAGAGCACGGCGAGAGCAGTACCACCGCGCAAATCCGCGCCCAGCGCTGGATGCAAAGCCTGCTGGAGCTGCAACAGAGCGCCGGTAGCTCGTTTGAATTTATCGAGAGCGTTAAATCTGATCTCTTCCCCGATGAGATTTATGTTTTCACCCCGGAAGGCCGCATTGTCGAGCTACCTGCTGGTGCGACACCGGTGGATTTTGCCTATGCTGTACACACGGATATCGGCCACGCCTGCGTCGGCGCACGCGTTGACCGTCAGCCGTATCCGCTGTCGCAATCGCTCGCCAGCGGCCAGACGGTAGAGATTATTACCGCGCCGGGTGCCCGCCCGAATGCGGCCTGGCTGAATTTTGTCGTCAGTTCAAAAGCGCGCGCGAAAATCCGTCAGATGCTGAAAAACCTCAAGCGCGACGACTCGGTAAGCCTCGGTCGCCGCCTGCTAAATCATGCGCTGGGCGGTAGCCGCAAACTGGCCGAAATTCCGCAGGAGCATATTCAGCGCGAACTTGAGCGTATGAAGCTGGCGACGCTTGATGATCTTTTGGCTGAAATCGGCCTTGGCAACGCGATGAGTGTCGTGGTCGCGAAAAACCTGCAACAAGGGGAAGCGGTGCAAACCGCGCCAACGCCGTCCAGCTCCAGCGGCAACGGCCATTTGCCGATTAAAGGCGCAGATGGCGTGCTGATCACCTTTGCCAAATGCTGCCGTCCGATCCCTGGAGACCCGATTGTCGCCCACGTCAGTCCTGGGAAAGGGCTGGTTATCCACCATGAGTCCTGCCGTAATATTCGTGGCTACCAGAAAGAGCCCGAAAAGTTTATGGCTGTGGAGTGGGATAAAGAGACCGCACAGGAATTTATCACCGAAATCAAGGTGGATATGTTCAACCATCAGGGAGCGCTGGCCAACCTCACGGCGGCAATTAACACGGCCTCATCCAACATTCAGAGCCTGAATACGGAAGAGAAAGATGGCCGCGTGTACAGCGCTTTCATCCGACTGACGGCGCGCGATCGTGTCCATCTGGCGAATATCATGCGTAAAATCCGCGTAATGCCTGATGTGATAAAAGTCACCCGCAACAGAAACTAATTGTATGAATTCTCAACGTTATGCGCGTATTCGCGAAATGCTCGCCAGACGTCAGCCCGATCTGACAGTTTGCATGGAGCAGGTTCACAAGCCTCATAACGTCTCTGCTATTATCCGCACCGCGGACGCCGTCGGTGTGCATGAAGTCCACGCAGTCTGGCCGGGCAACCGCATGCGCACCATGGCCTCCGCCGCCGCAGGCAGTAATAGCTGGGTGGAAGTGAAAACACACCGTACTATTGGCGATGCTGTCGGCGTGCTGAAAGCACGCGGCATGCAGGTGCTCGCCACGCATCTCTCAGACAAAGCGGTCGACTTTCGCGAGATCGACTACACGCGCCCGACCTGCATTCTGATGGGCCAGGAGAAAACCGGGATCACGCAGGAAGCGTTGGATCTGGCGGATCAGGACATCATCATTCCGATGATCGGCATGGTGCAATCGCTCAACGTCTCTGTGGCCTCTGCATTAATTCTGTATGAAGCGCAGCGTCAGCGGCAAAACGCCGGTATGTACCAGCGCGAAAACAGCATGTTGCCGGATGAAGAGCAGCAGCGCCTGCTGTTCGAAGGGGGTTACCCGGTGCTGGCGAAAGTCGCGAAACGCAAAGGGCTGCCTTACCCGCACGTCAATGTGGAAGGTCAAATAGAAGCCGACTCCACATGGTGGGCCACTATGCAGGCGGCAGGATAACCGATGAAAGGTAAGCTGCTCGACGCGGTGCCCTTAAGTTCGCTGACTGGCGTCGGCGCGGCGCAGAGCAGTAAACTGGCGAAAATCGGCCTGCACACCGTGCAGGATCTGCTGCTTCATCTACCGCTGCGTTACGAAGATCGCACCCAACTTTACCCCATTGCCGACCTGCTGCCGGGCATCTACGCCACGGTGGAAGGCGAAGTACTGAACTGCAATATCACTTTCGGCGGTCGCCGGATGATGACCTGCCAGATCAGCGACGGTTCCGGTATCCTCACCATGCGCTTTTTCAACTTCAATGCGGCGATGAAAAACAGCCTCGCCACTGGCCGCCGTGTGCTGGCCTACGGCGAAGCAAAGCGCGGGAAGTATGGTGCGGAGATGATCCACCCAGAATACCGCGTACAGGGCGATCTCAGCAATCCCGCATTACAGGAAACGCTTACGCCGGTTTACCCCACCACCGAAGGGATTAAACAGGCGACATTGCGCAAACTGACCGATCAGGCACTGGAACTGCTGGCGACCTGCGCCATCAGCGAACTGCTGCCGCCTGAGCTGGCACAGGGCATGATGAGCCTACCGGAAGCGCTGCACACGCTGCATCGCCCGCCGCCGTCATTGCAGCTGGCCGAACTCGAAGCGGGTACACATCCAGCGCAACGCCGTTTGATCCTTGAAGAATTACTGGTGCATAACCTGAGTATGCTGGCGCTGCGCGCCGGGGCTCAGCGCTATCATGCGCAGCAGCTCGTTGCCAAAGATGAACTGAAGCAAGGTCTTCTGGCGTCGCTACCGTTTAAACCAACCGGCGCACAGGCGCGGGTCGTGGCGGAGATCGAGCGCGATATGGCGCTGGATATCCCGATGATGCGGCTGGTACAGGGCGATGTCGGCTCCGGTAAAACGCTGGTTGCCGCACTGGCCGCGTTACGGGCAATCGCCAACGGTAAGCAGGTGGCGATGATGGCTCCGACCGAACTGCTGGCTGAGCAGCACGCCAACAATTTCCGCAACTGGTTTGCGCCGCTCGGTATCGAAGTGGGCTGGCTGGCGGGAAAACAAAAAGGGAAAGCGCGGCAGGCACAGCAGGATGCTATTGCTAATGGCGAAGTGCAGATGGTAGTTGGCACGCACGCTATTTTCCAGGAGCAGGTGCAGTTTAACGGCCTCGCGTTGGTGATTATCGATGAGCAACACCGCTTTGGTGTCCACCAGCGTCTGGCGCTGTGGGAGAAAGGCCAGCAGCAGGGTTTCCATCCGCACCAGTTAATCATGACGGCCACCCCGATTCCGCGCACGCTGGCGATGACCGCCTATGCCGATCTCGATACGTCGGTTATCGACGAACTGCCACCGGGCCGCACACCGGTAACCACCGTCGCCATCCCGGATACGCGCCGCAACGATATTATCGATCGCGTGCGCAACGCCTGCATCGACGAAGGCCGTCAGGCATACTGGGTGTGCACACTGATTGAAGAGTCCGACTTACTGGAAGCGCAGGCGGCGGAAGCCACCTGGGAAGAGCTGAAGCTCGCGCTGCCAGAGCTAAATGTCGGGCTGGTGCATGGCCGCATGAAACCAGCGGAAAAGCAGGCAGTCATGCAGGCGTTCAAACAGGGTGAGCTACAGCTGCTGGTCGCCACCACGGTCATTGAAGTCGGCGTGGATGTACCCAACTCCAGCCTGATGATTATCGAAAACCCGGAGCGGCTCGGTCTTGCGCAACTCCACCAGCTACGCGGGCGCGTGGGCCGCGGCGCGGTAGCATCGCACTGCGTTTTGCTCTACAAATCCCCGCTCTCAAAGACCGCGCAAAAACGCCTACAGGTGCTGCGCGACAGCAACGACGGTTTTGTTATTGCGCAAAAGGATCTGGAAATTCGCGGCCCCGGCGAGTTGCTCGGAACCCGCCAGACCGGTAATGCGGAATTCAAAGTCGCCGACCTGCTGCGCGACCAGGCGATGATCCCGGAAGTTCAGCGCGTCGCCCGCCATATTCACGAGCGTTATCCGCAGCTTGCAGCGGCATTAATCGAACGCTGGATGCCGGAAACAGAACGCTACTCCAACGCCTGAGTTTCAGGGCCTGGCTGGTAGACAGAACATCCCTTAGAAAAGTGTGATTTTAACATGGCAACCGTTTGCTTTTACCAAACAGTCCGATAAAATCAGCGCTTTTCCATCAGGGGATTGTCTGAGATGTCCTTAAACACCATCGAGTCCGAAAATGCGCAACCGGTTGCGCAGATTCAACCCAGCGAGCTGATCTATCGCCTTGAAGATCGCCCGCCGCTGGCTCAAACCCTGTTTGCCGCGCTGCAACACCTGCTGGCGATGTTTGTTGGCGTGATTACGCCCGCGCTGCTGATCTGCCAGGCGCTGGGGTTACCGGCTCAGGACACTCAGCACATCATCAGCATGTCGCTGTTCGCCTCCGGCGTCGCTTCCATCATTCAGATTAAAGCCTGGGGTCCGGTGGGTTCCGGTCTGCTGTCGATTCAGGGCACCAGTTTCAACTTCGTTGCACCATTGATTATGGGCGGCACGGCGCTGAAAACTGGCGGTGCAGATGTACCCACCATGATGGCTGCGCTGTTCGGCACCCTGATGCTGGCAAGCTGTACCGAAATGGTTATCTCGCGCATTCTGCCACTGGCACGCCGCATTATTACCCCACTGGTCTCCGGCGTGGTGGTGATGATTATCGGCCTGTCGCTGATCCAGGTTGGCCTGACTTCCGTCGGCGGCGGTTTTGCCGCGATGGGCAACCACACCTTTGGCGCGCCAAAAAACCTGCTGCTGGCGGGCGTTGTGCTGGCAATCATTATTCTACTCAACCGTCAGCGTAACCCGTACCTGCGTATTGCTTCGCTGGTGATCGCCATGGCGGTCGGTTATGTGCTGGCGTTGTTTATGGGCATGCTGCCGGAATATAGCGCACCAGCGAATGCCTTTATGGTGCCAACACCACTCTATTACGGCCTGAACATTGACTGGAACCTGCTGCTGCCGCTGATGCTGGTGTTTATGATCACCTCGCTGGAAACCATCGGCGACATCACCGCTACCTCTGATGTTTCCGAGCAGCCCGTTGCCGGCCCGCTGTACATGAAACGCCTGAAAGGCGGCGTGCTGGCGAACGGCATCAACTCGTTTGTTTCGGCGGTATTCAACACGTTCCCGAATTCCTGCTTTGGCCAGAACAACGGCGTCATTCAGTTGACCGGCGTTGCCAGCCGCTATATCGGTTTCTTCGTGGCGCTGATGCTGGTTGTGCTGGGTCTGTTCCCGGCGGTCAGCGCTTTCGTTCAGCAGTTGCCTGAGCCAGTGCTCGGCGGTGCAACACTGGTGATGTTTGGTACGATAGCCGCTTCCGGCGTGCGTATCGTCTCCCGTGAGCCACTGAACCGCCGCGCGATTATGATTATTGCACTGTCGCTGGCCGTGGGCCTTGGCGTTTCCCAGCAGCCGCAGATCCTGCAATTTGCGCCGGACTGGCTGAAAAATCTGCTCTCCTCCGGTATCGCCGCAGGCGGTATCACCGCAATTGTATTGAATCTGATTTTTCCATCAGAGAAAAACTGATCGCGCCACGGCAGCCGGGCTTACCGGCTGCCGCTGTCATCTCCTTTCATCATTCCGCCCTTGAGCATTGCGCATAAATCGTGCATAACTGCCTGATTGACACTTCGGGGATGGAAGATCATGAAATTTCTTGGAAAGCTGCTATTCGTTGTCGTTATCGTTCTGCTACTGGCGATAGTGGCCGCCTGGTTCCTGGTGCAAACGCGCTGGGGCGCGACTCAGGTCAGCAACTGGGTGAATAACAACAGCGACTATCACCTCACCTTTGACGTGATAGAACATCGCTTCTCTTCGCCTTCCCATGTGTTACTGAAAAACGTCAATTTCGGCCGCAAAGGCAACCCGGCGACGCTGGTTGCTAAAACGGTGGATATTGGCCTGAGCAGCCGCCAGTTGACCGATCCGCTGCACGCCGACACCATTTTATTGCAGGATGGCACGCTCAATTTCTCCCCGGCGGCCGCACCGCTTCCCTTCCAGGCCGATCGCCTGCAACTCAATAATATGGCGTTCAATAGTCCGACCACGGGCTGGGATCTGAGCGCACAACGGGTGATGGGCGGCGTTTCGCCCTGGCAACCGGTGGCCGGCAATGTGCTGGGCAGTAAAACGCAAATCCAGATGAGCGCCGGTTCTCTGACGCTAAACGGCGTTCCGGCCAGCAACGTGCTGATTCAGGGCAGTATCGACAAAGATGTTGTTACCCTGACGACTATCGGCGCGGATATGGCGCGCGGCTCGCTGACCGGCGATGCGAAACGCACTGCCGATGGCGGCTGGGTGGTTAATAACCTGCGCCTGAACGATATTCGCCTGCAAAGCGATAAAACCCTGCTCGATTTCTTCAATCCGCTGACCACACTGCCATCATTACAGATTGGCCGTGTCGACGTGACGGATGCGCGCTTACAGGGGCCAGGCTGGGCGGTTACCGACCTCGATTTGAGCCTGAGCAATTTGACGCTGATTAAAGGTGACTGGCAAAGCGAAGACGGCAGGTTGTCGATGAACGCCAGTGAGTTTATTTACGGCTCGCTACACCTGTTCGACCCGATCCTGAATGCCAACTTCTCTGCGCAGGGAATTGCGCTACAACAGTTCACCTCGCGCTGGGAAAATGGCATGGTGCGCACCTCCGGCAACTGGTATCGAGCGGGCCATGCGCTGGTACTCGACGACGCTGCGTTCGCCGGGCTGGAGTACACGCTGCCGGAAAACTGGAAGCAACTGTGGATGGACGATCTGCCGTCGTGGCTGAACACGGTAACGCTGAAAAAATTCAGCGCCAGCCGCAATCTGGTGATTGATATCGATCCGACGTTCCCGTGGCAACTCACCGCACTGGATGGTTATGGCGACAACCTGCAACTGGTGCGCGAAGGGAAATGGGGCGTATGGGGCGGTAGCGCTAAACTGAATGCCGCTGCGGCAACATTCAACCGCGTCGACGTGCGCCGCCCGTCGCTGGCGCTGAATGCCAACAGCAACATGGTCAACATTACCGAGCTGAGTGCTTTCACCGACAAGGGGTTGCTGGAGGCGAAAGCCGTGGTCTCACAAATGCCGGATCGCAGCGTCAATGTCAGCCTGAACGGACGCGGTGTACCGCTGAATATGCTCCAGGAGTGGGGCTGGCCAGCGTTACCCATTAGCGGCGATGGCAACCTGCAACTGACCGCCAGCGGCAACGTACGCGCCGATGCGCTGCTGAAGCCCAGCGTCAACGGGGAGTTATCTGCGGTGAACGTACAGAAACAGCAGGTAAAACAGAGCATGCACGGCGGTGTGGTTTCGGGCAGTGTGGTTGCACCTCCGGCTGAACCGGCTCCCTGAGGACGGCCAGCAACAACATCCCCTCGGGGAATCGCATGCCGGGCTGCCGCCCGGCAACGTCCTTCAAAGCGTAATACGTACTTCACCGCCCTGTGGCGTAATCACCACACCCAGCTCGCTGCCGGACTGCGTTGCGCCCTGCACACTGGCAATCTGTGCGATATTGCGCAGGCACAGCGTCCAGTTACGCCCTGCACCGTCAGCCAGCAGCGTAATCACGCCATTTGCACGTTTTGCCTGCAGACGGAAGGTCACCGTGCCACTGGCATCAGGCACTTCGCACAACGCTTCGTGCCCGTCATCCAGCGCGAAAAGCTGGAATGCCGTACCCTCATGCCAGGCATAATCCGGGCGCTGATCGTTACTGCCCAGCGCCAGCAGCGTGTTGTCGCGCACGTAAACCGGCAGGCTCATAAAGTCGTGGCGCTGTTTATGCCAGCGGTTGCCGATCTGTTCGTCGTTATGCCACAGGTGCGTCCAGCGTCCTTCCGGCAGGTAAAATTGCACATCGCCCGCCTCGCTGAACACTGGCGCAATGAGCAGTGCATCACCGAGCATATACTGCCTGTCGAGATAGTCGCAGCCTGGGTCCTCCGGGAAGGCCAGCACCATGGCACGCATCATCGGCACGCCAGATTCATGCGCCTGTGCAGCCTGGCGATAAAGGTACGGCATCAGTCGACATTTCAACTGTGTGAAGAGGCGCACCACATCGCAGGACTCTTCATCGTACGCCCACGGCACGCGGTAGGATTTGCTGCCGTGCAGGCGGCTGTGGCTCGAGAACAGCCCGAACGCACACCAGCGTTTGTAGACATGCGCAGGTGCAGTATTTTCGAAGCCGCCAATATCGTGGCTCCAGAACCCAAAACCGGAAAGTCCAATGGATAACCCGCCGCGCAGGCTTTCGGCCATCGATTCGTAGTTGGCGTAGCAGTCGCCGCCCCAGTGAACCGGGAACTGTTGCGCGCCCACAGAAGCCGAGCGGGCAAACAGCACTGCTTCCTGCTCACCGACGGTATCTTTCAGCACGTTCCACACCAGTTCGTTGTAGATGTACGCATAATGGTTGTGCATCTTCTGCGGGCTCGCGCCGTTATGCCACGCCACATCGGTCGGAATGCGTTCACCGAAGTCAGTTTTGAAACAGTCCACGCCCATCGCCACCAGGTCTTTGAGCTTATCGGCGTACCACTGGCAGACTTCCGGGTTGGTAAAGTCATAAATCGCCAACCCCGGCTGCCATTTGTCCCACTGCCACAGCGAGCCATCCGGGCGTTTCAGCAGGTAACCCTTCTCTTTCAGTTCGCGGAAGAGCGGTGATTTCTGCCCGATGTAGGGGTTGATCCAGACACAGATTTTCAACCCGCGCGCTTTCAGTCGCTTCATCATGCCAGCCGGATCCGGGAAGGTCTGCGGGTCCCATTCGAAATCGCACCACTGGAAGGCCTTCATCCAGAAGCAGTCAAAGTGGAACACATGCAGTGGCAACTGGCGTTCGGCCATGCCATCGATAAAGCTGTTCACCGTCGTTTCGTCGTAGTTGGTGGTGAACGAGGTGGTCAGCCACAGGCCAAATGACCACGCAGGCGGCAGCGCCGGGCGACCGGTAAAGCGGGTATAGCGATCCAGTACCGCTTGCGGCGTCGGGCCGTCAATAACGAAATACTCCAGGTATTCGCCCTCAACGCTGAACTGCACTTTGGAGACCTTCTCGGAACCGATTTCAAACTCCACGGCTTCCGGGTGATTAACCAGCACGCCATAACCGCGATTGGTCAGGTAGAAAGGGATATTTTTGTACGACTGCTCGGTGCTGGTGCCGCCATCGCGGTTCCAGGTTTCCACCATCTGGCCGTTGCGCACCAGCGCGGTAAAGCGCTCGCCGAGACCATATACCGTTTCGCCTACGCCGAGATCCAGACGCTCGAACAGGTAGTTGCGCCCGCGGTTGCTATCCTGCACATAGCCGTTATTTTTCAACTGGCTGCCGGTGATGCGCTCACCGTCGTGCAGAAAATCGATTGCCCAGTTATCACCTTTTCCCACGCGAACGCGAAGCGAACCGCTTTGCAACTCGGCAAACGCTTCTGTGTTGTGCATCTCCACATAAACGTTTTGCGCAACGTTAAGAGGGAAGTGCGGGCCGTTATCCAGCGCGCCCTGAAAGTGCTCAATGCGTACGCCGATAATCCCTTCCTGCGGCGAGAAAAAGCGTAGCGTAAATAAAGGGGTATCCAGTTGCCAGGTGCGTTCACGCACATCACGCGGGGCGGCATAGACCACCATCTCATTGCCCTGCTGTTCAACCTCAAATACCTGAACCGGCTGAATTAACGTCAACCCCGGCTGGATAAGCCAGTTGCCATCACTAATTTTCATCTGTCACTCCTTACAGTAATTCTTCCCGGGCAGAAACATGACCAACCCCCTGATCGCCTCGGTGCTCGCCACGCGCCAGTTGCGCCATGATCGATTTCAGGAACGGGGTTTTCAGCGTATAAAAACGTTTGGCGATCACGGCGCTGAGCAGATAGCAGAGCGCCGGAACCAGCGTGAACAGGGCAATAATGATACTGATGGTGGTGCTGTTCTGGCTCTGTGCTGCGGCATTGTAACCACTGCCGGCCAGCGTCCAGCCAATCAACGCGCCGCCAAATGCAAGGCCGAGTTTCAGCACAAACAGCGTACCGGCAAAGCTGATGCCGGTAAGGCGCTTGCCGTTGCACCATTCGCCGTAATCGACGGTGTCGGACATCATCACCCACTGGATTGGCGTCACCAGTTGGTGTAGCACGCCGATGACAAAGATGAAGATAAACATGGTGACGCTGGCCTGAATTGGTACGAAGAACATAGCGATGCTGAACACGGTGAGCGCGGCGTTGGTCCACCAGAAGATGGTGACTTTGCATTTCCAGTCGGTCAGCGGTTTCGCCAGCGCGCTGCCAATCAGGTTGCCGACGCAGTATGTGGTAAGAAACACGGTAAAGATGGCAGCATCCCCCATGATCCAGGTAACGTAATACATCATCGCGCCACCGCGCACGCAAACGGCGAGGATATTGAGGATGGTCAGCAAACCGACGACGCGCCACTGGTCGTTCTGCCAGATGTCACGCAAATCTTCACGCATTGAGGTAGTGCTCGGCGGTGCCTGGATACGCTCTTTGGTGGTGAAGAAACAGAATGCAAGCATCATAAAGGCAACCACCGAGAGCACCGCTATCCCGCCCTGGAAACCGGCGACTTTGTCTTCACCGCCAATTAATTTCACCAGCGGCATCATCAGCACCGTGGAGAGCATGCCGCCTGCGGTGGCCAGCACGAAGCGCCAGGATTGCAGCGAGATGCGCTGTGTCGGGTCATTGGTGATGACGCCGCCGAGCGCGCAATAAGGGATATTGACCACGGTGTAAAGCAGAGTGAGTAACGTATAAGTTACAGCGGCATAAATCATTTTGCCGCTCATACTGAGATCCGGCGTGCTGTAGGCCAGCACGCAGACCACGCCAAACGGCAGCGCACCGAAGATGATCCACGGGCGGAATTTCCCCCAGCGGCTGCGCGTGCGGTCGGCAAGCAGCCCCATGCACGGGTCAGAAATGGCGTCTAACGCGCGTGCCAGCAGGAACATGGTGCCGACAAATCCGGCGGGAATACCGAAGATATCGGTATAGAAAAACATCATGTACAACATCACGTTATCGAAGACGATATGGCTGGCGGCATCGCCCATCCCGTAGCCAATTT
This sequence comes from Pseudomonadota bacterium, assembly GCA_018261615.1. GTDB lineage: Bacteria > Pseudomonadota > Gammaproteobacteria > Enterobacterales > Enterobacteriaceae > Kosakonia. The sequence continues at coordinate 60,680 of JAGTSE010000003.1, read as the reverse complement.
TTTCTTTCACGGAAATAATCTGACTGTCCATTTATGTTTCCTTTACGCGTGAAAAGTGCACAGAGAGCGGTTTCACACGTTGTAAACGATTGGTTTTCAGTCGGGTATTGCGATTTCTTGTTATCAATTTACGTTTATTCTTTTCTGTGATCGCCCCCTTTCGCCGGAGCGAAGCGGTTAAGCAATGGAAAAGATTGAGATTTATCTCAAGAAGCCGATTTTACTGGCAGCACAATGAGAAAAATTCTGATGGGGGTATGTGGTAAATGACTGAAAGTAGCTATAATGCGCCCCGCCTCCATGTAGCAATGCAGGCGCGGAAGATCGTCATCTCCGGTGAGGTGGCTGGACTTCAAATCCAGTTGGGGCCGCCAGCGGTCCCGGGCAGGTTCGACTCCTGTGATCTTCCGCCAAAGTTGCTCCGCACCCATCCGAGAAATTCTAAAAAGTCTTTTATTTTAAATAGATAGATTGGTAATCCCCCCATTTTTAACAGCGCTGATAAGTAGAATCAGTTAAGCGCTGAATGTGTTACATCGGGGTAAAACCATTCAGTGCCATATTTGGTCGTCTCCAGTTCAGCAATCAGGCCAGTGAACTCCTCAAATGGCATAATCAGTATGTCGGAAGATCTCTGAAAATGAATAGTCCGGTTAAGAGGAATGCTTACAATGTGAGCCAGTTCAATTTATTATTACGTAATAATAATAAACATAACTTTACTATACATAGGTAAGGAATTGTTTATGAATGAAATGAGAAAAGAACATTTATCGCCATTTCTTTCAATTCTTATTGGTGTTAACACAGCACAACATTCTTCAAAAGATCTTCATGAAGCAACAATCAATCTGATTGAAAAAGAGATAAATGCACAATTATCCTTTCAAAGATTTCCTTCTTTATCAGAGGTGTCAGGTGATACTTTTATCGAAATTACACCATACAAAATTAATAAAATACCGAGTTGGACCAAACGGAATGACATATATGATATAGAAAATCATATTGTCATCACGTTCAGCCTTGGAAAATATATTGCTTTTTACTTTTCTGAAAAAGGAATGAAAGATTCTGTAAGAGATAATTTCAAGACATCATACCTGAAAGGCATCAAATCTGTAGATATAGCACATCTTAACTTTCATTTTATAAATGAAGATAGTATTAAAATGTTATGGTTACTTGGTATACATGGAAAAAACACTTTTAAAGCAGACTCAAAAGTTCTTGGTGGAAACAGCGTAGCTGAGTCTTTAGACCCACTAGAAGATCAATCTTATATGATGTCAGCTGTTCGAACAGAATTAGGTAATAGTAGTAAAACTATAGGATTGAACCCATTCAAGTCTTCAATTTGGAGAGGTCCTTGTAAGGATTGGGAAACATTTGAAAAATATACTATAGAAATACTCGACACATTAAACAGTAATAATAGAAACAATATAACCCCAATTGGAATATTGGCAAGTCCAATTAATGACTTTGTTGGTGTTCATGACGCTTATGATCTCTCTATTATTGATCCCGATATTCTTTCACATGAAAAAAGTGAATATAAATTAAATCTCTTAAGAAACATACGAGATCATTACACGTTTGAAGTTATCTCATCTTTATCAGGTGCGGATATTATTTTAAAGATTCATAACAATAATACATTATGCGGAGAAATAAGAGTCACCCCATATATAAAAGATTATGAAGCATCATTCAAATTAAATATTATTTCAATAGAGAAAAACAAAAAAGAAAAAATAGATATTTTCTCAAAAATATTTAATCATCCAGAATTAATTAAGTGCTGGTATGAATCCGGTCATGCGATTGTTAATGGCTGGGTTTTTATGACAAACTATAGAGATGTGGTTTATGATGATTTTAGATGGGCAGATTTTGAAGATTATAACATATGCCAAGAAAAACCCATGGCAGAGGAAAAGGTTAATCTAGAATTAATTGGTCTTAAAAAATCCTTATTCTGTTGGGTTAAAAACAGATGGACATCCAAGTGGGGAAGAGGACAACCATTTAATACAACAGAGAAACCTACTGGTTGGTTATATTGTGATGATGGAGCAGGAGAAAAAGCAGATTTTATCCATATTGATAACTATGATAACAATATTATAATATCGCTAATACATGTAAAAGCGGCTAAAAGCGATAGCTCCAATCGTAGGATTTCTGTTGGCGCCCACGATATTGTTTTAAGTCAAGCAGTAAAAAACTTACGATATGCAAATAGAAAAAATCTAATACATGATTTAAGCGAAAGGGCCAAAAAATCCGAACATAAAAAATGTTGGCATCATAATAAACCAACAGCCCCTGAAAATTTTATCGCTCATCTTAGAACATTAACGGCGAATCCTAATCAGATTAAAACTAGAGTTATAGTTATTCAACCACATACAAGGAAAAGTTTTTATGAGAAAAATACGAACAGCAATATAAAGAAACAACTAGATGTGCTTTTAGTTAGCACTGACAATGCAATAAAGTCTTCAGGAGCTGAATTTTACATCATTGGCTATCACGATTAATTTTATCTGGCACAACACCCAATCTCTCCAGTTCCTTTCTTCCGAGAGTTTTGAGCCAGTTCCCCAAACTCATCCCCGCGTCATTTGCAGCCGCTTCAAACTGTGCTTTCAGTTCCGGCGTGATCCTAATTTGAAATGTGGGAGCTTTGCCGCATTTTGACTGATTAGTGTCACGTTTAGCTTTCGTCATGTACGTACCTGCAGCATAATCTTTAATCACTCAGGTACGTACCCTAGCATAAGTCGTCCTGACATTTAAACGCTCTCGCCGGGTACTTGCGATACCAGACGAGAGCTAACCATCCCCAACTATCAAGGAGTTGATAATGGCTGATCCGCATTCTACCCCAGACTTTACGCCCACCGGAACCGAGCACAGTGTAATTGTGCGCTATCGCCCGAATCAGGGTGACACCAGCACGCCATGCATTATGCTTTCCGGCAAATGGCTGCGCGATGCCGGGTTTGATACCGGGCAACATCTGCTGGTGAAAGTGATGCAGGGTTGCATCGTGCTAATCAAACACAGCGAGAAAGAAGAGTGGCTGGCAAACGAACTGGATAAAACCCGCAGACAGCTCAGGGAAGTGAAAAGCGTTATGAGAAACGCCTATCTGCAATCAAAGCCTAACTGAGCGCCCTTTCACCTTTATCTTCATATACCCGTCATACTTCAAGCTGCATGTGCGTTGGCTTTCCTCGCTCACCCCAGTCACTTACTGGGGTAAGCTCCTGGGGATTCACTGCGTCGCCGCCTTCCTGCAACTCGAATTATTTAGGGTACAGCGGTTGCGCTAATGAAATGCAGTATGAGTATCAGACATACTGCATAGCTTATTCAGCAATCAGAACGGCAAATGAACGCTTAACCCAATTCCCGCAGGTGAATTTATCGTGTTCACCAGCGGTGACAGGAAAGTACGCATTGAATGTCGCCCTGGAAGCTCTACACTGTGGCACTGACCGGGTCAGTTATGTCTGTGGCAGCAGTAAAAGTTCGGTGCTGTTCATCATTGAAAGGCTGTGGCAGTCGCTGCACGAAATCATCATCCGGAATCATCAGTGCTGGTCAATGTGCGGTTGTTGGAAAAAATACGCCACTTTATGAAAAGCCTCAGTCCGCTCCCGGGTGGCAAACACGGAATGGCAAAAGTGTAGCGATATTAGGATCAGCTATTTAGCTGGGGATGGATAAAGCGCCAGTCTGTGCTGGCGCTAAATGCAAACCGGTTATAAATTCCCTCTTCTCAACACACAGCACTGCGGTATATTCAAACCGTCATCCAGTTGTATGCTTATATACTGCGTCCATAAACTATACCAGGCGATATACTCGGTAAAGAAAATTGCAACATTTTTGATTCTGAGCTTACGTAGTGCGCTTAATTTATGGGCGCTCACCGTTTTTTCGCTGATATGTAATTGTGTCGCAATATGCTTCTGGCTTATTCCTAAACAAACTTTTCTAATGATCAGTGCTTCACTGGTAGTTAATTCGGTCTGAGTACGTCGCCTCGAGCGCCCGAAGCGCCATCCGTTGAACAGCCTGCTGAAAATATTTAGCTCAGTTGCCCGATGCATTAATATACGGCGGCAAAGAATAAAAGCGGAAATAGGATCGGCATAGATAAGCTGTTTCGCCTCATCATCATCAAGCACATAAATATAGTCTTGCCCAGTGTCGAAGAGTATTAATTTCTCCGGCTCAGAGATATCGAGTTTTGCCAATAGTGACTTAACTCCGAGAATAAAAAACGCGTCTTCAGAAAAGATCTGCATTGTCTCTCCATGAAAAAAGGGGAACATAACTCCCCCCCGAGATCTGCCCCGGCGATGGTGTTTGTCGCTGCCAGCACAGCATCGCTTGTCGGGGCAGAGGCTTAGCTGATGCTAAAAGTGATATTTGAAGCCCGCCATCGCGATGGCATCGTGATACCCTTTATTACCTATCTGAACGCCGACATTCCCCCAGATGTTCAACCGCGGGTTAATCAGCCCTTCGACACCGGTTTTGATTTCACCCATATTGCGTGCGCCAGTCTGATAAATATTCACATCATCCATCTGCGTACCAAAATCACGCGTGTTATGGATCCAGTTAATCTCAGCGAAAGGCTGGAACACGCGCGCCTTGCCGTTATCCATCGCATGGTGGCCTTTCAGGAAGGTGCGAATACCCAATCGGGTGCGGATGTTGCCATCGCCATCACCGTGAATACGGGTGCCATTTGCTTCGTGGAAATCATCAGCTTTTACCCCCATCCATATCGCCTGCGCCTGAGGCTGGATAAACCATTCATTCAGAGAACCTTTGCTTCCTCTGAATTCAGATAATTTATGGGTGTAGCCCGCCTCCAGCGACGCGGTGAAACCTTTGGATTTATACGATTCGCTCGCCAGCCCCTCGCCCTGAACACTGTTATTGAACCAGTTGTACAGCAGCCAGCTATCCACCCAGGCACCCTGCGATTCCTGAGGCCTGGCATACCATGTGGCGTAGCCGCCAACGCTGTATCCATTCACGGACCCTGTAGAACGGAGGCCGCTCATCAGGCTGCGAGTCGAGTTGTGATTGTTGCCGTAGCCCGCCATAAAACCGACATGCCAGCGGTCAGTGCCATCGCTGCTCCAACGTGCGAGGTCGCCACCAAGCTGTGTCACATAGCGATTACTCTGCGTTCTCAGCTGATCGCTGCCATCGCGCCAGACGTTATGGCCGCCGATCTGACGCAGCCACAGACTGGTCACTTCAGGTTGCGCCGATAAAGCATCGACAAATGAAGGCTCCCCCAATCGGTCATGCAGGCTCATCGCAAACAGGGTATTGGCCGCCGCGAGGTTAGCGGTGTAGCTTCCTGCTTCAGGGCGAACCACTGACGGTTTTTCCGTAGATTTAACTCCAGGTTCCAGTGTTGGTTCTGCCGCGGGTTCCAGTGTTGGTTCTGCCGCGGGTTCCAGTGTTGGTTCTGCCGTGGGTTCCAGTGTTGGTTCTGCCGTGGGTTCCGGGGTCAGTTCAGGTTCAACAGCCGTTGGCTGGCTGGTCAGATACCAGTTTTCCCCCTTTTGTTCCAGCGAGTAATCATAAGCCCCCGCAACAATACGTCCCGACTGCGCAAAACTGCCGTAAGAGGTTCCACCGACATCCACAATCTCAATGCCTTCAACCGTCTGTGCGCCATGTCCGCCCAGGTTATTGATGGCGACGCGCGTCGTGCCCGCTAACACATCACCGCCGACAATCAGTTTATTGACCGGTGAACCGTCGTCCCCCAGCACACTGTTCAGCACCAGCATCCCGTCATTACCGGCATAGTTCCCGGTCACCGTCAGGGTGTCGAAGGCGTTGAGATTGGAAAAAGCGATCATCCCGTTGTTGGTCAACTGGCCGACAACCGAACTGCCGTTCATATTCCAGCGGCTGGTGCTATCCAGCGCCAGCGAGGTCACGTTATTCGCCGCCCCATTGAGTTCCGAAGCCGCCAGATTAATCGCCACGCTGTTGCCAACATCAGTAGAGATGATGTCGCCATTCAGCTGGCTGTTAGTCGCTGTTAAGGTTACGTTGCTATAAAGATTGTTGGCGGGATCAACCGCGTCCTCATAGTGGCCGACAGTCATTACCTGACCGTTGCCGCCGCTGAGCGTAGAGTCATTGATTGAGAGTGCCAGCGTGGTTGTATCGACCTTAATCGCCTGCGCCTGTGAGCTTTGCAATGTCACATTATCCAGCGATACGCGATTGCTGAGCGTCGTGGAGTAACCATTCACATACAGCCCGGCTGCCGCGTCACCTGCCGTGTTGATAATGCTATTGCTGACATCCAGCTGGCCTGCCCGACTCCACAACCCAAAGCCTTGTTTACCCGTGGTTTCAACACGCACATTATCAGCGATGATGGTCGAACCGGGATAGGCCAACAGCCCTGCCGCGAGTTCGCCGTTCGTTACGATACCGCTATTTGTCAGCTTTGCCTGCCCACCGGAGGCGGCAAACATCCCAGTGCCACCGCGCCCTTGGGTGGTAATAATCAGTTCATCGCCCGTGAGCTGCTTTTCGGTATACAACGCATACCCATTGACCCCTGCGGTTTCGAGGGTGCTATTAGTAATCGTCGCTGTTCCACGCTGCGCATTCAGCGCGATGGCGCGCTCGCCCGCGGTAGTAATCGTGGCGTTATTGATGTTGACAGAAGAACCGGCCGAAGTGACCCACACCGCATCGCTGTACTTACCCTGCGTTGCGTAACGTCCCCCTTCGATGGTGGCAATTGCCGCCTGGTTGACATTCACCGCATAGCTACTGTCGCCGGTAGTTGTGGCGACGGTGTTGGTCAGCATGAGATCGCCCGCCATGATGTGAATCGCATCGCCGCTTTCGGTGGCGATGGTGCTGTCGCTAACCTGCGCAGTCGCGGAGCTTTGCGTGCTGGACCAGGTGCCGTCCAAAATCAGCCCCTGCGCGCTGTTCTGCCCAGCGATATTAATATTATTTAAAACAGCAGAACTGCTATTGGCGAGGTAGATGCCACTGGCAGATTTACCGCTGACATTAATTGTCAGGTTGTTCCCCCTGAATACACTACCGTCAATCCATGCACCACCACCGCGCGTACTGGTACTGGTGAGGAACAACTGGCTGGCGTTAAATTCCGCGCCATTCTTTGCCTGAATAATAAAGGCGCCGCTTGTGTCATTAACAAGCGTTAAATTTTCGAAATTGAGTTTTCCACCATCGACAATGATGGTGTCATTATTTACTGCAAAGACATAATTGCTAACGATAAAATAGATTGGCAGTGCATAAAGTAAACGATGCCACTCACACCGGTTGTTGTAATCATTATCCATAATAATGCCTTTTACTATTCCATTTATAAACACAACGTGTTTCTTTCATTACAACCACATCGGGCGATAAACGAAGCGTAACGATAGAACTCAGCCTGATTTGAGGCACCCATCTTGCGGCAGGCATTGCGATAGTGGGTGCTGATTGTTTTTCGTGAGCGGTTTAGCATTCGCGAGATATCACCGCTATTGTAGCCACGGCCAATTAAGAGCATGACATCGTTTTCCGCATCAGAAAGCTGAGCGTACTTCTTTAATCCAAAACTCCAGTAAGCGTCTTTTTTATTGAGATGAACATGATAATCTGCATTAGCAATTGCCAATATTTTACCAATCTTCATCGAAATATCGTTGATAGTTTGATTTCTGGCGAGAAAAGGAACATGAAGCGTTATCTTTTCTATCTCTTTATTTTGTTTTTTATTCAAAACATTAACTGTCACAACATCATCGCAGAAGATGATGTTTGCGGTTTCCGTTTTCATTTCATCTGGTGATGACGCAAAACGTGTCTCATGTATGTGCTCATTTGCTAACTGGTTCAAGATTAAGAATCTCAATCCTAAGTCTAGATAATAGCTAGAATCCATCAATAATATATTCAACATATTTCACACCCATGTGTTGCATTCCCTGTTACAGCAACTTATTCAAGAAAACAAGATATCGATTCAGCGAGAAAGACTTCATTCAATAGCGGAATCGACTCTATAGATCTTTCCGAATAAGAAAAAGCTCACCTTGATACTATTCAAAATCCTCTATTTTGGTAATAGCTATAAATTATTTTAGGATAATTAACCAAGAAAAAAGCCCATGGAAAAATCCTAATCTCACAACTAAATTGATATGCTGAAGGCGTTAAGATTTATTTAAAGAAGCTTCAGATCTACTTTTTCTGACTCCGTATCGTAGTGACCATTCATAAATAAATCAATGGGATGGGGATGCCAGTTAATCAGCCCCCGGATCTCAAACATAATGATGGCATGTCTTGCCATGCCCTCCCCCTCATGTAATGAGCGCACCAGCAATGTTTCAGGAATAATACGCGGCTCGAAGCGAATGATAGCCTTGCGGATAGCTTGCTCGATGACATGCCAGTTATTACGATTTTTCTGGCTACCAATCAGTGCAGGAATACCATAATTAAGCACAGATTCCGTTACTGCTTTATAGCGCTGCTCGTCAAGCGTGTCCTCAATATTTGTATGATTAATTAAATCAGCGATATCTTTCTGAACCAGTTGGCGTATCGTTTTTATATCAACAGGCCTGGCCCGATCGTCAGGACTTTTAGGCTCGTTATCCTGTAACCGTTCCAGAAGAGTAGGAAGATAACGACCTCTTCTGGTTAACGAATTATTCGAAAACAATCTCACCCACCTCCATGATGGAATGCTCGCAGCAATCGGTAATCAATACTTTTCGGCCATGGCCCAGAATGAGCAGATCGGACAGCGAGGTCCACTCTGTTTTTGAGCCCAATTTATAGCTCTGCTCATCAGCCGTCCTGATAGGGTAGCGTGCCGGAATAAAACCGAAATATTCTTCCCCCGCAACCTTAACGGAAGCCTGTAACCACAGCAGGTCGAGCAGATCTTTCGGTTTTGAAACGTTCAATTGCTGAATGGATGCGAAAGGTAACCAACGATATCCTCCTGCGCAAATAAATTCACATATCGGCCCGAGGCGTCCATCGCTGTCGGCAATCCATGTAAATTCACCCAGGGTGTCACTTTTCCCATTGCTTTCTGGTGAAAGATCGAAGGCTTCAGAACGAATAATATCCGATAGCTCAGTCTTCCCCTGGTAATATTGCTCATTCGCCTTGTGTATTTTCGCCATCCACTGTGGCATATCGCCCTGTAATGTTGCCGCCAGACGCTCACCAGACAAAACCTGAGTGCGCTGCATTTCGCTAAATACGAGGTTTTTATATAACTCACACTGCTTTTGCATACCATCATCAAGCAGCGTTAACGTCTGAAGTTGCAGTAACGCGCTATCCCATGCACCATCAACACAATATAATTTAAACAGCACTTCTCTGGCTTTGAGATCTTGCGGAAAGGCTTTAACTTGCGAAAGTACCTGTGCGAGCAGATCTTTCAGAGAAGAGGTTTTCAGCGCTTCGGTAAGTGACATAATATCTTGCATCGTTGTAACTCCTTTAATTAATAGTGTGAATCCAAACCAATCTTGTGAAAGTCACGGAAAACAAGTTCAGGAACTTTATATTTTCCTTTGGCAACAATATGCTCTGGTGAAAGTGATTTGAGTAAATCGGTTTTATCTTCTTCGGCAAAAATATCGTCCAGAGCATCGCAGCTTTCAAAATCTGGCCACACTTTTTCCATCAAAAATGTTCTATCGACAATACATTCCGTTAAAGTTTTCGCCTTCAGGCATTCTTTTACGCTATCAAAGTGGTTATCGGTTTTAATGATGTAAGCATCTTGATTGCCGACATTGTCATAGTAATGACCACTTTGCTCCTGCCAAATAAGGAACCTTTTATACTCGATTTCAAGCATTTTTAATGCATCTTTACTGTCTCCCTGGGCAACTACATCATTAAAGTAATGTAAGTCATTAATATAACTACCACCGTTAGGCAGAATATCCTCTACTTCAGGAAGTTTATTCGCCGCTGGCCATGCATTCCCCGTGTAAAATAACGGGTAAAAGTCCTTGTCATCTCGTGTGCTGGCATCACCAGAGGTTATTTCCAGCTTAAAGTGCCCCACCTGAAGATGGCTCCCGACGCGCAAAGGTTGGCTCTCGCCATAATGAAGCTCAACGCCATCCAACAGGCAGATATAACTACTACAGAGGTTCCGTATGACCGGGCGGGTAAAATGCCAGTAAAACGCCACCGCATCGCGCTCCTCAGGCACCTGATTGTGGGGTCCGAAGACCCCACTGCTCATATCTAAAGCGATGGCCTGTTCTGCCGTGATACCTTCCGACAACGTGACGGGCTGGCGCGATGATGGCCATTCAAAACGGAGCTTCATCGCGTCAACCTATATAGACATCGCAAGAACCCGTTACGACAACCGCACCGCACCCGGTCACATCGCCCAGTCTTGCCGCTGGCGAACCGTTAATAAAGACTGAGCCCGAGCCTGTCGCAACGGGCGCTGCGCCATGTAATAGCGCGCACGGCGCAATACTGACGCCCATCATCGCGGCGGGAATACCATTAATATAGACATTGCCCGAACCAGAACATAGGGCACCACCATGAGCTGTGGCATCCCCAACACGTGCTGCGTTTTGCATATTTCATTCTCCCTTGAAAGCGATTGATGACGGCGAAACGTTCTCGCCGCCAGTTGCATATTAAGGCTCAGGCGTTTCGTCCCCTGTTGGTGTTGGTGGCGTCTCCGTCGGTGGTGGTGTATCCGTCGGCGGTGGTGTATCCGTCGGCGGTGGTGTATCCGTTGGCGGTGGTGTATCCGTTGGCGGTGGTGTATCCGTTGGCGTCGGAAGCGGCGGCAACGGAATCTCAACACCAAACACACTCGCAATTGCAGGCAGTCCCGGCAGGCCGATCATTCCACCGCCACCGCCACCATCTCCACCACAACCACATTTATTGCAGCAGTCGCCAGGGTTAATATCGACTTCGCCACCCTGGATAATCACCTGATCAGAGCCGATAATTTTGATCTTCTTCGCCGAGATCACCAGCTCGCCGCCTGCTTTCAGCGTCATGGCGCCGCCAACAACAGTGGTGCTCGCACCACCAACCGCTAAAGAGTGGTAGCCGCCCACCGCCGTCATAAACGCGCCACCGACATTAATCCCCTTCGCCAGCGCGACGGTGTCAGTCTGGCCACCTCCCACCTGAATCGCCAGCGCCCCACCGATCATGGCGCTACTATTGCCGATCACATCCGACATATAGTTCGCCCCAACGAATAGGTTTCGCGACAGGCCGACATTCACGTTGGAGTTCATGCCAATCGTCTGCTCTTCGTTCTGCTTGGTTAAGCGGGTCATGTTGCGCTCAGCCTGCTCCCAGTACTCCTCCAGACCCGACTTATCTTCAAAGCGAATGCCGTTGTAATTGCTGCGCCCACCGCCAACGGTGCGGCTGACCAGCCCGCTCTGCGTGGCATTCACTGGCAGATCCCACGGCGGCATAGTGACATTGTTGTACAGGCTGCCAATGATGAGCGGCCTGTCGGGATCGCCATTGATAAAATCGACAATCACTTCATGGCCGATGCGGGGAATATAAATCCCGCCAAAGTTATTTCCGGCCCAGGCCTGGCTCACACGCAGCCAGCAGGAGTCTAACTCTCTGTTTTTACCGTAGCGATCCCAGAGAAAACGCACCCTTACGCGCCCGTATTCATCCGTCCAGATCTCTTCGCCTTCAGGGCCGACAACGATGGCCGTTTGCGGGCCGCTGGTTTTCGGCTTTGGCACCGTCATCGGGTGACGATAAATTTTTGTGGTTGGTTGAACGGTAAAATCGCAGTGATAGCGGAATTCATCCTGGCCGGTCACCTGATTAATCTCTTCCACTATCAGATGACTGCGCAAAATCATGTATTCGCGGTTTGCTTTCTCGACCGGGTAATTCACCAGTTCAAAATCGCAGCCGCAGGCAATACCACGCAGTTCGCCTGACCCTTCGCAGCGTGACCCCTGCGCCCCGAGCTCTTCCATTCGCACCCGTGCGAGCTGCTCGCCGATACCGGGCTGCTCATAATCGCCAGGCCAGTGGAAGATCTCCATCTCGTTGAAACTTGTTTTACGCGGCTTGCTGTCCAGCGCCATAATATCGGCGCGTGACTTCGTAAAATCGTAGTCATTTGTGACCCATTTCCCGGAGGTAATGGTTTCCTGAAAATGAAGCTGGCTAATATATTCCTGATCCATCTTCGGCTGTTCGGCGGCATACTGAATAACGTGATAAGCTTCGCTCGGGAAGCGTTTATGTGCCCCGACGTTATCCACTAAAATAAGTTTGTGGTGTTGCTCAGCATGCTCAAAGAACCAATAAATCCCCCATTCCTCCATTAACCGCTCAATAAAATTGAAGTCGGTTTCACCATACTGAACCTGGAAATCGAGCAGTGGATAGCTTCCCGACAGCCTTTTTTCTAACGGAAAACTGTAATTCCCTAATACTTCATCAATAATATCCACGACATTTTTTTGCTGGAATATTTTGAAATCAGAAGTTAATTCCGCCAGATGCAACCATGGGCGAATCACAATTTCATAAAGTGCCTGATTACCATCACGCCCGATATAACGTGCGCGTTGGACGATTCCTGAAATTTCCCTGGTATCTTTACCAATTGCAAAAATATCCCCCAAACCGTTGCCATCCAGTTCAATGGTGACGGTCATCTCTTTGCCGATTAATGCTTTCAAATCGACATTCGATGCCGACTGCCAGGGAATTAAAGAGTTAGCCGGGGTTTTAGCCGTAATCACATAGGAATACAGGGACGACAACGCCTCTTCGCCATCCAGTTTTGCGATGACTAACGCGGGATCGCCCAGCAACAACGGCATCGCCGGACTACTTAATGTAATAGTACGTGACATATAATCACCTGATACGTTGTGAATCCAATATTTTTCTGTGTCGACTTTCTCGCCACAACCATATTCCTGACTCTTGCGATATACAGTCAGGCCAGTTTTTCCATGGCATAACGTCAACACCATCGCTATTTCGGATACAATAGTCTTCCTGTGATCCCTCCCTGAGTAAGGCCTGCGAGCGGTTTTTAAAACGCCAGGCTGGCGTCAGCGCAAAAGATTCCCAGAACGGAGAATAAGCACGCTGCAACGCCGTGCGCCATTGCCGTAGCAATGGCGTGTTACGGGCAGAAAAATGATTTTTCTGCATCATGTTTAAAATTCTACTCATCCAGAATGTCAGCGGAAATTCAGCCTGCATATTGTTATTCAACCAGCGATGCGATACCGGGCTGTACATTCCAACCAACATTCGTTCCCCTTGTTCATTACAAAGAATCCGACACGCTCCCACATAGTGGTATTTATCCTGTAAAGTGCTGGACGATATGACAAAACACCACGGATACGCCGCAGACAAATAATCGTCTGTCATTGCCATTGCCATGTTTGACAAAATCTCCTGAGAAATAAAAGCCTCCGTCTGACGCTGCTTTTTTCTCTTTCTGCAAAACGGGCTCGCACGCGACTCACCAACAAGTAAATACAGGCGTAGAGACATCTTTCCCTCAGATTTTAATATTCACCAGGACAACGGAAATCTTTCAACATATCCACGACCAGTTGATCTTTGAAGGTAAGCCCCGCAACTTCAATGTCCGCACGTCTGGAGTCCAGCGAATAACGCAAAATAAGTTCATCGGTATCAGTTGAGGTAATATCACTGGCATTATCCAGCCAGCGAAAAAGCGACCACGGACCGCTAAACATCATCGAAGAGGCTCCGGTTGCGACTCTCGGGGTCGCATTCATCGACATTTTTGATACCGAACGCGACGTCGGCCAGACAACCGACACCGATGAGACCGGCCAGTGCGCATAACTAACCTGCTGACCATCAAAATTCATATTGAGCTGCGTAATTGACGAATCCAGATGCTGCACCGAAATATCAAACGCAAGCGCTAACTTCCGGCCATCATCCCCCTGGAAAAAGGCTTCGCGAATATCTGCCGCCTGCTCAAAAAAGGCCAACATATTCGCGTCATCAGCATCTATATCGCCTTTGTAGCGCCACGGCTGCGAAGAGGTATCGACTTTATCTGCCAGATGTTTTTTGTAGTATTCATCCACCAGACCGCCCACCGCGAAAAAGCGCTCAAAATCCGCCCTTTTGACTTCACGCGCGGTATTGGCAAAAGGGTAACGCCCCTGTAACGTAGCGCGACAAACTTGCCCAAGACTCTCTTCAATCCCTTCATTGCTTCTGGCGATAGCCTCCTGACTGGCGTGGTGATACACGCTATCCAGCAGCGGCCCCACCAGATGGCTCAGCGGATCGGGCCAGGTTTGTGATTCGGCGCTGATTTTCAGAGCGGTATTAGGCAGCGACGGCGAATTGCCGTTCTTCAGCGCATCGTCGTAAATCACAAACAGCGTATATTGCTCGCTTAGCGCACTCATTAGCTTGCCAAGCTCCGCACCGGTCATTGCCGGACTTCCCTCCTGCGCCAGTTCGTGACTGCCAGTGGCAAACTCACGCAACGGCGCAAAATGGTTATCCACCCGCTCCCTGAGCAACTTCTTTTCCATGTTGGCATAAGCGAGGTTAACCTTCGCCACCACATTCAGGACCTGACCTTTCGGGCCGACATTGTCCAGCAGCGATTTGTCATCGCTTTTTACCAGAGTTGTCTCTCTCACGATGCGCTGAATTAAGTTCACCAGCGGCGAGTTGGAGGCGCTGAACGTTCGCAGCATATAGATATTTGCCGCAACGCCAGCGCTACCGTAATCCTGCGTGAGCACATTCTCTTTGATGCGAATATTGCTCAGAAAGTCCTGCCAGTGCCGGGTATATTCATCCAGATAGAGTGCGAGGATTTGCTGTTGTACCGAATTCACCAGCGTGCCATCGCTGCCGACAGCCACCTTTGGCAGCGCAGCGTCCGGGCTGGATTTCCCCAGCACCCAGGCATCCTCACCCGCTAACAGCATCAGGCTCGGTTCCATTTTTTTTTTAAACGCCTCGTAATAGCCCGCCCGGGTAAAAAGGCCGGGAATGGCACTCTCACGATACACATAACTCAGGGTGAACAGGTCGCCGCCTTGTGATTTCGCCATTTCGCCAAGGGTTAAATCCGCTGGCACATCCTGCGCCAACGAGGCTTTGATACGCCTATAAAGGCGGCTGGCTAAATCTTCGCGCTCCAGCAGCGTGCGGGCATATTTCACCAGCCCTTCATCCGCATCCTGGCCAAAACGCCGCCAATCCGGTGCCGTAAAAAGCTGGGTCAGATGTGAGATAAAAACCTGCCGTTCTTCATAAGGCTGGAGTTTTCCGTTGCGCTCCCACAGTTGGGTAATGCCGTTAATCATCTCTTGCTGGTCAAATTTGCCCTGACCGTAGACCTGCAAATAGAGTCTTAACAGGTTGTAGATGTGCTCATCGTCACTGCTATCAATCGCGTCCTGCAACGCCAACATGACCTGCTGCTGAATCTGTGGCAACAGCAGACGTTGCAGGAAATACTGGTACAGCGAATTCGACGCCGTCGCCACATCCGTGCCGGTATACAGCCCGTAACGCCACGGCAATGTTGGGTTCAGCACCTCCAGTGTGCCGTATTCCGGCAGGTAGTGTGACAGTGCCAGCAGGCGAGGCAGCATGGCGTCGCCTGTCTGCTGGTTAAAGCGGTTTACCTCACCGCGCAGTGTAGTGACTTTGAGCTCAATGGCATCCAGATAGCCGCTATTGTTGTGGTAACTGTTATAGAAGCCGTTTAACAAAATAAAGGCGACCACAATGCACAGCGTATGGCCAAGGAAACGCTGTAAGCGGTACTTTGACTGGTTCGCCAGGTTATAGCGCGCCAGGTGCAGATCTTTAACGATAACGCCGCTAAAAGGCTGTTTCAGAAAATATTGCCGCCCGTAAGAGACATCGTTAATCAGAAAATCCTGGTCGTCTGACTTCGCGCTCAGCGAGGCCATCACTTCCGGTGATTTATGCTCAACATAGTTCGACCAGTTACGAATCACGCTCTGGTTATTCAACAAATTGAAGTCGATCGGCTGATGGCTGCTGGTAAAATAGATACCGCGCAACTGGGTGTAGCTTTGCGTTTCATCATAGCGGGAGGCAAAAAAGATGTTGTCCACCACTTCCGCCACCATGCCAGAAAGCAGGTGAAAATCTTGCGGTAACGCGTACATCTTTTTGCGATCGCGATGGTCGAACTCCTCCTGCTGGCGCACGATCATTTCGCGCTCCAGACGCTCTTCAAGCAGGGAGAACTCTTCGGTGATCTGGCTGCGCAACCCGGAGACAGAAGCCGTTTTGATATCACCATAAGGGAATGTCACGCCCCAGACCTGCTCGCGCTCCTGATCGGTCAGGATCCTGAAATACTCAGTAAAGCCCGGCAGTTGATCGAGTTTCGTCACCAGCACATAAACCGGAAACCGCACGCCCAGCGTCTGACGTACATCCTCAATTTTTGCCCGCAGGCTGGCCGCCAGTTCAAACAGTTCCGCTTTATTGCGGCACATTACATCAGCGGCAGAAAACGACACCACAACACCATTGATCGCCTTGACCGGACGGTGTTTTTTCAGCGCTTTCAGAATCGCGCGCCACTCGTTGAAATGCTTTTCCGACTCGCTGATGTATTTCCCGGCCGTGTCGAGCCAGATAGCGTCATTGGCGAACCAGCACTCACAGTTGCGGGTGGGCGATGTCGGTTTACCAACCTGGTTAAGCTGTTCCGGCAGCGGGAAATTCTGGCCAGATGCCAGGATCGCGGATGTTTTCCCGGCCTCAGCGGTACCGATCATCATATACCAGGGCAGCACATCCAGCGGCTTACGCGCCAGAATCACGCGCTGGAAAAACGACAGCGTACCGCAACTCTTGTTGACGTAGTTCACCGCATTGCCAATCACGGCCGCTACTTCTGCACTATTATCTTCTGCAACCGGCTCTGTGTGGCGCACAAACCTGTTGAGCAATGCCGGATTGTCTTTCAGCGCCAGCAATAACAGCCACAAACCGTATAACAGCGCGACCAGCAAAATAACGGCAATGATCGCCAGCCTGACGCTAACCGGCGCAATGGGCCAGCTTTCGCCAACCAACAAGAAGGGGCCGAATACCCAAACAATCACACATAACGTTGCGGTGAGCGCAATAAACACAGGCCAGCCCAGCCAGAGGCACACCAGACAGAACGCCGTCAGCAGAATAAAAATAGTGCGCGACTCAATGCTCAGCAGAGGACGAGATTCACCAAATCCAAAGAACGGCCCCAGGAACCAGATGGCGGCAACCAGTAACGCCACACCGCACACAATCAGCAGCGTCTTCATAAACCGCGTGGTGAAGACTCTATTTAAATAAGACATTATCGTCCTCGTTAATACGTGACAAAAAACTCAATACGGCGATTCTTCGCCCGTCCCTGAGGCGTCTCATCGGAGGCCACGGGTTGACTGCTTCCCACGCCCCGGACTTTCACCTTGCTCTCAGGCAGCCCAGCCGAAATAAAATATTGCGCCACTTCTGTGGCCCGTTTTTCCGAGAGCACAACGTTATTCGGCAATCCAGGTCGGTTGATCGGGGTAGCGTCTGTATGGCCGACAATCACCACATCGCCGTCCACGCGTCGAACTTCGCTGGCGATACGCTCAATGACTTTCACCATGTCCGGCTGAACACGGACAGAACCCGACAGGAACAACGTATCGCCTTTCAGCACCACTTTGCTCTGCTGCTGGCTCTCATCCACGCTCAGAAGCTGTTTCTTGATTTCATTACGCAGCAGCACTGCCAGCCTCAGACGCATGGCAGGTTGCGCCACGGGCATGCTGAGGTTTTGCATGGCATAAATGCCATTGGTGATGTCATCGCTGCGTGACAGTAACCAGAATTTGCACCAGAGAAACGCCGACACCACCAGAACACCAGCGCACAGCGCACTCAGTCGGACGGGGATCACTATCTTCTCGCGCACCGCAGGCCCATGCGGTTGTAACCCATGTGGCGACAGCGCGGGCGGGGTGGTGTTGCGCGTGCTTTGAATCAGGGTCAGCAGGCGCTGGCGGATTTTGCTGAGCTGGCGGTCACCATCTTCAATAATGCTGTAGCGCCCTTCAAAGCCCAGCCCCAGAATGCGCAGCAGCACCTCCAGCACATCCGCAAATTCAGTCGGATTCATGGAGAGACGACCAACCAGCAGGAAGAATTTATTCCCGCCGTCGTTATCCCCCTCAAAGTGGTTCAGCAGGTTGCTCTGCGACCAGCCCGCCTCAAGCCCCCAGTTCGTGGTATGCGCCGCTTCATCAAGCGCGGTGCAAAGGCAATAGCGCACGATGGCCATCTTTTTCCACGGAATATTCACCTCATCGCAGACAATACCGAACAGCGTTACCTGGCTCTTAAGGGTGTTTTTGAGGATCTCGACATGGGTAATATCGCTTACCTGCTCAGGCATATCGCCAAGCGCGCGTAGTAGCGGCTGGGCGGCTTCAAGCAGCGGATTTTCCGCCATCTTCACGCGCAAAATTCGCTGCTGTACGCTTTCGCTTTTCAGCGTGTTCTCACCACGGTTCGCACGCTCGCTAATAGACGCCGCCTCTCCTTTTGGCGTCGATTCCGGCTCCTGTATCCAGTCGCCCTGCTCATCCAGCAGGAATTTACCCAGCGCCTGTGGCGAGTTCTCCTCGTAATCCGCCGATTCTGCGGACACTTGCGCCTTGATATCATCTTTCATCAGTTCCTGATTCCCCACAGTTCCATCTTCAGGCCGGGGAACTCACCTGCGACATGCAGCGCCAGTGCGCCGGTGGTGGAGATCTTGTCCCAGAAAGGTCCATTTTTGAGCAGTTCAAAATAGACATAGCCCGTGCTGTATGGGATCTGACGTGGTGGCACTGGCAATCCTTGCAGTACCAGGCCCGGCAGGTGCGAGCGAACCAGCTCATGCAATTGCTGCGGCGCGCTGATTTTTGTCTGCGACTGGAACTGCTGCTGCAACACATCCATCGGCAGTTGTGCGTGAACTGCCAGCACCAGGTTTGAGAACGAACGCAGTTCATTCGGCAGAATTGAAGCTGCCCAGACGCCGTTGCCTTTAGCTTGTAGATCGATAAGCTGACCTGCCCGCACCAGAATCTGGTTAAGCAGATCATGCACGTCGTCTACCAAAGGACGAATCGAAGGGTAAAGGCTGGCGTGCTCGTAACCCGGCGCACTTTTGGGTCGACGCGTTTTAGTGCGCACAAACGTGGAAAGTTCTCCTGCCAGCTTCGCCAGCTCCTCGTAGAGCACGATGGGCGGCAGCTCCGGGATATGGCGCAGGTGATCGAGAATCGGCTCGTATTTATTGAAAATCTGCAACAGCAGATAATCCACCACCTCGGAACTGGCACTGGCCTTGCCGTCAGACGCCGACAGGCGATGCGCCAGCATCCCTGCACGCATTTTGACCAGGCCATTAAGGTGGGTCAGCCATTCGCTCAACAGTGGATTCGCCGCATAACCGGTAACCGGCGGAATATAATCGTCCAGATGCAACAACACGCTACCATCGGGCTGAATCGCCTTGACGCGAGTGAGCGGCAGGCCAATCCACGATTCGGTCATTTCAGTTTGCGAAACCAGCTTGAGCCGCAATTTCGCCAATTGCACCGGTTTTGGCCCCTGGCGAATCGCATTGGTGTCGCACAGTTCTGTCTCTTGCGCACGAAAACGCGCCAGTGAACTGGCGTCGTGCTGGTTGAAGATGGTCTCATCGCTATTATCGAGGCGTAACGGCACCGACAGATAAATCGTCTTCCCCAAATGCTCAGGCAAAATTGTTAGCGGTTCGGGTAAATCGGCGTGATCGGGTACATCAAACGGCGTGCCGTCCGGCAATACGCCGCGCGCGGTACGCAGCACCAGCTTGCCATACGACAACGCCTCGCGATCGATTTCATACTGCGAGAATCCCCAAAAGAAGGGGCTTAGGGTCGATGCTCTTTTATGTGCATAGTATTCAAAATAGCGTTCTTGCTGTTGAAAAAGCTGCGGACGAAGAAACAGCCCTTCACTCCAGACGACTTTATTCGTTCTCACGGTTTAATCCATTTCTTTAATTGTTATTGTTGCTTTCTGGAAATGCGCATTCAACTCAAGCGAATCATCGCGAAAGAAACTCGGTCGCCACCACGATGTTTTCTTTTCTGGTCGATCCCAACTCACCAGCCAAAGAGAATCGTTAAGACTGCGATATGCGCCAATGAAAGCAAGGCTGCGGGTATTACCGTCGGTTTTAATCAGAATGGTGCGTGATTCTCCGGGTTGTAGAATCGCTTCATAGACTTTTGAGGCCGCCATCTGTACAGGTTTGCTGGTTCCCTCAACAATTTCAAAAAAATCCGCATTGGCTAAAACATCCAGATCCTTGACGCTGTAAATAAATATATTGAGTGGCGCCGGTTCACCCATTTCGTTTGGGTTAATATCGCTTGCCGCCAGCAGATGTATTTTTATTTCATCACTATCAGCCGCCTTACTACTATTATTACTACTACAGGCGACCAAAAAGACTGACAGTAAAAAAACAGCCATTCCCTTTAGTATGAATTTTATTTTTTTTCCGCTAAGCATACTTTTCCACTCAATCCATCTGGTCTACATCATCCGAAGAAGAGTTTTGCCGCCGTAGCGGCAAAACTCTGTCAGCGAGCCTGGCAGTAATTAGCTGCGCAGGTTTGCTTTCACGTCGTAACTGGTAGAAATTACGCCAGACTTCGCGCCTTCAGCGTTCTGCATTACGTAATCCTGAGTCAGTTTCGTGAAGGCGAAGGTCACGCGCTCACGCGAACGCGTTTCGTCTTCGTGGGAACCCGAAGTTTCAATGTGAGTAATAATGACATCGGTGAATTTAATGGTCAGATATTCCAGCGGATCGCCGCCAGCTTTACGAACCACAAACTGGATGTCTTTAATATGCTTACCAGACAGACAGTAACTCAACAGATTAGTACTGGCCTTATCGACATAATGCTCAAAGCAGAAATCTTCAACCTTTGCTTTACCCGCACCGCCGCCGGAACCGCTATGCATATTTGAACTCTGGCTGCTTGCCCAATGCCAGGACAGCACTTCGATTTCATTTTTATGGGTAGCATCAAGAGATTCGCCTTCGATACCATCAATTTTAATAAACATATCCTGAGCCATACTATTTCCTTAGTTAGCTTTAATTAACAACGTTACTTTATGAGTAACGAACGAAACGAAGACAAAAATACCTTTTTGCCTTTTACAGTGCGCAAGGATCCCTGCGCAGCCTTTTTTTATTAAGAATAAGACGGGAGTTATTCTTCTTAATTAACTGCCTGAATTACGCCACGTCTTTCAA
Source organism: Pseudomonadota bacterium (assembly GCA_018261615.1). Lineage (GTDB taxonomy): Bacteria > Pseudomonadota > Gammaproteobacteria > Enterobacterales > Enterobacteriaceae > Kosakonia. The sequence goes on along the minus strand of JAGTSE010000003.1, from coordinate 39,205 downwards.
CGATGGTAATTTAGCGACCATACGCAAAGAGACGGTCAGACCTTCCAACTGGAAATGAGGACGCAGGAAGAATTTCGCCTGGTAATAACCTGGGTTACCTTCAACATCTTCCACTACCACTTCTGCTGCTGCCAGCGGACGACGCGCTTTGGTTTCCTGGGAAGAGTTCGCCGGATCGCCATCGACATAATTCATCACCCAGTTGTTCAGCCAGCGCTGCATATCTTCACGTTCTTTGAACGAACCAATTTTGTCGCGCACGATGCACTTCAGGTAATGCGCAAAACGAGAGCAGGCAAACAGGTACGGCAGACGCGCGGAAAGGTTGGCGTTGGCCGTTGCGTCTGGATCGTAGTATTCCGCCGGTTTCTGCAATGACTGTGCGCCAATAAACGCCGCGTAATCGGTGTTTTTACGGTGAACCAGTGGAATAAAGCCGTTCTTCGCCAGCTCCGCTTCGCGACGGTCGGAAATCGCAATCTCCGTCGGGCACTTCATATCCACGCCGCCATCGTCGGTCGGGAAGGTGTGGCACGGCAGTTCTTCCACCACGCCGCCACTCTCTACGCCGCGGATCATGGTGCACCAGCCGTAATGTTTGAAGGAGCGGTTAATGTTAACCGCCATCGCATACGCGGCGTTCGCCCAGACATATTTGCCATGATCCGCGCCGTCGGTATCTTCCTCAAAATGGAAGTTATCCACCGGGTTGGTGCTGATTCCGTAAGGCAGGCGAGCAAGGAAGCGCGGCATCGCCAGACCGATATAACGAGAATCCTCAGACTGACGCAGGGAGTTCCATGCGGCATACTCCAGATTTTGGGTAAAGATTTTCGTCAGATCACGCGGGTTAGCCAGCTCCTGCCAGGAGTCCATCTGCATCACGGATGGCGAAGCGCCGGTAATAAACGGCATATGAGCAGACGCCGCCACCTTACCGATAGAGGAGAGCAAGTCCACGTCCGGCGCGCTGTGGTCAAAATGGTAATCCGCCACCAGGCAACCATAGGGTTCGCCACCAAGCTGACCGTACTCTTCTTCGTAGATCTGCTTAAACAGCGGGCTTTGATCCCACGCGATACCTTTGTAGCGCTTCATGTTGCGACGCAGGTCATTTTTAGAAATGTCCATAAAGCGCAATTTCAGCTTCTCATCGGTTTCGGTGTTGTTCACCAGGTAATGCAGGCCGCGCCAGGCGCTTTCCAGATGCTGAAACTCTTCATGATGAAGAATCAGGTTAATCTGCTCGGACAGCTTAAGGTCAATCTCCGCGATGATCGCAGCGATGTTTTTATACGCATCGTCAGTCATCATGATCGAGGTAGAGAGCGCCTGCTCCGCCAGGGTTTTCACCGCCATTTCGACCGCTGATTTTGCCTGTGCGGACTTCGGCTTAAATTCACGGGTCAGTAACGCATTAAAATCATTTTGCGTTGCGGCCTGCGGCACGGCCTGTTTATGGTTTTGTGCTTGAGTTGCCATTTTTATCTCTCTGATTCACATTCAGGACGCGGCTTCATCAGCCTGTTTAGGTTTTGGCGCCGATGCCAGGGTGTTCAGCAGCGACTTGTCATTCAGCACTTTCATCACCAGGCTTTCTGCGCCCGCTTTACCGTCCATATAGGTTTGCAGGTTGGCAAGCTGGGTACGGGCTTCGAGCAGCTGAGATAATGAGTCCACTTTGCGGGCAATCGCGTCTGGTGAAAAATCGTCCATGCTTTCAAAGGTCATATCGACCATCAGTTGTCCTTCACCCGTTAAGGTATTCGGCACCGCGAACGCCACGCGCGGACGCATGGCTTTCATACGCTCGTCAAAGTTATCGATGTCGATGCTCAGGAATTTTCTGTCCGCAACTGGCGGCAGTGGCTCCAGCGGTTTACCGGATAAATCCGCCAGCACGCCCATTACGAATGGCAGTTCAATTTTCTTTTCACTGCCATAGATTTCTACGTCGTACTCAATTTGTACGCGTGGTGCACGGTTACGTGCGATAAATTTTTGTGAGTTACTCTTGCTCATATGGATAAATACTCTTTATTCACCGTTTATGTGTAAATCATGGCTGGTCTGATAGTTAATGTTCGGATAGTTCGCTTATTCTACTCCCTGTTATTTATAAACAAGCTCGATCCCCGCTACCGTCTGAACTTTTCCGGCTGTAACGGCTGAGTCACCCTTCGCATAATAGCTCGCTAAAAATCTATGGCTTAATGGGTCAGCAGTGGCAGAAATAAGGTAATCCTGCCCTGATGTGGCATCATCAATAACAACCTGCGAACTATCTTCTTTACGTAATCGGACCTGAACATTGTTACTCATGTCGGCCCCTGCATTATTTATTAAATTACCCGTCGCCGTATCCGCGCCAGAAACGGCGCTATTAAAGAACACGGCTACCGTCCTGCTGGCCGGGCACTCTTTTAAGGTAATATTAAAAGGCACGCTGCCAGCTTCGTTGCCATTTTTCTGAAGCGACATCACCGATATTTTGGGTAACTGAACGACTTCATTATTGTTGCCGTTATTAATTTCTATAACGCAGGTTTCATCGGTATAGGTGCCGGTAAAATAAACATCCATCGAATAGCCAACCGCGTAGACATATGCCACCTTGCTCCCCAGCAGTGCAATTGCGAGCGCTTTTTTCATTAATGACATACAACCTCCACCTGCGTAATTGAGCCGGACGATTTCATAATCTTGCGGGCAATATCGCTGTTGGAATAAATGGTGCATAGCCGATCACCGGATGCGTTTTTAACGTATAAATTGCTATTTTCTGCCTGCCAGCCGCGAATAAACGCCATGCCACCCTGTCCAATAATGCCAAGGCTATTATTACGCTCATCAAAAATATCCGCGCCGATAGGTAAAGGCTGCCCTTTCTTATCCCGGACAAATAACACCGCAGGCGCGCCCACCTGCGTTTTAACATCCACTTTGACCGCCGTGCCCATACGCGGGATAACGATGCTTTCACTTTCCAGCACATCTACGTTATCAGGCAGTCCCATGGTATTCACCGCCACAGTGTTCTCGCGGTAAGGGGTGAGCGACGGCACAATCGCAAAACCGTTGGCATCAATGCGCGAACCATAGCCGTTCAGCATTCTCGCGCCTTCTGCGCCCGGCGCTTCTACCAGCGCAAACGGCGCATCGCCCAGACGCGGCCCCAGCGTTACGCCGCCGCGGTGCGCCACCACACTGCCATTGGCCGACAGCGAAAGCTGACGCGACTTATTTCCCACGGATGCAGTCGATCCCAACTGTCCTATCGACGAGTTGTAATTGACGTTGCCGTTAAACGCCGCCTGCGTTGATATATCCTTCGTTTTATTGACCGCCGTCCCTACGCCGTAGCTCAGTTCATTCTGCATGCCCTGGCTGCCGATGGCGTTCATCTGGAACGCGCTGCCGCCGTTATTGTCATGCGAGGCGGTTGAGTAGATCGTACTGAACAGCGGTTTTTCGGTGATGCTGTGCCCCAGCGGCACGCTGATAGACAACATCACGTTATTCACATTTCGGCCATCGCCGTTATACGAGCGGGAAGCCGATACCGACCAGGAAAAATAGCGCTCGGATTTGTTATACGACACCATGTACTGACTGGAGGCGGAGCGTTCATCCCAGTAGTTATAAAAATTACCGGAAAAATTAATCCTGCTGCCATTCCACAGCGGCTGGCCGACGTTCACGGTAAAGCGCTGCCGGGTGCGATAATCCACCATATAATCATTATTTCTGGAACCATAGTGCTCTAGCGCGGCATCCCTGAGGCTGTAAAACCCCTCTGAGGAGTAGCGGTATGCCGCCAGGGTAACGTCTGTCGACGTCGCATCCAGATACTTACTAAAACCAATATTAAAGCTGTTGCCGGAAGAGACTTTGCCACCGCCGAGCTCGCTGCGCGCACGGGTGACATCCACCGAGACCCCGCCCAGCGGCGTATTAAACGCATTGCCCAGGCCTAACGCCGCGTAGTGATCGGCAAACTGTCCGCCGCCGTACAAGGTGTACATGTTGCCAAGGCCATATTGGTAGAAGCCCTGGGCGACGCCTGGCTTTTCGGAGAGCGCATCATCCTGCAACTTCCCGACCGCTACGCCAAAACGGTACACACCATCGTGCAGCAGCATCGGCGGTGCAGAAAATGGCACAACCTGCGTGCGCTGACGACCATCCGCCTCTGTCACAGTCACCTGCAAATCGCCGCCATAACCCATTGCGCCAATGTCGCTCAGTTCAAATGGCCCTGGCGGCACGGTGGTTTCATACAGCGTCTGGCCGCGTTGCGTCACCTGCACTCTGGCGTTGGTTTCAGCAATGCCGCGAACCAACGGAGTGTAATAACGTAGGCCATCCGGCAACATACGGTCATCAGACTGTAGCTGAAGCCCTCGCACCGTCATGCTGTCGAACAGATCGCCGCTGGTTGAGCTATCACCCAGCGTCAACTGGCTTCTCAGCACCGGAATATCGCGCTGAAGGTAAGTCATGATGGATTCGGTATGCGGTGATGCGCTGCTGCTCCAGTTGGTGTTCATCCGTTTACGCAACCGCCAGTCGTAAAAGTTCAGCCCCATCAGCAACCCCAGGTTGCCGCTGGCAGTGTGATCCTTTTCTCCGCCGGAATGGCGGGTTGTCTGCTGAGCATAGGCGTTGGCGTTATAGTCCAGCACGCCCGCAGTCACGCCGGAATCCCACGAGGCAGGATCGGTATAACCGCGCGGACGCTGCTCAAGATAAGCCTGCGGAATCACAAGGTTGAGATAAAAATCACTGGTCAGATAGTTCGCGCTTGCGCCTGCCACCCACTCATCCACCATGGCACATTGTGCGCCCTCTTCTGTCGCGGGCCTGGCCGCGGCCTTAATGCCCAGACGGAGCAGTTCATCCTGAGTGAAGCAGGGCTGAGCGCTCATGTTGCCTGCAACGGATTTAAACAGCACTTTGTGCTGTCCCCGGCTTTGGCCATTGACGGCAATCTGTACCACATACTCCCCCGCTGGTGCCGGGTTGCCCTCATAATAACGAGAGACATCAACGCTAGTGCCGTGAATGAACGAGCGATTAAAATTCACACCTTCGTTTTTACCGCTGGTTGCCTGCTCTCCGGCGCTGGCATGAGCGAACACAGAAATGCTGGCTCCTAAGGAAGCAATAAGGATATGGCGTATCGCAACCGCAATTTTTGATTCCCGAATTATGTGGCGTGTATATTTTTTTATCTCTTTCAGCTTCACGTCCTTGTACCCCCACAGCTACGCGGTTCAGCGTCTTATTATTTCTTTATTGAAAACGTGTTACCTGATGAATAAACCAACTGATAGTTAATAACGCTGCCGTAATCGTTAATCAGGCGGACATCAACGCTGCTAATGGTTGCTGGTGCTTTATTTTTGCGATCCAATAAGAATTCTTTGCTGCCAAATGGCGGGACCATATCCACGACCAGCGGATATTTTACGGAACCAGAATTCACCGTTGCGGCATCGAATGAAAAATAGTAAGGCGTTGGGTTGGTCACTTTAATTTCCTGCGTTGGGCTAATCACTTCCCAGCGCAGTTTTTCAAATTCATTAGCGCTGCTACTATTTAACGCTGTCGGGCGATAAAATATTTTAATGCGGGTTCTGAATGCCAGTTCCAGATGATCGGCATTATTCTCCTTTTCATGAACTGGCGGGATTTCCAGCATATTAAACCAGAACACGGACTCTCGGTCCTGCGGCAAGGTCATACCATTATAAATAAGGCGCACGCTCTGGCCCTTTCCGGGTTCTACACGATAAACCGGCGGCGTGGCGATAAATGGCACCTTGATATTATTGATATCACTATTTTTATTACCATCATCCACCCAGACCTGCACCAGAGAAGGCGTTTTATTTTTATTATTGGTTCTTATGGTCTGCTCTTTTTCTGAACCAGGGAAAATCACACGTGTACCAGAAATGGTCATCCCCGCAAACGCAACATGGGTTGTCAGCGTTAAAAAGAGAAAAGTATTTAATATTGTATGTTGATATTTCATAGCACAGCCTTGCACGTAATACTGTCCATCTGATGAAAATGGCTTAACAGGGGCGATGACTCGCCCCGGGTTCAATCCTGACGGAAAGAAATTACGGATACGCCAGAGTGTAAGCAGCCTGCGCGTAAACCAGACCCGCAGTGGTCGCATTGGTCGCGTAGTAGCCACCGTAGTAACGCATGGTCGCTTTACCGCCGGTCACAGTTGCAGGTGCGCCGGTTTCACCCAGTTTCAACTGCTTCTCATCAGAGTTATACAGACGAACCTGAACGTTAGTTGCCGCAGTTCCCGTGCCGGTATACTGGTTAGTCAGGTTACCGGTTGCAGTATCTGCGCCAGAGCTGCCGATGGCTTCAAAGTGCGCGGCAACCTGAGAGATACCTTCAGGGCATTGTTCAACGTTCAGATCAAAACCTTTGGAACCCGCAGTGGTACCTGCAGCATTCAGGGTCTGAATAGCGATAGTCGGCAGTTGCACCAGACGGTCAACAGAGTCAGCGGCAATTTGACAGGTTTCAGCAGTCAGCTCACCATTAAAGGTTACTGTGCCCTGAGTTGCGGCCAGTGCAGAGGTCGATACTGTTGCCATCGCCAACGCGCACAACGTCATTTTTAATGCAGACATAACAAATTCCCTATATTAGCGTTATTCAAATTAAATCTTCACGACCTTAAAGGCCGTATTTGGTCTATTCCATATTTCCTGCAGATTTCGTGCTTAGCTATTCCTCCACTTGCATAACAATATCAATCCCTTTTTCTTCAGACAAAATACACTGCATGAATATTGATTTATTTTGCGCTGCGGTACCAACCTGGTTTAAAACAGCGCTACCAATTTTTGGTAAAATATTTTTCTCGATAAAACGGATCAGCATCCTGGCACCAGTTTCGGCAACCGGGCATTGCTCGACCACATGCTGAACCAGCTCATCACTAAAAGTGAGCGTCATGTCGTACTGCGCTTGCGCCCGCTCTGCAATGCGGTTTAAATGGATTCTGACAATATGCTGTAATGATTCTGTCGCCAGCGGTAAATAAGGAATTACGGTCACACGGCCTAAAAATGCAGCCGGAAACACCTTTAATAATGCTGGTTGTAATAATGTCAACAAACCTTCTTCATTCGGCATGGCTTGCAGATCGGCACAGGTGCTGCTGATAATGTCGCTACCGGTATTACTGGTCAGCAAAATAATAGTATTGCGAAAATCGATCTGTCGACCTTCACCATCTTCCATTGAGCCTTTATCAAATACCTGGAAAAAAAGTTCATGCACATCGGAGTGCGCTTTTTCCACTTCATCCAGCAAAATAACGCTATAAGGTTTACGGCGAACAGCTTCAGTTAATACACCACCTTCACCATATCCCACATAACCCGGCGGCGATCCTTTCAACGAAGAAACGGTATGCGCTTCCTGATATTCACTCATATTAATGGTGATAAGGTTCTGCTCACCGCCATAAAGCTGGCTGGCAATCGCCAGCGCGGTTTCGGTTTTCCCGACGCCAGAAGGACCAACCAGCATGAACACGCCAAACGGTTTTTGCGGATCGGCAAGACCTGCGCGCGCGGTCTGAATACTCTGGCTCAGGCAGGTTAATGCATATGTCTGACCAATCACCTTTTCCGCCAGACGTTGCGGCAACTCCATCACTGCGCTGACATCGTCTTTCAATACCTGACCGACCGGGATGCCCGTCCAGTCCGCGACGATCGCTGCCACAACGCTGGCATTCACTTCCGTTTGTACTAGTGCCTGTTCACCACGAACCTCGCTCAGTGTCGCTTCCAGTTCGTTCAGACGAGACTGCAAATAGCTGACTTTTTCCGCTTCCGCCATTTCCGTATCTTCAACGGTGGCGGCAACAAGTTGCTGACGAGTATCAATAATCGATGCGACCAGTTCACACTCCTGCGACCAGCGGCGCTCCAGCACCGTCGCCTCTTCCACATGTCCGTCAATAGAGTTTTGAATCGGCTGGACGCGTTTGTTGTCCTCTTTGCCAAAACCAATCGCTTTTTCCAGTAATGACAGTTCAACCTGCGCCGACTGTTGACGGAATTTCAGCAACTGTAACTCTGCCGGGGGCGCGTGCTGCGCAACGGCAACCCTGGCACAGGCGGTATCCAGTAAGCTGATTGCTTTATCCGGCAGCTGGCGAGCGGGAATATAACGATGAGAGAGACGCACAGCGGCGCGAACCGCCTCATCCATCACCCATACGCCGTGGTGTTTTTCCAGCACCGGCAGCAAACCACGGAGCATGGCAATCGCCAAATCTTCTGATGGTTCTTCGACTTGCAATACCTGGAAGCGTCGCGTCAGCGCCGGATCTTTTTCAATGTGGCGCTTAAATTCACTCCAGGTTGTCGCGCCAATGGTGCGTAACTGCCCACGCGCCAGCATCGGCTTCATCAGGTTAGCGGCGTCTCCAGTACCTGCATTGCCGCCTGCACCCACTAACGTGTGCACTTCATCAATAAACAGAATCACCGGGTCGACTGAATTAACAGCCTCTTCCAGCACCGCTTTTAAACGCGCTTCAAATTCGCCTTTCATGCTGGCTCCAGCAGAAAGCGCCGTGACATCCAGAGTTAACAGACGAACTTTTTGCAACGCAGGAGGAACCTCTCCGGCCACTATTGCCAGCGCCAGACCTTCCACTACCGCCGTTTTTCCCACCCCGGCTTCCCCGGTCAGCAGCGGGTTATTCTGTCGACGACGCAGCAGAATATCGATCATGGTGTTGATTTCTTTATCACGCCCCAACACCGGATCGATTTTTCCTTCACGCGCCAGCGCCGTCTGGTCTGTCGTGTATTGCGACAGACCGCCGCCCTGCGCAGTGCCGATAGCGTTACTGGCTTCGCCCGGTACGCCCGCTTCTGCGGAAACCATCGCGCCGCCTGCTTCGCTCTCTTCTGCTGAGTCACGAATAATATAGTCAAGGTCTTTGCTTAACTGCTCCAGCGGTATTTTTTCGAATACCGAAGAAATACCAAAGAGCGCGCGGCGTAATTCCATTGTGGTTAGCAGCGCAATCAGTAAATGACCACTACGAATACTATTTTTATGGTACTCCAGGCTGGAGAATATCCATGCACGCTCAATTGCCAGCTCAATATGATAAGAAAAATCAGAAATAGAACTGGCCCCCGCAGGCAGGCGCATTAATGCCTGAGAAAAATCGCGCTCGAGAATTTCGACATCGAGTTCAAAATGTCTGGCAATATGACGGATATCACTGTCTTGTTGTTGATATATCTGATTTAACCAGTGAGCCAACTCAACGTATGGATTCCCTCGTAATTTACACAGCGTAGTAGCACTCTCCACGCTTTTAAACAAACTTACATTAAGTTTTCCAAACATGTTTTTTCTGGTAATCGCCACAACAAAATTCATCCCATATTAATCGACGTCAATGTCTTCCACTACGTCTTAGTTACGCCTGTAGTGGAGCAGATGTTTACTTGCCCATGCGGAAGTATTCATAGAGGCAACGACATGCTACTTGGGTCTAACATTAAACAATATCCACAATAAGAAAAACCCTTTCGCAGAATATAAAATTGAATTTAAGAATATAGCCCAAGAGAGACTCCTATTTTCACCTGGAAGTGTAAATAGTGGGATCATAATGACTGCATTTAATTTTAGAATCCAGGCGATATATAAAGATGTCGCGATATTGACGGGATGCAATGTGGAACACAACTTTCTAGATTACTATAACCAGGAACTGACGTTTGTTAGAGAGATGGCTCGTGAATTTGCCGAACGGCATCCTAAGATTGCCGGACGACTGGGGATGCAAGGGATAGAAACTGCCGATCCCTATGTGGAGCGGCTAATTGAGGCGTTCTGCTTCTTATCTGCCAGAACGCAGATAAAATTCGATGCAGAATTTCCTAAATTCACCCAGCGATTACTGGATATCATCTACCCAAACTACAATTCACCCACGCCGTCGATGGGTGTCGTACAGCTACAGCCAAATTTAAAAGAAGGTGATTTATCACACGGTTATACTATTCCAAAGAAAAGTATTTTCTACAGCCGGTTACTGCCTGGTGGAATGACGCGCTGTGAATTCAGAAATAATCAAAATGTCACGCTATGGCCGCTGGATATCGAAGAAGTACGGTTAACCTCTGTTCCGCCGGATATTCCTAACCTTGAAATTCATCGCCTTAACCACCAGCAACTGAAAGGTGCTCTACGCATTAAACTGCGTTTACAGGGGGATTTGGTTTTTTCAGATTTGAAAGGACTGGATGAATTACCTATTTATATTCAGGGTGATGAACGTATTGTTTCACATACGTTTGAATTACTGCATGGTAGCCATGTTGCGGTGGTGGTGCGCAGTGGTGACAGTGAGAAACCGCAGCATCATGTCATTGTAAATCAAGGATTAAAATTTGAAGGACTGGCGCCCGATCAGAGTCTGCTGCCCTTGCAATGGAATATGTTCCACGGCCACACCCTGATTCAGGAATATATTAATTGTCGCGAACGATTTTATTTTTTCTCACTCGCTCAATTGTCGGCAGCGCTGGAAAGCAACAACACTAACGAAGTCGAAATTATTATTCTGTTGAGCAAATTATCTCAGGATCTGGTGCCGCATCTGAATGCCTCGCGCTTTTTGCTGCACTGCACGGCGGTGATCAATCTGTTTCCCAAACGTGTAGACAGAATTGAAGTCAACCGCGCCTTGAATAACTTCCACATCGTGCCGGATCGCAGTCGCCCGATGGACTATGAAGTCTTTTCCGTTGATAAGGTCTTTGGCTTGCAGGCAGAAACCAGCGAAGAACTGACCTTTAATCCGCTCTACCAAACCCGGCACTGCGACACCGGAAACTTTGGCCGTTATTTCTCCGTCAGGCGTGAAGCCAGGATGAAAGAGGTGAGCAACCGTAAATATGACACCCGCACACCTTATAGCGGCACGGAGATCTTTATTTCGCTGGTAGACCAACAAGAAGCGCCTTACGGCGAGCATATTCGCTATCTGCTGGTTGACGCCATGGTGACCAACCGCGATCTGCCTTGTTTACTGACCAGTACCGGCAGCCTTGAGCTTACCATGTCCGACTCCGTCCCGATTCACGGTGCCCGCTTTGTGAGCTCGCCTAGCGCGCCGCGTTCACCGTTCGCAGTCGGTGAAGCGGCATGGCGGCTTATTCGCCAGCTTAGCTTTAACTATCTGCCGTTATCCGAGATGGAACACGCTCGTGGCGGCGAGTCGCTGCGTAATATGCTACGGCTGTTTACCAGCACCGCCGACACCGACACTCTGACGCAAATAAACAGTCTTGTCGGTTGCAAAACCGAGCCTGTGGTGCGCCGCCTGTCGGAAGAGGGATTACTGGTTTATGGGCGCGGCGTGCGCTGTAGTTTAACCGTCGATGAAGAAGGATTTTCCGGCATTAGCCCTTACCTCTTTGGACTGGTGATGGAGAATTACCTGGCGCGACACGCGGCAATTAACATCTTTACCGAAACCGAACTGCACTCCATGCAGCGCGGCTTAATCGCGCGCTGGAAAGCACGACCCGGCAGACGAGGCGCATTATGAAATCCATCGACGCCTGGTTTGATGATAGCAAGCCATGGGAGGCGGGTTTTATCAGCACGATGCGTGCCATTGCCGCCCGCACTCCGGAGTTGCCCGCTCCCGGTAAAGCCCTGCTGCCGTCGCAGGAACGTTTCCGCCTGGGGCAAGTATCCAGTATGACGTTTTCGCCGCGTGAAATCGCCGCGATTAGTCAGCAGGATGACAAAATCAAACTTCAGCTTTTTGGCTTAGGTATCTGGGGTGCTCAGGGCGCCATGCCGCTCCACCTTTCCGAACTGGCCTACTCCCGCTATGAGCAGCACGACCACACGCTAGTTGATTTTGTCGATATTTTTCATCACCGGGCGCTCAGCCTGTTTTACCGCGCATGGTTTTTATCGCAGGACACCGCCTCGCTGGACAGGCAGGACGACGAGCGCTTTTCGTTTTATGTCGGCAGCCTGATCGGTCTGGATCCGGCGGAACTCTCCCCCGATCCCTTACCTATACACGCCCGGTTGGCCTCTTCCGCGCACCTGATTCGCGAAGCCCGTAACCCGGACGGGTTGCTCGGGGCGATGCATTACTACTTTGGCGTGCCGGTTCACATGGAAGAGTTTGAACTGCAATGGATTTATCTGGAGAGCAACGATCAAACCGCACTCGGCAACAGCCACTGTGCCGGGCTACTGGGTGACGGCGCGATCCTCGGCAACACCGTGCTGGATAGACAACATAAATTCAAATTGCTGATGGGGCCGCTGACGCTCGCCCAGTACATGCTGTTCAGCCCGTGGGGCAGCGATATGGCGGTACTGCGTGAACTGGTGCGCAGTTTTATCGGCTTTGAATATGCCTGGGATGTGCAACTGGTACTGGCTGCCGATCAGGTACCTCAGGCCCGGCTTGATGGCTCCCACCAGCTTGGTTACGCCAGTTGGCTTGAGCGTAATTCTTGTGATGACTCGGTTTTCGGCATGAGCTTCGAGCCGGAAATGTATCACCGCTAATTACCGTTTCTACTTACAGCTAAAAGATACATACGATGAACCAAACATATCGTCTTACCTGTTGCGATTACTACCAGCCCCTGATGTCTCCCATCGCGGGCAGCAACGCCTGCGGCGAGAGCCTGGATTACGATCCCGCCTTCATCATGTTGCAATCCCGCCTCCAGCCCAAACTGGACGTGGAATACGGCAGTTTTTTTGAAGCGGCGGAACCCATTAACTGGACCGATATTGAGCGCGAATGCCAGACCTTGCTGCAAAAAAGCAAAGACGTCAGGCTGGTCATCATCCTGATGCGCTGTAGGCTACGTAAAATCGGGCTGGCAGCGCTGGCGGAAGGGCTGGAAGCGCTCAATGCCTTACTATGCGCCTGGCCAGACGATCTGCATCCGCAGCTTTTAGACGAAGGGGAATTTACCCCGATGCTACGCGCCAATGCCTTTGCTGAACTGGAAGATGCCAACGGTCTGCTCGCCGATCTGCGCAATCAACCGCTGCCGAAAGTCTCTGGTTTGCAAATCACCATCAAAGAGTTTGAAAAAGCGCATCAGATCCCACGGGAAGAAGGCGCGCTGTCAGATACGGACATTGCCGCCATTATCCATGAATGGCAACTCAGCGCCCGCGACAGCATCCTCCCCCTCACGCAAGCGCACTATTTCCTGGCGGAGATAAGGGCAACGCTCGTCAAAACGCTCGCACACGATACGCCTGATCTTGCCATATTTACCGGTTTGCTGGCCCTTTTCGCGAATGATTTCGGCAGTGGCGCACCTGTTGCGGTCGCTGCGCCGCCCGTCGCGCCTGAAGAAATACCGCCGGTCCAGGAGAGTGTCGAAACCGTCGTTGCAATGCCTTCTGTGGCTGTGGATTCGCCCTCCGTCGCACCTCCTGCCGTAACGGAAGTGCGCCGGGGTATCGACAACCGCGCCGATGCGTTGCACCGCTTACAGGAAGTTCGCAGTTGGTTTGCAATGACCGAACCCAGTAGCCCGCTCATTCAGGTGCTGAAGTATGCGGAAGAGAGCATCGGTAAAAGTTTTGCCGACCTCTTAAAAATGTATCCCCCTGAGATAATCGCTATGCTGAACCAAGAGAAGGAATAAAAGGATGTTAAGGATCGTCATTACGCTTTGTGCCCTTACTTTGTCACCCGCCGCCTCTGCTGTTTGTACACTAATGCGCGGTGCACCGACTGCGGTTGCCATTCCTTCGCAAGTGATTCGCATCAACGCGGATGCCGCCGTAGACACCTCAACCCCGATAGCCCAGTTTGACAGCAATGCGGCAGGCCAGGATATTGGCTATGACGCTTGCGCTGCCGGCACTGAGTACGGCAAGAGGGTGCTAAACCTGGCAGGGCAGGACGCGACAACGCGCATCTACCCAACCAGTATTCCTGGCATTGGGATTAAGCTGCTCTGGAGCAACGGCAGCGCATTCGGCAACTTTCCCTCAACCAGTTTTCTCACCTTTTCCGGTGGTGAGCTAGTGGGAAGATTTACCTACGTCGCCGCCTCTTTTTACCGCATCCAGTTTTTTAAAACGGCGAACAATTTACGCCTGAGCAATCCGAACGGCGATACTGTTCTGCCCGCCGGGGATATTGCCTATAACTACCTGATGACCGCCGATCCCTCCTCTTTTGTCATGAAACTCGGCATTGGCGATATCAAAATCATCAGCACCCCCACCTGCGACGTCGACAGCGCCAAAACGGTTGATTTCAACGATGTCACCCCGTCATTGCTCCGCCAGGGCGTGACCCGCAACCTGGATTTCAATATTACCTGCAAAAGCGACTATGGCACCTATTCCGCAACAGCATCAATGATCACCAGTACCCCCTCCTCGGATGGTTCCTATATCCGTGCGAAGGATGCCGGAGGAAATCTGGATCGACTGGGCATCAAAATCACCGATGGTGCAGGCAAGGCGATGAAGCTGGACGGTAGTACATCAGAACAGAAAACCAGTATCACCAGCCAGGGCCCCGCCGAGTTTGCCTGGAACGCCACGCTATTCGCCAGCAGTAAAACCGCCCCCGCAGGCGGAACCTTCAACGCCAAAGCGGAAGTAATTTTTGATATTCAGTAATCAATTTTTGAATGGATTGGGAAAAATGGACACCCCTGCGACAATTTTTATCAGCATCGCCAGCTATCGTGACCCGGAGCTAATCCCAACGCTACAGGATATGTTGCGCCATGCCGCTCACCCTGAGAATCTGCACATCGCTATTTGCTGGCAGGACGACGAAAACCGGTCGCTGTTTGAACAAAGCGGCATGACCCCAGAAAGTAGCCGCATCGTTGCGGGCCATGAGGTGTTTGCATTTCGCTGCCGCCAGGCTCGGGTAGATGTTATTAGCGTGCATTATTACGCCAGCCAGGGTGCCTGCTGGGCACGGAGTATGGCGGAAACACTGTATGAACAGGAAGCCTGGTTCCTGCAAATCGATTCCCACTGCCGTTTTATCCCAAACTGGGATAACGAAATGATCGCCATGCTACGCCAGGTAGAGCATAAAAGTGAGCGGTCGATACTCTCATCCTATCCGCCGTCCTATTGCCCCGGCGAAGATGAAGAAGCCAGCAAAAAGCGCTATGTCAGTCGCCTGATATTCCGTGAATTTAATCCGCAGGGTATCCCTATGCTCGGCTCCATCCCTTTTACCGCCTCAGAACCGATGCGGGGGAGCTATCTCGCGGGTGGATTTATCTTCACACATGGCGATTTCGTTAACATCGTGCCGAACGATCCGCAGATTTTTTTCGCCGGCGAAGAGATAGCTATGGCGGTGCGCGCATTCACCCACGGTTATGACATTTATCATCCCCATCGGCCGTTACTCTGGCATTTCTATCAGCGCAAGGCGTACAGCAAAGTCTGGAGTGATCACTCCAATGATGCAAAAGCGCAGGGCGCGGTGGATAAGGCCTGGTGGGAGAGAGACAACGTCTCCAAAAAACGCGTCAGAACCTTACTGGGGCTGGAAGTCGAGGATGCTGCAAGCCTTGCGCCTTACACCACAGGCAACACTCGCCCGCTAAGAGCATTTGAGTATCAGGCTGGCATTTGCCTGCAAAATGGCACCGTACTGTCGGAAGTGATGGGCGCGGAGAAAACCAATTTTTTCTCGACGCCGCCCGATGATGAGGCGCAGTGGCTTGCCCGTCAGTACGTCTGGTATAAAAAAGCGCTCAAGCTGGAGGCCGCCGACTGGCGATCCGACGAGCAGGAAGTGGATAACCTGCATCTTGGCGTGTATACCCCGCAAAACGTGCTGCTCTATAAACGTACGCTTGATGCCCAGGCGTTGCAGGCAAAATCCCCGGATGACAGCCTCACACTCTCGCTCGAATTTAAAACCGCCAACGCCGCGCATCCCACTGTCGTGCGGATATGTCCCTGGTCAGCATCCTCAGGCTGGGGTGTAGTTACGGAGAAGCCATGGTGAAAAGCGAAAACTTTTTCTGCCGACTGATTGGCATCGATACTCTGATATCTTTCGACGGCATCATTCCTTCTGCGGCGGATTTTCAGCTCAGGCTCATTTCGCTCATCGAACAGTTCAATAAGGCCTTACAGGCAGAAAACCAGACGGCTGAAGAGAGTGAAGCGCTGTGTCGGCTGTTATGTGGCTATTTTGATAAGCGCCTGATGGTCAATCAGAAAGACAATGCGCTCTCGTGGCAACGTTATTCGTTAATGCATTACTTCTACGGCCATAACCAAAACCAGGCCGATAGCGATTTAACATCGCAGATTGCAGTTCTGCTTCGCACCGATCGTAGCCTGATGTTCCGCTACGCCAGAAAGATGCTCACGCTGCTGAAACAGGTTGAAGGGCAGACCGACGCGCTGGCTTCGCTGAGTGCCACCTGTGCCCCCCGCACCTGGCTTGCGCGAGCGGAGGCGGAGCCCGAACCGGAAGCAGACTATTTTGATACGCCAGCAACCACGCCCCGACTGATGGTGTTGATTATCGGCCCGTTTGCCCAGAAATGGTTCCACCACGCGAATCTGTCGACCAGAGATAACGGGCATATCATCTGGATGGTTGCAGAGCATGCGACAACGCTCGCCACCCGTCTCACACATAGGGAAGAGACACATCCGTCAATGGCAGTCATGGCCCTTTTCCCCATTCTCGCCGATGGCGTGGAAAGCAGTACGGTGCTGACGGAACAGCTAACTTCCTGGCAGTTTGTGTTCTCTTCCATTCGGCTCAACAGGCGCTTGCCCTGCATACCGGTTTTTTATACCCGCCTGAGCCAGCAACGCCATTCACACGATCCCGACAGGGCGATATGGACAAGTTCTCTGACGATGCCGCCGTATGAGCAATTGACGCTGGAGTCGTGCTTCCGGCAGCTTGTGGACAAATTAAATGCCCACGATGACGGTCAGGATATTTACGCCATACAGCGATACGCGCTCGGCAGTACTTTTATCGCCTGGCTTGCCGAAAGCCGCCTGATGAATGTGCTGCAAACCTTGTTTGCCAACACCCCGCTCGATCTGGCTGGCGTCATGCTTGCTGACTATGGGCAAGGGTTCACCCGCCACGGCGCCTGGTCACAGTGGTTGTCGGAGCGATATGGCATTCTGCCCGCACTTTCCGCCTCAATTGCCATGCCGCCTTTGCCATCTTTGCCATTACCGCCGCTGCCAGAGCCAGAGCCAGAGCCAGAGCCAGAAATCGTAGTATGGCAGGGTGCTGACCCCCTCATCGCACCAGCACCGCGCCGCCGTTCACTTCTGCCCGCCATCATCGGGCTACTGTTTCTGTTTGCCTGTCTGGCTGGCGGGTTTTACTACTATGCCCGGTATAATATCGGCGAAATACGCGAGCAGGTCAGGCAGCTCACTCCTTTGCGTGAGATCTTTACAACGTCTACGTCGGATCAGAACGCATCGCTATTTGCGCTGGCAGATACCGCGCCGTTATTTGAAAACGGCAGCAGCAATCTGATGTCAGACAGCGAAAAAACACTGCTGGATATCGTTCCGGCCATCAGCCGTTCGCCAGAAAAAATGTTCCTGATTATTGGCCACTCCGACAATACTGGCTCTTCCGCCACGAATCTGGCGCTCTCTGCCGAGCGCGCTCAAGTCATTAAAAACTGGCTGGTCGTGCATACGGGGCTACCCACCGAGCAATTTATTACGGAAGGTGTTGGCGATACCCGACCTATCGCCAACAACGATACCAAAGAAGGACGGGCGCAAAATCGCCGCGTTGAGATTATTCCATTATCCCGATAACACCATTAAGGATGAAAAGGACTTACATGAACAAAACTCCCATGACTTATCCTCTTAATGAAGGCACTTTCATGACGCTCACGCCGCAGGAAGACCAGTCTATTAATATTTTGCGGTATATGGACAAAGACAATAATCAATACAACATTCTGATTAACCGCACCATGCTGGAACAAGACCAAACGGTGGACGATTTTTGTGAGAAGCAGTGGGATAAAATGAAGCGCTTTGTGCCTGGGTTTGAGGTGGAAGGAAAAAACCTGCGCCATGAAATCGGCCCGGCCAAATTACAGGTGCTGCAAACCGCCAATAAATTCCTTGAGGATGGCGCCTGGGTCAGACAGGTTTCTTCTATTGTGACACTGCCCCACCACCCGCAGCACAACCCCGATTCACGCAATTTGCTGGTGTTTACGCTGGCCGTTTATAACGACTTTACCGAAGCGCAGCGTAAGCACTATGTCCGCATTATCAATAGCTTTATACCGGCGGAAACGGCGATGAGTGTTGAGTGATCCCTTCTGCACCCCGGAAAGGGGTGCCCTATTATTCCACCGCCGTGCCGATGGCATCGCTGACGGCCAGACGGGGCAAACAACCCTGTTAACGTTCGAGTAATTTCGACATCTGTTGTTCCTTATTCCGTGGAATGGCTCAGGAAAAATCCGCCCATAACCGTAGCTTGCCACAGTGTAAGCAACGGAAGAGATATCCCTGGCAGTCGCCGCCGTCGAGCAAGTGTTCCGGTAATTTCTCATAATCCATGCCGAAGGCATCGCAATCAGCCCGAATATCCGCGAACTGATCGAGTTTGTCGGCAATATCTTGCCAGCCGACGTAGCCGATAAACGCGCAGAAATCATTACAATGCGCCAACCAGTACTCCTGCTGCCAGCCACAATATCCCGGTGTTCTCTGTGTCAGTTCCTGCAAACTGGCTTCCGGCCACGGATTTTTGAAACCGGTAAATTCACCCTCGTCATTAAACAGGCTGTCCACACCTTCAATGCTGGACTTATCGTGAAAGCTGCCGCCAAATTTTTGCGCGGCGGAGCCATCCGCAATGCACCACGGGCAAAGGGTATCGACATCTGCGGTGGTGTAAAACGGGTTGGTGTAATACACGTCCGTTAGCTGTTCACAGCAAGCGCAAGTCACAGTTTTTCTTTGTGAAAAGACACCCGTATCCAGGGGCTGGGGGTGGTACTTAAATACCGGGAGAGAACGGTTTGTCTGAGCCATAAAAACATCCTGTTTAGTGGTTTATACCCGTCATACTTCAAATTGCATGTGCGTTGGCTTTCCTCGCTCACCCCAGTCACTTACTGAAGTAAGCTCCAGGGGATTCACTGCGTCGCCGCCTTCCTGCAACTCGAATTATTTAGGGTATAGATTAACGCGTAACATGCCACCCACGCGCACGCCAGAGTTCCGGCAGTTGCGCTAAATCAGTGAACGTCGTCACTTTAGGGTGATCAATGGGTTTGTTATGCGGATCGGCGCAGAAGTAATACACTTCCATCCCTGCCGCGATTCCTGATTGTGCACCGGCGGAGGAGTCGTCCACCAGAATACAGTTCACAGGATCAACATTCAGCGCTCTGGCTGCATGGTACATTAACGCCGGATCGGGCTTCCAGCGTTGGATGTCATACCCGCTAAACAGTTTTTCAGGAAAGTGATGTAGCATGCCTAATTTGCCCAATGAGTGCTGCATTTTGCTGACAGGGCCATTAGAAACCACACACATCGGTACACTCACTGCGTCCAGCAATGCGTTCGCACCGACAATCACCTCCAGTTCGCTGTCGAACAGGCGCGCGACTTCCCCACGATAAATGGGCTCAAGCTCCTCTTTCGCCAGGCTTACACCTCGTTCCTCGACGATGACATCGATAATTTCATATAATTTCATGCCCTTAAAGCGCTTGAAGACCTCTTCCAGATCCAGCGTAATGCCAAAAGTCTTAAACATATGCACATAGGCGCGGGAACAAATGACTTCACTATCGACCAGGGTGCCGTCACAGTCGAAAAATATTGCATCAATG
The DNA here is from genome assembly GCA_018261615.1 of Pseudomonadota bacterium. GTDB lineage: Bacteria > Pseudomonadota > Gammaproteobacteria > Enterobacterales > Enterobacteriaceae > Kosakonia. The sequence continues at coordinate 19,259 of JAGTSE010000003.1, read as the reverse complement.
TGGGACATGCCATTTCCTGTTATTGTGAGTTTAACGTTTACTTGGCGCAGATAGCGAAACGCAATCGTTGCCGTATAAGTAAATTCAATGAAAAAAAGTGTGTGATAACCGTCAATATTGTCTCATTTTGGTATAGGATAGCGACGATTTTCCCCTCCTAATTCCGGAAATTGATAATGAGCCAACAACACACTACCCAGGCTGCGGGCCAGGGGTTGCTTGACCGCGTGTTTAAACTACGCGAGCACGGCACATCGGCACGCACCGAAGTGATCGCCGGTTTCACGACGTTTTTGACGATGGTGTATATCGTTTTTGTTAACCCCCAGATTCTGGGCGTCGCCGGGATGGATACCAGCGCAGTATTTGTGACCACCTGCCTGATTGCTGCATTCGGCAGCATCCTGATGGGGCTGGTAGCTAACCTGCCGGTTGCGCTGGCGCCGGCAATGGGTCTGAACGCCTTCTTTGCGTTTGTGGTTGTTGGTGCCATGGGGCTTTCCTGGCAGATCGGCATGGGCGCCATCTTCTGGGGAGCTGTGGGCCTGTTGCTGCTGACTTTGTTCCGTGTTCGTTACTGGATGATCGCCAATATTCCGGTCAGTCTGCGCGTGGGTATCACCAGCGGTATCGGGCTATTTATTGGCATGATGGGGCTGAAAAATGCTGGTGTAATCGTGCCGAACAAAGAGACGCTGGTGAGCATCGGTAACCTGACTTCCCACAGCGTTCTGCTGGGCGTTCTTGGTTTCTTCATCATCGCTATTCTGGCGTCGCGCAACATTCACGCCGCTGTGCTGGTGTCGATTGTTGTCACCACCCTGCTGGGCTGGCTGCTGGGCGATGTGCAATATCACGGTATTATTTCTGCGCCGCCGAGCGTGACAAGCGTTGTCGGTAATGTGGATCTGGCCGGTTCCTTTAATATTGGCCTGGCGGGTGTGATCTTCTCGTTTATGCTGGTGAACCTGTTTGACTCCTCCGGTACGCTGATTGGCGTGACCGATAAAGCCGGGCTGGTGGATGAAAGTGGTAAGTTCCCGCGCATGAAGCAGGCGCTGTTTGTCGATAGTGTCTCTTCGGTGGCTGGAGCCTTTATTGGCACCTCCTCTGTTACCGCGTATATCGAATCTTCTTCCGGTGTTTCTGTTGGCGGCCGTACCGGTCTGACGGCGGTTGTGGTTGGCTTGCTGTTCCTGTTGGTGATCTTCCTGTCGCCATTAGCGGGTATGGTGCCGGGCTATGCTGCTGCAGGTGCGCTGATCTATGTGGGCGTGCTGATGACGTCCAGCCTGGCGCGTGTGAATTGGCATGATCTGACAGAAGCCGTGCCGGCCTTTATCACTGCGGTAATGATGCCGTTCAGCTTCTCGATTACCGAAGGTATCGCGCTGGGCTTTATCTCTTACTGCGTGATGAAAATCGGTACTGGCCGCCTGCGCGAACTCAGCCCATGCGTGATTGTGGTTGCGGTGCTGTTCCTGCTGAAAATCGTCTTCATCGACGCGCATTAATGCTTTCCCCTCTCGCGCTGCGCGGGAGGGGCTTCCATTACGGCTTAACACGCTGAATATAATCGCCGAAAGCCGTAAGCTGGCCACTCAGATGGTCAAGCGTGCTTTGATCGATCACTTCTCCCGTCTGCTGATCAACCTTGCTTTGAATCGGGGTTTGACGGCCAATCGTGTAAAAAACCACGCTAATGACATAACTTGATGTTTTAAAAAGAAAATAATCAATATCCAAATTGGATTTGTATGTGGCGATTTTATCGCCTGATTTCGGGTAAACTAACCTGTGATGTTCTGGTCAGTTTTAAGGATAAAAATCCATGAAAGTGAGCGAAGAAGCACTGCTGGAGTCTGGCTTCAGTCATACAGATCTTCAGAAAATTAAAAGCAATGTGGAAAATTTCGGGGGAACTCTTGATGAAGTGATTCAGGATTTAGCAAAACGATTTAATGTAGCTAAGTGGATAACTATTGTTGCCTTCGTAATCCTGATTTTTACATCTGTTTTATCGACAAAAAATAATACGCTCTCTCTGGCTTTTTCGTTGATTGTAGGATTACCTTTTATCTGGTATTTGACGCCCGCCAAACTCGCATTTAAAGCCTGGCGGTATAAACAATATGCTTCCAGGATTAAGGGCGATCAGTAATTGTCATCAGATCAAAAATAACTTTAGCCTTTACGCCGTATCCAACTATTTTCATGGTTAGTTTTGGCCGACTTAACGTACTGACTTTTCTGTAATAATCGACTGGTATATAGCGAAATAGTCTCCATGTTCCAGGCTTCCTTATTAAACCAAAAACGCTGTAAACATTAGCAACAAGTGAGATTGATTTATACACGCCTAATCCACTTTTAGAATTAAACCCCATAAATTCAGCCGTAGACATAGCTGCATTAGCAGCAAACCCTTCAGATGTAGAATCATGAAGTACCTGATGGCTAAATTCTTTGCTTAGGCCATTGAATCCATCCACAACGAGTATTGCTCCAGCCGCACACCTAATGGATTAGCGCTGGCAAGTAGCGTTGTTCCTAAAGCTATCTCTGCTCCCGAAAGAACTACGTTCACAGCAGAAATGACGTAGCCAACAATTTTGTTATTTTCCCGGACGAACTCCACTTTGGCGGAAAGTCTGTTGGCAGTATCAACCAGTTTTCTGGCTTCAAGGTTAACCATTGTTTCAGCCCAGGCTTTATTTCTCCCGCCTGAGCGCATCATATCGAGTAACGCCGAGTCCATTCTGTTCTCCCTGTATATTACTTCACCGATGATACCCCGTTATTATCAACTGTAAACTGTCTTTTCAGCCGGAAATATGTCGGTCTCGATATACCTGTTTTCTCCGATACAGCCTTAAATGAAGCACCCTGTCTAATCAGAGTCAGAGCTGAAGCTGTCACCGGATGGAGCTTCCTTCCAAACCGAACACCAGGGGCCATTGCTGCAACCCGTCCGTCATTGGTTCGTTCCAGAATGCGCTCACGCTCGGCTTCTGCCACAGCAGCCAAGGTCTGAATGACCATTTTCCAGAAAACGAAGGCAATCCCCTTCTTAATAGCAGGCGTCTACAATATGGATCATATCGGCGGTGTTGCGGCCGAGTCGGTCCATTTTGGTGCAGATGAGTGGTGACTTTCTGACCGACAGCCAGATTCAGAATTATGGCTGCTATTCCGCCAAGCCAAATGAAGTTCAGCTGGCAAAGTATTTTCATCTTGATGAGCGCGGTCTGGATTTTGTTAATCAGCGCTGGGCAGGCACAACCGGTTTGGCATTGCTCTTCAGCTCACCACCGCACGTTTTCTGGGTACATTTCTGAATGATCTCATGCAGATCCCCATTAGCGTACGGCGCTATGTGGCTGCTCAGTTAGGTATACCCCACCCGGTACCGAGTAGTTGTATTCCGGCGTCACAATCACCACGCCGTCAGCCGCACGGATATGTTCAGCAAGCTCGCGCACACTTTCCGGGAAACCTTCTTCTTGCTGAATATCGGCATCGTACAGCGGGATATTGGCAATCGAAGGTAGCGGCGTGATGCCCATGCCTGCGGTCGCAAGCCTGGGCAATGTGCGCGCGACCATGGCATTAAAAGAACCTTTACGCAGGCTACCGGGCGGGGTCACAGCCTTGCGTTCAACAGACATGATGACTCCTCATTATGGGATCAATTAAGGATCAGGGTTTTCTCTGCGGGCAAGCTGGTGAAACGCATTAACCGGGAGGCGGGATCGTTGGCGCGCGTTTGTACATCGGAGAGATAACGCCACCCTGTACGGCTATCGAATTCCCATATTTTCAGGCTTTCGATGGCAGGTGATACCGCTACAGACCAGATCAGCACATCTTCTGCATCACACATCACTTCAACACGCGTTAGCGGCATCAGGCGCAGACGTCCGGATCCCGGCAACAGTTGCAGCAGACCTTGATCGTCGCGCATTTGATGGATCAATTTCATTGCGCTCTGGCGCAGCGTTACAAGTTGGGTTTGCGCTTCGCCAGGATCGTTTTGGTTATTGATCCACAGTAGCTCATTATTGCTGAAAGAGGGCTTCTGCGTGTGCGTACTGTGAAAACTGCGCGCGCGTTGCAGCTCCATATCCAGACCGCAATCGCCTTCAGTCGTAATGGCGACGCCCACCAAATTCCCGGCATAGGCCAGCGAAAAGTGCGGCAGACTAACGTCGGCAAACTTCGGCTTGCCGCTGGATTCAATGACTATCTCTGGCAGTTCGCTGGTACCATACAGCATAAACATCATTTCAGCGAGTAATGCACGGGAAGCAAGAAAACGTGTGCGGCGATGCTCAGGAAGCTGGCGAGCCGTATTGTGACAGGACAGCGGTAGTCGGGTGGAGACAAGATGCCCTTCGGAAATTATCCCTCGTGCAAAATGCGTAGCCATTTTTCTCTCCGTGATAATGGTCTGAATCGAATCGATAGTGAATATTATCGCCCATAGTTGATAGGTTTTAATGTGTAAATTAGCATCTTAAAAGCCCTGACGGGGATATTTACACTTTGTTTGGTTAATCCAGCACTTTACGAGAAGTCGCCGTTATAACAGGAACGGCCATTTTACGGCCGTTCCGTACGATTATTTACCAATACAGAAGCTGGAGAAGATGCGGCCCAGTAAATCATCGGAGGTAAACTCGCCGGTGATCTCACTCAGGTTCTGCTGGGCGAGGCGCAGCTCTTCGGCCAGCAACTCACCAGCCCAGGCTCCCAGCAGTTGTGCTTTACCCTGTTGCAGATGCTCAGCGGCCGCTTCGAGCGCCTGTAAGTGCCGGCGACGCGCCAGGAAACCGCCTTCCATGCTGGTGTCAAACCCCATACTTTGCTTGAGATGCTGACGCAGTACGTCAACGCCTTCGCCGGTGCGCGCGGAGAGACGCACAAGTGAGTGATTGTTCACATCGCTGATACCCAGCGGTTCGCCGGTAATATCCGCTTTATTGCGTACCACGGTGATCGGTAATCTGGCGGGCAAACGGGCAATAAAGTCCGGCCAGATTTCCGCCGGATCAACCGCATCAGTGGTGGTGCCATCAACCATAAACAGCACGCGGTCGGCCTGCTCAATTTCCTGCCAGGCGCGTTCGATACCGATACGTTCCACTTCGTCGCTGGCTTCGCGCAAACCAGCGGTATCGATAATGTGCAGCGGCATACCGTCGATATGTATGTGCTCGCGCAATACGTCGCGTGTGGTACCTGCAATATCAGTCACAATAGCGGCTTCACGCCCGGCCAGCGCGTTCAACAGGCTCGATTTCCCGGCGTTTGGGCGACCAGCAATGACCACTTTCATCCCTTCACGCAGCAGGCTTCCCTGACGCGCTTCGGCTCGTACTGCGTCCAGATCGGCGATAACGTCGTTCAACTGGGCTTCGATTTTGCCGTCTGAAAGGAAGTCGATCTCTTCATCCGGGAAGTCGATAGCCGCTTCTACATAGATGCGCAGGTGAGTAAGTGCTTCCACAAGGTGGTTAACACGGGCGGAGAAAGCGCCCTGCAACGAGTTCAGCGCGGAGCGCGCAGCCTGCTCGGAACTGGCATCAATTAAATCGGCAATCGCTTCAGCCTGCGCCAGATCGAGCTTATCGTTAAGGAACGCACGCTCGGAGAACTCGCCCGGCCGGGCAATGCGCAGCCCTGGTAGGGTCAGTATGCGTTTTAACAGCAGGTCGAGGATAACCGGGCCGCCGTGCCCCTGTAGCTCCAGTACATCTTCCCCAGTAAAGGAGTTCGGGCCAGGGAACCACAGCGCAATGCCTTGATCCAGCGCGCTGCCATCAGCGTCCTGGAACGGCAGATAGTCGGCATAACGCGGTTTAGGCAGCTTGCCCAGCACCGCCTGCGCCACGTCTCGCGCTTTTACGCCCGAAATGCGCAGGATGCCCACCCCACCGCGTCCCGGTGGGGTTGCCTGTGCGACGATAGTGTCGTTATGGCTCATGGTATGTTTTCCGAAATCTCAAAATAAAAAAGGCGGTCAACTGACCGCCCTTTGTTTGTTGTTCCTTTTGCCGGGTGGCGCTTCGCTTACCCGGCCTACAGCGTATCAGGAGCTTTTCTTCTGGCGGCTATGCAGACCGCGCTTCTCCAGACCACGGTAAATCAGCTGCTGCTGAATGATGGTCACCAGGTTGCTGACGATATAGTACAGCACCAGACCTGACGGGAACCACAGGAAGAACACCGTGAAGATGACCGGCATAAAGGTCATGATCTTCTGCTGCATCGGGTCGGTCACGGTGGTCGGCGACATCTTCTGGATGAAGAACATCGTTACGCCCATCAGGATCGGCAGGATGTAGTACGGGTCCTGTGCAGACAGGTCGTGGATCCACAGTGCGAACGGCGCATGGCGCAGTTCAACGGAACCCATCAGCATGTAATACAGTGCCAGGAAGATAGGCATCTGAATAATCAGTGGGAAGCAGCCGCCCAGCGGGTTCACTTTCTCCGCTTTGTACAGCGCCATCATCTCCTGACTCATACGCTGCTTGTCGTCACCCAGACGCTCGCGCATAGCCTGAATCTTCGGTTGCAACATGCGCATTTTCGCCATGGAGGTGTACTGCGCTTTGGTCAGCGGGTACATGATGCCACGAACGATAAAGGTGATTGCGATGATGGAGAAGCCCCAGTTACCCAAGAAGCTGTGGATCCACTTCAGCAGTTTGAACAGCGGCTGAGAAATAAACCACAACCAGCCGTAATCCACGGTCAGATCCAGGTGCGGTGCCGCAGCAGCCATTTTGTCCTGAATTTCCGGGCCGACCCACAGGGTGCTGTTCAGCGCGGTAGTTTGACCCGGCTGCACCAGTACCGGCTGGGATTTATAACCGATAGCGGCTACGCCATTGCCCAGGTTGCTGGTATAGAAGTTATTCGCTCCTTCGCTACGAGGGATCCACGCGGTAGCGAAATACTGTTGCAGCATCGCAACCCAGCCGCCATTGGAGCTGACGTTCAGGTTTTCGTTATCGGCGATGTTGTCGAATTTATATTTCTCATACTTCGTGTCAGACGTGGAATACGCCGCACCGCGGAAGGTATGCAGCGCAAAGTTGCTGCTGCCAGTATCGCGGTGAGAAGGCAGATTGATGGATTGTTTCAACTGACCAAACGTTGCCACTTCTAACGGTTTATCACCGGCGTTTTGCACGCTATAGCCTACGTTCACCGCATATTCACCGCGTTTCAGCGTGAAAGTTTTGCTGAAGGTATTGCCAGCCGCGTCGGTGTAAGTCAGCGGGATCGCCAGTTCATTCTGACCATCAGCCAGCACAAACGCATCTTTTTCTACGTTATACAGTGGGCGCGGGCCGTTAGTCGGGTTATCCGGGCCGTCACGACCGGTCAGGCCACTTTGCGCCTGATAGATAAACTGCGGCGTCGTTTCCAGTAACTGGAACGGCTCATTGGAACCCAACTCTTTCGGGTATGTCGGAAGCAGTGCCTGTTCAACATCACCACCACGGGTGTTGATGGTCAGCTCAAGCACATCGGTTTTCACCGTGATCAGTTTCCCCTGGCCACTGGCTGGTACGCCCTGGTCGGCTGCGCTACCCGCTGCGGTGGTCGTAGTCTGCGTGGTCTGCTGTTGCGCCGGAGGAGGATTTTTATCCTTCTCCCACGTTTGCCAGATCATGAAAGACACGAACAACAAAGCGATGATAAAAAGATTGCGTTGCGAATCCATCGTTAGTGTTCTCTGGTTTTAGAAGGTCCTGGCGGGACGGGATCGTCGCCACCCGGGTGTAAAGGGTGGCATTTTAATACGCGTTTCATTGTCAACCAACTGCCTTTTAACATACCAAACCTACGCAATGCCTCAATTCCGTATTGCGAACAGGTGGGGGTGAAACGACAGTGCGGCCCAAGTAGCGGACTAATCAGGCGTTGATAGACCCTAATCAGGGCTATCAGGACCCGTGAGCCAGGCGACAATGGCGGCGCCATAATTTTTCCAACGCTTCCGAGAGAGCACGGTTATCGAGGTCGGCAACCCCCTTCTTCGCCACCACCACGAAATCCATTGCTGGCAATTCATGCTGGCGTAAACGGAAACTTTCACGCGTCAGACGTTTAATCCGATTGCGTTCATGGGCGCGTTTAACATTTTTCTTGGCGACGGTCAGACCGATACGGGGATGCCCCAGCGAATTCAGGCGGCCGAGGATGGTGATTTGCGGCGTGCCGGCCCGTTGTGGCTGCTGGAAGACGAAAGTGAAATGAGTGGGAGTTAACAAACGTAACTCCCTGGGAAAAGCGAGCTTAACCACTCAGGGGTTAGCTTTATTACTTGGAAACGGTCAGACGTGCGCGGCCTTTAGCGCGACGACGAGCCAGAACCTGGCGACCATTTTTAGTAGCCATACGAGCACGGAAGCCGTGAGAACGGTTGCGCTTCAGTACAGACGGTTGAAAAGTGCGTTTCATGGCGGTTTCTACCTAAACTTGAATAAATTCACTGACTTTTGCGTATGCCTGAACGGATATCGAACGACAGGCGCGCGAGCCATGGGTAATTAAAGAGGCCGGATTGTAATAATTGTACACTCCGGAGTCAATTCTCTTTCCTTATAGCGCACGTATTTTTGCACATAATCGCGCAAAAAATAAGCTGCATTCGACGACTGAAAACGAGCAAGACGCGCCGGAGGCAGAATTATACGGGGCAAACGGCAAAGCGCAAGGATCCCCAAGGATCTTCATTAGATCGTTTAAGCAAGAAATCATCATTACTCATTAAATTTTCCAATATGCGGACTAAAACGTCCCGCACTCCGGCGAGGATCGATTACACTTAGCCGGTTCCGAATTGCCCTGTGGATAAATCATAAAGAATCTGTGAGAAACAGAAGATCTCTACGGCGGTTTACGCTATGATCCGCGGTCCCGATCGCGATCCAGGATCGTTCTTAGGGCACAAACCGTAGATAGCGGTTCGCACGTCACCCGGTGGGTCTTATCGATGTGCGTCAAAAAACTTTAATGTTTCTGTCTTTTATTTATCGATTTTCGTTCGAGTGGAGTCCGCCGTGTCACTTTCGCTTTGGCAGCAGTGTCTTGCCCGATTGCAGGATGAGTTACCAGCCACAGAATTTAGTATGTGGATACGCCCATTGCAGGCGGAACTGAGCGATAACACGCTGGCACTGTACGCGCCAAACCGTTTTGTGCTCGATTGGGTAAGAGATAAATATCTTAATAATATCAATGGACTGCTGAATGAATTCTGCGGCCCGGATGCCCCGCAGCTGCGTTTTGAGGTGGGTTCCCGCCCGGTTAGCCAGTCGTTGAGAGAGCCTGCGACAGTTTCTGCGCCCGCACAGGCGGCGCAGGTCATCGTTCAGCGCGCAGCGCCAGCGGCGCGTCCAGGCTGGGACAATGTTCCTGCGCCAGCAGAACCAACCTACCGTTCCAACGTTAATGTGAAACATACCTTTGATAACTTCGTCGAAGGTAAATCCAACCAACTGGCTCGCGCGGCGGCTCGCCAGGTTGCGGATAACCCCGGTGGCGCCTATAACCCTCTGTTTTTATATGGCGGTACAGGTCTGGGTAAAACGCATCTGCTGCATGCAGTGGGTAATGGCATTGTGGCGCGAAAGCCGAATGCCAAAGTGGTGTATATGCACTCCGAGCGCTTTGTCCAGGACATGGTAAAAGCCCTGCAAAACAATGCGATCGAAGAGTTTAAACGCTACTACCGCTCTGTTGACGCCCTGCTGATTGACGATATTCAATTCTTTGCCAATAAAGAGCGATCCCAGGAAGAGTTTTTCCACACCTTTAACGCACTACTGGAAGGCAATCAGCAGATCATCCTTACATCGGATCGCTATCCGAAAGAGATCAATGGCGTTGAGGATCGTTTAAAATCTCGCTTTGGCTGGGGATTAACGGTAGCGATCGAGCCGCCAGAACTGGAAACCCGCGTCGCGATCCTGATGAAAAAAGCAGATGAAAACGACATTCGTCTGCCTGGCGAAGTGGCCTTCTTTATTGCCAAGCGACTGCGCTCGAACGTGCGTGAGCTGGAGGGCGCGCTGAACCGCGTGATTGCCAATGCCAACTTCACCGGCCGCGCGATCACCATCGATTTTGTCCGTGAAGCGTTGCGCGATCTGCTGGCGCTACAGGAAAAACTGGTCACCATCGACAATATTCAAAAGACAGTGGCCGAGTACTACAAGATCAAGGTTGCGGATCTTCTCTCCAAGCGTCGATCCCGTTCGGTAGCCCGTCCGCGCCAGATGGCGATGGCACTGGCAAAGGAGCTGACTAACCATAGCCTGCCGGAAATCGGTGATGCTTTTGGGGGTCGCGACCATACTACCGTGCTGCATGCCTGCCGTAAGATTGAGCAGTTGCGTGAAGAAAGCCATGATATCAAAGAAGATTTTTCCAATTTAATCAGAACATTATCTTCGTGACGCTATGAAATTTACCGTTGAACGTGAACATTTATTAAAGCCGCTGCAACAGGTTAGCGGGCCATTGGGCGGTCGCCCGACGTTGCCTATTCTCGGTAATCTGCTGCTTCAGGTTACTGAAGGCGCGCTGTCGCTGACCGGCACCGATCTTGAAATGGAGATGGTGGCGCGCGTTGCGCTGGTTCAGCCGCATGAACAGGGCGCAACCACGGTGCCGGCGCGTAAATTCTTCGACATCTGTCGCGGTCTGCCGGAAGGCGCGGAAATCGCCGTGCAGCTGGAAGGCGAGCGTATGCTGATACGTTCCGGGCGCAGCCGTTTCTCGTTATCCACGTTACCCGCTGCGGACTTCCCGAATCTGGACGATTGGCAAAGCGAAGTGGAGTTCACGCTGCCGCAAGCCACGATGAAGCGTCTGATCGAAGCGACACAGTTCTCCATGGCGCATCAGGACGTTCGTTACTACTTAAACGGCATGCTGTTTGAAACCGAAGGCGAAGAGCTGCGTACCGTGGCCACTGACGGCCACCGTCTGGCGGTCTGTTCGATGCCGATTGGCGAATCGCTGCCGAACCATTCGGTGATCGTGCCGCGTAAAGGCGTAATTGAGTTGATGCGTATGCTCGATGGTGGCGATACACCTCTGCGTGTGCAGATTGGCAGCAATAATATTCGCGCGCACGTCGGTGATTTCATCTTCACTTCCAAACTGGTTGATGGACGTTTTCCCGATTATCGTCGCGTATTGCCGAAGAACCCGGACAAAACGCTGGAAGCGGGTTGCGATTCGCTCAAGCAGGCGTTTGCCCGCGCGGCGATCCTCTCCAACGAGAAGTTCCGTGGTGTGCGTCTGTATGTCAGTGAGAACCAGATCAAAATCACCGCTAATAACCCGGAACAGGAAGAAGCCGAAGAGTTTCTCGACGTCACTTACGCTGGCAGTGAAATGGAAATCGGCTTTAACGTCAGCTATGTGCTGGACGTACTGAATGCACTGAAGTGCGAGAATGTGCGTATTCTGCTGACGGATTCAGTTTCGAGTGTGCAGATTGAGGATGCGGCCAGTCAAAGCGCAGCTTACGTCGTTATGCCAATGCGTTTGTAGAAAAGTATCGGGCTATCTTACTTGTTAGTCTGGCTCCGGGCAGTGCTCGCAATCCTCACGTACTTCAGTACGCTCCGGTTGCTGTGCGCTGGCCGTAACCAGACTAACTGCGACGATAACGCCCTGGTGATGAGTAAATCATGTCGCTAACCCGATTACTGATCAAAGATTTCCGTAATATCGAGAATGCGGATCTCGCGTTATCTCCCGGCTTTAATTTCCTCGTCGGCGCCAACGGCAGCGGTAAAACCAGCGTGCTGGAAGCCATTTACACGCTCGGTCATGGCCGTGCGTTTCGCAGTTTGCAAATCGGCCGCGTTATTCGTCATGAGCAGGAATCCTTTGTTTTACATGGGCGATTGCAGGGCGAAGAGCGTGAAACCTCGATTGGTTTGACCAAAGATAAGCTCGGCGAAGGCAAGGTGCGCATTGACGGCACCGACGGTCACAAAGTGGCTGAACTGGCTCTGCTGATGCCAATGCAGCTCATCACCCCTGAGGGGTTTACTTTGCTTAACGGCGGCCCCAAATATCGAAGAGCGTTCGTTGATTGGGGTTGTTTTCACAATGAGAGCGGTTTTTTTACCGCCTGGAGCAATCTCAAGCGCCTGCTGAAGCAGCGTAACGCCGCATTGCGCCAGGTGAGCCACTATGCACAACTCCGTCCTTGGGACAAAGAGTTGATCCCGCTGGCGGAGCAGCTAAGCCTCTGGCGTGCCGAATACAGCGCCGCCATTGCAGAAGATATGGCAGACACCTGCCGCCAGTTTTTACCGGAGTTCTCCCTCACTTTTTCATTTCAGCGCGGGTGGGAAAAGGAGACCGATTACAGTGAGGTGCTGGAGCGCAATTTTGAGCGCGACCGCATGCTGACTTACACCGCTCACGGCCCGCATAAAGCGGATTTCCGCATCAGGGCGGATGGTGCGCCGGTTGAAGATACGCTGTCGCGCGGGCAGTTAAAACTCCTGATGTGCGCGCTGCGTCTGGCGCAGGGGGAGTTTTTAACGCGTGAAAGCGGACGACGCTGTTTATACCTGATAGATGATTTTGCCTCTGAACTTGATGACGAGAAGCGTGGTTTGTTAGCCAGCCGGTTAAAAGCCACGCAGTCACAGGTTTTTGTCAGCGCGATCAGCGCCGAGCACGTAATGGACATGTCGGACAAAAATTCGAAGATGTTCACCGTGGAAAAGGGTAAAATAACGGATTAACCCAAGACAAAATGAGCGAGAAACGTTGATGTCGAATTCTTATGACTCCTCCAGTATCAAAGTCCTGAAAGGGCTGGATGCGGTGCGTAAGCGCCCGGGTATGTATATCGGCGATACAGATGACGGCACCGGTCTGCACCATATGGTATTCGAGGTGGTAGATAACGCTATCGACGAAGCGCTCGCAGGGTACTGTAAAGATATTGTTGTCACCATCCACAGCGATAACTCTGTCTCTGTACAGGATGACGGCCGTGGTATCCCGACGGGTATTCACGAGGAAGAGGGTGTTTCCGCAGCGGAAGTGATCATGACCGTTCTGCACGCAGGCGGTAAGTTCGACGATAACTCCTATAAAGTTTCCGGTGGTCTGCACGGCGTCGGTGTTTCCGTGGTTAACGCCCTGTCGCAGAAATTGGAGCTGGTTATCCAGCGTGACAACAAAGTTCACCGTCAGATTTATCAGCACGGTGTACCGCAGGCTCCGCTGGCGGTCACCGGTGAAACCGAGTCGACCGGTACGATGGTGCGTTTCTGGCCAAGCTATGAAACCTTCACCAACGTTATCGAATTCGAATATGAAATTCTGGCGAAACGCCTGCGCGAGTTGTCCTTCCTCAACTCTGGCGTTTCTATTCGTCTGCGCGACAAGCGCGACGGCAAAGAAGACCATTTCCACTACGAAGGTGGCATCAGGGCGTTTGTTGAGTATCTCAACAAGAATAAAACGCCGATCCATCCGAACATTTTCTACTTCTCCACTGAAAAAGACGGTATTGGTGTGGAAGTAGCATTGCAGTGGAACGACGGCTTCCAGGAAAACATCTACTGCTTTACCAACAACATTCCGCAGCGCGACGGCGGTACTCACCTTGCAGGTTTCCGCGCGGCGATGACCCGTACGCTGAATGCCTACATGGATAAAGAGGGCTACAGCAAAAAAGCCAAAGTCAGCGCCACCGGTGACGACGCCCGTGAAGGTCTGATCGCTGTGGTTTCGGTAAAAGTGCCGGACCCGAAATTCTCCTCGCAGACCAAAGATAAACTGGTCTCCTCTGAGGTGAAATCGGCGGTTGAACAGCAGATGAATGAACTGCTGGCTGAATACTTGCTGGAAAACCCGTCCGACGCGAAAATCGTGGTTGGCAAGATTATTGATGCGGCGCGCGCCCGTGAAGCAGCGCGTAAAGCCCGTGAAATGACCCGCCGTAAAGGCGCGCTGGATCTGGCCGGTCTGCCGGGCAAACTGGCGGATTGCCAGGAACGTGACCCGGCGCTGTCCGAACTCTACTTAGTGGAAGGGGATTCGGCGGGCGGTTCTGCGAAGCAGGGTCGTAACCGTAAGAACCAAGCGATTCTGCCGCTGAAAGGTAAGATCCTCAACGTTGAGAAAGCACGCTTCGACAAGATGCTCTCTTCGCAGGAAGTAGCGACGCTTATCACCGCGCTGGGCTGCGGCATTGGCCGCGACGAGTACAACCCGGACAAATTGCGCTATCACAGCATCATTATCATGACCGATGCGGACGTCGATGGCTCGCACATCCGTACGCTGCTGTTGACCTTCTTCTACCGTCAGATGCCGGAAATCGTTGAACGTGGTCACGTCTACATCGCTCAGCCGCCGCTGTACAAAGTGAAGAAAGGCAAACAGGAACAATACATTAAAGATGACGATGCGATGGATCAGTATCAAATCGCCATCGCGCTGGACGGCGCAACGCTGCACACCAACGCCAGCGCACCAGCTCTGGCGGGTGAACCGCTGGAAAAACTGGTTGCCGAGTATAACGCAACACAGAAAATGATCGGCCGTATGGAGCGCCGCTTCCCGCGTACACTGCTGAAAGAGCTGGTCTATCAGCCGACGCTGACGGAAGACGATCTTTCCGACGAACAGAAAGTGACCCGTTGGGTGAACACTCTGGTTACTGAGCTAAATGAGAACGAACAGCACGGTAGCCAGTGGAAGTTCGATGTGCGTGAAAACAGCGCGCTGAGTCACTTCGAGCCGATCATTCGCGTACGCACGCACGGCGTCGATACTGACTATCCGCTGGATCACGAATTTGTTACCGGTGGCGAATATCGCCGTCTGTGCGCGCTGGGTGAAAAACTACGCGGCCTGATTGAAGATGACGCCTTCATCGAACGCGGCGAGCGCCGTCAACCAGTCGCCAGCTTTGAGCAGGCGCTGGACTGGCTGGTGAAAGAGTCCCGCCGCGGTCTCGCTATCCAGCGTTATAAAGGTCTGGGTGAGATGAACCCGGATCAGCTGTGGGAAACTACTATGGATCCGGAAAGTCGTCGCATGCTGCGCGTGACCGTGAAAGATGCCATCGCGGCTGACCAGCTGTTCACTACGCTGATGGGTGATGCCGTTGAGCCGCGTCGTGCGTTTATCGAAGAAAACGCTCTGAAAGCGGCAAATCTCGATATTTAACGGCTCGCAGGCCTACAGGCTGAATCCTCCGTTTTAAAGCTCAAAAGGGGAATCCCGGTTCCCCTTTCTATCCCTTTTTTCTCCCCGTCGTGCTGCTGTTTTTTGAGCGGAATCGCGTTAGCATGGGTCCTGAAAAATCTCATCAGGGGATCTCATGGCTATAAAACTTATTGCAATCGATATGGACGGCACACTGCTGCTGCCGAATCACACCATCTCTCCCGCCGTTAAAAATGCTATTGCCGCTGCGCGCCAGCGCGGTATTAATGTGGTGCTGACCACGGGCCGACCTTATGCGGGTGTTCACAGCTACATGAAAGAGCTGCATATGGAGCGGGAAGGTGATTATTGCATCACCTACAATGGCGCACTGGTACAGAACGCCAGTGATGGCAGCGCGGTGGCGCAAACGACATTAAGCTATGATGATTACCGCTATCTGGAGAAACTCTCCCGCGAAGTCGGTTCCCATTTCCATGCCCTTGATCGCAATACGCTTTACACCGCAAACCGGGACATCAGCTACTACACGGTGCATGAATCTTACGTGGCAACGGTCCCGCTGGTGTTCTGCGAGGCGGAAAAAATGGATCCCACAATGCAGTTTCTCAAAGTCATGATGATTGATGATCCGTTGATCCTCGATCGGGCTATTGCCCGTATCCCGCAGGAAGTGAAAGAGAAGTATACCGTACTGAAAAGTGCGCCATACTACCTCGAAATTCTGGATAAACGCGTCAATAAAGGCACCGGTGTGAAATCCCTTGCCGAGGCGCTGAATATCAAGCAGGACGAGATCATGGCGATTGGCGATCAGGAAAACGACATCGCGATGATCGAGTATGCCGGAGTGGGTGTGGCGATGGATAACGCCATTCCGTCGGTGAAAGAAGTCGCGAACGTTGTCACCAAATCCAACCTTGAAGACGGCGTTGCTTACATCATTGAGAAGTTTGCCCTGAACTAAGCGATTCTCGTAGGCAGGGGCACAATGCTCTTGCCTGTGTGCTTTCAGGAATCGTAGTCATTTCCTCATGGATCCATTACCCTGAAGTGCTTCCTCCGCTTCCGGGTTTATTCGCTAATGAAACAACTCACCTTCGCTGCGCGTCACCATCAACTGACCAATATTCATAGCTGGACACCGGACAGCCAGTGGCTGGTTTTCGATGTTCGTCCTTCCGGCGCGTCGTTTACCGGGAAAACCATTGAGCGTGTTAACGTGTACAGCGGTGAGGTTGAAGTACTCTATACCGCAACGGATGGCGCGCATGTCGGCGTGGTGACGGTCAGCCCGCAGGCGGAAAAATATGTCTTTATCCATGGCCCGGAAAATCCTGACGACAACTGGCAGTATGATTTTCACCACCGCCGGGGCGTTATTACGGAAAAGGGCGTGACGCGGAATCTGGATGCGCTGGATATCACCGCGCCTTACACACCGGGTGCGTTGCGCGGCGGCACACATGTGCATGTGTTCAGCCCGAATGGTGAAAACGTCAGCTTTACCTATAACGACCATGTTATGCATGCGCTTTCTCCGGCAAAAGATCTGCGCAATGTCGGCGTGGCGGTGCCGTTTGGCCCGGTAACGCCGCCCTGTACGCATCCACATGAATATGGCGGCAGCAACTGGTGCGTACTGATCAGTCGCACAACATCCACGCCGGTGCCGGGCAGCGACGAAATCAATCGAGCTTACGAAGAGGGATGGGTCGGCAACGACAGGCTGGCGTTTATCGGCGATACGCTGTCGGCTGGCGGTGAAAAAGTGCCGGAGTTGTTTATCGTCGAGCTGCCTGGCGATGAGCAAGGATGGAAAACCGCAGGTGATGCGCCACTGACGGGCAGCGAACAAACCCTGCCTGCGCCGCCAAAAGGCGTGGTGCAAAAACGCCTGACATTCACTCACCAACGCCGTTATCCGGGCTTAGTTAACGTGCCGCGTCACTGGGTGCGCAGCAATCCACAGGCCACGCAGATTGCCTTTTTGATGCGTGATGAGCACGGTATCGTGCAGTTGTGGTTAATAAGCCCGGACGGCGGTGAACCGCGCCAATTAACCTTTACCGCGGGCGGTATCCAGTCGGCGTTTAACTGGCATCCCTCTGGCAATGCGCTGGGATTTGTACTGGAAAACCGCATTGCTCTATGCGATGCCAGGTGCGGTGATATCACCTTTTTGACATCCGATCACGCAAATCCGCCTTCTGCCGATGCCGTAGTGTTTTCACCGGACGGGAAGCTGATCGCCTGGATGGAAGAGGTAGAAGGTTTCCGTCAGCTATGGATGACGGAAACCAGACAGTAAATCAGGGAGCTGACATGGACGCTGGCGGGATCACCGAGTCGGTCGCCAGGTTTGCCTGTTCGCTCTTTTCAACCCGCGATTTGATGGAATCATCCTTGCGGAAGAGATCCCACGGCAGCAGTAAAGTGTCCATGATGGCGGTAAAAGGCATATCCAGCACCACCAGCGACTTGGTGCCAATGCCGGTATCATCATCGGCAAGCATGGCCGAGCTGGCGCGCGTTCCCGGATAAACACCTTCTTTGCCGCCTGTATGCGACATGACACTTGAGCAACCTGACAACATCATTCCGTAAAGCAAAGCAGAAACTATAAGCGTTGTTTTCATCATCGATTAATCATCGTTGTTTGTAGTTTGAATGCTACTCAGGCGGTTATAGCCTCCCTTTTGGGAAAGAGATAGCATTCGGGTTCCGCTCTGTGGCGGTACTCGCACTTTGTCCTTTTGTGCTGTGATCCCAGTCTATGCATTGCGCCAGAAAGTGCAAAAAAAAGTCGGTATTCCGCCCTTGAAATCAGACCCTTCAGCCACATTTTAGGAATGTAACCACAAAACACGCCGGAAGGGTGTTGGGTTACGATAACGGCCTGTCCCTTGAGGAAGGCATGGAAAAATCTCGCTGATTTCAGGAGCTTTTAAGTATGCGTAATTTCGATCTCTCCCCGCTTTATCGTTCGGCTATTGGTTTTGACCGTCTGTTTAATCTGCTGGAAAACAACCAGAACCAGAGCAATGGCGGTTACCCTCCGTACAACGTTGAATTAGTGGATGAAAACCACTACCGCATCGCCATTGCTGTGGCCGGTTTCGCTGAGAGCGAACTGGAAATCACCGCGCAGGACAATCTGCTGGTGGTGAAAGGCTCCCACAGTGACGAGCAAAAAGAGCGTACTTACCTCTATCAGGGCATTGCCGAGCGCAACTTCGAACGCAAATTCCAGCTGGCGGAAAATATTCACGTCAATGGCGCGAATCTGGTGAACGGCCTGCTCTATATCGATCTGGAACGCGTGATCCCGGAAGAGAAAAAACCGCGTCGCATCGAAATTAACTAATTGTTGCTCCAGGCCGCCGCTGTCGGTCTGGTTCCGACATGCCCGCCGACAGGGGGCATATGTGAGCCATTGCGCTCGCAGGTACTCACTCGCTTCTTAGAAGGAGAAACACCCATGCGTAACTATGATTTATCCCCGATTTTTCGTCAGTGGATTGGCTTCGACAAACTGGTTAACTCCCTGCAAAACACCACTGAACAGCAGTCTTTCCCTCCTTACAACATTGAGAAAGGCGACGATAACCACTACCGCATCACCCTTGCGCTGGCCGGTTTTCGCCAGGAAGAGCTGGATATTCAGTTGGAAAATAGCCGCCTGACCATTAAAGGCACGCCGGAAAAACCGGCCAACGAGCCGAAATGGCTGCATCAGGGGCTGGTGATACAGCCGTTCAGCCTGAGCTTTACGCTGGCCGACTTTATGGAAGTCTCCGGCGCGACCTTTGCCAATGGCTTGTTGCATATCGATCTACTGCGCAATGTGCCGGAAATCGCTGCGCCGCAGCGGATTGTCATCAGCAATCGCCCGGCGTTAAATAGCTAACGACGTCCGAGTAAAAATCCACCTGCATAGCAGGTGGCTTTGACACAGCCCCCTAAAAGGGGGCTTAAACACTACCCTTCCAATCCTAGCTGTATTTGCCTTTCTTCTT